>CAWADS010000001.1:0-11291 GCA_963780785.1 Candidatus Acidiferrales bacterium
CGTGCAGCGTGGTCTTGCCGCGGTTCAGGTGCTTCACGAATTCCGTGATGCCGCCGGTGAAGCGGAATTCCGTGCTTTTTTCGGTGCGCTCGTCGTTCAGCGTGATTTTCAGGCCTTTGTTCAGGAAGGCATATTCGCGCAGGCGCGTGGCCAGGGTGTCGTAGCTGAATGCGGTCTTCTCGAAAATCGAAGGATCCGGATGGAATTTCACTTTCGTGCCGGTTTTGCGCGTTTTTCCCGTTTGCTTGAGCTTGGTAGTGGGCTTGCCTTTTTCGTAGCTCTGCTCCCAGACCGCGCCATCGCGCTGGATTTCGAGTTCGAGGAAATCCGAAAGGGCGTTGACGACGGAAACGCCGACGCCGTGCAGTCCGCCAGAAACCTTGTAGCTTTCGCTGTCGAATTTTCCGCCGGCGTGCAGCACCGTGAGCACAACTTCCGCCGCAGGGCGTTTTTCCGTGGCGTGCATGTCCACGGGAATGCCGCGGCCGTTGTCCACGACGGTCACGGAGTTGTCCGCGTGCACCGTGACGTTCACTTCGTCTGCGAAGCCCGCCATCGCTTCGTCGACGGAGTTGTCCACCACTTCCCACACCAGGTGGTGCAAGCCCGTCTCGCCGGTCGAGCCGATGTACATGGCCGGCCGCAGCCGCACGGCCTCCAGCCCGCCGAGCACCTTGATCGACTTCGCGTCGTACTGGTGGCCGACTTTTCCCGTCACCGATTCCTTGTCGCCCATTTCATCTCCTGACGTGCGTGCCTACGGCAATCCACTCGTGCGGAAAGCTGCCCGGCGCACAACCGGGTTCCCGACGGCGATACGGCAAAAGCAATTTTGGTGAAGCTAGGAAAGGCGTGAAGTTTGCAATCCCCGTTCGTCGCCTCACCCTTTGATCCCTGTACACCACGGGACTCGTAGGGTTCCTGCTTCATCCCATCCCGCGTTCCGGGACGTGGCGAAGACTTATGTTCTCCAGGACCGCTGGCCTGCCCCTGGCGCAGGGCATTGGTGGCCAAACCTTCCTGGCGGACGTGTCGATTGGAAGGAAAAATCACGAATCGACAACCTCTGAATTTTACTGGAAACGCGGCGTTTTCTCAAGCGGGAGAATGATGGTTGTGGATAAATAAGCGCATTATTTGCAAATAGTTACAACGTTATGCCCAAATCACTTCTCCCGCCCTTTAGGATCAGGCGCCGAGTGGAATCCGATCGCTCTTCTCGGTGGAATGGGCGTCTCCAACATCCGCCTAATGATGGCAAAAACCGACTGAAATCTTGCATCGTATTTGCGCTCCATTTCCTCGATTTTTCGCCGCAACTCCTCGTGCGTGGCCAACATGCTTCGCAATTGGACAAACGCACGCATGATGGCGATATTGACCTGCACGGCGCGGTCACTGCGCAAAACGCTCGAGAGCATGGCCACGCCCTGTTCGGTGAACGCGTACGGGCGCGCCCTGCGGGCTCCTCCCCAACTTGAAGTCACAGATTGTGACTTCAAGTTTTTCATTTCTTCCGAGTCGAGTTGAAACAGGAAGTCTTCCGGGAAACGCGTTTTATTGCGCTTAACTGCCTGCACGAGAGCCTTTACGGGAACGGAGTACAAGACCGCGAGGTCGGAACTGAGTATCACTTTTTGACCGCGAAGAAAGTGAATCTTCTATTCAATGCGCTCGCGCGGGATGATCTGTTTACTGATTGGGTACTCTATATTACAAGTATATGGCAATGAGCCTTGAAATTACAATTTATGATTTCAAGTCTCAGCTTCGCCGGCTGAGCAGCTTTTCAGATGCGCATGGGCATGATGACGTAGCGATAGCGATAGTTGTCATCCGCCAAGGGGCGCATCTGTCCAGCGGACTGTTCATCCTTCAGCTCGATGCTGATCGGCCCGTCCGCGGCGGCGGCCAGAAAATCCAGCATATAGCTGGAATTGAATCCGATGGCGATGGGATCGCCTTTGTACTCCTTCTCGATGGTCTCTTTCGCTTCGCCGTATTCCGGGCTGGAGGCGGAAATTTCCACGCCTTCGGTCGAAACGGAGAGTTTCACGGCGTGCGAGCGCTGGTCGGCGAGTTGCGAAACGCGCCGCACCGCATCGCTCAATTCCGCGCGTTCCAGCGCGACAGTCTTATTGTTCTCGCGCGGCAGCACCGCTTCGTAATTGGGGAACTGCCCGGTGAGAATCCGCGAAATCAGCAGACGGTGGCCCACCTGGAAGAACAGGTGGCTTTCGTCCTTGGCAAACTCCATCTGCGCATCGGAGCCAGCGGCGTTGGAGAGCTTTTCCACTTCATCCATGGCCTTCTTCGGGATCAGGACGCGCACTTCGCCGTTGAGTCCGGCGAGTTTCTGATCCGTCTCCGCAAGCGCCAGGCGGTGGCCATCGGTGGCCACCATCGCTAATGTATCCGGTTTCAGAATCAGCAAGCCGCCATTCAGGGTGTAGCGCGACTCTTCCATGGAAATCGCGAACTTAGTCTTGCCGATCAGGTTTTCCAAAATGATGGCGGGGATGTTCACGAGGGTATGCGGCATCACCGGGAGGGCGGGGAAGTTTTCCTTGGCCATGCCCACGAGTTTGTATTTCTTCTTGTCGCTGACAATTTCGACCCAATGATTGTCGAGTTGTTTGAACTTGATCTCGCCCTCGGGGAGGAGGCGTACGAGTTCCAGAAGCTTCTTGGCCGGAATTGTCCCAGCGCCTTCTTTCTTGATCTTGGCTTCGCAAGAAGTGCGCACGCTCAACTCGAGATCCGTTGCTGTAATCGTCAGGCGGCTGCCCTTTGCTTCCACCAGCAGGTTGGAGAGAATGGGAATGGTGGTCTTGCGCTCCACCACGCCTTGTGTCGTTGTGAGTTCGTTGAGCAACGCCGATTTCGTTACGCTGAATTCCATTGCTTGGCTTTCCTCGCGCGCGGTTCCCGTTGCGGTCATGCGATTCCCCCGTCAAGTTTACCCGCTAGCGTACTGTACTCGCTTTTTCACAAAGTATAAAGGCCACTTATAGCGGATTCTCTGTGGAAATAGTGGGTTTGGCGGAGCCCTCAAGAGCGCTTTCTGAACCCACTCGGAAGGCGCTTTATGCACAGCTATCACTTCTTTCATAAGCTCTCATCCAATTAAATTTAGTTCTATAGCTTGTTGTGATGATGACTGCTGTGGATTGGAGGAAAACCGTCGTCCGTGCAGCCCCGCCTGCAAAATTTTTGAGAGGTGTGGAGTGCAATTCTTTGCGGATCTTCGGATAACTCTGCCGTACCGGCAAGCAGCCATAACTCACTGCACAACCCTCAACAGTTTATCCGCACCTTTCCCACGCGTAGTTCACAGCTTCTTCTTGTCGTGTTCTCGTGACAATTTTCTGTGCGCAGTATCTAATGAAGGGCGCCGATCTTTTCTTTTTCTATTGTCGTCCACAGAATTCCCGGTTTATCTGCGCGCTACTACGGGAAGCCAAGGAGTTCGTAAACATGTCTACCATCCTAATCACCGGTGCCAGCCGCGGCTTGGGTCTTGAGTTTGCCCGTCAATACGCCGCGGGCAACTGGGAGGTGCTGGCAACAGCTCGGCAGCCAGACAAGGGCGCCGGGTTGAAGCAACTTGCCGCGCAACATCCTAAAGTCCTGCTGCATCGCCTGGATGTTACAGATGATGAGTCCGTGAAGAATCTTGCAGACAGACTGGACGGCAAACCCCTCGACGTGCTGCTGCACAGTTCGGGCATTTACCCGCGCGAGGGCCAGCACGTTGGAGTTATCGATTACGACGGCTGGCGCGAGGCCCTGGAGACGAATCTTTTCGGGGTGATGCGCGTCACGGAGGCGCTTCTGGAAAACGTCGCGGCCAGCGAGCGCAAGCAGATTGCCGCCATCTCCACTTCAATGAGCTCGCTGCGCGGCGTGCAGGATGGTTCGGTGGCGCAGGCCGGTACTTCCTACCAATACCGCAGCAGCAAGACGGCCCTGAACATGGCCCTATCCGTTCTCGCGAAAGAGTTGGCGCCGCGTGGCATTAGTGTCGTGCTGCTGGACCCGGGCTGGGTGAAGACCGCCATGGGCGGCCCCCACGCGCCACTTTCGCCGGAGGAGAGCATCGCGGGGATGCGCAAAGTGCTTGCTGGCAATCCGCTGGAAATTTCCGGCAAGTTTCTGGGGCACGACGGCATGCCACGGGCATGGTGACGCAATAGGATTAGACGAGATCTACGGCTTGCCCCGGTCCCCTCTGCAAGACCATCCTTAAAAGAAAAAGACCCACGGCGCCGTGGGTCTTTTCTTTTGTAGAGAGGGAAGAAACGCTCCTACTGCAGCGCGTCCATCAATCGGGTGATGGTGCGATTCAATTCTTTATCCGAACGGCGCAGCTCCTCGATCTTGTTAATCGAATGCAGCACCGTGGTGTGGTGCTTGCCGCCAAACTGCCGGCCAATTTCCGGAAGCGATGCCGTGGTCAATTGCTTCACGATGTACATGGCCACCTGGCGCGGGAAAGCAATGGCGCGGGTATTGCTCCTCACCTTCAAGTCCTGCTCGCGCAGGTTGAAGTGTTCGCTGACACGTTTCTGGATTAGGTCGATGGTGACGCGCTTCTCCTGCGAAGCGATGATGTTGCGCAGCACCTGCTGTGCCGTGGCCAGCGACACAATCGTGCCGGTCAGCGAAGCGTAAGCCATCAGGCGCGTCAACGCCCCCTCGAGCTCGCGCACGTTGGACTTAATCGCCCGGGCGATGTACTCCGCCACATCATCGGGCAGGTTAAAGCGGTCGTTCTCCGCTTTCTTTTGGAGGATGGCGATCTTCGTTTCCAGGTCCGGCGGCTGGATGTCGGCGATCAAGCCCCACTCGAAACGCGAGCGCAGGCGCTCTTCGATCGAATTGATGTCCTTCGGCAGACAATCGGAAGAAATCACGATCTGTTTTTGCTGCTCGTACAGCGCATTGAAGGTATGGAAGAACTCTTCCTGGGTGCGTTCCTTGCCGGCAATGAACTGGATATCGTCCACCAGCAGCACATCAACGGTGTGGAACCTGTCGCGGAAGCTGATCATGCGGTCAAAGCGCAGCGAATTGATCACCTCGATGGTGAACTTTTCCGCGCTGACATAACTCAGGCGCATGGCCGGATTGCGCTTCTTGATCAAGTGCCCGATGGCATGCATCAAGTGCGTCTTGCCCATCCCCACGCCGCCATACAGGAAGAGCGGGTTGTAGGCCTTGGAAGGCTGTTCCGCGACCGCGCGGGAAGCGGCGTGCGCAAACTCGTTGGACTTACCGACCACGAAGGTGTCAAACGTGTACCGCAGGTTCAACTGGTGGTCGCTGCTCTCGAAATCGAGCTTGGACTGCTTCGCGGCAAGCGCCGCGGGCGCCGCCTGCACGGGCTCCTCCTCAGTGCAAACGTATTGCACCTTCATGTTGGGCGTGCCCATCTGGTGGAACACCGCCTTCACAATCTCGCCGTAGGTCCGCGTCAGCACCTGGCGGAAGACCGTGCTGGGGATTTGTATGAAAAGAGTTTCCCCTTCCATGCGGTTCAGCCGGGTAGGTTGGAACCAGGTGGTGTAGGTATTGATGCTGATCCGGGACTTGCTAAGTTCCAAAAATTTGTCCCAGACATTTTGTTGTGTTTCGCGCTCGCGTCCAAGTTGCGTTGCGGTAGTCATTGTGATGGAAAAAACCAATCCCTTAGCTATTTCCACAGGTGTGAATAAGCTGTGGAAAGCACTTTTATGTCCTAAAGCTTCACGCTTTGGAGTTCGTGCTCACGCTGGAACGCTGGATACCTGCCCCTGTGGATTCCCGCGCGGCCTTTTCAAGAGTAGCCCCGACCACGTGCCACTTGTTATGAAACTGGGATGGATTCTCGCGCACTGTCCGTAAGGGAGCAAGCGAAAAATGTGCGAAGGGCTGCACCGCCGTTCACATGGCATTCACAACTTTTCCACAAGCACCAGTTTTGTGCAAGCGGCAAAAATTTCCCGCTTTTTCCGCGCATTTCCGCGAAAAGTTTTTCGCGAAAGTTTGCAATGCACTGAAATTGTGCAAGCAGCCCTGAGGAAATCTCCAGCAATCTTTCAGTGTTTTCGGTCCGGCCGCTCGAAATCGAAGACGCCTTGTGGGTCCGCGCCGATCAACAAGCGGTTCTCTTCCACCAAAATGACGTTCGCTTCCAGCCGCGCTCCCTCGTGCGTATAGATCTGGTACTCGGAGCGGCGATTCCCTTCTTTGTCAAAATGGAGCAGAGTGTTGTGCAAGGCCATCCAAACCTCTCCACTCACCGGGTCCACGCCAAATGCGGTCAGGATCGCCAGGAAATACGGGGGAGTTTGTTTCTTTTCCTGCTTGTCGATCTCTTTGCGCGTCGCTTGCGCCTCCGGATAGGCATCCAATCCGGTAAACTCAAAATCCAGCCCGGCATAACCAGCCCGATCGTATTGGCGCACCAGAGGTTCCGGGCGAAACGTAAAGCCGTAGTACAGCCGTCCTTGCGCATCCGTGCCTAGACGACCCTGGTTGAGAAGCCAATTAATTTCCCTCCGTGAGGAAAGTTCCTCGGGCTCCCCAAACTCGCGGACGACCTTGCCGTTCGCCCCGTAGACGGTCACTAGGTGCGCTCCGTGCAGCGTGCTGACCGCCACTTCCCCCTCGGGAAGCGCCGCCACGGAAACGGGCCCATTGACAGGAATCGAGCGGAGCAGCCTGCCGTCAGGCGCCAACTCGGTGACCAGGTTATCGCCGCGATCCACGACATAGACATTTCCTTGGGCGTTCACGTCGCAGTCTTCGCCGAAGGCAATGGCCGCGCGCCCGGCTTTATCGGTGCCCGCCGCGGTTGGCGCCCCGATCACGGTCAATTGCTTCTCCTTGTCATCAAAAACCGCCACGCCCACGCTGGGCGACGCCAGCACATAGTATTTCCCGTCCTGGCCGCGCTTCACGGCACGCAGGCCCGGCCCGATGGGCTTGAAAACGCGCTTGCGCGCGGTCAGTTGGTCGTCCACCTGGGAAGCGACGGTCCCCAGCACGCCGGCGAGGCACAGCCCCGCGACGCACACCACGAATTTTCCCGCTTTTCTACGCATGATCCTTCAGATTGCAGCCAGACCGCTGCGGTTGCCTAACCACCGACCAGCAGGCGCAGAGAGAGTCTCTCACTCGGAGGCCGGGCTTCAGCCCCGGCGGAAGGCAACCGTGGGCTTTAGCCCCTAAGAACGCCTGAGTCAACAATTGGCCTAGTCGATGCGCAGCCGCACGACGTTCGATCGACTTCGCGCGCAAGCGCCCGGCCTCATTGCGCGCCCCGGCATCATCCGTTTCGATCAACACCGCATTCAACTGGATATCTCCCGCCGCCACTTCAAAGCGCGACGGCATGGCATCCAGAAACTTCTTGAGAATGCCGCCACGGTCCATGCCGATCACCCCGTCGTGCGGCCCAGTCATTCCAACGTCCGTAATGTAAGCGGTGCCGTTTGGCAGGACGTGCTCGTCCGCGGTGGCTACGTGCGTGTGCGTGCCGATGACCGCGGTGACCCGGCCGTCGAGATACCAACCCATAGCGACTTTTTCGCTGGTGGTTTCCGCGTGCATGTCCACCAGGACGAAAGCCACATCCGCGGGGAGTTTCCCGAGCTCGCTATCGGCTTTACGAAAAGGATCATCGATCGCCGGCAGAAAAATTCGCCCTTGCAGGTTCAGCACTGCGAATTTCACGCCGTTCTTTGCCGTGCCCACATACAAGCCGGTTCCCGGATTCCCTTCCGGGAAATTCGCCGGGCGCAAGAGCCGCGGCTGGTGCGGCATGTACTCCAGGATTTCCTTGCGGTCCCAACTGTGGTTTCCGCCGGTCAGCACCTCGATCCCATTCAAGAGCAGGCCCTCGGCGAGGCGCGGCGTGATCCCAAATCCCGAGGCGGAGTTCTCCCCGTTCGCTATCACCAGGTCAATCTGGCGTTGCTCGACCAAGTCAGCCAGCCGGTCATGGACGATCTGCCGCCCCGGCGACCCCACGATGTCCCCGACAAAAAGAATGCGCATGAGTTAAGTTATCGGTCCTCGGTTCCAACTCTTCCGATTCGGAAGGGCAAAACGCGCACAGCCCCTCAACAATGCCAACTCCCACAGTTCTATTCTCTGTTCTGTACTTAAAACTGAGAACTGACCACTGAAAACTGAAACGGAGCGAACCGCTCAGCCGTGGGTTGCTAGGCCGTGAACCTCTGAAATAAGTGGGCGCCACGAGCCAACCATTAGGCTTTCCTGCCCCGCTCACGAGTTCCGCCAGGAACCCGCCAGCGGGACAGGCCGTGCACACAAGCTGGCTATCCGCAGCACCCCAGAGATTCGTTACGGTTCAAACGGCGTTCGCGTCCTCACCTGCTTCGAAGTACCGCTCCACTGCGTATTATCCCCCCACTGCCCGCGTACGTCCAACGTGCCGCCCATGCCTGCCCCCTTTGTCATCCCGACGGAAGCGGCCCGATTTCTTCTTTCGCGCCGAATTGTGGCGCGTCGGGCCGCGTAGTGGAGGGATCTCTCCGGGGCCTTTCCTTGATTCTCAGACCGGTGCTACTGGCCGTTCCCGCTGCCGCGCCTTACTGCACCTTGTTGTGTTGGGCATTGCCGCCCCAGGCGTACCAGCCGTCTGCATCCTTACTCCCGGTTTTCAGGCAGATCAGCCGCCCATCGGAAGTGCCGGCGTAGACATTGCCCTTGGCCAAGGCGGGCTGAAAGGCCATGGGGGCATGAAGCGCATAGGAGAAGCCCACGCTACCGTCGCTCTGTCGCACAGCCAGCAGGTTGCCACCGGCTCCGGCCAGATACATATAATCGCGGCCCACGGAAGGTGGCGAGAAGAGCTGGCTGCTCGGCCCTAGCGTTTGCGCCCACAACCTCAGCGTGCCACGCCTGCTTGCCATCCGACGCCCGCACGGAATTGATGTTGTTGCCCTGCGCGTTCAGTATCTGCCCTTTGCTAAGTGCGGCGCGCGATCCCTGGTAGGCCCATGCGCCGACCACCGAATCCACGCCAACATTGGCACTCGCGCCTGCAAGCTGCGCGCTCGCGGGAGCCGCACTGAATCCCACGGAAGCGTCCATGGTGCTCACTTGGACAGAGGAGAGAGCCACGCCGCCGCCTTTGCCCTTTTCGAGATAATCGGCTCTGCCAGCAGCAAGCAACTCTTTGTCTCGGGCGTTACCTTGCTTCGCGTCCACACGGGCCAGGCCCTCGCGTGTTTCCTTGCCGGCTTGCGCTTTGCGTGTTTCATACAAATAACCATTCGAGACGACGGGCGCGCTCGTGCCGGCATTCGCCTTCACCCAAATGACCGAACCGTCCACGGCATTTAAGGAGTACGAGGTGCCATCGAACGTCGTGAAATACACGATGCCGTCTGAGATCACCGGCGCTGTAATCACATCCCCCGAGATTTGCTGCTCCCAAATGTGCCGGCCGGTTCGGAGCTCGGCCGCCAGCAGGCGGTGACTCCCGCCGGGCGAAGCAGGCCGCGGATGATAGAGCGCATCCTCCCTTGCAGGCCTTCCCGTGGCGGCCGGATGAGCCATGTAGAGAACGCCTTTATCAATCGCGGGCTGGCTCATCAGCGGATCGCCCAGCCACTCCTGCCAAAGGAGGCGTCCCGTCTTTTCGTCCACTACGACGAGCGTGCAACTTTCCGTGTTGAACGCCACCATGCCGTCGGAAACCACCGCCGCCGTTGGCCCATCGTCGCCCGTTTGGATTTTCCAGATGATTTTGCCGGTGTCCGAATCCACGGCGTAAAATTCGTGCGACCCATAGCCCCCGCCGACGAACAGCATGCCATTGTCGTAGGCAGGCGTGGCGATCGGCCGGTTGCCGGGCAGGCGCAACACCCAACCGCTCTTGCCGTCCTGCGTGGCAAACAGTGCAGCTTCCAGTTCGCGCTTGGGCTCGGGGAGACTAACGGACATGGCGGCGCTCAAGTCAATGCGCCGCGCAATCTCCTTTGCAGCCTCATTTGCCGCCTTGCCAGAGGTGGCCACCTCGGCTTTCGGCGCCTGTCGTGCGCCAGAGGAAAAGGCGCCCGGCATACCTGCAAGTAACGCCAAGGTGAAGCACACGGAAAGCATCCAATTCGATCGCCTGGCCATACAAGCCTCCTGTGCGCCGTGCCGTCAATCCACGCATCGGCGCTCGCAGGTAGAACGTTTCCGCCGATAACTCTTGCAGCGGGTTTTCCAGAAAAAACGGCTGGGGTCACCTGCCCAGAATCGCGAGCCGATTTTGCCAGTCTAGATACTTGCCGGGGAAAAGAGTCCGAGGGTTCCCCAAGCTTTGCTCAGGGCTTTGCGTAAAAGAGGAAATTGACGATCTGGGTTTCGCTGCCGGCGATGGTGATCTCGCGGCTCTGCGTGCCATAGAGTTCGTGCCAGGATGTGACGGTGTACTTTCCGGGCGGAAGCTCCGGCAAAGTGTACGTGCCATCTTCACGGGTCACGGCGAAGTGGCTGGTCTTCAATACCGCAATGTACCCCAGCATCCACGGGTGGACGTTGCACTTCACGGGGATGAATTCTTCCTTGTCATACTCGTACGAGAACGCAGGAGTCTCTGCCGGCTGGATGCGGTTCCATTCGCGATTCACCTTGGCGAAGGTATGAATATTGTGCGAGAGCGGGTCGCTATTGGAAAAGCGAATGGGCTGCCCGACGCGCACCGCCAACACGTGCGGCGTGTAGCGGCAACCCTGCTGGTCAAAATGCGCTTCGCTCATCCCTACCGCGGGCGTATCTTCCGCGCCGGAAGAGACGTACACGACGACATTTGCGAGAGTGTTGCCCGGCCCGGTGACCGCCGTTTCGGTCAGCAACGGCTTGGCGCGCAACTTCACGCACGCGGGGTCCTTGGACATGTCAATGGGCTCGGCCTTCGCGGTTGTGCCCACATACGTGACTTTGCCGGTGACCGCGCCGGTGTCGGTGCTGCTTTTCGCCGCCCAGGGCGCCATCAGTGCCAAGAGGATTGCCAGGCACAACCTGCCATGTCGCATGCCGCTTCTCCTCCCATCCGGGAAATTCGCAAAAATATGGCCCAGGGGCGCTACTCCCTTACCGCTTCCGAAGACGATTCTCTTAGTGCTTCTCTATTCAAATGCAGAATCTCTCTATATCTTACGGCGCGCTGTCTCCCTTCCCTCTCGGTAAATCTCAGCGCGACTCCAATGAATCACCACGCGCGCCATTCGCGTCCTATCTCCGCTACAATGTCCTGCGGACGCACAGGAGTTCCCATGAACTACCGT
>CAWADS010000002.1:0-39240 GCA_963780785.1 Candidatus Acidiferrales bacterium
AAACGGATGAACTGGCGTTCTGGCATTCCGCCGTTAGACATCGGGGCTCTCCTCACTTGCGGGAGGTTCAGGTATTGCAGTGGGTTGCGGTTCGGCGGCGCGCAACTCTCCGCGCATCTGGAATGCCCGGGGCAGCCAGAGCAGGGTGTGCACGCCTCCCAGGACAAACGTTCCCAACAACAACGCGGTCATCCCCCAAAATGTGTAGAACAAGAAGGGGTACTTCTGCGGGTCGTGGTGAGTAGCGTGTGTTAGGTACCCGGCAAAGCGGCGCGTCGCACCCGCATGGCATTTCTGGCAGGTTGCCGCCACGTTTGCCCGGCTGAGGTGCGAGCGTGGATCCGTCACCGCGAGCACGTCGTGAGCTCCATGGCAGTCATAGCACTTTGCCGTTTTCGTGTACCCCAGTCGCGAAACCTTTCCATGATAGGTATCAAAATAGGTTTTGGCGATCTCCGCGTGGCAGCGTCCGCACGTGTCCATGATGTCCAACCGGAAGCCGGCTTCATCGGTGCGCCGAATGGCGTGGGCGGTGTGGCAATCGTTGCAAACCGGAAGTTCCTTGGCGGTTCCGCTCACCCTCTTGGCATGAATGCTGTTCTCAAACTGCTCCTCGATGCCGTGGTGGCACCGGCCGCACGTGGACGGCACATTGGCTGGGTTGACACTCGATTCTGGATCGGTTCGGGGAAGGACATGGTGAGCGGTGTGACAACTCGTGCAGGTCGCCGTGACTGTCAGACCGCCCTTCAGTAATCCCTTTCCGTGAATGCTCTCCGTGTAGTTCGCGACGATTTCGTGTTGCCGTCCGGTATAGCGCACCGCAGCTTTCTGTCCCTCCCGGTGGCACCGCGCGCAAAGTCCGGGAACATTGGTCGCAAAGGTCGACGATTGTGGGTCCTGCCTGCCAAGCACTCCATGCGTACCATGGCATTCCTTGCAGCTAGGAGCATTCGGATCACCCTTGCTGACAAGCTGCCCGTGAGTGCTGCTCACGTACTGCCTGCCAATTTCATCGTGGCAAGAGGTACAGTCCACTTTTCGGGAAATTGTCTCGCAGGGCCGGACGCGGGAGGCGTTTACCTCCGAGTGGCACTGGCTGCAGGCAATTTTGCTGTGCCGCGAATGGCTCAACTCGCCCAAGTTGACGTACATGGATTGCCCGTCGCGCGCTCGGCGCAGCTTCTCGTCCGCGTGGCAATGCAGGCAGTCCGCGTCGGCCATACCCTGCGAATAAAAGACATTCCGGATCTTATGCGGTTGATGGCAATCCACGCACGCGGGCAGGACATTTGCTTCCTTTTCCCACAGCTCTCCACGAATGATCTTCCGGTGCACCGCTTCGATCAGCGAGTGGCATTTCGTGCAGGTGGCGGCGATGTTCCGGCGGGCGATCGAGGAAGCGGGGTCGGTGTGTGGCAGGATCAAATGCGGTGTGTGGCAAGTCGCGCAGTTGGGGGCCACGGATAGCCCCTTCTTCAGCAACGCCTCTCCGTGGATGCTCTCGGAGTAGTTCTCTAAGATGTTGTCCTGGGGAATGGGGCGGTTACGCTGAACTGGGGTTCCTTCGCGATGGCACTGGCCGCAAACGAATGGCACTTTCAGCGGCGCCACCGCTGACCGCGGGTCCTTTAGCGCATAAATTTCGTGGTTCCCGTGGCAATTCACACAGCGGGGTGCCAGCGGGTCGCCGTGCGCAATGGCCTTCCCGTGGACCGACCGGGCATGTTGCTCCCGCTCGGCCTCGTGGCAGGTGCCACAATTTACCCGCGCCAGCGGCGTTTCATGTGGCAACTCTTTTCCTTCCAAGTCGGCGTGGCAGCCCGTGCACCCGAAGCTGCCATGAATAGACGCCGCAAATTTCTTCCCGTCTACATACAGGGAAATTGTTTTGCCGTCTCGCGTCGTGCTCATGCTCTTGTCGCCGTGGCAGGCGAGACATTGTGCGCCCGGTTGCTCGGTTTCAGGCCGTGCCGCGCGGCTGGGGTATTCCGAAAACAGGAGGGAGAAAACTATCGCGCTGAGCGTCGCGACGATAATTCCCAACCCTACACACCACTTCCTTCGCACAACTCTTGTTTCTGCCATATCAACTCTCGGCGATGCTTACCTCATGCCAAGATCCGTAAGCACTTTCGGATTTTCCTCGTGGTCCGCCAACAAATTGTGGCAAGCGGTGCAATCATTGGAAATCGTCTGCCCGTCCGCGCTCGTATGCGATCCATCGTGGCAGCGGAAGCATCCCGGAAAATCATTGTGGCCCAGATTGTTGGGATGCACGCCCCAGGTCACTTTCATGTCGGGGAAAATATTCCGCATATAAATCTCGGCGACGTTATTCGCGGACTGCTCCACCAGAGCGCGTTTCGTGTTGTAAATATCGGGATAAGTAGTGCGGTAGTAGCTCGTAATCCCTTCCACGATCTTCTTCTGCGCCGTATCGCGGTCCGGATAATCGGCCTTGAGGAGCTCGACGCCCTTCTTCTTGATGAAGGCGAGATTGGGACTAACGAGGCCGCGAGACATGCGGTCGTCCATAGCATTTTCTGGCAATTCGAAGGCATGCGTCGGGCGGTTATGGCAATCAATGCAGTCCATGGCGCGCTTCTCGCCCTTATCCAGTTGCTCCTTAGTGGCCTTGATGTCGGTGGAGACGTACTCGATGGTTTTGCCCTGGTCGTTGGTGTAGTAGACGACCGGGATGACCTGGCGCGCATCGTCAATCGAGATGTAGTGAATCCTGGACCCCGCGTCGAGATGGCGCCCATGGATGCCGACAGAACCTTGAGACATATGACCGCCAATCTTCATGACGAGTGCAGTGGTCAGTGGCGTGTTCTTCTCGTTGTCCTGATAGGAGATCTTCATGATGAGCTTGTCCCCGGAGAAGCGCTGCGGCCAATGGCACTGCTCGCACGTTTCGCGAGCGGGCCGCAGGTACTTCACCGGCGAAGGAATGGGCCGAGAGTAAGTTTTGAAGGTTACGGCGAAAACCTGTCGCACGCCCGACAGCTTTGATTTGACGAACCACCCCGCGCCCGGACCGATGTGGCACTCCACACAGTTCACCCGCGCATGCGGCGAATTTTGATACGCGGAAAATTCCGGCTGCATCACGGTGTGGCACGTCTGTCCGCAAAACGTGGTCGTGTCCATGTACGCCACGCCCTGGTACGAAGCGAATGTAAAGATCAGAATATTCAAAACCGTCGCAACGCCGATGAACAGAAGGCCGCTGCGCACCATCGGCACCCGTAAATCGATTTCCGGGTAGGCCATCGGCAATTCGCCCGCGCCGCGCAATTTTTTCCGCCGAAACAGGATCCCCAGCGGTATCAAAATCAATCCCAGAACGAAAAACCCGGGAAGGATCAGGAAAATCAGTATGCCGACGTACGGGTGCGGCGGGCCCTGCAGCATGAAATCGTAAATCCAGAAGGCAATCATCGTGATTGCCGTGCTCGTCGTCAGAACCACGCCAATCAGGCTCGTAACGTTCTGGCTCAGGAAGTAGAGCAGTCGTGCCCAATTTCGAATAGTATTCTGCGGACTCATGAGGTGGATGCTCCCACATCGCCTGCTTTAGGCGCTCCCAAACGCGCCATTACAAAAAGGAGCCCCAGCGAAGGATCCGCCGGGGCCCTGAGACCTTCTGATTTTTCGTGGGCTGCAGTCGCGGGCTCACCGGCGCTCTTACTTACACAAACTCCGCATGTAAGCGATGACGTCCTTGACTTCGGCGTCGCTGATTTTCTTGTCGTAGCTGGGCATCTTGTTCTTGCCCTTCACGACGATGTCCGTCCAAGCCGCGTCCGTTTCTTTCTTCACTTCGTCGGAGCAGATATCCCGCGCCTTGGTGACTTTACCCGCGGCCGTTTCTCCTTTGCCGTCAGGTCCGTGGCAGCTGGCGCACTTCGCCTTGTACACTTTCTCTCCGCTGGCCTTATCTTGCGCGCGAACAACCGAACCTGCCAAACACAGTACAGCTACCGCCACGATCCCTGACAGTACCTTCTTCATTTGTTCCTCCTGGTTTTTTGTGATGGCACGAAGCGCGTAGGAGCGAACGCGCCTCGTGCTGGCTTCTATTTCTACAACTCTTCTTGTCTTATTTCTTCAGCGACCGGATAAACGCCACCAGATCCTTCACCTGATCCGGAGTCAGCGTCTTGTAGGCGGGCATTTTGCCCTTCCCATTCGTGATCATCCCCGACAGATCCGCATCGCTCATCTTCTGAACGTCAGCCGAGGCAAGGTCGCGCGTTTTCATCATTTCCTTGCCCTTGCCATCCGCCCCGTGACATGCGGCGCACTTGGCCTTAAACGTCGCCTCGCCCGCCGCGACATCCGCTCTCACCGGCGCGCTAACCAGGCATGCGCCTGCCAGCAGGGCCGCGACCAGCGTCGCTGTCCCGAGGTTCTTTCTTGTTGTCTCCATGTTTTGCTCCCTGTCTAGATTTTGGCTCGGAGAAACCCAGCTTGCCCCCGCGCCGTCTTCCTAGAGTGCATATCGTATCGAAACTGTAACCACATTGCCTCGGAAATTCCGGGGTAGGGTGGGACCTACATCCGAATTCTCTTTCTAATCATAATAGTTCCAATTGGTCTCAAATGTGAAGCCCTTGCTGTTCGCGTTTTCTTGCAACAGTGTCCCGGCTCGAACTTGCCTCACCGACCTTCTGGTACTGGTCCCTTCCCCGCTCTTTTTGCCGTTCCCATCCGTTCTGTCCTATACTTTATCCGTTAGGCCCCTGCCCTCTTCTCAATCCAACTTGCTTTGCGCGTCTTATTTTCTTCAAGGAGTCACAGGATGAAAAAAATCTGGATTTTAATCGTGGCCATGGCCTTTGTGGCTTCGGTCAGCTATGCGGACAATAAGAAAGAAGTGGATCGCGTGGAGAATTCGGGAACCGTGATCACGGAAATCCTCAACATCCCCGATAACATTCCTCAGGACCTGCTTGATAAAGCCGAGTGCGTCGTCGTATTGCCGTCCGTCGTCAAGTTCGCTATCGGAATTGGCGGCAGTTATGGTCGCGGCATTATGACCTGCCGCAGCGGCGAAAAATTCAATGGGCCGTGGGGTGCGCCTAGCATGATCGCACTCGAGGGCGGCAGCTTCGGTTTGCAGCTCGGCGGTCAGGCCACGGACTTTGTCCTCTTGCTGATGAATGCGCGCAGCGCGGAGAGCGTTCTTACCAGCAAGGTAAAGTTGGGCGCTGATGCCGCTGCCTCAGCTGGTCCCAAGGGCCGCGACGCCTCAGCGGAAACGGATGCCACCATCCGCGCGGAGATTCTCAGCTATTCGCGCTCCCGTGGCTTGTTTGCCGGCATTTCCCTGGAAGGCTCCACGCTCCGCCCGGACAACGACGCCAACAGGAATTTGTATGGCAAGGAACTTTCAGCCAAGGACATCGTACTGAAAGGCGTTGTCCCGGCGCCGCCCAGCGCCACGCATCTTCTGGCCACCTTGAACAAGCGCTCGCCAAAGAACAAGTCCGACTAACCGGTTCAACGCCGCATCGTCTGCAGTTTCATCCCCGGACGGCCATCCCTTTGCCGTCCGGGCTTTTTTCTGCCCGCGCCGCAACTCGCTTCTCGTAGATTTCCCGTTGGGCGTTCGCGCTATTGCTGAGAACTGGGCGCGGAGGAGTCGCTTGCTGTGTTGCCGATGGCATCGCCATTGACGACCAGTTCGACACGCCTATTGCGCTGCCGCCCTTCGGGTGTGTCGTTGGAAGCGACCGGCTGGGTTTTGCCGAATCCGCGGGCTGTAATGGTGGAGACGGGGACGCCCTGCTCGGCAAGAAAATCGCGCACGGAGTCCGCGCGGCGTTCGGAGAGCTGCTGATTGAATTCGTCGCTGCCCACGCTGTCGGTGTGACCTTCGATTTGCAGCGTGAGACCGGGATGCGCGAGAAGTATCCCCGAAATTTTGGCAAGTTTTTCGCGCGCCCCGGCCTTCAACGTGTACCTGCCGGTATCGAACAGAACGTCCGCCATGTTGACGATCAGGCCACGGGCGGAATCGCGCGTCTGCAAAATGCTGTTCAACTGTGCAAGAAGTTGCGCGCGAAGCTGGCCCTTTTCCGCCTCGGCTTGCGCGGCCGCCTGCCGCGCTTTTTCGGTTTCGGCCTGAGCGGCGGCGCGATCGCGGGCCGCTTGTTCGGCGGCGGCTTGCGCGGCTTGTTGCTGGGCTAACGCTGCGGCGCTGGCTTTTTCGGCTTCCGCTTTCTGGCGCGCCGCTTCCTGTGCGGCCTGCTGCGCTTCCTGCTTCATGCGCACGGCTTCGGCTTGTGCGGCTTCGGCTTGTTTGCGAGCCTCCTCGGCTTCCAGGCGGCGCTGGGCTTCAGCGGCGGCATCGGCGCGCGCCTTGGCCTCGCGCTCCTCTGCGGCTTTCTTGTCGGCGGCAATTTTCGCCTGAGCGTCTTCCTCGGCTTTTTGTTTCGCTGCCATGACGCGGGCTTCTTCGGCGGTTCCCACCGCTTCACGGGCCGCGGATTCGATGGATTTCTTGTCGTTCTTGTGCGCGTAAACTTCTTCCGCATTCCGGAGTTGCTGTTCGGCTTTGGCAAGAGTAGCGGCGGCATATTTGTCAGCCAAAGCGATATGCGCGATGCGCACGGCGTTGCGCGCCTCAAAAAGCTCCAGCGGCGCCTTGCGATCGATGCCGAAGATGGCGTTTTCGATTTTCGTGTTGGAGGAGGAGTAGATGCCGCGGCCCAGGAGCTCGTAGCTTGCGTCGATGTTCTCGACTTTCCCGAGTGTGGCAGGCCCAAACACGTTTTCCAGGACCACGGTGTTCCCCGGCTGCGTGACCGCGAAGTACGGCTCGGCGGTAACGATCATGCCGAACGTTTGCATGTCGGTGATCGCTTTGACCTCACCGCTCCCATTCTTCAGCACAATTTCACCCAGGTTCACCGCGCGCCCCTGGGGCGAAACGCCCCACAAAACGTACGTCAGATATTCCAGGCCGAATTTCGTGGCCTCGTCCAGGCCCGTAAATTTTGCGTCAATCTCGATGCGGTTGCCCTTGTTCTGCACCTTGGCTTCGCCATTGGCCGAGGACATCAATTCCGTGCCTTGAAAGTCGATCTTCGTCGAGCCTCCAGCGCGCCGATAGTTCACCGCTTTGCTGGTGCGCGAGACATTTTGCGCGGGGCTGCCGGATGGCGGCGCTTGGCCCAGCGCGGGAGCAGCCAGGATGCCCAGCATCCCGGTTAACACGAGAAATAGCGATGCGATTTTCACTTCAGCCCCCCGATCGCCGGACTCGGCGATGGAATTCCAACGGCCCCCAAACTGTTGTGCCTTTGGAAAACTAATCCGCTCCGAACCATAGAGTCTTGGAAGAACTGTGATTCGGGAGATGTTGTTTCGTATCTACAGGCTAACAAATAACCAGGCGGACAAAGGCGCCAGCCAACAGGGCCTTGTGCAAATAATCACCACCAAGAGACGCGGGAAGCGAAGACCGGAAGGTAAAGCTGCAACGAGCCCGCTACCGGGTCGCAACATTCTGCACATGCGGGTCTCCAGTGGCAGGAATGGTAGGCCCGTGGGGACTCGAACCCCAGACCTCTACCGTGTCAAGGTAGCGCTCTAACCAACTGAGCTACGGGCCTAGAACCTCTTCAGAATATCATGCCTGGTCGCGTGTGAGAATTTCGTCCAAGCCCCGCAACTCCTCTTCCGACGCGGGTCGCCACGCAATCCCCAGCCGCACCAGCGCCGCCTGCAGTTCCGCGAGCGGCCGTCCCGCAAAATGCGCACGCAGCCTCTTCCACTCTGCGCGCACCTGTTGAACTTCTTCCGCGCTCGCTTCGTTCAAGAAAGCTTCCATGGCCTCCGCCACCGCGCCAGACGTCTCCTGAAAATCTTCGTGCAAGTAGCCCGGCAAGGATTCCTGCAAAGCCGGATAATTCGCCGGCACAAACGCGCCGCCCTTTCTCTCGTTCTTCATTCTCGGGCCTCCGGGTACGCGGTCAGCACATAAAAAGTATCTCGTCCATCGGCGCGCAGCACAATCACGGCTTCTCGGCAGCGCACCGCCTGCGTTTCTCCCTGGCGCAGGCTGCGCCCGATGTCGCGCCTCGTTTCGTAGTGCAGCGCCAGATTCGCGCGGGGATAACTGCGGCGCATCCAGCTCTCGATGCGCCCGCGCTGGGCTCGCAGAGCCTCCGCAATGGTTTCCTCGGCGGTTTTCTGATCCGTCCAGGTCGAAGCAGCGGAAATATTGCGCTCGCGGCGCAGCCGTTCGTGAAGCTCCTCGTCGGTTCGCGCCACGTGCCGCTCCAGCGTGTGCCCGCCGCGCTCTTCGTCTCTGCTGAGATCGTAGCGTTCCGCTGCACGTCCAGCGCTGGTTGACGAAGCACGTTGCGATTCCTCGGGAGTCCCCTTCTGCGCCTGTGGCCCCTGTGAACACCCCGCCACTCCAACAAACACCAGCGCAAGAATTCTCACCAGCCATGGCCGTACCCCGATTTTTCCCCACGGCTTCCTCACTCCAAAAATCTCCCTTGGCTCGCCAACGCAGGCTCGGCGGTTGAGCTTTGAGTATACGCAACTGCCCGCGCTGTGCCCCACCCTATTCCCTTGGTTGTGAGCCCGCCAAACCGGGTGCTATTCTCGTTTTCATGGCGGAAGCGCAAAATCCTGTCCGGGAAGCGCGGCCTCCTCTGCCGCTTGATTCTTCCGACCGGCAATTCGAGGCTCTGCTGGAAGTCAGCGAAGCAATTGCCCAGCAGCACGATCTCAAAGCCCTCTTCCACCAACTCGCCGTGCGCCTCCATTCCGTCCTGCAATTCGATTTTCTCGGCCTCGTTCTTCACGACCCTTCGAAGAACACCATGCGACTGCACGTCCTGGAGGCCCGCGAGAATACGGGTCCGCTCCCTTCTCACGAACTTTCCATTGAAGACTCCCCCGCCGGCTCCGTCTGGCAAAACCAGCAGGCCTTCGTCTCCCTTGACACCGCAAAGGACGCCCGCTATCCCTCCTTCATGCAGCGCCTGCAGGACGCCGGCGTGCACACCATTGCCATTGTTCCGCTGACCACCGCGCAGCACCGCCTCGGCGCTATGGGTTTTGGGCGCTACGTGCCGCAAGGCATGACCGAAGTGGAAATCACATTCATGAAGCGCGTGGCCGCGCAAGTCGCCGTCGCGGTGGACAACGTCATCAATCTGGAGGCCGCCCAGGCTTATCAGCTGCAACTCTCCCGTGAACGCGACCGCTTGCAAGCCCTCCTCTCCATCAACAACATCCTCGTGAGCACCCGCGATATCACCGCGCTCTTCAAGGGCATCGTCTCTTCCCTCAAGCCTGTCCTTCGCCACGATTACACCAGCCTCGCGCTCCTCGACCCCGTTACCGGGTTGCTGAAGATCCATGCCCTGGACATGCCCGCGAGCCTCGCTTTGCCAAAGACCGAGTTCACCGTTCCGGTGGAGAGCTCGCCTTCGGGGCAATGTTTCACCAGCGGCCAAGTTCTGATTGCCCGCGGCGAGCAGATCGACCGCTACGACGTTGACGTCATCCGCATGCTGCGCAAAGAAGGCGTCGAGGTCATGTGCTGCGTGCCCTTGGCAACCCACGGCCGCGCGCTCGGCACCATCAATCTCGCCAGCCGCAATCCGCAGGCCTTCTCCGCCCCGGATGTGGAGTTGCTCCAGCAAGTTGCCGCGCAGGTGGCCATCGCCCTGGAAAATGCTCTGGCCTTCAAGGAAATTGACGCCCTGAAGGACAAACTCGCCGTCGAAAAGCTCTACCTGGAAGAAGAGATTCGCACCGAACTCAATTTCGAGGAGATCATCGGCGACAGCCCCGCCTTGCGGAGCGCCTTAACCCAGGTGGAGCTGGCCGCGCCTGCGGGCACGACCGTCCTCATCCTCGGTGAAACCGGCACCGGCAAGGAACTTATCGCCCGCGCCATCCACAATTTAAGCCCGCGCCGCGAACGCACCTTCGTCAAGGTCAATTGCGCTGCGATTCCTGCCGGTCTTCTGGAATCGGAGCTCTTTGGCCACGAACGCGGCGCCTTCACCGGCGCTCTCACGCAAAAGATCGGCCGCTTTGAGTTTGCCGATCGCGGCACCCTCTTCCTCGATGAAGTGGCCGATATCCCCCTCGAGCTGCAGCCCAAATTGTTGCGCGTGTTGCAGGAACAGGAGTTCGAACGCCTCGGCAGCAACCGCACGCAGCGCGTGGATGTGCGCGTCGTGGCCGCCACGAACGCCGATCTCGCGCAACTCGTCGCCGAACGCAAGTTCCGCAGCGACCTCTATTACCGCTTAAATGTCTTCCCTATTAACATTCCGCCGCTGCGCCAGCGGCCGGAAGATGTGCCCTTATTGGTGCGCTATTTCGTCCAGAAATTCAGTCGCCGCCAAAACAAAACCGTCGAGTATGTGCCCTCGGACGTGATGGAAGCGCTCGTGAACTATCCCTGGCCGGGAAATATCCGTGAACTGGAGAACCTTGTGGAACGCGCGGTGCTCCTCTCCCCCGGAGAGGAGTTGCGCGTCCCGCTCCCGGAATTGCGTGCGCTTTCGCCTGCCTCGCTCCTCACCTCTACGCCAACGGAATCCCCGCGCTTTGCTGCTTCGGTTTCGAGTGCGCCACCAGCATCAGCGTCCATCGCCACGCTTGAAGAAGCCGAACGCCAGCACATCCTCCGCGCCCTCCGCCAGACCCAGTGGCGCATCGCCGGCCCGCGCGGCGCCGCCAATCTTCTCGGCATGAAGCGCACCACCCTGCAAGCCCGCATCCGCAAGCTCGGCATCCGCCGCCCCGTCTAGTGCGAAAAAACCGACCTGCAATGGAGATACTGCCCGCCAAAGCAGTAAGGCTCCGGCTTCTTGAGCAATTCCATCGTCTTGCACTTTGCTTTTTCTCCTGCACTCTGGTCCCATTATTGGAGTGACCTGGTTATGAACTCGATGCCACCAAACCGCCGCCGATTCTTCGGGATGCCCCTTTTTCGCTTCTTGGCCTTCCTGGGCCTCGGCCTCCTTTTTCCACTGCTCGCTTCCCCCCAATTGCCCGTAATCCGCTTTGCCCGCGATCCCGATCCCGCCCCCGATTTTCAGCTCAAGGATTTAGCCGGCAAGGATCTCTCGCTGGCCTCCGCGCACGGTAAAGTCATCCTCCTGAATTTCTGGGCCACCTGGTGCGGACCGTGTCGCGCGGAAATCCCCAGCCTCATCGAACTCCAGAATCGCTACAAAGAACACCTGCAGATCATCGGCCTGGCCGACGATGATGACCAGGACGTGGTGAAACAGGTTATCGATTCCGAAGGCATCAATTTCCCCGTGGCCATGGTCATAGGCAAAATTCGGTTTGACTATGGCGGCGTTTCCGCGCTGCCCACCGCTTTCGTCATCAATACCGATGGCCGCATCGTTCAAAAGCACGTCGGCCTGTTCAATCCCGCCCTTTACGAAACCGAAGTCCGCGCCCTCCTGAATTTGCCCATTGCCGCCAAAGTCGAAACCTTCGTGGACACCGGCGAAATCTTCCTGAAACATGCCGACCGCGCCACGATGCTCCCCGGCGTCAACTTGACGAAGCTGACCCCTGAGCAGCGCCTCGTTGCCCTGCACAAGTTCAACGCCGAAGAGTGCCCCTGCGGTTGCAAGCTCACTCTCGCCCAGTGCCGTATCTACGACCACGCGTGCTCGCTCAGCAAGGATCGCACCGCCGCCATTGTCGAAGAGATTTTTGCCGCCCGTGAAAAAACCAAAACCGAATCGCCTGCCGCCAGTCCCGCTTCTTCCGACTCACCAAAGCAACAAGAGTAAGAGACTGTTCAGTTCGCCTCACTCCTATAGGAGGCCGGGGCTTTAGCCCCTGAAGAGAGGTTCCTCCGGCTTGCTCTCAGCCACCAAACCGGACTACACTCCCGCGGCAATAGCGCAGTTGAACCAGATCCGCAGGAGGTTCGCATGAATCGTCGTGTCTTTATTCTCTTTACTGTTCTCGCTGTCGCCGCCTTCTTCACCGTCCGCGGCGCATTTTCCAACCCGTCCCCGCAAGCTGCGCGCCGCGCCATCAACTTGCCCGACAAGCCCATACAGGCACCCTTCAGCAACGCTATTCTTGCCGGAGACACGCTCTATCTGGCGGGTAGCATTGGACTCGACCCCAAGACTGGTAAGGCACCCGAGAAGATCGAGGATGAAATCAAGCTTCTGCTCGACGGCTACAGAACAACCCTCGCCGCTGCCGGCATGACCATGGACGACCTCGTCTACGTGCAAGTCTTCTGTACCGACCTGGCCAACTACGACAAATTCAACGCCGCCTACAAGACATACTTCACCAAGGATTTCCCAGCGCGCGCCTTCGTCGGCGCAGGCTCTCTCTTGCGCGGTGGCCACTTCGAAATGCAAGCCATCGCCGTGCGCCGCTGAGCCCGCCGCCCGTAACTTGTCCTTCTGTCCGTTCGTATCCTCCTATGGAGCGGGAATCTCGCCTCTTCAATAATGACCGTAAATGGGCATATATTAATGGCCATATTACGTCATGTGCCTATATAATGCCATATGACGCCAAATCGCGCTCACATTATGAAGGTAAGTATATGTATAATAAAGGTGTTAATGTAAACTTTCCACCATCTGC
This sequence comes from Candidatus Acidiferrales bacterium, assembly GCA_963780785.1. GTDB lineage: Bacteria > Acidobacteriota > Terriglobia > Acidiferrales > UBA7541 > Acidiferrum. Next base: position 12,631 of record CAWADS010000002.1, read on the forward strand.
TTCGGCCTTCCCCTTGCTTCTTACTCCACCCAGAGAGATAGATGACATGCTACGAATCACAACCGAAACCAGGCGAGGCCGCCTCACCCTGAGCGTCGAAGGTCGTCTTGCCGGACCCTGGGTCGCCGCACTCGAACAGTGCTGGCGCGAACTCCTAACCGCTTCCCCGCGCCAGAAGTTCAGTATCAATCTTTGCGGCGTGAGTTTCATTGACGATGCCGGAAAGGTTCTTCTGCAGGAGATGCACCGCCTCGGCGGCGAGCTCACCGCAGAGGGCTGCCTGAACCAGGCCATCGTCAACGAGATTGTCAACGCTGACACAAAGCAAGACACCGATACCACGAAAGAGTCAAACGGTCGTAAGAAGTCGCCCATCATCTTCTACACCGTTTTTTTCAGTTTATTGCTTCTTCCCTCGGGAGTCCTCGCGCAAGCCAATACCTCGCAGCCCCCAGTGAATCCCCCTGCTGAGGTTCTGCGCCTCACTTTGCAGCAGTCTGTCGCTCTCGCTTTAAGGCAAAACCCCACGCAACAGATTGCCGTCCTGACCGCTGCGGAAAGCGTGCAGGACAAAGACATCTCGCGATCGGAACTCCTGCCTCAGGTCAACATGCGGCTGGCAGACTCTGCCAATCGTGTGAACCTCAAGGCCCAATTCGGTGGTCAGTCGTTCCCGGGCTTGCCATTTCCAGGGCACTTGGGTCCCTACCAGCTTTTTTCCGTCGGACCCAGCTTCAGCAGCCCGGTCTTGGATCTTTCCCTTTGGAAGCGCTACCAGGCGTCGCGCAGCGCCGCGGATGCCAGCAAGGCCACCAGCCTCTCCACTCGCGAGCAGGTCATCCTGCTGGTCGTATCGCAATACATCGGCACGCTTCGCGCCGTGGCCAGCGTCGGGGCTTCCAAATCCCGCGTGGAGCTTGCTCAGGCGCTCTATGATCAGGCCGCCGATCTGCAAAAAGAAGGTGTGGGCACGGGCATCGACACGCTCCGCGCAAACGTCGAACTGCAAAACGAAAAGCAGCGCTTGATCGAAGCGGAAAACGACCGCGAAGTTTCCCTCTATGGCCTCAGCAAATTGCTGAACCTCGATCCGCGCCAGAAACTCGAGCTCGCTGATTCGCTGAGTTTCTTTGAAACGCCGCAGCCTGACGTCGAAGCCAGCATTGATGCCGCTCTCGCCGCTCGTCAGGAATGGAAGGCCATTCTCGCCGAGGAAAAAGTCGTTCGTTACCAGAAGCAATCCTCGCAATTTTCCCGCTTGCCTTCTCTGCATTTCGACGGCGACTGGACGGAGCTCGGCACTTCCGTCAACAACGTCATCCCGATGTATCAGTATCAAGCCAGCGTGAATTTCCCGCTCTTCACCAGCGGTAGGATTCACGCGGAAATCGCCAAGGCCAACCTCGAAGTCCAGAAACTGGCACAGCAGAAGGCCGATTTACGCAACCAAATTGCTCTGGATGTTAAAACGGCCTTGCTCAACCTTGATTCAGCCCGCAGTGAAGTTCAGGTGGCCAATCTTGGCGTCGATCTGGCAAAAGAAGAAGTCAGCCAGGCCCGCGATCGTTTCCGCGCCGGCGTGGCTAACAACATCGAAGTGATTTCCGCCCAGGATTCCCTGGCGCGCGCCAACGACAATCAGATCTTGGCGCTCTACCGCTTCAACCAGGCTCGCGCAGACTTTGCGCGCGCGGTTGGGCAGATGGAAAGGACGTACTCGAAGTGAGGACGCGATGAGTGTTGAGATCGAAGTTGGATTGGAGAATGCGGCAAACGTCAAAGTGCCGCCCCCGGAAGCGCGCAAGACGGACCTGACGCCACAGGGTCTTCTCAGCCCGAAAGTGCGCCGCTTTTTGACCATTGGTGGTGTGCTGCTGCTTGCCGCCCTGCTCGCACTCTTCCTCTATTTCCGCCATCGCGAAACCACCGACGACGCCCAGGTTGACGGCCACATCACCCCCATCGCTGCCAAAATTTCCGGCCGCATCGGCAAAGTCCTCGTCGAGGACAATCAAGCCGTGAAGGCCGGCCAGGTGCTTGCCCAGATCGAGCCGGGGGATTATCAGGCCGCCGTCGATCAGGCCAGGGGCGCGCTGGCGCTGGCGGAAGGCGAAGCGCGTTCTGCAGGTGTGGATGTGCCGCGCACGAGCGAAAATGTCGCCAGTGGCCAATCCAGCGCGGATGCTCAACTCGCCGGCGCACAGGCCGATTACCTTCGCGCGCAGGCTTCCTACGAGCAGGCCCAAACTGCAGACCTCGCTTTTGCCCAAGCCAACGTCGATCGCAGCCGCGCTAACGCCCAGCTCGCCAAGTCCGATCTGGAGCGCTACACGCCTTTGATGGAAAAGGGCGAAATCTCCAAGCAACAATTTGACGCCGCTAAAGCCAACGCCGATGCCAGCCTCAGCGCTCTGAACGCGGATGAGCAGCGCTTCGCTCAGGCCAAGCGCAACATCGACATCTGGCGAGCCCAACTCGAGGCCGCGAAGGCGCGCGTCGATCAGGCCAAGGCGGGCGTTTCTTCGGCCCGTTCCGATCAGCGCCGTGTGGCCATGCGCTCGGACGACGCCCAAGCCAAGCTCGCCAAGGTGGACCAAACTCGTGCCGCCCTCGACGCCGCTCTCCTCAATTTGAGCTACTGCAACATCGTCGCGCCCGTCGATGGCGTTGCCACCCACAAGCAGGTCGAACCCGGACAGATCGTTCAGCCCGGTCAGGGTTTGCTCGTCGTTGTGCCACTCCGCAACGTCTGGGTCACCGCCAACTTCAAGGAAACCCAGCTCAAGAGTATGAAGCCTGGGCAAAAGGCCTATCTGAAGGTAGATACCTACGGCAAGACCTTCACCGGGCATGTCGATTCCATCTCGGGTGCTACCGGAGCGGTCCTCAGCCTGCTCCCCCCGGAAAACGCCACGGGCAACTACGTCAAAGTCGTTCAGCGCGTTCCCGTGAAGATTGTCCTGGATCCCATCCCACCGGAAGTGGCTGTCCTCCGGCCGGGCATGAATGTGGAAGCAACCGTAATCACCGACTAAACGCAACGGGAAGACTCGCAAGCAATGCTGGGGAAAATCACATCGAAGTTGCGCATGCCGGACGGCTCGATCAACCCCTGGGTGATCGCCGTCACCGTCACCATGGCGACGTTCATGGAAGTGCTGGACACCTCCATTGCCAACGTCGCCCTGCCGCATATTTCCGGAAGTCTCTCGGCTGGTGCGGATGAATCCACCTGGGTGCTGACTTCCTATCTCGTATCGAACGCCATTGTGCTCCCCCTTTCGGGCTGGCTCTCCTCGATTCTGGGGCGCAAACGCTTCTATATGACCTGCGTCGCTTTATTCACTGTCAGTTCTTTCCTCTGCGGCTTGGCTCCGAGCCTCGGCATGCTGGTCTTTTTCCGCATCCTGCAGGGCGCCGGCGGCGGCGGTTTGCAGCCCAGCGAGCAGGCCATCTTGAACGACACCTTCCCGCTCAGCAAACGCGGCATGGCCTTCGCCGTTTATGGCATCGCCGTGGTCGTTGCGCCAACCATTGGTCCGTGGCTCGGCGGATGGATCACGGACAGCTATTCCTGGCGCTGGATTTTCTATATCAATATTCCCGTGGGCATTCTCTCTCTTCTTTTGACCTCCTTGCTCGTTTCCGATCCGCCCTACATGAAACGCGTGAAGCTGACCCAGGGATTCCGCATTGATTACATCGGCCTGGGTCTCATCAGCTTGGGTTTGGGGAGCCTCCAGATCGTCCTCGACAAAGGTCAGCGCGAAGACTGGCTCTCTTCCGGCTTCATCCAGCTTTTCCTGATACTCATGATCCTCGGCATCGTTGCCGGTGTTTTGTGGGAACTCCGCGCCAAGGAGCCGGTGGTGGATTTCCGCATGTTGAAAAACCGCAATTTCGCCATTGCCACCGTCGCCATGTTCTTCCTCGGGTTCGTGCTTTACGCCAGCACCATGCTGATTCCCACGATGCTCCAGGAACTCTTCGGATATTCGGCGGAACTGGCCGGACTCGCCCTTTCCCCCGGTGGCGCCCTCATCATGCTCACCATGCCCTTCGTCGGCTACCTCGTTTCGCGCGTGGACACCCGCTACCTCATCACCTTTGGCTGCGCCGTATCCGCCTCCTCTTTATTCGTGATGGCTGGCTGGAGCCTTGGCCTCGACTTCCGCCACGCCGTCCTTGGAAGAATGATGCAGGCTTTTGGCTTGGCCTTCTTGTTTATCCCCATTAATGTCGCCGCCTTCGCCTCCGTGCCGAGAGAAAAGACCAACATGGGCACCGGCATCATCAATCTGGCGCGCAATATGGGCGCCAGTGTAGGCATCGCCACCGTCACCACCATGCTCGATCGGCGCACGCAGTTCCACTTGGCTCATCTCACCGAGCGCGTGAACTCGTTCAGCGCTGTCTATCACAAAACACTCGTCAGTTTTACCGGCGGCTATATAGCCGCCGGCTCGTCTGCTCCGGGCGCCGCCGCCCGGGCCCAGGGCATGGTCTACAACATTGTGCAGAGGCAGGCCACCATGCTCGCCTTCCTCGACAATTTCAAAATGCTCGGCATCATCTTTTTTGCCGTCATCCCGGTTTTGGTGTTGATGAAAAAGCCCAGGACACAGGGGGGGATACCTGTGCACTGAGGCTGCAACGTCTCTGTAACTTTCTTATGCTGAACTACTCTAGTAAGCTACATGGGGGGAGCAAATGGCAACGCAAGTGATGAGTATTCCGCAACTTAGCGATCCGAAGCTTAGCGAACAGAAGCTGATCCGGGCCGGCCAGCGCGGCGATGCCCAGGCGATTGAGACTCTCTTTCGCCGCTACCATCGCCAGTTGTTCCAGACCGCTCTTCGCGTTCTGGGCAATGCCGAGGATGCCGAAGACGCTTTGCAGGATGGGCTGCTTTCCGCTTATCGCAACCTGAAGCGTTTCGAGGGGCGTTCGCAGTTTTCCACCTGGCTCACGCGCATCGTCATCAACGCCGCGCTCATGAAGCGCCGCAGCGCCAAGGCTCGCCCAGCGGTTTCCCTCGACGATTCGCAGCATGAGGACGAGCTGCCCATCGCCGAGCGCTTTGCCGATGACGGGCCCAATCCGGAGCAGGTTTACGCCGGCACGGAAATCCGCGAAATGATCAACGAGAATCTGGACGACCTCTCGCCACTTCTTCGCACCGCCTTCCTCTTGCGCGAGGTGGAGGGCTACTCCACGGTTGAAGCGGCAAGGAAGCTTGGCGTTACCGAGAACACCCTAAAGGCGCGGCTCTGGCGCGCCCGCCATCAGCTTGCCGAGCGGCTAGGCCGGCGTCTGCGCCGCATGAAGGACGGCATGAGCGGCGGCAACGGCATGGCCGACGAAGCCTGCAGCTATTGCTGAGGCTCCGCCTAGCAATAGCCTGGCGCGCTTTGGAACGAACCTGAAAGCCGAAGTTGGCTTCTCTCGCTCGATCAGCCGCCCAAAATCTGTTATTTCGACCGGAGGGACGGCGCTTTTTGCCGTCCCGGAGTGGAGAAATCTCTCTTCGACTTCGGATTCCAGAATGAATCAATGGCGGACGGGGGTGACGTTTGCCCCGTCCCCTCCTTTTTTTGTGACCGCCATCACATGACCCCGGGCTTCCCCAACGTTATCCTCCCGCCGAGGGGTGCCCCCATGAAACCCACCACCAAACTCACTCTCTTTGTCTTCGTGTTTTTGGGACTCCTTCTCCTCGCCGCGTTCGCTTACCTTCCTGCCAAAGCGCAGTCCGCGCCTTCGCGTTCCGCGATAATGCCCGTTGGAAAAACGGTGGAAATCAAAGCCCCTTTGGGATTGCCGCCGGTTCCGATTCCGCCGGACAATCCGCCCACCGAAGAGACCATCGCACTCGGCCGCCGTTTGTATTACGATCCCCAGCTCTCTGTTGATGGCACAATTTCCTGCGCCTCTTGCCACGCCCCGCAATTCGCGTTCTCTGATAACCGCCCGTTTTCTGAAGGTGTCGGTGGCAAGCTGGGAACGCGCCACTCCCCCACGGTTATCAACTCCGCCTACAACTCCCTGCAATTCTGGGATGGCCGTGCTCCCAGCCTCGAAGAACAGGCCAAAGGACCCATGGCCAATCCCGTGGAAATGGCCCATTCCCTGGAAGGCGTTGTGAAGCGGCTGCAAGCCGATCCGAAATACCCCGAACTCTTCAAGAGAGCCTGGGGCATCGATCAGATCACCGTTGATATGGTCGTGAAGTCCATCGCCTCGTTCGAGCGCACCGTCATAGCTGGCGATTCTCCCTTCGATCGTTTCTACTATGGCCACGACTCGAAGGCTCTTTCTTCCCCTGCCCAGCGCGGCTTGGTCATTTTCATCAGCCCCAGGAAGGGCAATTGCGCCGTCTGCCACCCCATCGGAAAAGACTACGCGCTCTTCACGGACAACAAGTTCCACAATCTGGGCATCGGCGCCGATACCCGCGGCAATCTGAATGACCTCGGCCGCTACACCGAAACCAAGAACGAGGCCGACATGGGTGCCTTCAAAACGCCGTCGCTCCGCAATCTCGCCAACCGCGGCCCTTATATGCACGACGGCACTTTCCCCACCGTTAAGGACGCCCTCGCCCACTACATCGGCGGTGGCAACTGGAACCCCCATCTCGACAAGGAAATCCACTCCCTCGATGTGCTCACCTTCGACGAGCGCGATGATCTCCTGCAATTCCTCGACTCCCTCAACGGCAAGCTTCCCGACAACATCGGCCCGCCTCCCGATCTAGCGCCCCTTGCCAAGCCTGTGCCCCCGCCAAAATAATTATGTGGCGCCAGGCGGCTCCGCGGGCTTCACCCGCCCGCCGATTCCCGGCGGAAGCCCTGCGGCTCTTCTCCCAGGTTTCCTCCTGCCTTTGTAGGGGCGCAGGACTCCTGCGCCCCATCTCGGCAACACGTCAGCGCCTTCGTCATCCCGACCGAAGCGGCCCGACTCTTCTTTCCGCGCCGCATTCTGGTGCGTCGGGCCGCGTAGTGGAGGGATCGTGGCACAATGGGTCAACCTTCTCCGAATGCTGATTCTGAGTCGAGTAAAAGGGGAAGTGTTCTTCTGCCTCGCCTTATTCTTACGCTGTGACCTTCTCTCTCTCTTTTCTCTTCTCTGCGAACTCCGTGTCCTCCGCTCCCTCTGTGCAAGCCTTTCTCCTATCCGTCAGTAGTACACTATCCCCTGCACCACTTACGCCAAGGAGCCTCTCTCCATGTCCGATGGAATTCGTCGTCTCGCCGCCGTCCTCATCCTCGTCGCCAGCGCTGCGCTCTTGTGGTTGGCCGGCGCGCACTCCCACGACGCCGAAGCCGCCAAGAACGATCTCGATTCCACCGTCGCGTACGCTCGCGAACGCGCCGCCTCCAGCGATCCCCGCCTGAAAGGCGCTTACGGCTTCGAGCGCGGCGGGTGGGTGTACGTTCATCTCGAAGGCGACCCCGCCACCCTCGGCTTCCAGCATGGCTACCTGCTCGCCAAGGAAATCCAGGACGCCTTTCCCGCCGTCCAGGCTGGTATGGTGCATTCCACGCAGCGCGATTGGGCCTTCTTCCGCCAGGTTGCCCGCGAAATGCTCTGGCCCAAAATCGACCCCGAATATCAGCAGGAACTCCAGGGCATCGCGGAAGGTCTGAACGCTCGCACCGGTTCGCAGCTCGACGTCTACGACATCGTGGCCCTCAACTCCTTCGAAGAAGTTCCCGACTATTACGTCCCCTGGCTCAACAAACGCGAAAAACTCGCCCACGCCCCGAATCTCAAGAGCCCCGGCAATTGCAGCGCCTTCGTTGCCACTGGAACTTGGACCAAAGACGGCCAGATCGTCATCGCCCACAACAATTGGACCAGCTACATGAATGGCGAGCGCTGGCGCATCATCTTTGATATTCAGCCCGCTCATGGCTACCGCATCCTGATGGATGGCTTTCCCGGCGTCATCGCCAGCGACGACGATTTCGGCATCAATTCCGATGGCCTCATGGTCACCGAAACCACCATCACGCAATTTGAAGGCTGGGATCCCAACGGCAAGCCCGAGTTCTTCCGCGCTCGCAAAGCACTTCAGTACGCCGATTCCATTGATGCCTACACCAAAATCATGCTCGACGGCAACAACGGCGGCTACGCCAACGATTGGCTTCTCGGCGATCGCAAAACCGGCGAAATCGCGCAGCTTGAGCTAGGCCTCAAAGCCTACAAACTTTGGCGCACCAAAGACGGCGTCTTCGCCGGCTCCAACTGGGCCCGCGATCCCAAGGTCCTCAAGGCAGATACGCCGGAGTTCAACCCTGATGATATGGCTTCCTCCCCCAATGCCCGCCGCGTTCGTTGGGGACAACTACTCAATGAAAACAAGGGCAAGATTGATGTTTCGCTGGCCCAGCAGATGCTTGCCGACCACGCTGATTCGTTTGAGAAGAAGACCCAGGCGAATGACCGCACCCTCTGCGGCCACGTCGAATCTACCGCACGCGGCGTTTCCGTTTGGGCCTGGGAACCGTTTTATCCCGGTGGCGCTGTCCAGGGCAAAGCCACCGATTCCACAATGGCCAAGGATATGCGCCTCGTCGCTCGCACCGGCCATCCTTGCGGAGAGGATTTCCTCGCCAAACCCTTCCTCGCCGCTCATCCCGAGTTCGCCTGGCAGGAACCCTACTTGCGTGACATGAAGGCCGGCCCCTGGACCGAATTCCATTCCGGCGAAGCCCCCGCCCCCACAAAATAGCGCGTCATCCTCGCGCTGACACCGACGTGCGCCAGAAGTTCACGTTGTCATTCCGACCGGAGGGACGGCGCTTTATGCCGTCCCGGAGCGGAGGAATCACGGCACAACCGTTCCGCCAGGTCTCCGTTTCCTCTGCGGCTACTCTGTGTTCTCCGTGGTGAAATCTTCTTCTTTCCTCCGCCTACCTCCCCGTTCCCTCCGGCACCACCGAAATCTCCACCCTCGACGCATACTCCTTCGACCGGTAAATCCTCTGCGTCGCCTTCTGGTAATCCCCTTCCTTCGCCTCAAAAATATTCCCCACAAACTTCTGCGGGTTCCGGTCATACAGCGGGAACCACGTGCTCTGCACCTGCACCATAATCCGGTGTCCCTTCAAAAACACATGATTCGCCGTGTGCAAATCGATCGTGTACGGCGTCACCTCTCCCGCCACCATCGGCTCCGGCTTCTCGTAGGATTTGCGGTAACGCCCCCGGAAAATCTCATCCGCGATCATCAGCTCATATCCCGAAAGCTTCCAATCGCTCTCCACTTTCTGCGGATACACGTCAATCAGTTTCACCACCCAATCGCTATCCGTTCCCGTCGTGGACGCATACAGCTTCGCCGTCACCTGCCCCGCCAGCGTCACGTCTTCCTGCAACTCTTCCGTCTGCCAAATCGCCACATCCGGCCGGTCGTTCACGAATCGCTGGTCTTGCACCAGCCACGTGTACCAGCTTCCCGGATGATCTCCCGGATACGTCATGTCCACCGGACGGTGGCGGTACGGCACGGGATGCGCCGGATCGCTTTCGTACGCGTCAAACGCCTCGCGCGATTCCGTTTTCGGCGCTTCAAACGAGAGTTTCCCGTTCTCTCCAAAATACAAACTCTTCGTCTTCGCCTCACGCGGCGGCCAGGCATCAAAACTCGTCCACGTGTCGCTCCCCGTCTGGAACAGCAACGCCTCTTTCAACGGCAAGCTCCCCTTGTCATGCAGCCAGTACGCAAACCACGGCGCTTCCACTTTCTGCCGGAAGTACACGCCCGTGTCGGACCCGAACGGTATCTCCCCCAGCGAATTCCCCGGGCCTCCTGCCCATCCTCCGTGATTCCACGGCCCCACCACCAGGTAGTTCAGGTGCTTCGTGTCCATTTTCTCCAGGTTCGCGTACGTCCGCATCGGCCCGTAGAAATCTTCCTGATCCCACCATCCTGCCACGTTCAAATTGGGTACCTTTGCTTCTTTCAGCCCCGCCTCAATCGCGTGGATCTTCCAGAATTCGTCGTACGCCGGATGCGCCACGAAATTATTCCACGTCGGTATCTTCCCGTGCAGATACCGCTCGTTCGCGTGCGACAACACTCCCAGCCGCAGGAACCAGTCGAACACATCGAAAGTCTCAAACGAAAATTTGAAGTTTTCCTTCGACGATTCCATCAGCGCCGCATATTCATATCCATAGCTCAGCCGGAACGCCCCGTTGTGGAAAAAGTCGTCCCCCATCCACGCGTCTCCCATGCACGCTTGCTCGGAAACCGCCTTCAGTGCCGGGTGCGGGTTCACCATCGCCATTGCCGCTAAAAATCCGTCGTACGAAATCCCCCAAATTCCCACGCGCCCGTTGTTCTTCGCCACGTTCTTCACCAGCCACTCGATCGTGTCGTAGGTGTCCGTGCTCTCATCCGTACCTTTCGCGTCTTTCGCATCGTGCAGCGGCCGGTTCATCTCAAATTTTCCTTCGCTCCCGTACCGCCCCCGAATATCCTGGAACACGAAAATGTATCCGTCCGCGAACAGGTCCGCGTTTTCATACAGCATCCGGCTGTAGCCCTTGTCCGCCGCCGAAATTCCGTACGGTGTCCGCATCATGATGATCGGCAGCGCCTCTTTCGCTTCCTTCGGCGTGTAAATCTCCGTGTGCAGCTTCACCCCATCCCGCGCCGCAATCATCACCTCGCTCTTCTCAAACAATTTCGTCAGGTCCGGCCGCGCCCTCTGCTCCTGCGCCCCAGCTGCCCCCGCCAGCAACACCACCGCCGCAAGCACCCAAATCGCTTTCCGCACTCTGTTCATTCGCATCTTCGCCATTTCCCCCATATTTCAGACGCCCACAAAAAATCGTCGTGAGCATACCACACCCACCTCCGTGCCTTCAGGCAGCCGGTTTCATTCGCGCGAGCCTTTCTCCCGCTGGCGCGTCCTGATCCCCCGGCTACCGCCAAGAAGTGCCTTTACTATACAAAGTACTTGACAATAAGAAGCATCCGCGTATTCTTTTCTCATGCAACCACCTCCTCCGGCACAATCATCAACCCTTCCCCAGCCGCCACTTTTCCCCTTTCGCGCCCTCCTCGCCGATGCTCTCCGCTTTTGGGAGCTCCGCCGCATCTTCTACAATCTTGCCCTCTCCATCGTCGCTCTCGCCTGGCTCGTAGTGACCTGGCCTCACTTCCGCCCGGCCTTAACTCTTACTTCCTTTTTCCTCTTCTTCATCCTGGCATTGCTTGCGAACGCCTGTTACTGCGCCGCCTATCTCGTGGACATTCCCTTGCAGCGCTCCGCCCTTGCCGCTGTTTGGAGACGCCGCCGCTGGGTACTTTTGTTGGTGGGGACGCTCTTCGCTATTCTTCTGGAGAATTATTGGATCGCTGACGAGATCTATCCCGATTTCCACTGACGCAGCGCAGATCCCTGTGCCGTCCGCCAAGCCGCCCGTGCCAAAATTGCCCTCAACACGCCCCAAATCCTTCGTTGGCCCGCACGCTCCGCCTCTGCTAAAATAGTAGTTTGTAACCGCACCTGTATCAGATGAACAAAGGTTTCGTCCGGGCTGCTGGTGCCGGTCCAACTTTCTCATGCTGCCCGTCGTACTTGTTCGCAACGCATGATCCGCACGCTGGCCCAACTCTAGTTTGTGGACCAAATAGTTGGAACGGCACTGGTTGTCTCAGCAGCTATTTTTGTCTTAAGACGCTTTCACGAAAATGAACAAACAGATTCGCAACATCGCCATCATCGCCCACGTGGACCACGGCAAAACCACCCTCGTGGACACCATGCTCCGTCAATCCGGCATCTTCCGCGCCAATGAAGCCGTCATCGAGCGCGTCATGGACTCCAACGACCTCGAGCGCGAGCGTGGCATCACCATCCTCGCCAAAAACACCGCCCTCTTTTTCCACGACACCAAGATCAATATCGTGGACACGCCCGGCCACAGCGATTTCGGCGGTGAAGTCGAACGCGCCCTCCGCATGGTCGATGGCGTCGTCCTTCTCGTCGACGCCAGCGAAGGCCCGCTCCCGCAAACCCGCTACGTCCTCCAGAAAGCCCTCGCTGCCAAGCTTCCTCCGGTCGTTGTCCTCAACAAGATCGACCGCCCCGACGCGCGCCCCGAAGAAGTCCTGAACGAAATCTACGATCTCTTCATTGACCTCGACGCCACCGAAGACCAGCTCGATTTTCCCATCGTCTACACCAACGCCCGCGCCGGCGTCGCTCATCGCAAGATCGGCGATGATTCCCGCGATCTTCTCCCCCTCTTTGAGGCCATCGTCGCCAATATCCCGCCTCCCACCGGCGATCCCGCCGGCGTCCTCCAACTTCAAGTCACCAATCTGGACTACTCCGAATTCCTCGGCCGGCTGGCGATCTGCCGCGTCTTCAACGGCACATTGAATCGTGGCGAGGAAGTCGGCGTCAGCAAACTCGACGGCACGCTCATCTCCACCAAAATCACCAAGCTTTTCACCTTTCGCGGCCTCGAACGCGACGAAGCCGACACTGTCGTTGCCGGTGACATCGTCGCCATTGCCGGTGTCGAAGGCATCCAGATCGGCGAAACCCTTACCAGTCTGGAAACACCCGCGCCTCTCGAGCCGCTCATCATTGACGAGCCCACCCTCGCCATGGTCTTCAGCGTCAACTCCAGCCCGCTCTCCGGCCGCGAAGGCCATTACGTCACCTCGCGCGACCTCCGCGATCGCCTCGCCAAAGAACTTCTCACCAACGTCTCCATCCGCGTTGAAGACGCGGACACGCCCGAATCCTTCCGCGTTCTCGGCCGCGGTGAACTCCAGCTCGCCATCCTCATCGAAACCATGCGCCGCGAAGGTTTTGAACTCATGGTTGGCAAACCCGAAATCGTCGTGCACACCGTGAACGGCAAGAAGCTCGAGCCTGTCGAGCGCCTTGTCATCGACATTCCCGAAAGCTTCATTGGCATCATCATGGAAACCATCGGCAGCCGCCGCGGCGAAATGCTCAAAATGAGCAATCACGGCTCCGGCCGCGTTCGCCTCGATTTCAAAATCCCCTCGCGCGGTTTGATCGGCCTCCGCAGCCAGCTCCTCACCGATACCCGCGGCACTGCGCTCATTCACTCCATTTTTGAAGGCTGGATGGACTACGGCGGCGACATGGCCCTTCGCCCCACCGGCGCACTCGTCGCCGATCGCCCCGGCGTTTCCACCGCCTATGCGCTCTGGGGCCTCCAGGAACGCGGCGAACTCTTCATCGGCCCCGTCATCGAAGTCTACGAAGGCATGATCGTCGGCGAAAATTCCCGCGAGCAAGACATGGAAGTCAATGTCACCAAGGAGAAGAAGCTCACCAACATGCGCTCTTCCTCCGCCGACGAAGCCATTCGCCTGATTCCCCATCGCCAGCTCAGCCTCGAACAGGCCATCGAATTCATCGCCGACGACGAGTTCGTCGAAATCACCCCCAAATCCATCCGCCTCCGCAAAAAGGTTCTGCAATACAACAAACGCCCCCGCCGCTGGCAGGAAATCCGCGCCTCCCAGGAAGCCGCCAACTAACCGTATTACTCCGAAATCGGGCCATCCCAAAAGCAACAATGTCATTCCGACCGGAGGGATGGCGCCTTTTGCCATCCCGGAGTGGAGGAATCGCACCCGAAACTTGTCATCCCGATCGAAGGCCCGCGCCGTATGCGGGCCGAAGCGGAGGGATCGCGGCACCGCCTGTCATCCCGACCGAAGCCGCCCGACTCTCCATCTTCCGCGCCGCACTCAGGCGCGTCGAGCCGCGTAGAGATGCATCCCTCTTCCGCCTTTCTCTTCTCTGTGCTTGGAGCCTGCCTAGACCAGGTCGGGGCGTTACCGTCCATCCTCTCTAATTTCTATCTTGTGTCTTCTCTTTTCTAATTTCTAATTTCCAATTTCTAATTTCTATCTTCTGTCTTTCCCCTCCTTGCTTCCCTCCCCATTTCGTCGCACAATCTCCCCGTCGCGAGGTACTCCCATGCGTGCCTTTTTACTTCTACCCATCGCCGCTCTCCTGGCCACTCTACCGTTTGTCGATTCCCGCTCTTCCGCAACACCCGATTCTCCTTCCATGCCTCTCCCGCAATTCGACGCTTCCGGCGCGCTCCTCCGCCCCACCAGTTTCGAGCACTGGACCTTCGTCGGCTCCAACATCGGCATGTCCTATTCCGACGACCACCCACAGGGCCCCGGCGAATTCCATAACGTCTACACCCAGCCCGAAGCCTTCGATACCTACCGCTCCACCGGCAAATTCCCGGAGAAAACCACCTTCCTCCTCGTCGTTTATCAGCCCGCCCAGAAAGCCAGCATCAACAAGGGCGGCTATTTTGAAGGGGAAATGACCGGCCTCGCCGTCTCCGTCAAGGATTCATCCCGCTTCAAGGAAGGCTGGGCGTACTTCTCCTTCGGCGAAGGCGGCGACCTAGCCGCAGCCGCCAAAGCCCTCCCCGCCCCCATGTGTTTTTCCTGCCACGATCAGCACGCCGACGACGACCACGTCTTCGTCCAGTTCCACACCATCCTCCGCTCCGCCCGCCACAAATCCCTCCCCTAATCCTTCGTCTTCTAATCTCGTTGCATCATTTGCCATCGGGCTCGGTTGCCATCCCGTGGTTGATCAGAGGGGCCTGCAAACAGGCCCAGTCGGCGATTTTTTCGGCGCGCCGACAGCGCATGCTTCTTTGCGTATGTGATGCAAGAGAAGGAGTTAAGGAAAACGAGGTTCGCATGTGTGGCAAATGCAGGGTTTATAAGTGGCTTGGAATGAAACAGATGTGCATGTGTTGAAAATAAAGGAGTTGGAGGAAGGGAGTGCGCAGGTGTTGAAAGGAAAAGAGCCGGGCAGGAAGAGTGGTAGCGATGCAGACCCGCACGCACAGTTCCTCCGTAAGGCCAAGCGTCAGGACTGATGAGCCCCTACGGCAGTACCGCCTTCCCCTCCGCCCCCGCCAAGATCAGCCCCGCCTCTTTCGACAGCGTCGGTGCCACATCCCTCATGTCCATCAACCCCAAATCCCGTCCCGCCGGAATCCCCGGCCCCACCACAAAAAACGCCGCACGCAACTCTGGCACATCCGGCAGCTCCCCGTGTGTCCCGCCCGGCTTCACTTTCGCCACCACCGGTCCCGTCAACGAAGCGCCCGTCCGCCAACCCGGCTTCAAGCTCACGAAGATCGACGCATTCGGGTACCCGCCTCGCTTGTGCAGTTCCTCCGCCTCCAGCACGCGGTCAATTCCGTTCGCCGGGTCCGCCGCCAGCTTCGCCAACAGTTCCCGCACCTCGCCGAGCGTCGCTTTATCCTGCGCTTCCTTCAACACAATCGCCGCCGACCCGCCCGTCTCCCACGGGATCGCCCGCCAATCCGTGATCTTCCCTTTATCATCCACGGTGAACAACTTCGCCTCGCGAAATGCCACAAACAGATTCAACTGCTTGTCGTAATTTGCGAAGCCATGATCCGATACCACCGCCACAATCGCGCGTCCCGGCGCCACGCGTTCCGCCGCCTCGCGCACTTTCCCGATCAACGCATCCAGCCGCTCAATCGTCGCGATGGATTCCGCGCTGAACGCTCCCGTTTCGTGTTCGATGTGATCCAGCGCCGTCAAATGTAGCGTGAGCAGTCCCGGCCTTTTCTTCTCCAAAATCCATATCGCATACTTCCCGCGCACCTCGTCGCCCTCCCCCGACGTATCGATCCCTCCGCGGTATTCCCCAATCTCCGCCGCCGCTTCCTCCAACAATCCGTGCGTGGACACAGCGCGAAGCAGCTTGGCGTCTTCTGCAGTCCCCGCTCGCCAAAATTCCGGAATGTTCCACGTGATTCTCGCGCCCACCGTCACCGGCCACTGGATACTCGCCGTGGTTCGCCCCGCCTGCGCCGCTGCGTCCCATAGCGTCGCCACGCGAATATCCTCGCTGTACCAATACCAGCCCTGATAGTTCTTCTGCAGCGGGTCAAACGTCGTGTTCGCCAGGATCCCGTGCGTCGCCGGCCACACCCCCGTCACCAACGTCGTGTGGCTCGGGTATGTCACCGTCGGTACCACTCCCGTGACACCTTCCGCGTACGCGCCTTCCTTCATAAATCGCCGCAAGTTTGGCACTTTCGCTCCATGTGCGTCCGCTGCGGTCACGTAATCCGGCCGCAATCCATCAATCGAAATCATCACCAGCAAAGGGCTGGACTTCTCCTGCGCCCGCAGCACTCCCCCAACGAGAAGCATCTCCAGGATCAGGGCCATCATCGCCCATCGCCCGACCGTCGTCTTGTAGTTCATGTCTATCCCCTTCGTTTTCAATCTGTGTGCCCTGCGTCACCTGGCTCGTGGCTTCGTACCGTTTCCTCTTCGGCTAATTTTGATGTAAAGTAAGCCCTCGAATATTCCGCCCCGTACACGTATGTTCTTGGGATGCTGGGTCGTGAATTATTGTGTCTACTCCTCTGGAATAGTGGATGGTGCATGTGAGTCAACCAAGCCCCGTTTCATCGAACGGCAATCCCCCGTATGCCACCATCGCCGCGACCGCGACTGCTGTCCCTCCCTTCTCCATCACCCGCGACGACGTGAAATACTACATGGGCCGCGTCTTTGATATCCCTGAACGCCGCCTCGAAGCCATGATGTCCATCGTGGATAATGCCCAGGTTCATCATCGCCACGCCATTTTCCCCATCGACTACACCATCGAGCCTCGCCCCTTGGCCCAGACCAACAATGAATACATCGATCACGCCGTGAAGCTCGGCCGCGAAGCCGCCGAAAAGTGCCTCGAGCGCGCCGGCCTTCTCCCCACCGACATCGACCTGATCATCACCGTTTCCTGCACCGGCTTCATGATTCCTTCGCTGGACGCGCACCTCATCAACCTGATGGGTTTCCGCTCCAATGTCCGCCGCATGCCCTTCACCGAACTTGGCTGCGCCGCCGGTGCCATGGCGCTGTCCCGCTCCGCTGATTATCTTCGCGCCAATCCCGGCGGCAATGTTCTCATCATCGCCGTGGAATTGCCCTCGCTTACTTTCCAGCGCAAGGACATCTCGCAAGCCAACCTCATTTCCTCCATCCTCTTCGGCGATGGCGCCGCGGCCGTGGTGGTTACCGGCCAGCCCAAGCCCGGCCCGCGCATCCTCGCCACCGAAACTTATACCTTCCCTGACTCCCTTGACGCCATGGGCTTCGATCTCCGCGATTCCGGCTTCCACATTCTTCTCGCCAAGGACGTCCCGGAGATGATCGGCGCCAAAATCCAGGGCTTGGTCCACGGTTTCCTGGCGCGGTGCGGCAGGGTCCAAAGCGACATCAAAGGTTGGATTCTGCATCCCGGCGGCGCGCGCCTTCTCGGCAACGTCGAGAAAGAACTCGGCCTCTGCAAGTGCGATACCCAGCCTTCCTGGGACATCCTCAGGGATATTGGCAACCTTTCCAGCGCTACCATCCTCTTCATTCTTCAGGAGTGGCTGGAAAAACGCCCCCTCCAAACCGGTGAATATGCCATGGCGTGCGCCTTTGGCCCCGGCTTCAGCGCCGAATTCTTATTGCTGCAATGGAACTAAGTGTTATCGCTTTTCTCGTTCTCCTCGGCGCTGTCGCTGCCCTGCGCCTCGTGGAACTCCGCATTTCCCACCGCCACCAGCGGGAAATGGTCGCCCGTGGCGCCGCCAAAGTCGACGATCCCCGTTTTCGCTGGATGGTTCTCCTGCACACTTTCGTCCTTATCGGCGCCGCCGTCGAAGTGGTGTTCCTCCACCGTCCTTTCTACCCCGTTCTCGCCGCAATCTTCTTCCTCATTTTCCTCGCCGCCAATTTCGTCCGCTGGTGGGTCATTCGCACTCTCGGCGAACACTGGAATGCTCAGGTCGTGAACTCTACTAGCCTTGGCGTGATCACGTCTGGCCCCTTCCGTTACGTTCGCCACCCCAACTACGCCGCCGTCTTTGTGGAAATGCTGGTCCTTCCGCTGATTCATTCCGCCTGGATCACCGCTATTGCCGGTTCGCTTGCCCATATTCTGGTGCTTTCCCAGCGCCTCGCCACCGAAGAGCGCGTGCTCTTCGCCGACGCGCAGTACCGCGCCGCCATGTCGGACAAACCTCGTTTTGTGCCGGGATTGTTCTAAGGGGGTTTCGATGATGCGCCACCTCCACGCACTCTTGCAGGCCGCCGCCATCACGCTTACTCTGTTTGCCCCCTTAACCTTTGCACAAGCCGCTTCTGCGCCGTCATCCGACACGCCTGCGTTTTCTTCCATCCCCGAACTCGAAGACGGTTTTCACGACCTGTACATACAGAAATTTCCTGAAGCGCGCGAAATCTTTGAGAAGTGGGCCAACGATCATCCCGACGAGCCTTTCGGCCAGGTCGCCATTGCTGCCAGCTACCTCTTCGAGGAGTTTTATCTCCAGCACGTTCTCACCAGCGATTATTTCCTGAATGACAAGCGCTTCCTCGGGGGCATTACCGGCACACCCGACCCCGGTCGCATCCAGGGCTTTCAATCCGCCGTTGCCAAGGCGCGCGCACTTGCGTTTCAGCGTCTCAAGAAAAACTCGCGCGATCCTGAAGGTCTCTATGTCCTCACGCTCGCTGCCGGCATGGAATCCGACGCCTACAGCATGCTCCTGAAAAAACATCTCGACGCGCTGAAGCACCTGAAAGAAGCCAATGTCAATGCGGAATTGCTCCTCCAGCAGCGCCCTGACGCCTTCGACGCCTATGTCGCTCCCGGCTGCGCCAATTACATCATCGGCTCGCTCCCCGGGTCGGCGCGCTTCATGCTTTGGTTCGGCGGCATTCACGGCGACAAACGGCTCGGCATGCAGCAGATCCAGAAAACCGTTGACGGCGGCCGCTATCTAAAGCCCTTCGCCCAAATCCTTCTGGCGCTCTCCGCGCGCCGCGAAAAACAGGATGCTCTCGCTCAAAAACTCCTGAAAGACCTCACCGAAGAATTTCCCGGCAATCTCGTCTACATCACCGAATACGAGAAGGCCCTCGGCCGTCCCACGCCAGCCTTTATCGGCCCGGCCCAATAGAGTTATCTGCGGTCGCACGAGACTCCAAGGACGACACGAGCGCCAAAGCCCCTGCCGCTCAACTCGCCAATGAATTGGGCGCTGGCGCCAATGACCATCTTCTTCTCTTGACGGCCCGCCTTCTGGACTCCTTTGCTCTGGTTTCCATCTCTCTGGCGGTCAAACAAGTCATGACCGCAATTTCGCCTGTCGCCTGCTTCGCCGATCAACACAACTGATCCCTGGTGACAAACTGAGTGATTTTCAGCCTCGGCCCTGCGCGTTTGCGTTTTTCCACCCATGTGAAGGCCCGTTCTCTCCCTGAGAAACCTTCATCCATCCTGTTTTCAGTCCATTAGCCCAACCGCTTTTTGGCGAACCAACTGCTTTCTTCTCCTCAAGGGGTTTTTCCTATTTGTGTCTTTTCCCCTCTGGCGGTGAGAGGCAGTCATGTTGCTGAAGGAAGCGTATTTGGATCAGGTTGTCGGGGAGGTCGAGGATTTGGCGGCTCGTGTGACGCTGCTTAAGGGCCGGTTCGCCAAGCAAAAGGTCAGCGTCAAACTCGAGCATTACTGGGAACTCGAATACGTACGCACGAGCTTTGCAGAGTTTAAGCGCCGCATCGCGGACCTTGAAGATGCCGATGACGCCCAGTTGGCGAAATTTCAAGAGGCCGTGGAAGCGGCCTGGAAGGATTTGATTCACGCCGTGGATACGCTCCTGGCTGCGCTTCCCTGAAGCGTGGGTGCTCATCCGCCCCGCGCTCGTGACCCCGTCGAGGGTGTCATGAACAAAACAGGTCAAGCCGGACTAGGCCATCTCTCGAAGGTGGAAGCAGCGAGCAGGTGCATGGCCGCAGGTCGTGCAGTCCTGGCTGCAATGCGGGAAGCCAGCTGACAGGCGCTCATTCCACGGCGTAATTGCGGATAGCGGGAAACCGCTGCCGCGCCTGAAGGCGGGGTGGGACCAGGTCCCCACCCCGCCTTTGTTTTGAACGAAGGGTTTCCATCCATTGCACCGCTCTCTCCGCCCGAGTTGCCGCTGCGCATTCTCTGCGGCCTGATACAATCTCGTTTTGAAAGGAGGTGCCCGATGTTTCAGCCCGATCTCCTCAAAGGCCGCGCCATCTTCTTGACCGGCGGTGGCACCGGCCTTGGCCGCTCCATGGCCCTGCACTTCGCCAAGCTCGGGGCGCGGCTCTTCCTGATCGGACGCCGCGAAGAACCGCTCAAAAAGACGTGCGAAGAGATTCACCGCGATGGCGGCGCGGCCGCTTACTCCACCTGCGACGTCCGGGAATACGACGCCGTCGAGACCGCTATGACCACCGCCGAGAATCACTGGGGCGAGATCGATACGCTGGTGAATAACGCCGCCGGAAACTTCATGGCCCGCACGGAAAAATTGTCGCCAAATGCCTTTCAAGCGGTTGTCGGCATCGTTCTTAACGGCACTTTTCATTGCACTCAGGCCTTCGCCAGGCGGCGTATCACCAAGAAACTCGGCGGCAATATCTTGAACATTTCCACGACCTACGCCGCGGCAAATTGTGGCTCGGGTTACGTTGTGCCTTCCGCTTGCGCCAAGGCGGGCGTCCTGGCGATGACCGCTTCGCTCGCGGTGGAATGGGCCAAATATCACATCCGCGTGAACGCGATCGCGCCCGGACCGTTCCCCACCGAAGGCGCGTGGTCCCGGTTGATTCCTTCCCAACAGTACGAAGAGTATGCCCTCAAGAAGCATCCGATGAAACGCTTCGGCAAACACGACGAACTCACCAATCTCGCGGTCTTCCTGATCAGCGACATGGCCGAATACATCAATGGTGAATGCGTGGTGATTGACGGCGGGCAGTGGCTGCGCGGCGCGGGCGAATTCAACGATCTGGCGATGATTCCCGATGCCGCCTGGGAGCAGCTCGAAGCCGCGCGCCCCAAGAAATGACGGGAGAGATCGCCGCGATTTATTTTGCCAGTTGTGCCTTGATTCGTTCGATCAACTTCGGATCGTTGGGGAGAAGATCCGCCTTCGGCAGGCGTCCCACCAGTTCCGCCCACTTGGGTTCTTTCGCGAAAACCTTGCGGAATAGCGGTAGCGCGGCTTCCACGTCGCCGCTGGTCACCAGCGTGACCGCGTGCCAAAACACCACTTCCATCTGCTCCGGCAGCAGTTTCTCCGCTGCGCCGTAATTTTCCACCGCGCATTTCCAGTCCCGGGCCGTGGAGCAAACGTCGCCCTGCTCCATATATTCGTACGCCCGGTGGTATTTCAGCAGGCGTTTCAATTCCTGGATTGGCTCGTCGGAATCGTCCACGCGGAGGTCCACGATTTTGTCCGCCCACGGTTGTCCCGTGGATTTGCCGCGTACCACCAGGATGGCCGCTGATTGTTTGCCGCGGATATCGCCGCCCTGGGCTTGCGCCGCCTCTAGCGCCGCCACCAGCCGCTCGGCAAAACTCGCGTGCGCATTTTCTTCGTAAGCCCGCGCCATCGCTGGCCACACCGTATTCTTTTCCATCAGATTGGCTTGCGCGGAGAAATCCGAACCCAGATGTATCTGCAGGCCAAGTTTCTGCGCCAATTCGTCCATGACGCTGTCCGCCTGGGAAGCCGGGCCGCTCGCCATCTTGTGCAGCTTCCCTACGGCGCATCCTGCCTCAGGCATATCCTTCGCCCCCGTAAAGCAAGCCACATTCCCCTGGGAATCGACCACCGCCACTTGCCGGGAATCCGCGTGGGCATCCACGGTCAGCAGCGCGCGCAACGCCCCATCGGCGCTCTTGCCCGCGCGCAGCAAATCCAGCCCGAGTTGGCCGTATCCCGGATCAATGAACGATTGCGTGGCGATCGCGCCAACTCCCGCTTCCGCCCAGGTCACCTCGGCGCCCACGGCAAACCAGTGCGATTGCACGGCCACACCGAGGTCGCCTGTCTGTGGATCGCGCGCGACAATCGAAAACGTATGCACCGGCCGCACCACGCTGGGTTGTTGCGCGTAGACGAGCGAAGGCGCCACAACGCACAGTAGTGCCAGCGCCCCCAGAATGTTTGTCTTCATATTGATTGCTCCCTTTAAGCCTCTTCAGACTATTTCACTGTGGCAGCGCGTTCGGTCGTAGCAGTACGCGCAATATCACGTCCCCGATCGATTTGCCATCCGCTTCGGCGTGAACCGTCACTTCCTGTGGCACGGTTTTCTTCAGCTCTTCCGCCGTGAGCACCGGCGTCTCAATCTCCACGCGCAGCGCGGTCGAAGTCTCTGCCGCCAACTCGAATTCTCCCTGCCCGGAAACGACCTTCCATCCGCCAGGCGTTGCGATCTTCAGAGTCACTTTCAACGCTTCACTTGGAGCGGCGTGATCAATCACCAGGGGAACCAACAGCGTGGAACCCGCTTTCACCCCAATTTCCGGCATGCTCGCCTGGCGCAAATTCTCCAGCCCGTGGGCGGCGCGAAACTGCGTGTAAAACAGCCACGGTCCTCCCAGTACGATTTCGTTCCGCGGCGCCGCATGGTGCTCGCTCTGCTTTCGCGCCGGCGCTTCTGGATGCACCAGACCAGGCGCAATATTCGCAAACACGTCGTCCGTCGGCGCGCCGCCCACAACGGACTTGCCGAAGATTAGCGTCAAGGGTTCGGACCACCACCCGGTATTCGGGTCGCTCATCAGTTTTTCCAACTGCTCGTCGTTCAGCTTGGAAATGCGCTCGATATCATCGGGAAATTGCGTCCGGTGGGCCATGGCGGAATCCAGCGCCAGACGCCAGTAGGGTTTCTTCAGTGCGGGTGACATCTCGCGAACGGAATAGGCCGGCCCGGAGCCGACAAATTGCTTGAAGTCGTCCGCGTCGCTGCCGTAATAGATCTTCTTCGGTTGCCAGGTCTGCAGATTCGAGAGATAGGATTCGTGTGGCTTGGTGTCTCCCGCAAGTTGCGAGGGAAATACGATTGGATTTGCAGCCAGATCGAAGGCCTCGGTCACAAGCACGCCGGTGGCCTGATGGTCCCCGTGGTTTTCACCGATGAAGACGCCGGGAAAATGGGTGAACACCACCTCAGGCCGCGTCAATCGCATCAACCCCACCATGCGCTCCAGGTTTGCGCCGTGCCCCCAGTTGGCCAGCGAATCCAGCAAATCCTGCGTGGCGGTATCCTTGCCATCCAGGAACCACACTTTTGAAATGCCCAGCTTTGCACAAGCCTCGCGCGCTTCAATCTCCCGTTCACTGGCGAGTGACGGCCCGCGCTCCCGCGCATTATGGTTTGCGCCGCTTCCGCCGCGCGTGCTGAAGACAACCGCCACACGCTTGTGCAGGTCGTTGATCGCCCGCACCAGGTACGGCGTGAAAAAAGCTTCGTCGTCCGGATGCGCCACCACTACGAGAATGTCCGCCTTGAAGCGCTCGTCGGCGCCGCGCACCGCGTGATTCTCTTGCGCCGCGAGCCGCCCGGGAACGGAAACGAGCAGGAGTACAAGCAGTGCAAATGAAAGGAACTTCATTTGTCTCCCATGGATCGTCCGGAATGACCTGCCAGCTCAACCGGTCGATGCAACACCATCTAATCAGTTGATCCGGCAATACTTCCTCTAGACAACCAATCTGTCGGGCTGTCCGCAGTCAGAACCTAGCCAGGGTAGTGTTCCGTTTGATTCAACGCTCGCTAACGATTCTAGCTTTTGAGACTCCTGCGAGAAGACTCCGAGCTTAGTGTTGCGTCGACCCATTGAGACCACCCCCCAATAAGGTGTTGATTGTAACTCGCTCCACCCACAATTCCATAAGGCTCGCGCTATCTTCTGTGGGCAGCGGCCAGTTATTGGGGGCGCATGCAGATAGGGAGTGTCATACGTGCGTATGACGTTCTTGCAATCGATAGATACATTGACATACGATGCTGCGATCAATACTCTAAGGCTAGGAGTTTGCTATGGATACGGTCAAAGTTTCGCCGAAATTCCAGGTCGTCATACCCAAAAAGGTCCGCGAGGCGCTGGAACTAAAGCCCGGCGAGGAATTGCAGATCTACATCCTGGACCGTTCCATCCGCCTACAACGTCCCCGCTCCATCGAGGAGCTTCGCGGCATCGCCAAAGGGATGGTGTGGAAGGACGAAGATCGTGATCACTCCGAGCGTTTCTGATTGGGTTGTAGTCGATTCTTCGGGTTGGGTCGAATATATGGGCGACGGGGCAAAAGCAAACTCCTATGCCTCTTATCTGCAGTCCACAGAGAAACTTCTTCTTCCCTCAATCATCGTCTACGAAGTCTACAAAAAGCTCGTTCGCGAGCAGGGCCAGCACTTGGCAGAAGTCTTCTTGTCACAGGCTTTTGATTTCCGAGAGAGATTGATCGATCTGACTTTGGAGCTCTCGGTTCTGGCCGCGCGAACGAGTCTTGAGACCCGATTGCCGATGGCCGACGCGATCATTTATGCCACGGCGCAACATTACCGGGCTCAGTTGATCACATCGGACTCGCATTTCGCCAATATGCCCGGCGTCACGGTGCTTTAGTCCCCGGCGCAGTGGCTTGACCCTGCCTGCACCCGCCGATACTCTAGTGAATTACATTCCCGGCAGATTCTCTGCAGGTTAGGAAGACTCATCATGGAACAGATCCACGTAACGCTTCCCGATGGCAGTGTCAAAGACGTTCCCAAGGGCACCACGCCCATCGACATCGCCAAATCCATCTCCCCGCGCCTGGCGGACGCCGCGCTCGTGGCCAAGGTATCTGCAACGGGCGGAAACGGAGCACAGGAAAAGACCGGCATTTTTTCCAATTCCGTTGACCCCGCGGAAGACGGCAGCCTGCTCTTCGATCTGCGTCGCCCGCTCGAACAGGACGTCAAGCTGCAGATTCTCACTGAGAAGGACCCTGATGCGCTGTACGTCTTCCGGCATTCGGCGGCGCACCTTATGGCCGCCGCGGTGACGGAACTCTACCCCGATGTGAAGCTGGGCATCGGTCCCCCTGTCGATACCGGATTTTTCTACGAATTCCTGCGCGAGCAGCCCTTCACTCCGGAAGACCTACAAAAAATCGAAAAGAAGATGCACGAACTGGCCACTCAGGACCTGAAAAACGAGCGCAAGCTGCTTCCCAAGGCCGAAGCCCTGAAGCTCTATCAGGATTCCCAGCAGCTCTTCAAGTGCGAGTTGATCGAAGAGAAAGCCGACGAGCCCATGGTTTCCTTTTACACCACCGGCAAATTCATCGACTTTTGCCGCGGCCCGCATATCCCTTCCACCAAGCGGATTCAGGCCTTCAAGCTGATGAGCGTTGCGGGCGCCTACTGGAAAGGCCAGGAAGGGAATCCCCAGTTGCAGCGCATCTATGCGGCGGCGTTCTACTCGCAAAAAGAGCTGGACGAATACCTGCACCGGCTCGAGGAAGCCAAGCGCCGCGATCACCGCAAACTCGGCACGGAGCTCGAGCTCTTCAGCATTCAGGAAGAAGCCGGGCCCGGCCTGATTTTCTGGCATCCCAAGGGCGGATTGATCCGCACCCTGGTGGAGAACTGGCTGCGCGAGGAATTGCTCAGGCGCGGCTACGATCTTGTCTTCACCCCGCACATCATGCGCCTCGATCTTTGGAAGACCTCCGGCCACACGAATTTCTACAAGGAAAACATGTTCGGCCCCGTAGAGGTCGAGAAAGCCGACTACCAGTTGAAGCCGATGAATTGTCCCGGCCACATCCTGATTTACAAATCAAAGCTGCGCAGCTATCGCGATTTGCCGGTGCGCCTGGCGGAACTCGGCACCGTTTATCGCTACGAGCGCAGCGGCGTTTTGCACGGTCTGCTTCGCGTGCGCGGCTTCACCCAGGACGATGCGCACATCTTCTGCACGCCGCAGCAGATCGAAGCCGAAGTGGAAGCTTGCGTGGATTTCGCGTTCGCCGTGATGAAGAATTTCGGCTTCGATAAGTTCGAGGTGGAACTTTCCGAGTGGGATGCCAAGCACCCCGAAAGCTACGCCGGCAAGCCCGAAGACTGGCAGCGCGCCACCAGCGCTTTGGCCAGCACGATGGCGCGCATGAAAATTCCCTATAAACGCATGGAAGGGGAAGCGGCGTTTTACGGCCCGAAAATCGATGTGAAATTGATTGACGCTATCGGGCGCTCCTGGCAGCTCACCACCGTGCAGTTCGATTTCAATCTGCCAGCGCGCTTCGGCCTCGAGTACGTCGGGGAAGATGGCGCGCGCCACCAGCCGCTCATGGTGCACCGCGCCCTGCTCGGCTCGGTGGAGCGTTTCTTCGGCATCCTCATCGAACATTACGCCGGCGCCTTTCCGTTGTGGCTCGCGCCCGTGCAAGTGGAAATTTGTCCGGTCAGCGAAAAGGTGCAGGACTACGCGAAACATATCCACGAAACACTGAAAAATCACGGCATCCGCGTGCATCTGGATGATCGCAACGAAAAGCTGCCGGCGAAGATTCGCGATGCGCAGATGCAGAAGATTCCCTACATGCTGATTGTCGGTCCCAAGGAAGCCGAAGCCGGCACCGTCAGCGTTCGCCATCGCAGCAAGGGCGACCTCGGCCCGCGCCCCATCGCCGATTTCG
>CAWADS010000003.1:0-11273 GCA_963780785.1 Candidatus Acidiferrales bacterium
CAACCTACGAGGACGAAGACGAAACCGACGCCTCGCACAAGCAGAAAATCATGATTCTGGGCAGCGGGCCCAACCGTATCGGCCAGGGCATCGAGTTCGACTACTACTGCTACGACGCGTCGTTTGCGCTGCACGCCGACGGGTTTGAGACGCTGATGGTGAATTGCAATCCGGAGACCGTCTCCACCGACTACGACACTTCAGACCGCTTGTACTTCGAGCCGCTGACTCTGGAAGATGTGCTCTCGATCATGGAACGCGAGAAGCCCCAAGGCGTAATCGTGCAGTTCGGCGGGCAGACGCCGTTGAACCTGGCGCTGGAATTAAAACGCAACGGAGTGCCCATCGTGGGCACGGCGCCGGAATCCATTGACTTGGCCGAAGACCGCCGCCGCTTCGGCCGCTTGCTGGATGAATTGCGCATCCCGCAACCGCGCAACGGCACGGCGCTGGTGCCGGAAGAAGCCGCGCGCGTTGCGGGCGAAATCGGATTGCCCGTGCTGGTGCGGCCGAGTTACGTGCTCGGCGGACGGGCAATGGTGATCGCCTACGACGTGAACACCGTGCAGGAATACGTGGCGCAAGCGGCGATGATGGGCCCGGCGCGGCCGGTGCTGATCGACCAGTTCCTTGAAGAAGCCACGGAAGTGGACGTGGACGCGCTTGCGGACGGCACGGACGTCGTGATCGGCGGAATCATGGAGCACATCGAAGAGGCCGGCGTACACTCGGGCGACTCTTCGTGCGTTCTGCCGCCGGTGAGCCTCTCGCCAAAGGTGCTGGAGACAATTCGGGACTACACGAAGCGGCTGGCGCTGGCGCTGAAAGTGGTCGGCTTAATGAACGTGCAATATGCCATCCAGCGCGAAACCGTGTACGTCCTGGAAGTGAACCCGCGCGCCTCGCGGACCGTGCCGTTCGTCAGCAAAGCCACCGGGGTGCCGATTGCGAAAGTCGCGGCGCGGCTGATGGTCGGGCGGCGTCTGGCGGACATGCAATTGCCGTTGGTGCATCACAACGGCGTCGCGGAAATTTCCGTGCACGAATATTACTCCGTGAAATCGCCGGTTTTCCCGTTCAACAAATTCCGCGGCGTGGATACCATTCTCGGCCCGGAAATGCGCTCCACCGGCGAAGTGATGGGCATTTCGACTTCCTACGGCCAGGCGTTTGCGAAAGCGCAACTTGCCGCGGGGCAGAAATTGCCGCGCACCGGCACGGTGTTCATCAGCGTGAATGATCGCGACAAACGGCAAGTCGGCACCGTGGGCAAGGAGTTAGTGGCGCTCGGGTTTAAGCTGGTGGCCACGCGCGGCACCGCCTCGGCGCTGCACGCTACCGGCGTTCCCTGCGAGGAAGTCTACAAAGTGAACGAAGGCCGGCCGAATATCGTCGACCTGATCAAGACCGGGAAAATCCAGCTGGTCATCAACACGCCGCTGGGTCGCGAATCGTTTTACGACGAGAAATCCATCCGGCGCGCGGCGATTCGCTATAACATTACCTGCATCACCACGATGTCCGCGGCACAAGCGGCGGTGCGCGGGGTCCACGCGCTGATCGAATTGCAGCGCGAGGTGTCTTGCCTGCAGGACTTGCACAGCAACAGCGTGACGGCGACCGGCAATTCCGGCGGAGGCGATTGAACCGTGAAGTTTCAAGGTATTTTCCCGGCGCTGACGACGCCCTTTGAGGTGGATGGCTGGGTCTCCCTGGGCGGCTTGAAGGAAAATATCCGCCGTTACAACAAGACCGGCCTGGCGGGCTACCTGGTGCTGGGCTCAACGGGCGAATCGGTGATGCTCCTGCGCGCGGAGGAGGATGCTGTGCTCGCGGCGGTGAAGGAAGTGGCTGCCCCGGGAAAGCTGCTCATCGCAGGGACTGGCGCGGAATCCACCGCGGAAACGATCGTGCGCACCAAGCGCGCTGCGGTGCTCGGCTATCAAGCCGCGCTCGTGAAGACTCCCTATTTCTACAAGCCCGTTTATCGTGCGGAAACCTACATCCGGCATTACCGCGCCGTGGCGGATGCCTCGCCGATTCCCGTGCTGCTCTATTCCGTTCCGGCGTTTACGGGCGTGACTCTGGAATCTCCGGAGATTCTCAAGCTCGCCGAGCACCCCAACATTGCCGGAATCAAGGACAGCTCCGGCAGCGTGCAACGAGTTGGCGAAGTTGTTTCCGGCGCACCCTCGAGTTTTCAAGTGCTCACGGGCGGCGCGGCAGTGGTGTATCCGGCGCTGGCCGTGGGCGCCAGTGGAGCGATCCTGGCGCTTGCGTCTGCGCTGCCGGAAAAATTCGTGGAGCTGTACGAATTGGTGCAGCAGGGGAAGCATGAGCAGGCCAAGGAGCTGCAGCTTGCCTTGGCGAACACCTCCAAACGCATCGTCTCTGAAAACGGAATTGCCGGCGTAAAATACGCGATGGACCTGCGCGGTTACAATGGCGGCGTGCCTCGATTGCCGCTTTTGCCCCTGTCGGAAGAGAAGAAGCAGCAGATCGCCGCGCTCCTGGCGACGCACGAAACATCTTCCCCGCGCGTCTAACCAGAGCGGGTTTGCTGTCACCTTTAACTGCGATTATCATCTAAACGTTCATGGATTGCCGCGCCATTCCGCCGCAGCAGTTGCCTCACACGACGAAGCTTTTTCGCGATTTCAATGAAAATTTTTCCGCCGTGAAGGGGTTCTTTGCGCACACACCGGACCTGAAGAGCGTCGCTTCCTGCGCGAAGTCGCTCGATTTTCCGCGCGACCGCCGGCTGACCGTGGCGGGCATTCTGCGCGACCAGAATCTGCGTTATGGCCACAGCGCGGAAACGGAAGCGAATCTAAGCGCCTGGAGGAGGGCGCCGTTGCCGTGGTCAGCGGCCAGCAGGTGGGACTCTTCGGCGGTCCGGCGTACGCGTTTTACAAAGCGTTGAGCGTTATCGAAACGGCGCGCCAGTTGAGCGATGAGGGCATTTCCGCCGTGCCGGTTTTCTGGATGGCCACCGAAGATCACGATGTGGACGAGGTGCGCCACACCACTTGGTTTGCCGACGGCAAGTTGTACCGGCTGGAGCTTCCGCAGCCTGCGGAGGATGCGGTTCCCGTGGGCACGATTCCGCTGGGTGACGCCGTCGTCGAGCTGGTGGAGCAGGCCATCGCGCAATTGACCGGGCCTGCCGCGGCGCAGATTGCGGAGATTCTCCACAGCAGTTACACGCGCCTGGATACTTATGCCAGCGCGTTTGGCAAACTTTTTGCCCGGCTCTTCGGGGATCATGGGCTTATCCTGCTCGATCCCCTGGATCACCGCTTGCACGGCGTGGCCGCGCCCATTTTGCGGGCAGCGCTGGCGGAACGCGACTCGCTGAATGAGTTGCTTCTGCGCCGCGGCCAGAAGCTGGAGAACGCCGGGTATGAAGTGCAGGTCAAAGTGACGTCGCGCAGCACGCTGCTGTTCTCCCTGAAGGGCGGCAAGCGCCAGGTGATTACCGCGGCCAACGGGAATTTCAATTGCGGAGGGAAAAGCTGTCCGCGCGAAGAAGCGTTGCGCTGCGTGGAGTTGCGCCCGGAAAACTTCAGCCCGAACGCGCTGTTCCGGCCGGTGGTGCAGGATTATCTGCTGCCCACGGTGGCGTATTTCGGGGGCCCGGCGGAAATTTCTTATTTCGCGCAATCGCAGGTGCTGTACGAAAAGCTGTTGGGGCGCATGCCGGTGATTTTGCCGCGCGCGGATTTCACGCTGGTTGATCCGAAGGGCGGCCGGCTGCTGAAGAAGTACGGCCTGGACGTGGAAGATGCCTGGAAAGGCAAGCAGGAGCTGCGCAAAGAAGATGTACGGGGCCAATGTGCCGAAGAAACTGGCGCGGGAGTTCGACGCGAATTTGCGGCAGACGGAAAAGAACTTGAAGAAGCTGCACCGGGCCATCGCCAAGGTGGATCCCACGGTGCAGGGAACGATCACGCGCGTGGAAAAGCGCATGCGCTACCAGTTGGAGCGCTTGCGCGAAAAAACCGGCGCTTCGCTGGACCGCCACGAGAAAATCATCGTCCAACATGAGGAGTTCCTGGAGAACCTGCTGTATCCGCAGAAGGGGCTGCAATCGCGCGATTTGTGTTTCCTGCCGTTTCTGGCGCGCTGGGGCAGCGATGGCTTGAAGGAATTGCAGAAGCTGGCCAGCGCCAAGAAGCCCGGGCAGCATTGCGTCGTGCCCATTCCGTAGAGCGCGTTACGTCTAATGGCGGCTGCCCTCACGCAGCGCTTGTGCCGTCCGAAATTTAGCCTTCTCACCTCACCCACCCCGCAAATTTGTCATTCCGCCTGCCCTGAGCGGAGCCGAAGGGACCGGAGGGACGGCGCTCTTTACCGTCCCGGAGCGGAGGTACGGTTTTCCATCGCACGCTTTTTGTGCGATGAATCGCTTTCCAACTTTGGATTTCAGGCTCAAAATCTCCTGTACTTTGCTTTGCCGTGCTCCTATACATGCAATAAGCATTTGTTTTCAGGGAGAACGAAAATGCAGAGGATTCGTGTAAAGACCGACCGGCGCACGCAGATGGTGGACATCACCGTGGAGGTACAGCGCGTGGTGACGGCGCTGGGCGTGCGCGTGGGCACGTGCTTCCTCTATGTGCCGCACACGACCGCCGCAATTCTGATCAATGAGCACGCCGATCCGGATGTGGCGAGCGACGCGGAAGGCGCACTGGACCGGATCGTGCCTATGGCCGGGCCGTATCGCCACAGCGAAGGCAATTCCGATTCGCATGTAAAGACCATGCTCGTTGGGGTGAGCCAATTCGTTTTCGTGGAGGAAGGGAAGCTGGCGCTGGGACGTTGGCAGGGAATTTTCTTCGCGGAGTTTGACGGGCCGCGCGAACGCCACGTGTACGTGAAGGTGCTGCCTGATCGCGTGTAGACAGAACGCTGGCAAAAGCGTCCCCTAGCGGCGAAAGCCGAATTGAGTATGCGAGAGCTACGGCATGCCTGAACAGCTTGCGGAGCAAGCCGCTTCTTTAGGAGGCCGGGGCTTCAGCCCCGGCGTAGTGCTCTTATAGCCAACGGGCTTTAGCCCCTGAAGAAAGTCTTTCCTGCATTTTTCCGCAGCCTGTGAAGCCATGCCCTGACGATATGCTAAAGTTTGTGCAATGGGGAAACTCGGCGTTTACATTCAGGTGCCCTTTTGCCAGACGAAGTGCACCTACTGCAACTTCCAGACGGGCGTAGTGTCGGCGGGCCGCTTCGCGCCTTATGCGGCGGCGGTATGCCGGGAGATTCGCGAGCATGCAGCGTTGTTGCGCGCGGCGGGTGTGGAATGGAGCGAAGCGCAGGAACGGGCAGCCGCGGATACGATCGTGGTGGATACGGTGTACATCGGCGGGGGAACGCCGAGCCTTCTGGAGCCAACACTTCTCGCGGACATGCTGCGTGCTTTGCGCGAGACGTTGAGCTGCGCCTGGGAAGAGGTGACGCTCGAGGCCGACCCGGAAACCATCGAAGCCGAAAAGGCCGCGCGATGGGCCGCCGCCGGAATCAATCGCATCAGCCTGGGCACGCAGTCCTTCGTGGATGAGGAACTCAAGTCTGCGGGACGCCTGCACCGCCGCGAGGATATTTACCGCGCGGTGCCCATCTTGCGCGATGCCGGGATTCGCAATATCAGTTTCGATCTAATCGCGGGGCTGCCAAAACAATCGCGCGAAAGTTGGCGCCAGTCGCTCGATGAACTGGTCGCGTTGTCTCCCGAACACGTTTCCGTCTACATCATGGAAATTGATGAAGGTAGCCGGCTGGGCCTGGAAGTCTTGCAAGGCGGCGCGCGCTATAGCGCCCGCGATTTGCCCAGCGAAGATGAAATGGCGGACTTTTACGAAACCGCGCAGGCCGTCCTGAAAGCGGCCGGTTACGAGCAGTACGAAATTTCCAATTGGGCCAAGCCGGGAACTGCATCGCGCCACAACCTGAAATACTGGCGGCGCGAGGCGTATCTTGGATTCGGCGCAGGCGCGCATTCGTTTTCTGGAACGCAGCGCTGGGCCAACGTGCATGACGCGGCGGCCTATGTCGTCGCGATCAGCGCGGGCCGCAGCGCCGCGGAAAGCGTTGCGCGCGTCACGCGCGAGCAGGCGCTCGAAGAGGAGCTATTCCTGGGCTTGCGGCAACTTGGCGGCATCGATCTGCCGCGCATCCAGCGCGAATACAGCGTTAATCTGGAAGAAAAGGTCGGGCGGCTGGCTTCCGCTGGAATGATCGAGCGCGAGGGAGAACTCGTGCGGCTGGCAGCAGGAAAATTGAGCATCTCAAACGAAGTGATCGTGGAATTGCTGCGATAAACGAATGAAATGAGGTCGCTGCCGCGACACGGAGAACACGGAGAAGCGCACATGAGTTACACGGTGGCAAAAGGGAATCAGATGGTGGACCCGGATGACGTTTCGCCGGTAGAAGGCGTGGTGGACCTGCGCAGCGATACGGTAACGCGCCCGAGCGAGGAAATGCGCCGCGCCATGGCCGCGGCAGAAGTGGGCGACGACGTTTACGGCGAGGATCCCACGGTCAACCGCCTGCAGAAGCGCGCCGCGGAAATGTTTGGCAAGGAAGCGGCGCTGTTTGTTCCCACGGGCTGCATGGGCAACCTGACCTGCATCAAGATTTGGACGCACCACGGCAGCGAAGTAATTTGCGAGGAGCGCAGCCACGTCAACCTGTATGAATTGGCCTCCATGTCTGCCATTGCGGGTTGCATGCCCAGGGCGACGCGCGGCGGCGACGACGGCATATTGACCTGGAAGCAGATTGAGGCCGTCGTGCGTCCAAAGATTTATTACGACTCGCAGACCGCGCTGGTGTGCCTGGAGAACACCAGCAACATGGCTGGCGGCACGGTCTACCCCACGGAGCGCGTGAATGATATTTGCGATCACGCGCACGCCCTGGGTTTGAAAGTGCATCTGGATGGAGCGCGCATTTTCAATGCGGCGGTGGCTTTGGGCGATGACGTCGCGCGCATGACCGAAAAGGTGGACTCCCTGATGTTCTGCCTGTCAAAAGGCTTGGGCGCGCCGGTAGGCTCGATGATTGCCGGGTCGAAGGAATTCATCGAGAAGGCGCGCATCTACCGCAAGATGTTCGGCGGCGGCATGCGGCAAGTGGGTGTGCTTGCGGCGGCGGGCCTGATCGCGCTGGAAAAGTCGCCCTCACGGCTGCACGAAGATCACGACAATGCCAAGCGCTTGGCGCAAGGGCATCGCGGCGATTCCGGGGTTGAAAATCGATCCCGCCAGCGTGAAGAGCAATATCGTGATTTTTGATTGCACGGGGAGCGGCATGACCGCCGTGGAACTGTGCGACACGCTGCACGGCAAAGGCGTGTGGGCGCAGGACACGGCGCTCTATTCGGTGCGCATGGTGACGCACTGGAATGTGGATCGCGCTGGAATTGAAAGGGCGCTCGTGGAATTACAGTCGGTAACAGGCAAAAAAGTGGGACGGAGCGCGTAGGACGCCATTCACCACCGGCGCTCGGGTGGCACAAAGTACAAGGAGACAACGATGAGATCTGCATGGATACGCACGGCTGTGATGATTCTGTGTTGCGCGATGGTGGGGGCGATAGGAGCCGGGCCGGCCAAAGGGCAAGCAAAGCCAGCGCCGACACCGGAGGAGGCCAAGAAGTTTATCGAGGATGCGGAGCAACAGTTGTTTGATCTGGGCCTGAAGGCTTCGCGCGCCTCCTGGGTGCAGGAAAATTTCATTACCGACGATACCGAGCAAATCGCGGCGGATGCCAACGAGATTCTCAATACGGCGAGCGCGAAGTATGCCAAAGAGGCGCACCGCTACGACGGCGTAAAACTCTCACCGGAGTTGGCGCGCAAGCGCCTGCTGCTGGAGCTGGCCACCGGCTTTCCCGCTCCCGATGATCCCAAGGCGCAGAAGGAGCTTGCGCAGGTCATGGCTTCCCTCGACGGCGATTATGGAAAAGGGAAGTGGTGCCCGGACGGCGACAAGAAACCGTGCCTGGACATAACCGCCATTGAAAGGCTGATGGCCACCAGCCGCGATCCCGACGAATTGAAGCGCGCTTGGCTCGGCTGGCACGCCGTGGGCGCACCGATGCGGCAGCGCTATGCGCGCATGGTCGAGCTGGGCAATCAGGGCTCGAAGGAACTGGGCTACGCCGACGTGGGCGCGCTGTGGCGCTCCAATTACGACATGCCGCCGGACGCGTTCGCCAAGGAACTCGATCGCGTTTGGGAACAGTTGCGGCCGCTCTACTTGTCGCTGCATGCGTATGTCCGCGGCCAACTGGCGAAAAAATACGGCAAGGACGTTGTGCCGCCAAACGGGCCGATTCCCGCGCACCTGCTGGGCAACCCCTGGGCGCAGGAATGGAACAACGTCTATGACCTGATGGATTCGCCGAAGCCCGCGCAGAGCTTCGACCTCACGAAAATCCTCCAGGATCGCAAGACCGATCCGAAGGGCATGGTCAAGTACGGCGAAAACTTTTTCATGTCGCTGGGCTTCCCGGCGCTGCCGCAAACCTTTTGGGAGCGCTCGCTCTTCACCAAGCCCGCGGACCGCGACGTGGTCTGCCATGCCAGCGCGTGGGATGTGGATTCCAAGGACGATCTGCGCGTCAAGATGTGCATCCTGATCACCGAAGAGGATTTCCGGACGATTCACCACGAACTTGGCCACAATTTTTACCAGCGCGCCTACAATCCGCTCCCGCCGCTATTTCAGGGCAGCGCGAATGACGGCTTTCACGAGGCCGTGGGCGACACCATCGCGCTTTCCGTCACGCCGGAATACCTGAAGAAGATTGGCCTGATCGACACCGTTCCCCCGGCCTCGGGCGACACGGATTACCTCTTGCAAAAGGCGCTGGAGAAAGTGGCGTTTCTGCCGTTTGGGCTGGTGATCGACAAATGGCGCTGGGAAGTCTTTCTCGGGGCAGGTCAAGCCCGATCAATACAACCAGGCTTGGTGGGATTTGCGCTTGAAATATCAGGGCGTGGCGCCGCCCGTCGTGCGCACGGAGGCGAGCTTCGATCCCGGCGCGAAATACCACGTGCCCGGAAATGTACCCTATGCCCGCTATTTCCTTGCGGCCATCTATCAGTTCCAGTTTCAACGCGCGCTGTGCAAGGAAGCCGGGGTGGAGGGGCCGCTGCACCGCTGCTCGATCTACGCCAACAAAAAGGCCGGCGAAAAGTTGAACGCCATGCTCTCCATGGGCGCCAGCAAGCCGTGGCCGGACGCGCTGGAAGTCCTGACGGGTCAGCGGGAAATCGATGCCACCGCGCTGGCGGATTATTTCGCGCCCCTGAAGACCTGGCTCGACGAGCAAAACAAAAAGAACGGCTATCCCGTCGGCTGGTAGCGGGGAGTTTTCAGTTGTAAGTTTCGGAGGGAATTGGCGGAGCGCAGTTCCGGCGGGGGTGGTATTAGTGGGGAAGACTGCTTCCCCCTATGTCATCCCGAGCGGAGGACCGGCGGTTTTTGCCGGGCCGGAGTCGAGGGATCGAGGCAAGGCGTAATGTCCTTGCGAGCCGGTTTGATGAAAGCGCGCTGCTGCTTCTCAAGCGCATGCGTCAGGCCACGGCTTTTTACCCAGAGCGCAGCGAAGGGCGCAGCTTTCAGAAAAGGTTCTTTCTTTAGGAGGCCGGGGCTTCAGCCCCGGCGTAAAGCCCTTATAACCAATGGGCTTTAGCCCCTGAAGAATCTTTTGCCGGTGTTTTTCCGCACCCTGGGGGGCGCGCCTTCAGCCGCGTGAAGGTTGCTCAGCATTCGTCGGGGCACTTAGGGTCCGCGTCAGATAGTCCCGCTATTCGTCAGGGCACGGCTTCACAGCATGCGGTAAAGAAGGGGCCACCATTCCGTCATTCCGAACGGAGTCTGCGGAGTGAGGTACGGTCTTCCATCGCACGTTTCTTGTGCGATGAATCTCTTTTCTTGGGTTACGGCCAAAGAGAGATCCTCGCTTCCCTCGGAATGACGAACCGAAGCCGCTTTTTCCGGCTCTCACACAGGCCTTTTAGGACGCCTGTTGCCTTCCTCGTCCGCTTCCCCGGGATGCGCAATTCCTCGGCATAAGCTAGACTTTTACCCTGTATTAAAGAAGTGTTGAGGTGACGCCCGCGTGGATTTTACCTTTAGCGACGAACAGCAGCATTTGCGCAAGAGCGTGCGCGAATTTGCCGAAGGCGAGATTGCGCCGCACGTCCTGGAATGGGATGAAGCGTCGCACTTCCCGCAGGAACTCCTGCCCAAGCTCGCGGAGATGGGCCTGCTCGGCGTTATTTTCCCGGAAGAATACGGCGGCGCGGGGCTCGGCTATGTGGAATACGCCACCGTCGTGGAAGAACTTTCGCGCGTGGATGGCTCGGTCGGATTGACCGTCGCGGCCCACAATTCGCTCTGCAGCAATCACATTTACAAATTCGGCAACGAAGAGCAGAAGCGCAAGTATCTGGTCCCGCTCGCGCAAGGCAAGAAACTCGGCGCCTGGTCGCTGACCGAGCCGGAAGCCGGCTCCGACGCAGGCGGCACGCGCACCACCGCCGTGCGCGACGGCAAGCACTGGGTGTTGAACGGCGCGAAGACGTTCACCACCAACGGCCGCTTCGCCGATACCTGCGTGGCCATGGCGGTCACGGACAAGTCCAAGGAATCGCACGGCATCAGCGCGTTCATTCTGGAAAAGGGCATGCCGGGTTTCCGCCCCGGCAAAAAAGAAAACAAGCTGGGCATGCGCGCCAGCGACACCTCCGAAGTGATCTTCAGCGATTGCCGCGTGCCCGCGGAAAATCTGCTCGGCCCGGAAGGCGAAGGCTTCATCAGCAGCCTGAAGATTCTGGATGGCGGGCGCATCTCGATTGCCGCGCTGGCGCTGGGCATGGCGCAGGGCGCGCTGGAAGCGGCCACACGCTACGCCAAGCAGCGCAAGCAGTTTGGCAAGACCATCAGCGAGTTTCAGGCCATACAGTTCAAGCTGGCGGACATGGCCACGGAAGTGGAAGCGGCGCGGCTGCTGGTGTATCAGGCGGCGTGGCTGGCCGACCGCAAGGATGCGCGGTTCACGCGCGAATCCAGCATGGCGAAGCTGTTTGCCAGCGAGGTGGCCGTGCGCGTGGCCAACGAGTGCGTGCAAATCCACGGCGGCTACGGCTTCATCAAGGATTATCCCGCGGAGAAGTTCTACCGCGACGTCAAGCTCTGCACCATCGGCGAGGGCACCAGCGAAATTCAGCGCCTGGTCATTGCGCGGCAACTGCTGG
>CAWADS010000004.1:0-46480 GCA_963780785.1 Candidatus Acidiferrales bacterium
GCCAGGCTTGGAACATCAGGACGTCCCAGAGATGGTATTGCCAAGCGCCTTGACCAGAGATGTGCGCCCCCCACAGCTTTCGAATGGGCCCCGGGTCCAAGTAACCCTCGCTTCTCAGGCGCTGTTCGCTGAGAAGAGCCTCCGCCCAATCACGAAGCGGGCCGCGCAACCACAAATCCAGCGGTATCCCGAAGCCTGTCTTCGGGCGATCAACAAGTTCCTGCGGCACATGCCGGTGCAAGACCCGGCGAAGGATCGCCTTCCCTTTTCCTCCCTGCAGCTTCATGGCCAGCGGAAGCCTCCAGGCAAATTCGACGAGACGATGGTCCAAATATGGCACGCGCGCCTCCAAGCTGGCCGACATCGTCGCGCGGTCCACCTTGGTGAGAATGTCGTCCGGCAGATAGGTGACGGTGTCCATGCACATCATCTGCTCGGCGAGAGTTGGCAGATTTGCCCAGCCATCTTCCGTGCTCAAGATCGTTTCTGGCTCTCGCGAGCCGAGTGCAATTTTCGTCGGCTCGGTCCAGTGAGACGAGAGTTCCCCGTATGCCGACCTATCATTTTGGGATTTGAGTATCCAGCTCAGCTTGTGCAGCTTGTAGCCCGGCATGCGGTGCCTCAAAGTTGCCGGCAAGAGGTGCTCGCAATAGCCATACAGGGAGTCCCACCGCTGCGGCGTCAGGGAGGCTATCACGCCCGCCAAAGCAGCACGCGCAGTTCGCGGGCTCCACCGGATCGCTTCGCCAATGCGACCGCCCCAGACGTGGCGGTTGTATCCGCCAAAGACTTCGTCGCCGCCGTCGCCGGAGAGCGCAACCGTCACGTGGCGGCGCGTCAACCGGGCGAGCGCACAGGTAGGAATCTGGGAAGAGTCGGAAAACGGCTCATCATATATGTCCGCCAGCTTCGGGATGACCTCACGGGCTTCCTTCGGGGTCACGCAGAGTTCGGTGTGCTCGGTGCCCAGGTGCCGCGCGACTGCCGCCGCACTTTCGGCTTCGTTGTAACCAGTTTCCACCAGGCCGATGGAGAACGTCTGGATGGGCCGTGCGGATTGCGCCTGCATCAGAGCCGCTATCGTGGAGGAATCGATCCCGCCGGAGAGAAAGACGCCCAGCGGCACGTCCGCCACCATGCGGATCTTCACGGCGGCCCTGAGCAGGCTTTCGAGCTGCTCAGCCGCATCGGCCTCCGTCCCGCGAAAAGGATCACTAACACCGCACTCAGCAACCTTGCGGAGCGACCAGTAGGGTGTCGGTTTCACCTCCGCACCAGTGTCCGCGGCAACGCGCAGGATGTGACCCGGCAGTAGCTTGTAAACGCCGCGGAAAATGCAGTGCGGCGCTGGAACGCAATTGCGACGGAGATAGAGCGCAAGCGCATCCCGGTTAATTTCTGCCTGAAAGGCGGGATGCGCCCGGAGCGCCTTCAATTCGGATCCAAACAGAAACGCGCTGCCCATCCAGGAGTAGTACAGAGGTTTTTCCCCGAATCGATCGCGGCCCAGATGCAGGATGTGCTCATGTCTGTCCCACAGGCCAAAGGCAAACATTCCATTCCATCTTTTCAGCGACGCCTCGATTCCCCAGCGCTCAACGCAGGCGAGCATCACCTCCGTGTCGGAATGGCCGCGGAACGTCTCCGTGCCTTCCAGCTCCCTGCGCAGTTCCTGGAAGTTATAAATTTCCCCGTTAAACACGATGACAAATCGTCCGCTCGCGGAAATCATCGGCTGGCGGCCGTTTGGGGACAAATCAATAATGGACAGCCGGCGGTGCCCCAGCGCAATCCCCGCAGCAGCGTCAACCCAGGCACCTCCGTCATCTGGGCCTCGATGCTGAAGCGTGATTGCCATGCGACCAGCAATCGCGCGGAGGCCCTCATCCGGAGTCTGGCGCCGAAAATCGATCATTCCCACAATTCCGCACATTTAGATAAGTTCTCGCACAGATCTTGATGCAACACTGCATCCGAAGGGCTCTCGAATTCCCCGTACGAAGATCTCTACAGCATGGGGGAATCGCTTGCCCTGTCATTTAATGTGTGCAGCGCAGGACAACTGTCACGTTGTTTGAATAAAGGAAGAAAATTGCCCCAGGGTAACGCCAGAGATGTTTCTAGTTCGCCAAACCGTGCCTGTTTGCGGTGAAGAGGACGACCAGCGACGATCTCCTCTTGCGTGGCCAACCCGTCAGTTTGGGATGCATGTTCAGGAACAATCTCCTGGAGTTTAGCCCGGACGGGGCCTGCGCCCTCAACGGTCATCGACGCACGCAACTCGCTCAGAAGTCGCGTGCTGCTCATTAACGACAGAAGCAAATATATTGAAAACGCGTGGCGCGTGCACTTGGGCCGAGTATTCTTGCTCGACCGTCAGGCGTCCGGCCGCGCCTATTTTTTGCCGCAACTCCGGCGATGATAGCAGCAAATCAAGCTTTCTTACCCACTCTTCTTCGGTCGTCGCTAAATATCCGCTCTCGCCATCCTTAACGATCGTGGAATTGACGCCGACTGGCGAAACGACGGCTGGGATTCCAAGCCCCATATACTGAAGGGCCTTTAGGCCGCACTTACCACGACACCACGCATCATCAGGCAAAGGCATGAGCCCGATATCGATGGCACGGAGGTCGTCTATTTCGGTGTCGGCCCGCCAGGCGCTTGCCTGAACGTCCGCGCCCCCCAATTGGTACTCAGCTGTCCCAATGACACGCAGGCGGAAGCGCCTCGACCGAGCCAAACGCATAAGCGCACCCCGGATCGTCTCCAGGCATGGAACCGTGCTGAAACTTCCACTCCAGCCAATAACCGGGACGTCAGTCTGGGGTTTTTGCCTCAACGTGTACTTTGCGACGTCAATTGTGGTGGGGACAATGGTGACCTTTCGGTTGTACTGCCGTGCAAATTCGGCGAGGTACGCGTTGCCTGCAATAACGTGCGCAGAGTTTCGGCACGCGGTGCGTGTTCTGATGCCACAGCACTTCAAGAACACAAGTTTGCCGTTGGGGCCGGAGGTCTGGGGTATCCAGACGGCGTCGTCGAAATCGAAGACCATTGGCACATTGGAGCGATGGACCCAGTTCTCAAATATGGGCGGACCTAGTAATGCGGCTTCGCGAAAGATGTAAACGACATCGAACTCGCGAATGTGCTTCAGTGCCGAAATGCGACGCGCAACCGCCAGAAGCGCAAGCCGCGATTTCGCCCAGTAACATCGGCGCTGGTACAACACGGTATGTAGTTCATCGGTCTCGAACGGTTCGTAAGCGATCTGTACTCCCAAGTGACGGAGAAAAGGCGCCCACTGCTCGAAGCGGAACCTCTGCCCAGGGGAAGTATCGTAGACTGCAGGAACTAAAGCCAAGACGCGCATCATGGAATCCGTTACTAACACAACGACAATTCACGGCAACCCACCTGCCACCACGCACATTGCCTGCCAATTCGCTTTAGGTCCCGCATGCGTGGTAAACATGAACAGCGATTACACAGGTTACATTTGGTCTGTTGAGACAAGCGGTCGTTCCTTGCACCGCGGCGGAGACTAAAAGCTGACGCCTATCTTTCTCGCTACTGGTTGTACTACCTGACCCACCTTCGCCAACTTGGGGGCATGTTCTTCGCGACTTCAATTCCTTGGAAAACGCTGCTCTCTCGCGGACCATGCTCTATTACCCACTTTGCCATGGCGTGAATGCCATCGCGAAGCCTGGTCTTCCCTCCCACACCGAATACGCGGTCCGCTTTGCTGTGATCGGAAAACGCAATCTTTACTTCGTCGCGGGCTTCGAGATGAACAATTTTGCAATCCCTCTGCATGGCTTCCGCAATCACTTGGCCGAGTTCATCGACAGTGCTCGGCTGATCGGCGCCGACGTTGAAAATCTGGTTGCGGGCCTCCGGAATCTCGACTGATGCGGCAATGATTGGTGCAACGTCGTTGATATGGGTAAACGCGCGCATTTGTGCGCCATCCCCGAAGATGGTCATCGGCTCACCCTTTAGCAACTGGTTCATAAAAATGCCTACCACGTTTCGATACCGGTCACCGATATTCTGTCTTTCGCCATACACGTTGTGAGGACGGAAAACGACATAGTCCAATCCGAACATCTCGTGGCTCACCCTGAGTTCCTGTTCGACGCTTAATTTTGCGATGCCGTAGGAATCTTCCGGAACCGGAACCATTTCTTCTGTCATCGGCGACTGCCCGGCACCATATACTGCGATCGATGACGTGAACACAAAGCATTTTACATCGTAGTTCACTGAGGCGTTGATCAGGTTCACCGAGCCGATTAGATTGTTGTTGTAGTTAAATCGCTTGATGAAATGGCTCAACCCCTCGGCTGCATACGCGGCCAGATGATAAACGTACGTAAAACGATGTTCATCGAAGAGCTGGTTAATGAGTTGATCGTCCAGAATTGACCCCTGCACAAAGGTCGCACCGCTAGGAACATTTTCAGCGAATCCGCCGCTCAAATCGTCGAGCACAACTACCTCGTGGCTCCTGGTCAGCAAATGCTCGGCAACATGCGATCCCATGAACCCAGCACCACCAGTTACCAAGGAACTAGGCACAACAGGTCTCCTTTATCTGTTAGCTTCTGCTCCTCTCGCGAAGAGCGCTCAAACGGCGGCATATATTGCCAGATCCGGCACCGACTGCTGGCACTCTGACTACCATGTCGGGGAAGAAACAAGATTCGCATTTGCAGGACCCGGCGAGGAATTTACGGTGACGACAAACGGCCAGTAACGGCAACCGTGTCTCCCAATAAGCCCACATTCAGCAGTTTTTCTGCGGCACTATGCGCGTGGGCAATCCAGGTTTCCTTGAAGGCCGCACTTCTCATCTGATCAGCAGCCATGTCTTTGCAATCAAAAGGTTGCTTTCGATCCATCCAGTCATTCATCAGCGTGATCGGATTAAAGCCAAACGTCACGGTCTCTAAGATCTCGAACCCGAACCGACTCAAATAGGCCGCAAATCCGCGGGCGGTCCAGTAATTTACGTGGTCGATACCCACGTAGCGATCTTTTATGCCAATCAAGCGTTGCGTAATGCCGCTGAAATTCGGAACCGAAGCGAGGAGTACTCCACCCGGCCGCAGCAGTACTCTCGCGCGCCGCACGTAGCGACTCGGTTCTGGTAAATGCTCGAGCGTGGCCCACAAGGTAATCACATCAAATTTGACGGGGAAATCTGCGCTTAAGAAGTCGCCCGCCCGAATCTTCAAGCCCGCCTTTTGTCCAACCGCTACCGAGGACGGCGAGATATCAATCCCCTCCGCTGTATACCCCAGCTCGCCTGCTGCCTTCACAAAACCTCCTACCGAGCAGCCGACATCGAGCAACGAGCCTGCTCTCGTCGCTCGCAACAAAAGGGCCATCTCTCGACGGTAGTGCTTCGGAGAGAGCAGGAAATCCTTCAGGCCATCTAACGAATAGTACCGCTGGCCATAGTCGTCGTAATGTTTTTGTAATGCCTTGTCATCCGGGTAGGGAAAGATAAAGGTGAATCCACAAGACCGGCAGGAATGGTAATTCACCTGGTCTTTTTGAAATGAAGGCCACACTTGCCCCGACTCACAGCAAGGGCAGACAGTCATTGGTGTCGAGTGTGCTTGCACGTCGGTGGCGTTTGTGAATGTCATGGAAGCAATAATATTGATGAAGAAATTCGTGAAGTGAAGAATTCCGTTTTCTTCTTGGACGGTCCTGGTTTAGTGCTGCCAGATGTCCACTCGGACGTTCGTCGCCGGAGGTGCCGGCACCGCCTGATTAGTCACGTTGCATCCGCGAACGCTCACTGTACCGGGGGCACTTACCCATCCGAACCAGACAAGCCCATCGACCGCAGCGAGCGCGTTTGGTATGCCCAGGGCCACGGAGTTTCCGTCAGCCGCACCCGCAACCGTGAATGAACGTGTGCTACAGGACAGTGGTGCGAACTGCGGGAAGGCCAGCGAAGTCGACACGGAAATGTGCCGTGTGATGGCGTTCCCCCCGCCGATCGTCACCGCTCCCGACGGCGACACTTGGAACTGCGCGGCCGACCCCACTGCAAGGGACGCCGTGTCCGAGACGTTGCCGATAGAGAAATTGCCACTTGGGAAAAGGGTGACTTGGGCCGCGCCGTTGTTCGCAAACAAACTCACAGCGTCATTCGAGGTCGAACCAAGCTGCACGCCACCAAGGGTCCCCGTCTGTGCCCTCAGCGTCGCTTGCACCGGCCCGTTATAAAGGTCCATGTTCGACGCCGAAGCCGTCGTCGAAATCTGTGCCTTCATCACCTCGGACCCGAATGGCCCCACATCAAACTTGAATGCGTCCGTTGTGTTTCTCACCACGAAATTCAACGAACCGTGGCTCATGCGAGTGAAACGCTGCGCGACTATCTGCACATTGCTCGCGCTGCCGCCCCCGTTGTCCAGTGCTGTTACGTAGAGCCCACCAGAATCGATTTCATCGCCAACCCAGAGATTTGCCCCCGGCCCGCACAACGACGATACCGGGCACGAAGGGTTCATGTGCACGGAGAAATTCCCGCTCCACACTTCGAGCGTGCCAGGGTATTCGATCGCCATTCCGTAGGTGTATGGTGTGACAAGAAAGTTTTTAAATCCGTACAGGTCGGGAGTTGCGCGCGAAAGCCGAAAGTGATATTGCGATCCCGCCTGTCCGATGACGGAATGTACGGTATCCAGGTTGTCCGGGGCGAATACGGCCTCTCCGTTCTGTGCCGCTTGTGCGGTCCCAATGTTCACGTTCCCGTTGCTGCCAATGCGCATCCACTCCTTCAAGTTACCGTTGTTCGTCAGGAAGCGCAGCGCTGAGCCGCTGCTGTCGCTCGCCATAAAGGTTCCGTTGGCATCCTG
The DNA here is from genome assembly GCA_963780785.1 of Candidatus Acidiferrales bacterium. Classification (GTDB taxonomy): domain Bacteria; phylum Acidobacteriota; class Terriglobia; order Acidiferrales; family UBA7541; genus Acidiferrum. Next base: position 6,888 of record CAWADS010000004.1, read on the forward strand.
CCCAAATCTCCCGCTCGAAGCTGCTCCGCTAACCTGCGTCTGCGCGGTCGTCCCGCTCTTCACCAGCAGCGTGTTTCCGTTCACATGCAGGGCCGCCGTCGGGCTGGTCGTGCCAATACCCACATTGGTTCCGTTGTCAAAGATGCGCGAATTACCGAGCGTCGTGCTGTTGGTGAATTTGGCCACAAAGTTCGTGGTCCCGGCGCCGCCCACCTGCAGCGGGGTGGCGCCCGACCCTGTCTTTGGCCCAGCCGGGGTGGCCGCCGTTGTCTGGGTCGTCGCCAAAGGGCTCGAGCTGCTGGCGGTCTGTGGTTCATTCAGCACGAAAGAGGACACTGGCTGGCCGCCCAGGGTCTCCGCATCGGCGGCCTTCAGCGCATAAGGAACGCTAACGAGCAGCACTCGCGGAACTTCTTCGATATCTTGGGCCTCGACCCCAAGCCAGCGAGCCTGGCCAGTGCTGAACAAATCGAGGCGCACCCCTTCACTACTGCTGGCACCTAGCAGAACCGTGTAGTCGCCCTCCTTCATCCATTTGCACGTTCTGCGTTTCCATCCACAGCGGCGCCCCGCCCTCCTGCTCCGCGTAGATCGCAAAAGTCACTCCCGCAATCCCGCTCATCGCGTCACCTTTGCCGTCTTTCATCACCCCGCTGAACTTGATGAGCCGCGGCACCGTCACACTCGAGTGTGCAGCCTCCTGAAGAGTTTCCGCCGCTGCGTTGGCGGGTCGCGATGCCTGCATTGCTCGCCGCGTCTGGGCTTGCGCCTGGGCGCCGCCAGGAAAGGCCCCGCAAATAAAGCTCCCGCATGTAAGAGTAATTACGCGTACTGAGAAGCATTTCCCAAGCGATGGCTTGCCCAATCGAGTCGACCTCCCCGTCTGCTCTACTAGATAAACAAGATAACGCTGGCAATGCTAGTTTGCGACGCCCGACTGTTCCTTTGTGCTTTCCTTGTCAAGAGAGTGCCTTGTCGGCACTTCACAATTCCAAACCGCCTTGACTTCGGGGTGAAGTGGTGTAAGGTTCCTTCTCAGGGTATTCCCAAGTTCAAAGGAGTCTTCATGAACTCACGATTGCCGTGGGCCAAGCCCCGGATTATTGCATCATCGTTGGCTATCTGCATCGCTGGCGGCGCTTTTGCTCTCTCGCTCCCGTCAAGCAGCTTCCTTAAACGGGTGAATAACCCCTCCGACGTGCTGGCGGCTGCCCCCCAAAAGGCTCGTACCTACCGCGAGGGTTCTCGCCTCTGTCTCGACAACGGCACTATTAAGGTGGGCGTCGAGACCAATTGGGGCGGCGCCATTACCGAAGTTGTTTGGCATGGCGTGAACTTCGTGAATGCGTTCGACAATGGACGCGAGATTCAGGTGGCCGTTTACGACGGTAATCCGGACCCTCGTTGCGGTGATTGTTTAGGAGCCAATGGCTGGGACCCAGTCCAGGGTGGCGATCACCACAAGAATGGAAGTCCCGTCCTAGAGCAAACCTTTGGAGAAGGTTCCGTTTACACTAAGACAAGCCCTTATCATTGGGTTCCTGAAAACAAAGGCGGCAGCAAAGAAGAACCAGTCCCTAGCGATGTCATCATTGAGCAGTGGGTGTCAACATTGCCCGAGCTTCCATCCGCCGTCAAGCTTCACTACAAGGTCACTCATTTTGGAAAAGATCTGCATGCAAATACTTTCCAGGAGTTTCCCGCCGTTTACGTCAACTGGGAATTCGCCCAGTTTGTGTACTACTCAGGCGACGCTCCCTGGACGAACGGTCCAGTTTCGTCTTACACAATGCCTGACCGGCCCAAGACAAGCCCTCCCCTTTATGACCCGGAACAGTGGGGGGCTTTTATCAATGATCAAGGAATCGGTCTGACCGTATATGTCCCAGGGCAATACCCGTACGTTGGCGGATTCCAAAGGCCTCCAGACGCAGCTAAGAATTCTGGGGCCCACTATTTTTTCCCTCGCGTTCCTTTTTCATTTGGGCCCGACAGCGTATTGGAAGGGGATGTTTACGTGTTTGCAGGTGATTATCGGCAGGCTCGTCAGGCCATTTATTCCCTACACAAATCCCTTCCTCCCCGCGATTTCTTGCCCCCTTATGGCTTCGTGGAACACCCAAAGCCGCACAGCAACCTGAGCGGTTCGATGGACATTGGGGGCTGGGCAATCGATGACACCCAAGTCTCGCAAATAATAGTCCTGCTCGATGAGCGGCCAGTTGGGACGGCGACTTATGGTCTTCCCAGAGCGGATGTCTCAAAAATCTGGTCGCACGCGCCGCCAGGAGTCGGATTCTCATATAAGTTGGACACAACGAAATTTCCGAACGGAGAGCATACTCTAGGCGTAAACGCCAAAGACAAAGCCGGCAATGTTGCCCTGTTATCCAGAATTCCGATAATCATTGATAATTAGCCCGGCGCTTCTAAGCCCAAATAAAATCAGGACTGCGCGTGTAGCGTCCTTAAATTGGCTTCTCTTTCTTATTGAAATACAGATATCCGACAACCCCGTACATAGCCCACGTCAACATTGGAGCAAAATACTGGTCCGAAAATGTAACGAACAAAAGCGGAAAAAGCGCCAAGCCATAGAGAAATATGTGCAGCTGGTTGCCACGCAAACCCTTCACGTAGAAATGAGTCGACGCCGCGCCAATTATGGCAAACGCGAGAACGACCCCAGCTACCCCGAAGTCCTCGTATACCGGCTGAATCCCTGTGTAGACGTTGACAGGAAAAGGCACGTCTACTTCATCCTGGATCGGGAAAGTCGAGTCTTTCCAGTGAGCCTGCGGGCCACATTCAAAGCCCCAATAAAGGTGTTCTTTCCGCAACCGAGAGGTTGGTCAGCCCGGACGACTTGGTCAAACGCGGGAAGCGGTCCGATATCATAGGTCAGCAATGATTCCCCGATGGATGAAATGTTTTCTGACCATGGGGCATCAGGATTTGCGCCTTTTGCTGTTGCTATTGCAAAAAATCCAAAAAGATACAAGGAAGACAACCCCGCTCACAATAAGCCCCTCTGAAGTTGAATTTTCCCTGCATCAGGGCGATGCCCACGAGTACCGCAAGGATGAAAAATATCGTCGTCCTGCCTGTGCTCAGAACAGCAAAAGCCAGGGAGAGCATCAGCGACAGGTGAGATTGCAGTTTTTCAGAGAGCGTGGTGCGAGGTTCGACTGCGTACAAAAAGGTCGTGAAGAAACTCAGAACCGCGGCGTAGCCAACTAGTCCGTATCCGTTTGAGTCATTCGCCAGAAGCTCTATCCTTAGGCCCATAAAAAAGAGGTCGTAGCCGGACTGGGACACAATTTCATACGCTTTCTCAATCATGATAGGAAGGGCTGCGATGGACAACGTCAGTAAGATCTTTTTCAAACGAGGATGGGCCGAAGCGCGGGTGAGTGCCGTCGACGCTGCCTTTTGACGGCCTTGTCCTCCCCCGTAGAAGGCGCACACCAGTTGTCCTCCTCCGCTGAAAGCAACGATCATTGATATGAAGATGAGGACCGTTAGGAAACCAATCCGGTTCATCTCAATCGGGGCGATATAATACACGGCAAGGGTTAGTAGCCAAAGCACGCTCATAATAAATGGTGGGTAACGGAAATCCCGGCAGGTCCGGTAGTTAGCCACTGTTAGCCCCCCAAGGGCCAGAAGGATCACAACCGACATTTACGGCTCTTCCCTCTCTGGACGACCAAGAACGCAAATCGAGATCTGTGGCTCCTCGTTTGATCTGCTCAAAACCACAGGTCCTCAACCACACTGACCCACGAATTAGAGAATCGTGCATACCTGCCAGTGATCACTTCAGAGAACACGCTCTCTAGTTTTGCCGTTCCACGCTTTGAATGAGTCTCAGCACGATGGGAGAGGTGCTTAATCTTTTCTTGTAACAAGACCATATGATCCGCGGGGTAGACCCCCCTGCTGCCGCAAAGGCCAGCAGGCGCTCTCTCATGTCCAGATATCCCTGAGTTCTATTACTGTATTCCATCTTTCCCACGTCGCGAGCCCACCGAATTTTCTCTGGAATCGACATCCGGAGAGCTCCTATTTGTTGGCCGGCGTGCTGGCGGTATTGAACTAGTCGTTCAGGTACGGGGAAACCTTGCGAACCCACGCAAGAGGCGAGCAGTGCGATCCAATAGTCGTGCACAAACTGCGGCGACATGGGCAAGAGGATACTTTTCAGGTGGGAGCGGAAAACCATTGTGGTGCCCGTCGCCGCATTTCGGCGCAAGAGAACCGCGACCTGCTTTCTTTCGGAAAAGTCCCTGCGAACCCTGCCCCGAAAGCGGACCGCCTCCCAAAGAGTCGTTTGAATGGGAGTGCCGCGCTCGTCGATCAACTCCGCGTCAGAAAAAACGTAACCGGCCTCTGGACGCTCTTTTAGAGTCGCCTCAAGCACTGCTAGCTTTTGCGGTTTCCAAATATCATCCTGGTCCGCCAGGGCGATGATATCCCCTTGGCACAGACTTATAGCTTTCTCAAAATTCTTTGTCGGGCCTAGTTTTTTTTCGTTGAGTTCCAGCCGTAGTGAAAAGGGTGCACTCTTCGCGAAGTTTCGTAATATTTTCGTGCTCTCGTCCAAGGACCCGTCGTCGCAAACCACCATTTCATCCGGAAGTCTCGTCTGAGCGACAATGCTTTCCAATTGTTCCTGAAGAAACCTAGCGCCGTTGTAAGTGCACAGTGCAACCGATAATCGCAGATTGTTCATCAATTAAGCTTCCCGTGGTAATTCATCCCACGCCACTTACAGTGATTCCCCGCGACTCACTCGGACGGTGCTAACCACACCCCTATCCCCGTCCCCGGCAAGCCCGGGAACCTCTCTTGCACGCCCTGGCGTAACTACCTTTACTTCCAGTGTGTTACCCGCGAAAAAACGCTGCGCCATCCCAAACAGCACCGCGCATCCGACCCCAAAAGCGAGAATGCTTGCTCCGATCAGAACGACGGTTCTGAGTCTCCAATTCGTAGTAGTCCACCAAACGCAGACGGAACAGCAGCAGACAGGCGCACCACGTCGACACATAGATGCAAAGGGGCGTGAACACGTCGTGAAACAGCTTGAGCGCGACAGATAAACTGCTCCGCCCCAGGCCGCTAAGAAAACAAAATTAGTCCCCATGCAGAATAAACCACCGGAAACCTCAACCTTGAGGGGAAGTCTGCAACCTCTCGCGACGTGCACATGGCCACCGATAAGCGCTGCTCGTTCATGGGTTAAACTATTTATGGAGAGTCTACCCAGGCAGGCCGCAACTCCGACCACGCCTCCTAGAGTCCCTCGGTCCAAAGATCCCTGCAGCCAAAAGGGAACTATCCACGGACACACTCAAAACTGGGTCCTCACCGATCTAGTCTTGCCGTGTCCAGATCGATTTCAGCCGCCTGGCACTTGAGTGTATAGTAGAGGTCGCAATTCATAGGGAAACTTGTTCAGCAGCATGTCTATAAAAATCCCCGCCCCGCAGCCTACATCCAGAATTGTTAGAGGTTCCCCAGAAGGAACACCGAGGAATCTTTCCAGTAGACCAATCCTCTCCTCACAAATCGCTCCATACGCCGCCTTGTACGTATCCACATATAGATCGGTGTTTGTATCGAAATGCTTTCGAACCGCCGCATCGCCTATCGCCTCTGAGACGCGTTCATGGAAATTACCCGTCAGTTCCGTATCCGCCATCGCTAGCGACTCCCGATCGACGTACAGCTGGCCACCGATAACCGCTGTTTGTTCATGGGTCAAACTTTCCCGGGAACTGCTTGCAAAGCCTTTCCCGCATTCCCCTACAATCTATTCGAACGGTACTAAAGATGCCCTTGACAACCTATGAATATCGTGAGGTTCTTTTTTTGTGTTTGCCATTGACCAGTCCCGTCGCCCCGCCATCTCTCTTCTTGCTCCAATCTCTCCTCCCCATTCGCTATCAACTTGTTTTTCCGCAACTGCCCCGTCTCCCTGCCTCCCTCTCCCTCTAAGTCCATTAGAATCAGCACTTACAAGCACCCCCCGGATGTGTGGCAAACAAAGGACTTATACCCCCCTTTAGAATCAGCACTTACAAGAAAATCGCCCGTAACTCCTTTAGAATCCGGACATCCAAAAAAGGGGGGAGGGGGGTAAATTGTTAATTAGCGATGTCTCCTCGCCCTTTGGCCTCTGCCGGTCTTTCCAAAGGGAAAATCGGCTCTTTCTGCCGCACCGCGGGTATCGATCTGAACAGCGCGGCAATCGGCGCAGCCAACGCGCGGCCACTCGCCAGAGCGCTGCCCGGGAAAAACCGCTGTGTCATCCCAAACAGGATGAGGGCGTCCACCGCCACGCGCGCCGTCCATGCGATCGCCGCTCCTTCCACGCCGTACGCGAGGTCAGCCACCACAACGCCAGCAGATATAAGGGCAACTCGATCAAGTGCAGCTTGGCGGTCAGGTCGGGCCGTCCTGCGCCTTGCACCAACGCAAAAGGAATTTGAGCGAGACTGTTAATGAACACGCCCACAGCCAGCCATTGCAGCACCCGGAAGCTGTGCTGCGCGAAATCAGCGCCCAGCCAGAGCCTTAGGCCCGCATGCGCCAGCACTATCGTCAGCAGAACCACCGGGAACAACACCAGGAACACATTTTCACGCATTGGCGATACAGCGTCGCCGCTCTTGCTGGGTCTTGCTCGAAGCTCGTGGAAAACGCGGGAAACATCACGCCCACCAGCGCTCCAGGGACGAGCCAAAGCTTGGTCACCAGTTCGTATGGCGTCGCGTAATAGGCCACCGCCGTCATGGAAGCGAGCGCGCCGATCAGGAAGCGGTCCAGCGTGACCATCAGCGGGCTCACGATGTTGCTGACCGTCATCCATCCGCCAAAGCGCAGCAGAGGTCTCGCGGCGCCGCCATCCCATGCAATCCGTTGCCGCAGTTCCGGCACCACTCGCAGGCAAAGCAGCAAGTGCGCCGCCCAGCCGATCACCCTCCCGCAAACAAGCACGGCAACCACCGGGAACAGGCTCTTCGAGAACGGCAGCATCAGCAGCGGCCCGGCGAACGTGAACACGCCCATCGGGATTCGCAGCGCGTTGATCATCCCGAATCGCTGATGCGCCTCCAGCAATCCGCGCAAGCCCGCCGTGCTGATCACCACGGGAATCGAGAGTCCCAGCAGGTAGAAGGAACGTAGCGTCTCGAGCTGTAGCTCTGGCGGGACATTCAGCACGCGATGCACTAGCCACGGTGCGAGCAACACCGCCGCTAAAGCGCCGAGCACGCCTAAGAACAGCATCAGGGTCAACGAGGTCCACACCAGCGTGGGAACTTCGCGATCCTCCCCCGCCCCCAGTTTTTGCGCCACTAGCTGCGTCAGCGCCCTCCCGAGCCCCAGATCAAACAAACTGGCATAGCCAATAAGGGCCCAAGCTAGTGCCAGAACTCCGAAGCGGTCTTTACCCAATCCGTGAATCAGGATAGGGATGGAGAACACCGCCACGATCATCGGCGCGCCGTTGCCGATCAGGTTCCAAACCACGTTGCGAGCCAGGAGGCGGCCATGGGTCAGATGCAAGTTTCGTTCTTTCGGCGATGGAGTCATATCAGGATGTTGGAGATAACCTTGGGTCCTCTATGTAGTGGCTAGGATGTCCGCGTCGTCCATTTCTACGGAAACCGAGCGCATGATCAGATGGAGTGAGATAACAAAACGGAAGCGCTTCTTCTTCCGCACGATAATTCCTTCAAAGCCGGCTAGGGGGCCCCGGGTGATGCGAACCTGGCGGCCCACAGTCAGGTACGGATGTGGCTCACCGTGCAACTGTGCTATCAAGCCTTTGCGGAAAACCTCGATCTCCTCGTTCGAAAGCGCTGCAGGATGACCGTTGAAGCCGACAAGCCGAACGACGCTGGGGACTTGAAGCACGCGAAGCTTGTCGCGAAGCGCCAGACGTACAAAGACATAACCTGGAAATAGGGGCAGATCGAGCCGTACTCGGCGGTCTCTCCAGCGACGAACAGAACTGTACAGGGGGAGAAAGTGCTCTACGGCCCGCGCTTCCAGTTCGGCGGCCACGCGTTTTTCGTGATTCGCGCAGGTGTAGGCAGCGTACCAGTGCTCCTCCACGTAAGCTGGGGGCAGATAGCACCCTTCAGAATTCATCAATGAGAAGCTGGCAGCCACTGTCATGTTTGCGCTTCCTTGTCTCCGACTCCAGATACAGCTTCGCCCCGTCACCCACAGGGCTACTTTTCTAACAACTGCCAACATTCCAACAACTTACAGACGGCTCAGCTACTCTTCTGCGTCATCCGCAGAATCGTTTCGCCGAACCCGCCATACCCAAATTCGGTGCGTCATGGCCTGCAAGCGCGAGCCGTTAGGCGGCGCCCACGGCATGTGCGCATTAACAGTTTGCAAGACTTCGTTCGCAAGGACTTTGCGTGGGTCCTGCGCGCCGATTTCTTCCCACTGGGCTTTGCTCAGGGTCAACGCGACCGCTCCCGCGAGCGCCAAAAATGTGCAAAGAAACATGATCTCCAGGCGCGGGGGGAACGACTTCTTCTCCGGAACACTCGGCGGGTCGAGAACCTTCACGCTGGGCGTTTCTCGAACTTCCTGGACTTTGGCTAATTCGAACTGCTGCGTCAGCGCCTCGTACACCGCTTCTTCCACTTTTGTGCGGCGATAGAGGTCTGCATAGGTGACTCCAAGCAGTGGCAATTTGCGGATCGAGGGATAAAACGAATCGCTCGAATCTCCATTGCCCGAGGATGAAGTGCTTTCTCCTTTGCCTCCGATTTTCTCAAGTTGGCTCTGCAATTCCGTTACTCGCGCCCCGACCGCACGAACGCGCACGTTATTATCGGTGTAGATTTGCTTCAAACCCTGGAGCTCCGATTTTGCGGCAATCAGTTGTCCCTCGAGCGTCGCCGCGGCGTCGACCATGGCCCTGCCTTGCTCTTTGATGTCAATCGCGCCGTTCCTGCTGGCGAATTGGCTGAATTCCTTCTCGGCGGCCGCGAGATCCGTCTGCACGGATTTGAGCCGCTCCTCGAGGAATCTCTCTCTCTCCGCGCCGCAGATGTGGAAAGCTGCGCCACCACGCGATCTAGTTCGTCGACGTAAGCCTGGGCAAGAGCGGCAGCACGTTTGGGATCGCGGTCGGTAACCGCAATGGAGATAATTCCGCTCTTACGATCCTCTGAAATAGTAGTATTTTCCGAGAGAGTGCGCCGTGCGCCTTCTTCCAGGCGCGCCCCATAAACATTCTTCAATTCAAAGCGATCAACCAGGCGGTCTTCCACCGTGCGGCTGCGCAGCACGCCAATGAAAAGGGCGCCGGAACTCTTCATGCCGAGCAGATCGCCGGCAAACGTCCCCAGACCGCTTCCGGTTCGCGATGCAAGTCCCGCGAGCAGTGCCATTCCTGAATTCGATTGATTATCCGGGGGCATCAGCTGCGCCGTAGACTCAAACCTTTTCGGGAGCAAGAAAGCCAGCAGAGTGCCGAGAACCATGCCTAAAGCCATCGCTCGGCTCAAGAACCGTCGCTCGCGCCAAAGAAGCCGCATCATGGAAACAGATTTCACTCTCGTGTCTTGAAGCGGTGCTTCAGGTGAAGACACGGGAGCCGTATCTGTCTGCGGCATTACTTCCGGCTGCTGTTTTGCTCCAGACTGTGCCACGTTCTTGTTTGCCTCTGCTCCTCGAAATTTTTCAACCCCGCGCGGCCAGGATTCTTGCGAGACCGCCAAATCCGAACCTCAGGGGTCCTGCCTTGCCGCTCCCCTCCTCCAACCACCTGGCGAAAAGGACACTTGCAACGAGCTCATCACATTGTTTCTTGGCACCGGCCAAAGAACGGGAAAGATCCACTTCTCATATTGAACTGAAGCGGCAACGCATACGCTAGGACGCACCCAAAAATCGGCGGACGCGGCGACATCGCTCAGCGTGCCCCCTCCGGGGATAAATTCTTGGCTGACCTTCTGGTGCCGGACGCTAAATTGAATTTTATTCCGAGAGGTCAGCCAATAGTTGGTCCACGCCTGTGCGCCCTGACCCTCCCTGCCGATCCAGCTTCCGATCAAGTTGCCATCGTTTCGGTATCCGCTTCGGTAAGTGGTATTGAAATAGAAGGTACCCGGACCGTACACGTGATATGGAATGTCCGTGAAAACACCCTCAACCCGGAGATCCAATTTATGGATGGCCGGCACTTGGGAAAGATAGAGTCCCGCATGCCACGCGGAACGGTCGGAGTAGGCGATGGGTGAATACTCATCTTCCGTGAAGCCGTCACCGTAAAAAGTCAGCCACCTGCGCAGGCCAGGGAGCCGATAGCTGAAATCAAGCCCCGATCTGCGGTCTCCAGGTTTGTTCGGGGCGCCCAAATAATTTGTATTCCCGGTATTGACCAAGCTGTTTAAGAATGTGCGGAAAGTGAGTGGATACCCGGGGCCTCCATACACTGTCGTGACCGAAAAACCAAATTCGAAATTTCGAGTAGGTTTGAAGCTGAACCTCTCGCCGTGTAAGGTTGGCTGTGGATCTAGTGACTGGCCGTACTGCCCCACTAGACCGTAAGGGCTGACGATAAACTCATATCCCAAAAGCTTGCCCAGGAAGAACTCAGTGCGCAGGGGACCCAACAGGCCGAAAATGCTAGGCAGCCTGAACGGCGTGATGCGGTTAATCCGGAACATTACAATTGGATCAGCGTTGTCGCTGAACATCATCGGCCCGCCTTCCCCAGGTCCCCACCAAAGGCTCTGCTTACCAAAAGAGATCTGCCAATTCCCGAGGTTTAGACCAACGTAGGAGTCCAGCCACCGAAACTGGTTCACGGGGGCGGCGGGCGTGGCGGGCGGAAGCGGCAGACCGTCAACTGACGCCATCACTTGCCGGGCGGCAAGCGGCAACGCGGGCGTCCCCGGAGCTGTTTGCAGTTCTCCACGCAAGTAAACGACCCAATGCCCACTTGTGGCGTAGCTTGAAAAACCTGCAACAGAATTCCAACCTTCGCCGTAGGGCCGACCGAAGTCATTGATCTGAGTCTGCCCGAAGTGATATCCGTCTCGAAGCGGCGTCCCAGAAATGTTCTCGACCCGGGAATAGATCGATTCGAGCCGGGCCGTCGGAACATCCTTGCCCGGAGAGCCTTCCAGCGGAGTTCGGAATTCCTTCTCCAAAGCAGCAACGATAAGGCCGGCTTCGGATCGCTCATTATCTTCGGACTCTAAATTGTTCTCAGCTTCACTTAGAAGACGTGCGCACTCGCTCCTCGTCCAGGGGCGCATGCCCGCAAACCCGCTGTCTATCACACCAAGCGCTGCAAGGCGGTCAAGCACGGGGTAGATCCAGCTATCCAGGGGAACATAGGGCGACCCTTGATTTGCGGGAGAGGCGTTTCCGCCCCCACCAAAGAATTGGCTAAGCGATCTCCATTCCCCGCCGCCGAGACCCAAATCGTGGTGGCGGCTGTAAATGTTCTGCGCCACAAGGTTTCCCATTATGCTGCCGACGAGCACGTCGGACGGAAAATGCTGTTGTCCGCGAATGCGCGAGTAATCCACCAGGGAAGCCAGCCCATAGGCCACGATCTTGGTTAAGGGGCCCGGATACTCGTGAGCGATAACCCCTGCGACAGACCAGGCCGCCGCGGCGTGTTCGGAGGGAAATGAGGTGCCTCCTTGTTGGAAGAAGGACCCATTCGCGTTGTCCACGTAGGGCCGCTCGCGCCGCAGTGAGTACTTCAACGCCTCGACAGTCACCAAGCTATTCAGCGCCGCCTCACCGGAAAGGAATCCGGTCTCGGTCCAGTGGGAATTGTGCTTGACGTGGCCGAGGAGCCACATCCCACCAGCCCCGCCCACGAGCGCTCCAACGCCGGCGCTGGAGATGGTTTTGTAGTGACTGATGGTCGTCGGATTCTGTGACAGGTGCTTGCTGAAATCGCGATCCGTCACGAAAAGACCCGCCGTTATGCCCCCCAGAGGAACCAGCCAATTCGCATCGGACCAACGCAGATGAGCTGGGCTGGTCCAGATTTCTTTTTGGTCAAGCAAGAACCTCTCTCCGGATTGCTTGGCGGTGTGGGGCAACGTCTCGGAAGGCTCCTGGTCCACGGAGTTCGTTTTTATCCCCGGATTGGGCTTTTCTTCCGGTGGCATCAGTTCACTCTTTGCCGGTGCATCGGCGTTGCGTGGCTTCTGGGGATCCTGCGGACAGGCCGCGGCATATCCAGTGGTTGCTGTGAGACCATTGATAGCCAGCCATCCCATCATCACGATTCCCGCCCTCCTCATGAAAAACTCTCCTTGCTTATGGATGGATATAGGCCACGGCGAGAGCAACCGAAGAAGCCACCTGGGCCGTCTGCATGACCGTCGCCCAGTTCATGCCTCCAATCTTTGGCGTCTTTTCAGGGACAACCACCATGTCCCCGGGTCGCAGCGCAGCACTCATGGGATCCCCCGCCCACCAGCCATCGCTGTTGTTTTTTGAAGAGATGACAGACCCGTCGGCCCGGATTACGAACACCCCCTTCTTGTCGGCAATCGGTGTCAACCCTCCCGCCTGGCTCAAGTACCACTTGGCGGATCGTCCTCGCTCGGCGGCAATCGCCGTCGGATTGAAAACCTGCCCGTTGACCATCACGACGTTTGCTTTCTTGGGAATCACCAGGACATCGCCATCGCGCAAGGCCACATCCGCCGGAGTGTTCTTCCACTGTTTAATGTCCGAGGCGATATGAATCACGACGCGGCCGATCGGAGGAGTCTTGGCCAGTTGCATCATCGTCGAATCCGTCTGCGCCAAAGCGTTGAGCTTCACGTTTTTCTGATTGGTATCTCCCTCAGGCAGCGCAGTGAGTTGTTCTCGCTCCGCCTTCATTCGAGCAATGAGATCCGTTTGAGTTTGGGCTTCCATCAATTTAACTTCCCGCCGCGTCAATACGGCACCGTAAGGGTAGGCCTGGTCCGTATATCCGCCCGCTCGTTCCAGAACCGAACTCAACCGCTCTCCCGGCTGAATGCCATAGCTGGAGGGATGCATGACCTCTCCGCTGACTTTCACGGCCGCGCCGATATCGCTCCAACCCGGAACCTGGCGAATGGCCAGCACATCGCCGCTGTGGAGGGGCGCGTCTTCGCTGGCGTTGCCGTTTTGCAGGGACGCGAGCGAGATCTGCAACCGCTCCGAGGAACCGCCGGAGGCGGCATAGCGCGTCAAGTCCGCCGTGCTGGTATCGGCGCTGCGTTTCAACCCGCCCGCGGCCCGAATCAAATCGGCGGCATGCATGTTTTGTGTGTAGGGATAGCGGCCGGGTTTGGCCACTTCACCGGTGATCTCGACGGTGCTGGGTTCCACGCGGGAAGTGTTCTTGTGGATGAGGACAAGGTCACGCGGCTGCAGCAGGATATTGTCAGTAGCGCTTCCACTCAATGCGGCCCCAAGGTTTACGTTGAAAATCTTCGAGCTTCCGTCCGGGTTGACTCGGAAGAGCTGGGCGGCGTCGCGTTCGGCATCCGGCTTGAGCCCGCCAGCCAGATAGACAGCATCGCGCAGCGAAGCCTGCCCCGAAGTTTTGTAAGTACCGGGCAAGCGTACTTCTCCGGCAACGGAGACCGTGGGAGCAGGTTCGAAATCGAAGCGGCTGAAAACCCGCACGGTATCCAAAGGCTGCAACTGCGGAGCTGTAGTTGGATCCTCCATGGCTGCAGCCAAGTCAAAACTTACGACGCTAGGGCGAAAATCAGGGGGATTCAGGCGAATGATTTCCGCGTAGTGCGCCGCGGGTTCGGGAAGGATTTCTTTGTACGAGGCGACGAGATCGGTCAGCTTCATCCCCTCGCGATAGGAGTACCGCCCCGGCCTGAGAACGTGTCCCTGCAAGTAGATGGTGTCCTGGTTGTAGGGCGCGATCGGGAAGATATGAATTTCATCGCCGTCCTGAATCCGGAAGGAGGCGAGTTGCGACGGCGCGGAGTTGTCAACGGACAGATCCAGGCTCAACATGGTGCGCTTTTCGTGCGCTTCGAGGCGTTGCACCTCGACATGCCGCAAAGCCGCCGCAGGCAGGATGCCGCCAGCAAGTTCGAGCACATCCGCCACGGTTGTTTCGCCGTGCAACTCGTATATCGCCGGCCGCCGCACCATTCCCGTCACGGTGACCTGCGCACCCGCCGGCGGCACCAGCAAGGTATCGCCGTTCTCGAGCCTTTGTGCGTTCGGTGTGACACCGTGCAAGAGCAGGTCGTATGCGTCGATCTCCTCAAGTTCCTGCCGCCCGCGCATGTGTTTCAGTGAACGCAAAGAACCGCGCGGCGTCGCTCCCCCGGCGGCCACAAGCGCGTTCAGTGCCGTGGAAAGCGAGCTAATATCGTAGGCGCCGGGTTCCTCGACTTCTCCCACAACGTAGACACGAACCGTGCGCAGCCGGGACACGGAGACATCGGCCGAGGTGTCGCGATACTGCGTCCCAATGGCTCTTTGTACGGATTGCTGCACCTCGCCGAGAGATCTGCCGCTGACGAGCAAGGGCCCTGCTTCCGGAAGACTGACCCTGCCCTGACGATCCACCACCCGCACCAGTTTTGTCGAAATTCCTCCCCAGAGATCAATGGATAGACTGTCACCGGGGCCCACCACATAGTCAGGTCCCACAGGCAAATCCATGGGAAGGCTGCGAAGATCGCGCAAGCCGTCCTGAAAGATATCAGTCCCGAAACGTTGCGGGGGACGATCCCTGGAGGGCGCCTGCACATAGAGGTCGTACAAAGATGGAATATCCGCGTATGGATTTGCCCGGCGCACCATCGCTCCGGGCTGGAGTTCACGCTCTTTCGCGAGCCTGGGTTCCCGCCGCCCAATTGACCCCATTCCCGTTTCCGGCTCTGCACCCGGCGAGAGAGTCGTTTCTCTGGAAGCCGCCTCCGTTGCCGAGCCTCGCGTCGCTTCCCCGCGCAATTGCTCTATGGAGGAACCGCCCAGGGCATCCAGAGACCCGTCGCCATAAAGCCCTAGATCGCGAGGAGACCTCGTCGTGTCCGCGACACCCTGCAACGAGGCATTTCCATCCCCCGTTCTGCCGTATGGCGCAGCCTCCGGACTGACGTCCGTTTGCATGATGCGCGGAGGAGGCGACAGCGGCTGGCCATCGTTGGAATCGTTGGAAGGCCGCTCTCTCCGTGGAGGGTTTCCTTCGGGAGTAGAGATGGCGCGCCGCGGCCGGGACGCCGCTCCCTGCACGCATTCTTTGTCCTCATTCGAATCGCAAGGCGCCGCTTTCGCTTCGCTTACACCCGTAGGCGGAGGCTTTACCGCCTCCGAGTCTTCCAGGGCTTCAATCTGCACGAGGCGCCTGGCACGCTCCTTAAGAACAAAGTCCTGCTCTTTGCCTAGATCGGACTCGGGATTCACACTGGGGCGCAAGTAGCCATAGCGCTGCACCAAGCGGGTGGCGACCGAGCGAAACGCCACATCGCTTTTCAATCGCTCAAAAACGGCGTTATCGGTAAGATCTTCGTCGCTAACGATCTGGCCGTTGTCACTCGCCTCCCTGGCGACCCATCGCTTCAACTCCACCAGGATTCCCGGTTCCTTCAAAAGTACTTCCTCAATCTGTGAAGGAGAAGCAGCAACACGCAAGAGATTCCCATTCTCGAGTTCGGAAACCTCCAAACTGGCACTGCGTGATGTGCCGCTGGACTGGTGTTGCTGGCGATTGGCTTCCTGTGGCTGCGCGGAAGCACAAAAGGCCAAGACAACGAGGGGAGCGAACAGCCTGATGAATTTGTTGGCTCTAAGCATGTTGATACACTCCCCTCAGTTGATCTCGCTGCTCTCACTCGCAAGCCCTGCCACGTTTTTCACGGCGCTCAGGAAGCCCTCTTCCGATGATTCGATATCGGCGGCATGAATATCGAGGGAAGCCCAATAACAAACAATGTAATTTTCGTGGGGCGCGACTGCGATGATGCACAGTGTAGGGTACTCTCGAAGCAGTTCGTCGCAGATCGCGGGTCGCTTGCCTGGTTTGTCGGCCGTGACCACTAGGAGGTCCGGTGCGGTCTTTTGCACCAACTCGCGAATCTCCGCTTCTTGTGCCACTTGGCCGACGATTTCGATCCAGGACTCTCCGGCGAGCATCTCCACAAGCAGCTCTCGCATTAGTTTCGGCTGGTTCGCCACGAGAATTCGGAATGTCTTGACCATGGCCATCCCCTCTTGAACCTTAGATCTGAATTGAGTATTTATCGCTTCGGAAAAAGCGCTAGGTCCAATCAAGAGTCAATTAGGTACCAAGGTCGAAAGGTGGCTTCGGTCGCAGTGCATCCGTTGAAATGGAGAGCTGCGAATGGCCCAAGGACCTAGGTCCTACGATAGTCCGCGGACTAAGCCTGATTAGTACTCGAAGAAGGTGGTCCAATTGGCACATGAAGTCTGGACCGAGGCCGCGTCAAGCAGAGGATGAGCCAATTTAGGTCTTCTTACTCCATAGTCTCTGGCTAACTATAAAGTTAGTTGACATCTGTTCGCGCTGCCATTAGACTCCTGCCACTAGTTAAGTGAAGCGCCCATTTGCGCTCCCTCCGCGCTTGGTGTTTCGTCTTCTTGAGAGGATGAATCGAACTGAGGAAGTTTATGGGCCAGACGGATGACCTCAAGTTGTCTCCGCAAGTCGGTGTCTACCTTCTGACCGAAAACCGATTGCTGCGCGATACCCTGGCTCGGCTCCTTAGAAAGCGCTCGGAGATTAGCGTTGTCGGGGTGAGCCGCTTTTCGGAGACCGTAAGTGACGAGATAATCTCTTCGCATTGTGATGTTGTAATGACGGATTGCTTTGACGACGCGGCCCGTTCGACCTTCTTGCGCGACGTCCTCGACAAGGACTCGGGGGTCAAGCTGGTTCTTTTCGGCATGGACGAGGACCCCAACGTCTTCTTGAAGGCGGTCTTCTTGGGAGTCTGTGGCTACCTGCTCAAGGACGCTTCTGCCACGGAGATCGTCGCGGCGGTGCGTGCCGCTGTCCGCGGCGAAGCCACTTGTCCTCCGGGCCTTTGCATGGCTTTGATTCAACATCTGAGCAAAAAGAGAGCAGAGAAATTCGAGCCATCGCATCCTCAGAATGGCGATCGGAAGGCCCTCACTCCCCGGCAACTCCAACTTCTCCGGCTTGTGGCTAATGGCCTGACAAATAAAGAGATCGCAGCAAACCTGAATTTGTCTCAGTTCACAGTGAAGAATCATATACGCCGAGTAATGCATCAGGTGGAAGCAGCAAGCCGTTACGATGCCGTCAAGCTAGTTCGCGCATCCGGGCAGCTCACCACGCCGTAGACCATAGCCATTCAGCGATTCACCCCCCCTGTGCTGAGGTACGTAAGTGCCACGATTGAGAGCGGCGCGTGAATTTAGAGCAATCTCGCATGGATGGGTGCAAGAAGACTCGGCAAGCCGGAACCAAACCGTCAGCACACTTCTGCCGCACGGAGACTCGCTTGGCACGTTCCCTCGACATCATTTTAGGGTCACTTCTCCCGCCGCATCCACTTCTGGAGATGCCCGACCTAGCAGGAAGCCCGCGCATCGAAGTGATTTTCCCCAATGCCGGTGCCTATCCGTCCGCCAATTCTGGTTTCCTGAACCGACATCATTTCCGTGGAAGAATCCGGGACAGCACTTTTCCCGGCAAGAGAGTTGCAAGCGCGCCGTAACTCAGCCCTTACTTTTTTCTACTTTTTATTCCTTTTTCTTTCGTTTGCGGATAGACTGCTGGGGTAGCAATCCCAGAATCCCCGGCGTACGATTGGCTGCATCTGCTTTTGCCGATCACGATCATTGAGGGTCGAAAAAATGAACATTCCCCGAAAATCCAACCGGAACTCCATCTGGAAATATTTCGCCTTTCCTTTTCTTTTCATGCTCGCGCTTGTTGCCGGGCTTTCCCGCTGTGTTTCGGCTCAGGACATCAAATACTCGCAGGATCCCGATGCAGCCAAACACATGACCTTGCTTCTGCGGGACTATGATCCCCATGCGATGCTGCATAGTGCCATCCACGAAGTGCCCCGCGCCAAGTTTCCCGTGATTGACGTGCACAACCACGTCAACGACCCCGGCGGAGTGCACGGCGAGGAGATTCCAGCAGCCGAGGTGATTCGCCGCATGGACGCCGCGAATGTCAAGAAGATCGTCATCCTCACCGGCATGTGGGGCGACAAGCTGCAGAGCGTCATCGACAAAATGGTGAAGCCCTATCCGGACCGCTTTATGGTGTTTGCGCAGATGGACTGGAGCAGGATCAACGACGCAAATTTCAGCCAGGAAATGGTGCAGCAACTCGATGACGCCGTGCGCCGCGGCGCCCGCGGCCTGAAGATCCTCAAGGATCTCGGGCTGGGAGTGCGCGACAGTTCCGGAAAACTCATTCCCGTGGACGATCCCCGCCTGGATCCCGTTTGGGAGGAGTGCGGCCGACTGGGGATACCCGTGGCCATTCACACGACCGATCCCGAAGCCTTTTTTACGCCGACGGACAAGAACAACGAGCGCTACGAAGAGTTGATGTCCAACCCGAGTTGGAGTTTCTCCGGCCCGAAATTCCCCAGCAAGCAGACTCTGCTCGACCAGGAACACCACGTATTCGAGAAGCATCCGCATACCACATTCATCGCGCTGCACGTCGCCAACTGGCCCGAAAATCTCGACGCCGTTTCCTCCTGGCTGGACAAATACCCCAACATGTACGTGGAATTCGGCGCTCGCGAGGCAGAACTTGGCCGGCAGCCGCGGCGCGCCCGCAAGTTCTTCCTCGATTATCAGAACCGCATCATGTTCGGCACCGACAGCGAGCCCGAGGGAGCGATGTATGCCAATTATTTCCGCTGGCTGGAAACCGCTGATGAATACTTCCCGTACGCGGGCTATCCGGGACAAGGGCGCTGGGAGATCTACGGAATGGAACTTCCGGACAAGGTCCTCGAAAAGGTTTACAACAAGAACGCGGAAAAGATCTTTGCGCAATTCAAGGGCATAGATCAGACGGGAGCCGCAAAGCCATGAATTCCCTTCACCAGCTCAGAAGCAAGCCGCAGCGTTTCGGCAAAGCCGCGGGGTTCAGCGCAGTTCTTTTAGCGTTGGGATTTGGCCTGGCGCAACTTGGCGGCTGCGAGAAAAAACCCGCTCCTTCGGCCAAAACGGAGGCCCCCGCGGTTCAAGCCTCGAGTATCCATGTGACCGCCGCGCCGGATGCGATCGACGTCCGCACACCCCGCGCGGAGTTTGTGCTTTCTCCTAATGGTTATCTTAAGGGAGCGCTCACGGCCGGAGGGACATCACTGACCCTGGATGAACCCGGCACGCAGCCTGGACAACTGGTCAGCGTCGCGCACAAGCAGGTTCCCGATCTCAAGCTCGACCTGGGCAAAGCGAAAATCAGCGAAGCACAGGGGAAGCTCGGCACACGCGGAAAAAAGATCGAGGTGCCCGGCAGCAGCGCCAGCACGGGCTTGCAGGAAACGCTAGTCCTGGAAGTGTATGACGATTTCCCGGAACTCGCGCTCGTCTCCGCCACGTTCACAAATGGCGGGCAGAAGAACCTGGCTCTCGACAGCGTTTCGCTCCAACAGCACCGCCTGAGCGCCACGCTGGCAAGTCCTGCCGCGGCCCCGCACGAAATGTGGTCTTTCCATGGCGCGAGCCTGAGGTGGGGCAAGGACGAAATGTTCCCAGTGCCCGCCAACTTCACCCAGGAAAACCCGTTTGGAGCGCCCGTCCCGGTTAGCGGCGATCTTGGCAGCGCCGGCGGCGGTATTCCTGTGGTGGCCTTCTGGACGAAAAGCGTTGGCGAGGCCATCGGCCATCTGGAAACGCTGCCTCTGGTCCTCTCCATCCCGGTGCAAACCGCGCCGGATGGCCGCGTCGATGCGGCGGTGCGTTTCCCCGCGAACGTGATCCTCAAACCCGGCGAAACGTTCGCCACGCCACGCACTTTCCTGGCGGTGTACGCGGGCGATTTCTACGAACCGCTCAGCATGTGGTCTGACGCAGTGGAGCGCGAAGGACTGGCCAAGCCTGCGAATAACCCGGAAAATTATGCGGTGAGCTGGTGCGGCTGGGGCTACGAGTTCGGGGTTACGCCCAAACAAATGCTGGACACCATCCCCAAGCTGAAGGAACTGGGCATCCACTGGGCCACGCTGGACGATGGTTGGTTCAATAACTACGGCGACTGGCAGCCTGCCGAAAAGGCCTTTCCCGGCGACGCCATCCAGAAAATGGTGAACGACTTCCACGCGCAAGGCATCAAGGTGCAGCTCTGGTGGTTGCCGCTGGCGGTCGAGGACGGCCGGTTCGGTTACGGGGGACGCAAGTTTGTCGTCTCCAACGTTCTGAAAGAACACCCGGACTGGCTGGTGCTGGACAAATCCGGGAAGCCGGCGCGCATGGCCAGAAATCTGGCGACGCTCTGCCCCGCCCTGCCCGAAGTGCAGGCCTACTACAAGCAGCTCACCGAACGTTTCATCCGCGATTGGGGTTTCGACGGACACAAGCTCGACAATATTTACTCCGTGCCGCCCTGCTACAATCCCAAACACCATCACAAATCACCAAATGATTCGATTTATGCCATGGGCGAGGTTTACAAGGTCATTTTTCAGACCACTCGCGCCTTGAAGCCGGACAGCGTCACGCAGAGCTGCCCGTGCGGCACTCCGCCTAGCCTGGCCTGGCTGCGGTACATGGACCAGGCGGTCACCGCCGATCCCGTCGGCTCCGTTCAAGTGCGCCGCCGGATCAAGATGTATAAGGCGCTCCTGGGGCCGCGCGCCGCCGTCTATGGCGACCACGTCGAGTTGACGCGTATGACCGGCGCTAACACGGACAACGAGCAGGACATCGGCAACGACTTTGCCGCCACACTCGGCACCGGCGGCGTGCTCGGCACCAAGTTCACCTGGCCCGATTACGGGCCGAAGTTCAAGAACGTCAACCTCGATGCGCGGAAAGAAGCTCATTGGAAGAAGTGGATCGCTCTCTATAACGAAAAAATGCTTTCCGAGGGCAACTTCCGAGACCTTTACGTATACGGCTACGATTTGCCGGAAGCCTATGCCATCGAAAAAGACGGCAACATGTACTACGCCTTTTATGCGCCGGAGAAGGCCGCGAAAGCGGCAAAGCAAAGCGCCGATGGGGGAACGTGGTCGGGCGAAATCGAACTGCGGGGATTGAGCGCCAAGAGCTACAAGGTCGTCGACTACGTCAACCACAAGGACTACGGCACCGTTAGCGGACCTGCCGCCAAACTGAAAGCGGAAATACAGGACAGCCTGCTGTTGGAAGCGACGCCCGTGCCGGGCGGACCGGCAAATTAGCCGGGAAGCTCGATCAGAGATTTACCCTGAAATCCGGAGTTGAAGAAGGATTCATCGCACAAAAAACGTGCGATGGAGAACCGTACCTCCACTACGCGGCCCGACGCGCCACAATTCGGCGCGAAAGAGAAAATCGGGTCCCGCTTTGCGGGATCGGAATGACAAATTTCGAGTGGCGGATGACGTGCGAAAACCCGACTTCAGCGAAGTTGGATCTTCTCAGGACACTCGTTTGAAACAAGACGCGAAGCGCTCGCCTCTAATTGGTCAACTTCGGATTTCAGGTTAACGTTGGGCTCAGATTCGCGTGCTGCGAGGCGCCGCTCCCGCCGCCGTGTGCCAATGTTGGTTCAGGAAACTCTCCCGGTGTTTGGCGTCACGGAACGCTTCCGTCCCTCCCGCCCGCGTCACGGAAAGCGCCCCGATGACATTCGCGAATTTCAGGCAATCCTCCACTTTGGCGCCGCGAATAAACTGGTGAATAAATCCGGCATCGAAGCTGTCGCCCGCTCCCACGGCATCCACCATGTCCGTAACCGGCGGGTATCCCGAGAATTTGTTCTTACCTTCGCGCAGGACCGCCCCTTGCGAACCGCGCTTGATCACCACCAGAGGCACCTTTTGGGACAATATCTCCGCCGCTTGGTTGACGTCGGCCGTATGCGCGATTTTGCAGGCCTCATTCTCGTTCGGCAGGAGAATGTCCACGTACTTCAAAAGCAGCAGAATGTCCGTGGACCAGCGGCCTTCCGGATCGTCGTTGGTGTCCAGTGAAGTTGTCAGGCCCGCCGCTTTCGCCCGGCGGAAAAGTTCGATCATGTCCGGCCGCAGGGCCCTGTGCAGGAAGTAGGAAGAGAGGTGCAGATGCTTGGCGCTGAAAACATAGCTCAAGTCCAGATCCTTCAGGCTCATCTCATGCATTGTTCCCGGATACGTCAGGATGTAGCGCTGCTTGCGCTGCGGCAGGATTACCGTCAGTCCCGTGGTCTTTCCTTTGAGCTTTCGTACGTGGGAGAGGTCCACGCCGCATTCCCCCAACCTCTGCAGGCAAATTTCACCGAGCGGATCGCTCCCGATGGTGGAGCTGAATCCGGCTTTGTTTCCCAGTAGCGTAAAATTGTGGGTAAAGATGGCCGAGGAACTCCCCAGGGTGATGCTGAGGCCATTGGCCAGATGCTCGCGCTCGAGTTCGAGCTTTTCCGGTAATCCGTAAAATATCAAATCGAGATTCAACTCGCCAACTACACTGACGTCAAAAGTGGCCACAGTGCCCTCTCCTTGGATTTCCTCAGTCCAGAATCACGACGCGCGTAAGATTTTTGGGATTGTCGGGGTCCAGGTTCTTCTTCGTGCCCGTGAAGAAACCCAGAAACTGCGCCGGCACCACGTAGGGCGCGAGCCGCGCCACGTCCGGCCCGTCAAATCCCAGTTCAAATACCAGAGCGCTGTTCCGCCGCACGAGTTCGCTGGCCCGGTTGCAGATGGCGATGATCACTCCGCCGAGCTCCGCCATCTCTTCCAGCACTTCTTCTTCCGCCTGATATCCATTTTCGCTAAGGAAGAACGTCAGGCAGGTGTTCGGGCTCACGATCGCCTTGGGTCCATGGCGGAACTCCAGCGTGTGGAACACCTGGGCGTAGGAGCACGACATCTCCATGACCTTCAATGAAGCTTCGCGCGCGATCCCATGAAACGGCCCTTGTCCCAGAAACACGTAGTCCTCGAAATCGTGCTTTTCCACGAACCCCTGGACCTTTTCAGCGATGGCCTGGATGTGCGGTGCGAAATGCATGGCCATATTCTCCAGCGATTGCAGATAGCTCTCATTGTTCACGGAGCGCGCCGCCAGATGCTGCAGCGCCAGGAGCATGGAGGTGAACGAGCGCGTCATCACCGTGCTTTTTTCATCCGCAGCGGTAATGCGGATGGTCACATCGCAGATTTCCGCGAGCTGCGAGTTCGTTGCACAGGTAATTCCGATCGTGGGAACACGGAACTCGCTGGTGAACACCTTTGCCGCGCGCAGGGCTTCCGACGTTTTTCCCGAGCGGGAAATGACCACCGCCTGGAGATTCGGCGTTTTTGCCCAAGCCAAGTCCGGGAAGAGCAGCGGCTCCGAAGCTGGAAGCGCCCGCGCGCGTTGCCCGGTCAACAGCGTCCAGGAATTCGCGGCGGCCTCGGCCAGATAGAAGCTCGTGCCGCAGCCGATGAACAGCCACTCCGCACGGCTGCGCGAGTCCTCGACAATCCCGGAGATGATGGGATCCTTGCGGAGTCCACCAAGGACCGTTTGCCAGACGCCCGGCTCAGACAGAATTTCCGAAAACGTTGCAGACTGCCGCAAATCCACGCGTCTCGTCTCCATTGAATTTCTTCCTCGACATCCGGGCCGGCCGAGCGAAGACCTTTCCGGGCTTTCCGGTATCCCGCGTTCAAACCAGGGTCACGTCCACCTCTGCCTCGCGCAACGCTTTCAAATCGTGCTTCGGGATACCTTTGTCCGTGATCGCTTCGTGGACGGAAGACGTCGGCAGAATCAGCGACAGGCTGCGCTTCCCGAACTTGCTGGAATCGCAGACTACCACCGTTCTTCGCGCGGCCTCCGCCATGGCCCGGTTCACGCGCGCTTCCAACAGGTTCGGCGTCGTCAGCCCATAACACACATCAAAACCATCCACCGCAAGAAAGAGCAGGTCGGCACTCAGTTTTCGCAGAGACTCCTCCGCCAACGGTCCCACCAGGGAGAACGAATTCTTGCGCAGCATCCCGCCGGTCAAGATCACGTCGACCGGCGTTCCCGCAAGTTCCGCGGCGATATTCGTGCCGTTGGTGATGACCGTGAGGCTGCGGAAATGACGGCAGGCGCGGGCAATGGCGGTCGTCGTGGTTCCGGAATCGAGGATAATGACCTGCCCCTGGCGAATCATGCGCACCGCGGCGGCGGCGATGCGCGTTTTTTCCCGGCGGTGCAAGCGTTCCTTTTCCTGCAGCGTCCGGTCATTCAGCGCGCCGACCTTCAGGGGCAGCGCCCCGCCGTGGGTGCGCTCCAATTGGCCCTGATGATGGAGGTGCTCGAGATCTTTCCGGATGGTGATGAGCGAGGTGCGAAAACGCTTGGCCAGGTCGCGCACCAACACCCGGCCATCGTGTTGCAAAAGTTCCAGGATATCGCGGCGGCGCTCTTCACTCAGCATGGTCTTTTCCTAATCTATGCGCTGCGGGTCCGCCCTTCGCGGAAGTTCCCAGCCCGCACGCGTATGCATAAATATTCATGACTTCCAGGATCTTTGCGCGAATCAGCTCGCGCGGATGATTTTCCAGGCGGCCTTCCCGGATCGCTTCCCACTGCTTTGGCAGGTATTGACTGAGCAACGACACCGGCAGAGGGTGCACCGTCAGATTATCCAGGAGTCCCTGCAACGCGGCCGCTACGCCCGGCTGTGGCCAGTAGTATCGTGAGCGGTCACTGTAGCTGTATTTGCGCGCGAACATCGACTCCGCTTCCTCGCCGCTATAGTAACCTTTCCAGTGGCTGGGATTCTCGAGCATGGCGGCTTCCAAGGCTTCCCGCACCTTGGAAAGAGTCACATCTTTTCTCGACGCAAGCCATTCCTCTTCCATCGCCGCGAGCGCGAAGACCGCTTCGCGGAATGCAAATGTCAACCACGGCCCGACCTTTAATATCGCGAAATGGTCGCGCACCATATCGTGGAGAGCAGCACGCGTCTGGTAGTCGGTGGAATGCGCCTCATAAACGCGCGGCCACTTTTCCAAAGCATAGCGGGCCAGACGCCGTGCCTTCACCGGATCATAGGCAAACACGGTGGAGTCGCCAAATTCGACGCCCGGCTGCACCACCACGGCAATGACACGTTCCCATGCTTCCTGCAAACCGCGCGAGAGAAACGCCTGGCGCGCCATGGCCAGAGTTCGGGCCAGATCTTCCGTGCGCGTCACCTCTGGAGCTTGCGATTCCTGCTGCTCTCCTCCCGGAATGGGCACTTCCGTGCCAATTACGTAGAGAGGCGCGGGCGACCCCGGCTGCAGTCCCTGGTGCGCTTCCTCGGCGGCCTGGCAGAGTTCCGCGGCGCGCGCGCTCACCAGTTCATCCGCCAGCGGCCGGTGGCGGTCTCCGGGATCATCGACGCAAGGCATGCTGGCATCCAGATGGATTTTCGTATAGCCGGCCCGCACGCAACTTTGCACCAAATCCCGCGCTTTGCCCATGGCGCTTGCTGCATTTTCCGCGCGCCATACGTGCGGGCCAATATGATCGCCGCCAAGCAGAATCCTCTCCTGCGGGAAACCCTCTGCCTTGGCCAGTTGGTTTACGAACGCGGCGAATGCAGCGGGGGTCTGTCCCGTGTATCCGCCAAATTGATTTACCTGATTAGAGGTCGACTCAATGGAGAGGAGGCTGGCGTCCCGGCCGGCCTGGGCCATGCCTGCTTCCAGCACAAAGCGATTTGCCGAGCAGATTGAGTAGATGCCCGCATGTTTTCCGCCGTGGTTCTCCTGAACGATGCGGAAGAGTCGCGCGCTGGCGCTCAATTGCTGCGATCGCGGATGAGAGAGTGTCGTCACGATCTTTCCACACCTCTCGCGTTGGCGAAGCGCTCCAGCCCGTTTCGTTTGCCTGCCGTAATTTTCACTCGGCCACTCGTTTCCTAGCGTGCCGCCACGATCTGCACCACCGCACCGCGTTCGATCGCCGGCAAGACAAAGATCATGCGGCCCTCGGACAGCCTGCCCTTGACCGTTTGTTCCTCACCCAGAAATGGGAGAAACGTCGCGGTATCGCCCTTCCCTGCCGGCACGCTCACTTCTACATCCTGTGCCGCGGCCGGCACCGCCACTTTATCCGGAAGCAACCCGGCGAAATTCGCAAAAAAGATGGTGGTCTTTCCATCCACCGCCGCGAGGTTCGCCGCCACAAACGGCGACGCGGCGATGCGCACATCCGCAGCTACGTCGAGCGCATCCACCAAGGCAAAAGGAACTCGCGATGAGCCATCCGCAAAATCCTTTTCCAGCCCTTCCAAGTAGGCCTTGGCCGGACAATTGGAAAACTCGAGCACCTGCGGCTCGCCGCGCAATCCAGCGGCGTTCGTCCCGGTAATCACGAGCTTTCCTCCCTTCTTCACGAAGGCAGCCAACCCCTGCTTCTCTTCCTCGTTCAGCACGCTTACGTTTGGCAGCGCCAGGATGCGCCCCCGAAAATCCTTGAGTGTCCGGGGCGTCACCACCGCGAACTCGCGATGGCGTTGCAGCAGCAGCACCAGCATGCCGCGGTAGGATGGCAAAAACTCTTTCGCCGCATAGTCCCGGCTCTTCGGCGAAAAATAGACGCCCACGGGTTGCATGTGCGTGCGCGGCCGGTACAACACTTTCTCATGCTTTTCGATCCATTGAAAAATCTCCGTCCGCGCGGCCGGATCGTTGGAACCGGACATGGCGTGCCCGGCGGCATCCCAGAAATTCGCCCCGGCCATCACCTGCGAGGCCGCCAGGTTCTTCATGGCGTCCGCCGCGGCAACACCTTTTTGTCCGTCCCAGGAATAGTTCAGGATCCAGGTGGCTTTACCCTCGGCGAACGCGCGGAACGTCAGCATCCCCGCCTGGTACAAGAACCAGTCGAGTTGCGTGCGCGTCGCGGCCAGGTGCTCGCCGCCGCCAAATTCATATTCATGGGCGATGGCATCCACTACGCCATACATCTGATAAACGTCGGAGCCCACGCGCGTCGCTTCTTCCTCGATTCCCGGATAAATCTCCGGAATCAGCATGATGTTGGGATTGACGCGCCGCGCCGTCTCGCGAATTTCTCCGACAAATTCGGTGAGCGTGGCGATCCGGAAGTCGATCCACTTGCGGAAATTGGCATCGCCAAAATCGCCCAGCTTCAAGTCTTTCTTCGCATCGAGGCCGGTCTTGGCCTTGAACGCCGCCACCGTGGAATCGTCAAAGCTCGCCCAGGTATCCTCCCAGCCGTCAAAGTGCGTCATCCAATAGGGAATATCCACGTAGATGCCGTCGATTCCCGTCGCGGCAATCTGCCGCACCCGCTCCATGTAGGTCTTGCGCCATTCCTTGGCGTAAGGACTGATCCACACGTCCTCATCGCCCGGACTGATCCAGAACGCCGCACCCGATGAAAACACCGCGGGATCGCCCTTGATATTGCGCTGCAGCCAGTCCGGATGATCCTTCACCACCGAATGCGCGGATTTGGCGGCGTTGGCCGTGATGCACTCGGTGCCCGCAATGTACACGTAGGCCTTATTCCCTGCGCGGTGGGCCGCTTCGCTCACCTGGCGAATGGCTTCCAACTTTGCGCGAGGATCCAGGAAGCTCTCATAGCGGCCCGGTATGTCGTTGTCCACTTCGATCCCGAAGACGTGAGTCTTCTGGGCGTCCCGCACAATCGAGACGGCGTCTCTGCGTTCCAAGCCATAGGCCCCGATGCGAACGTAGTGCGTCCAGTTTTGCGGCGCTTCCTGCGCCGATAAGGTTGTGTGATTCAGGCCAATCAACATCCAGAACAACAGCAAAGCGCCAAACCCAGCCAATCGCCCTATCCCCCGCCCGTTTTTCTGTTCCTTCTTCACGTTCACAGTCCACCTGTTTCATCCGAGATGTTCAGACCCTGTGTCGGCCGCAGTGTCAGGCTGCCATCTTCATTGAGCTTTTGCCGACACGCCCAGCGCACTTGATGCCTCTGCCCTTTGACTTCAATCTCCGCTCGCAAGCGCAATCCGCGCCACGCCGTTCCTTTCGGCAAGGCAAACAGCGCCTGGCGCACTTTCCCCGGCAGCGGGTAACCCGCATCCAGAAAGCCTGCCGCAAGTTCCTGTCCCGCTTCGTTGGCCACGCTGATGCGCAGCGCACCGGGAACGCCTGCAATTCCATCATTCACGAACCCAATGATCAGCCCTGTTTCGCCGCGTTCTTCGTAGGTCCACACCCAGGAAGGCCGCACGCGATACCCGATCGCTCTCGCCAAAGAATCCAGCGTCTTGGGGTAAGCCTGGTAATACCGCTTCAAGCCACCTGCCGAGATGCGATGCCAATTCCAAAGTGAAAAGTAACAAGCGCCCACATCCTTCGCGTGACAAAGAACGTTATCGGTGTAGGTCAGACCTTCGTCCGGACGCAAACTTGCGGGTGAACCGTCCGACATTCCAACTTCGATTGCCGCTCCCGACCAAGGCGGGCGGTTGCTCAGCGCCTCGATCTGCTCGTTCTCAATAAAAATTGTATCGGTACGGAGCCAGCCTCCGCTCCGAATCGTTCGGTCCACGAGCTCCGCGTTCCCCACTTTGCTAAAGTCCGGCTGAGTATTGGTTACCAGGGGAGTTTTCGCCCACCGCGCCGCTTGGTGTTCGAACATCCTCACAAACGTCTTCTCCGCGGTGCTGTAATCGGGATATGGATTCCTTTCCAGCGGCCAAGTGTGCCCTTCCCCCCAGAATCCGTACATGCACGTATCCACGAACTCCACGTCGCGATGCCCGTCATATTCCTGCGCGAGCCGGTCGATCAGCTCCTGGAAGGCGGCCTGAAAGACCGGATGGTCGCATCGGGGCTCTTCCCGCTCGCGTTTCTGCCACTCGCCCAGCTTGACCATGGGCACCTTTTCATGGAGAAAATCAGGTAACGCGGACCCGGCGATGTCGGGATTGCTGATCATCACCCGGAATCCGATGCGTTTCCCATATTGCCGCGCCAGCGCAAACGCCGTGTTCCAGAGGGCGCTTGGTTGCAAGCGTCCTGGCTGCGGCTGCACATCTTTCCAATTCACGCGCAGATACAGCTTCGTGCCCAGCGGGAATTTCACCAACTCTTCCAGCGCAGATTCGAGAGTTTGTTCGCCGCCTCTCTGCAACCCCACCTCGTCGCAAAGGTAGGTGATCAGTCCCATCCCGTAATTCGGCACCGGCTCATCCGATGGCGTCACCGCCATCACCACGTTCCAGCTCGGATACAAATCCGCGGCAAACGGGCCCTGGTTCAGCCTGTCCGTAATCGCCGGCCCCGCGCCAAAATCATATTTGTCAAAATTGTGCGGTGGAACGTATGCCGTAGCCACACCCATCGCACTCGCTTTCAGGAATTCGCGGCGTCTCATGCGTTCCGCCCCTTTTCTAGAATTCGAACCGCAGTCCAATTTGCGTGTGCCGCGGGGTATTCAACGTTGAGGTCACCGACCCGAACGAGGTGCCCCCAAACGAGGTTCCGGGCACATTGAATCGCGGCGTGTTCGTAAAATTGAAAAACTCGCCGCGAACCTGAAGCTTCATGCCCTCGCGAATGCCGAATTCCTTGCTGAAAGAAAGATCGGCGTTGTGAATTCCATCGCTGCGCAAATTTGAGAAGTAGCGCGGGGCATTCCCCGGCACGTTGTCACCCGGATCGGCGAAGCAATTGGCGATTGAACACAGATGGATTTCCAACACCGCTCAGAGCCATTCGCGGCGGCCTGGTGATAGCTGATCCCCGAAGACAGCTGGGAGCAAATGACGTCGGGGCGCTGGCTGCCATCTGCCAGCCGCGGCGAGTCCATCCCGATATTGATCGGGGTGCCGCTCTGGAAGGTCACAATCGTGGAAATGGACCACCCGCCAACAATGGCGTCGAGCACGCGATTCATGTCCCTGCCGATCCAGCGATTGCGGCCCACGGGCACGTCCGCAATGGCTGCAAGAACCAGGCGGTGCGTGGCATCGTTGGCGCTGATGGAACGTTCCGCCTTCAAGTTGTCCAGGACCTGGGGATTGCCGGAACTCAGGCTGGTGGTGATGAAGGAATTGGCCCCCGCGGAGGAATTGTCCATGGCTTTCGAGAGGGTGTAATTTCCTTCGAAGCTGATGTAGTGGCTGGGGCGCTTCTGGAAGCGTATCTGCAACGAATTGTACTCAGCCTGGGCCGTCAGCCGCGTAAGCCCGGCGAACTCTCCGTCAAATTGCGGGTACGGGCGCAATAGATTGATCAGCGGGATGGTATCGTCATTGTA
Source organism: Candidatus Acidiferrales bacterium (assembly GCA_963780785.1). Taxonomy (GTDB): domain Bacteria; phylum Acidobacteriota; class Terriglobia; order Acidiferrales; family UBA7541; genus Acidiferrum. The sequence continues at coordinate 37,290 of CAWADS010000004.1, forward strand.
AATCGAACTTGGTTCATTGAAGATCGCGTCGGGACCAGAGAAGAGAGGTTGGAAGGGGTTCGGCTCCTGCTGCGCGAGACACTCGGTCGGCCCGAGCCCGTTGCAGACAGGCAGATTGCCGTTCACGATCTGGTCGCGAATTGAAGACGGCAGGAAGTTGCGATTCGACGTCGCCTGAAAAAGAGCTGTAAGGGAGGTGCGTGCTGCGGCTCGCGGAATAATCGACGCCAATGGTGATCTCGCCTGGGAATAGATGCTGAATACCCACATTCCACTGATAAATCTCGGCGTTCCGCGCCGGTGTAGTGTCCAGGCTGTTGTTATTGGAAAGCCCCCACAACGCATCCGCACCGTACGTCTTTCCTTGCGGCAAGGCGTAACCTCCAGGGAGGGGAAAAGGATCGGCAAGCGTGGCATATTGGGTTTGAAAATTGTCTTTGGTAAAGCGGATTGGTTCACTGTTGCCGAACGCCGTGCCGGTAAACTGAAAATTGGTGGCGACGCTCAGGCCGTAGTAAACGCCGGCCCCGCCCCGAATGACCGTCTTGGGACTCAAGGCGTAGGCGAAACCCAGCCGGGGCGCCCAATTATTCCGGTCCACGGGAATATTGCGGTGGTCTGAAGAGGCGAAAATTGTGGTGCCGGGAAGATTGCCGGAGCTGTTCACCAGGCCGGGGACGTCAATGGGTACGGAAATCCCGCTGTCCCCCGTGAAATTGCTGAACTGGAGCAGATTGTGGCGTTCCGTATAGGGCGTGCTCCATTCGTAGCGCAACCCCAGATTCACGGTCAGCTTCGGGGAGAGTTTCCAGTCATCCTGGAAATAAAATGAGGTTTCTTTGGACTTATTGGCGACCGCCTTGAACACAGCGAGGCTGGAATCGGTGTCGCCATACCCCAGGAGCAGGCTGGCAAACGAATTCCCCTGGGTCGGGTCCCCTCCTCCGACGACTCCTTCCGTCACTCCCTGAGAGAAATGGAAGAAGCCCGTGGGCGGATTGGGCTGGAAGAAGTTGTTAAAGAAACAGTCTTTGTTCGCCGCCAAACTTCCAGATCTGCCGCCCTCTTACCCAGGACATCGAAGAGCTATAGGAATAGAGCGTGTGCGCGAATCCGGTATCGGTGCAGCATTGGTTGAACAGCGATGTCGCGTTGTTGTCCATCTGGATCACGGGAAATCGCGACAAACCGTTGACTCCGGCTCAGGATGGCGTCGCCGGGCTGGTCGAAGACGGTCGAGAGATTCGGGTAATTTTCGTTGACGGGCTGGTGCACACGATCGATCGCAAACCGGTTGGTCCATACCGTCGAAGTTGTCGGAGTCCAGTTTTCCTCCAGAATCCCGTTGTAGAGATCGGTGTAGCTGATTATGCCGTCGCCAAAGTCGCCATCGCCGAAAATCGTCGGAACGTTAAACGAGTTGTGAAGATTGCTGAAGCGCCCCGAAAGATGATTCTTGTCCGAAAAGTGGTGGTCGATCTTGACGTCAAGCTGCCTGCCCGGACTTTTGGCGAGAATCACGTTGTGGATAATTGGGCTCTCCCGCCGCGGCATCCGTGATGGTGGGCTGGGGGTACATATTGATGATTTTCTGGCCGATGGGATCAATCAGATTGGAATCAATCACATTCGGAACCGTGAAGTCCGCCCGGTTCCCGTTCGAGTCCACGTTGAGAGGGTTGAAGACATGCTGTTGGACCGGTTGTCCGACCGTGCAGCCCGACGAAGCATCCGTGCAAACCACATAAGTGTTGCGGAAATCTCCGGCCCTCTCCGCGGCCGTGGGCACAAACGCGCTGATACCGACTGGGTCATTCTCACGAAGCATTTCCAGATCCACGAAGAAGAAGGTCTTTTCTTTCTTGATCGGCCCGCCCAGAGAAAATCCGTACTGATCGCGCACGTGATCCGGCTTGGGAATGCCATAGGCATTTTGGAAGAATTCATTGGCATCGAGGGCGGAGCGTTGCCCGAACCACCAGCCGCTGCCATGGAATTTGTTGCCGCCCTCTTTCAGAACGATGTTGACCACGGTGCCGCCGTTGCTCCCGAATTCGGCGGAGAAGCTGTTGTTCTCGACCTTGAATTCCTGCACGATCTCGACCGAGGGCTGGTAGTAGACGTTGGTGGTCGCGCCCTCGCCTTGTTCGGGGGCGCTGGTGAGCGCGCCGTCGACGCGAATTTCCGCGGTGGCGTTGCGCTGTCCGTTGGAAACGAAGTTCGTCCCCGAAGGATAGGTATCATTCATTCCGGATCCGGCGGTCTCCGTCACGCCCCCGGAAAGGAATACCAGGCCGAACATGCTGCGGTTGGGCAGCGGAATGTCCCGCACGTATTCATTGGTGACGTCGGTGCCGAGCGAAGCGCCCCCGGTGTCCAACAGCGGGGCTTGCTCCGTCACGACAATGGTCTCGGTCACCGTCCTTGGCAAAAGAGAGAAATCCAGCGTGGCCTGCTGGCTCACCGCCAAGACCAAGCCAGTGCGCTGCTGCGGTGTAAAGCCTGGGGCGTCCACGCGGATGGAGTACGTCGCCGGGCGCACTCCCGTAAAGAAATAAGTGCCCCGGTTGTCCGTCACGGAGGCCGTCGCCACGGCGGTGGCTTCGTCCGTGAGCGTAACCTTAACGTCGGGAATCACGGCTCCCGAAGAATCGGTCACCACCCCAGAGAGCTGTGAAGTATAGCTGGACTGCGCGAGAAGAGATGGCACGCCCAGCGAGCCGAGGACCAACGCCAGCAAACAGAAGGACCAAACTTTTCCGCTAAACCACTTCATCATTCACCCCCTCCAGCACTTCGAATCTCGCGCGTTGTACTTTCGCTTTCTTTCGACTGCTTACGTTTGGTTTCCTTTTTACCGCCGCGCCCCCCGGATGTCAAGCTTCTCGTTAGCCCTGGTGCCGGCTCCCGGGCGGCGGCGTTCCGGTGCCAGTTTCGCCAGCCGGGAAAAAGGTCTACCTCTTCGGCGTGGAACCGCGGGTTGCGAAGGCTGCCGGCTTTCCTGCGGCAGAAGATGTTGCGCAGCTTGCACAGCATGAAAATTGCATTTTCTGAGAAAGGCCGGCTAGCGCGGAGTGATCTGCGCCCAGAGGACGACCACGGAGCGAGGAGCGGCGCGATAGACGAAGCCGGGAATGGAAGTGGCGGAGTGCCATGCGGAAATATCCTGAGGAGAATCGAGGGAAGTATCGATCCAACGGCGCCAGGGATGATACTCGCCGGAATTGAGGCGCGGGAGTTCAAAATCGAGAGGTTCCCAATAGGCGTTGAAAATATTGAAGTAGTGGCGATTTTCATTGGGCAAATCGAGGCTGAAGGCCAGCGAATGCGAGTCCGCGCGCCAATCGGGCTGATGGAGCCGGACGCCGTGCCATTCTTTCCGCGCTTGATGGAGAAGCTCGACCAGGGTCAGGCGCTCGATTTCCGGCGCGAGATCGCGCAACAAGCGGCGGCCGATGAGAATGCGCAGAAAGCGCTGCACATCGCCATGTTTCCCGAGGAGCGACCAGTCAAACCAACTGATTTCGTTGTCCTGGCAATAGGCGTTGTTATTGCCTTGCTGGGTGCGGCGCACCTCGTCGCCCATCGGGAGCATGGGCATGCCGATCGAGAGCAGCGTGGCCGTGAGGAAGTTCTTCACCTGGCGATTGCGCACCTTTTCGATTTGCGGATCGTCCGTGGGGCCTTCGATGCCGCAATTCCAGGCGCGATTGTCGTCGGTGCCGTCGCGGTTCTGTTCGAGGTTGGCTTCATTGTGTTTCCGCTCGTAAGTGACCAGATCGTTCAGCGTGAAGCCGTCGTGACAGGTGATGAAGTTGATGCTCTGCTCGGCTTCGCGCTGCTTGTGGGCATAAAGCTCGGGGCTGCCGATGTAGCGATCGGCAAATGGGCCGACTGAGTCTTTTTCGCCGCGAAAGAAGTTGCGCATATCGTCGCGGAATTTGCCATTCCACTCGCGCCAGCTATCGCCCACGAAGCTGCCGACTTGATAGAGGCCGGCGGCATCCCAGGCCTCGGCAATGAATTTGGTGCCGGAAAGAGTGGGATCGGAGTCGATGTCCCAGAGGACCGGGGGATTGGCGAGGACATTGCCGGAGGAATCGCGGGCCAGGATGGAAGCGAGATCGAAGCGAAAACCGTCAACATGCATTTCCTGGACCCAGTAGCGCAAGCTGTCCATGATCATGCGGCGCACAACGGGATTATCCGCATTGAGGACGTTTCCCGTGCCGCTGAAATCGGCGTAACGGGAACGGTCCTGTTCGAGGACATAGTAGGCGGCGTTGTCAATGCCGCGAAAGCTCAGCGTCGGGCCCTTCTCGTTGTTCTCGGCAGTGTGGTTGAAGACGACGTCGAGAATGACTTCAATGCCGGCACGATGCAGAGCCTTGACCATGTCGCGAAATTCGTCGATCGGCCCCAGCGGGCCGCGGCGGGAACTGTAGGCGGGGTGTGGCGAGAAGAAAGAGACCGGCGCATAGCCCCAATAGTTCACCAGACCCGGTGGGCAATCCTGAACATCAAAGGCAAACACGGGAAGTAGTTCGACGGCCGTGATTCCCAGATGCTGCAGGTAAGGAATCTTTTCGATGAGGCCGCGAAACGTGCCGCGAAGGTTTTCCGGGACTTCAGAATTCGGATGGCGCGTGAAGCCTTTCACATGCAATTCATAAATGATGGTCCGCGTGGAAGGAGTCTGCAGCGTTGTGTCGCCCTCCCAATCGTAGGAATGCGGATCCACAACCACGCTCTTCATCGCCGAAGCGAAGTTCTCCCCTTTCGCGCCGGCGGCCTGGCGGCTGTAATTTTTCGGCGTGACGAGACCTTTGCCGTAGGGATCGAGGAGGGCTTTTTCCGGATCGAAACGGAGACCATTGGCGGGATCGAAAGGCCCGTAAACTCGATAAGCGTAGAGCTGGCCCGCGGTTATGCCAGGAACAAAGATGTGCCAGTAGTGCGAGGTGCGATTCGCGATGGAATCGAAGGAAATGATGCGAGAGGGGCGCGCGTCATCTTCGCGATCGAAAAAGAGCAGGTCGACGCCCGTGGCCTCGCGCGAGTAAAGGCTGAAGTTTGTTCCCGAAGGGGAGAGCGTCGCGCCCAAGGGAGCGCTGCAACCTTTCAAGTTAGTGGCGGTCATGAGCGGCCCGCGTGAAAGAAACCTGGAGCAACTTCGCGCGACCTTCTGGCTGGCACGACTGCCAGACAGTAGGCGACGTTCCAATCGTAACGTAGGTTCGGGGACCGGCGGCCTTTTCTTTGTGTCGCTGCACCGATCGCGCATGGCAATGTCACGAGTAGATGGAACGGCTCTAACCCGTGGTTGCTATTGTTTCTTCAGTTGAAAGTTAACATCAATCTCGGAATCAACTTCCACCGCTTGACTATTCAGAAGTGTTGGCTCGAATTTCCATTGCCTGACGGCGTCCATGGCTGCCCTGGACAAGAATGGGGTTACCTGAGATGACCTGAATTTGTTGGACTGACCCGTCCGTGCCAATGACTACATGGAGTTTGACGGTACCTTCGATATGACTTGTGCGAGCCTCAGCGGGATAGGTTGGCTCAACCCGGGATTTGATTCTTGGGGCCATGACATTGCCATGTATATTGATTCTCTTCGGCGCAGGTTCGGAGTCGGAACCAAATCCGGAGAGTTCCGCGGGCTGCACGGTTTCGGCGGACAAAAGGAGCAGGCTGCAGTTCGGAGCGGAAGCCGGGCAAGAGAGCCTAGCTCTGCGGAGAAGCTGGACCTCGGTGGCCTCGGGGAAACAATCGGGGAACGCCGCTGCTTCGATATCTTTGGAAAACTGCGCCAGTTCGTCATCGCCAGTAACAAATTTTGCTCCACGAACCTTGGGACCTGGAGACAAGAGCACCCAAAATTCGGCGACACCTTCGGCCGTGTGGGAGTTTTTGATCGGAATGGTCCGCAGTTCCTTGAGTTGCAGCTTGGCCTGTTCGGTCAGACGGTCAATGTCTTTATCGCTGCCAAGGAGTGAAGCGAGGCGGCCACGGCTCTCCGGCATGGGATGTGCGGCGGCCAGCGAGAGTTCGTATTGGCTGATGGCTTCCTCTTTGCGGCCTTGTTTATCGTAGATTTGCGCCAGGTGATCGCCGACTTCCCCGGTGGAATGGACGAGCCAGGCACCCTTCACATATTTTTCAGCCTCGGGAAGATTACCCTGCTGAAAACGAATCCAGCCGAACGTATCCCAAAAGGCTGCGAGTGAAGCAGTGAGGCGAACGTCTTCACGGGTGACGTGATCGAGAGAAGTGCCGCGCATCTGAACGACGGTGGCGGCGATGGCGGATTCCGTGTATTTCTGAGCTTGATCCAAGTCCAGTCTATTCAGCGCCATCTCATAGGCCACCGAGTTTCCTCGGGAGGGGGTCGGCTGGAGAGCCATAGATCGCTTGAAGGATTGCACTGCTTTTTCGGGCTGGGCGGTTTTCGCATAGGCGCGGCCGAGATTGAACGGGATGTAGGGGTTATCCGGCTTGATGGATGCGGCAGTCTCTAATTCGGGTATGGCTTTATCATATTGCTCAAGCAGGAGATAAATTCTTCCCAGATTCTCGTGGGCCCATTGGTCACGCGGATTGATCTCAATCTGTTTCTGATACTGAGGAATCGCTTCTTCATACTTTTTCTGTGCGGCCAAAGCCTGACCCAGGTTGTTATACGCGGATGAGTCGTACGGGTTTACGGCAATGGCCTTGCGGAGGGCGGCCTCGGCGTTTTCGTATTTGCCGAGGAGATTGTAGGTCCAGCCGAGGTAGTTCCAGGCAGATTTGTGATTTGGGTCAATGGCGACGACCTGCTCCAGCAATTGGGCGCAAGCGGCATAGTCGCGATTGTTCTGCGCATTGCGTGCGGCCGCATAAAGAGCCTGGGTGGAGTTTTCGGACGGTTTGGAGGAAACGGCGGAGGAACTGGAGGCAGCCGATGCTGGTGGGTTGGCCTTGGTTGTTGAAGTAGTGCTGACAGGTGGGGCTGGTGTCTCCAACAGGCTTTCCACGACACTCTTGCGAAAGGCCAAGTACTCCTCGACGCGGCTACCTTCAAGTTCTCTTTCGCGCAGGCTCAAGTGCGCATCCACAGTAATCGTGTCGTGATCAGCGCTCGAGTCGAGACTGTAATCCCCAAAGTCTTTTGTGAGATGGAGAGGCTTCGGGGGATTTGCGGCACCTGCCGATTGGCGCGTTACCTTCAGGTGAAGATAAAGATCCTTGGGACCGTCGAGTTGGATGGGCGGCGTGTTGCCGCCAGAAGCGATTCCGACAATGGGCAGCACTCGTTCAAGGAGGCCCTGTGCCACCGGGGAGGGAATTTTCTTAAACGTGGCTGAGATCTTTGGATCCACACTCGGATCCAAGCTGCGGGCATATTGCGCCGAAAGCCAAAAGGGTTTTTTGGTGTCGTAGGGGTCGCCGGCTTGGACATTCGAGTAGGTGCCGCTGTAGCCTCCCCCCAGCCTGGGATCGCCGCTGAGCATCTGACCGAATTGCGCAGGCGTTAGGCGAGACAACATAAGCCGGAGCAGCACTTCCCAGTCGCTTCCCTGCACTTCCACGGCGACGTTGGCCTGTTCCGCGCCTTTTTCGTCGATGTCTTTCTCGACGGTAAACCTGTAGGTCTTTGCGCCGGTTAGATTCGCAGGCGCCGGCCGGAACTCCGACTTCCGCGGGTAGGAGACGACCAGGGCGTCCTTGCCGCGGAGTTGGGGGAGAAGATACGCAAAGGGCGCGACGCCCATTGTGGAGTCCAGCCAGATCTCCTTTCCGCCGACAGAAACAACATTGATGGCGTGATCGAACTGCATGGGGGTGGGCAGATCGCGATCCACATCCGTGCGAGTCTGGACGAGCGCGGTAGCGCTCTGAATGCCTTCGGCGGCCAGGAGCGCGTCGAGAAGCGCGGCCTTGTCTTTGCAATCGCCATAACGATTTGCAAGAACTTCCGTGGCGGAGTGCGGCTGGTAGCGGCCGACACCGAAGGAAAGGCTGACGTAGCGAATGTGGGAGACGTAATCGTAGAGCGCCTGAGCTTTGGCGAGATCCGTCGCAGCGCCCTTGGTAATTTCGTCCGCTTTCGCGCGGACTTCGGGTGAGGACGTTTGGCGTTCCTGCGAGAGGCCACCGTACCACTGTCCGACCTCATCCCAGTTCTGAAACGTCGAAAAAAGTACCATCTGAAGCTTCGGCGCCGCAACTCCTTTCAGCATTTGTGCCGGATCAAGACTCTGGGAGTTGCCAAAAGCACGGGGCTCCTCGAAGGCCTTCTTGTTTTCGGTCTTCCATGAGTACCGGCGGCGTCCCCCTTGATCGGAGACAGCCGGCTCCATGCCGTCCGGGTATTTGATTTTCAGGGCGCGATTTGCGGGAACGTCCAGAACCAGCTCATCGTCCAAACACAGGGAATGAACGACAAAAACCCAGGAATCCCAGAATTGACCCGGGGTGAGGGGCTCAAAAACGCGCGTAACGACATCGTATTCGACGATGTCGCCGGCCGATAAGCCGGGCACAGAAACATGCTTCTGCCTGGCATCGGTGTACATCGGAGCTTCCTGCACAACGGGAGAGCTGACGTCGACAACGGCTTCGGGTCCCGCGGTCAACTGGGTTCCATCAGGCTTAATAACCTTAACGCTTTTGACTTCGACGCGTTCATTCGCGCCATTGTAAGGAAAGATCAGTTGGCCGATTTTCTGGACGCCCACATAGGTTTGCACGCGGACGCGAGCAATGGTCTCTTTGGTACCTCTACCGTCGTCACCGTAGCGAATGATGCCTTGAACTTTTTCATAGACGAGAGGATCCAAAGAAGCGCTGGCCGGAGCAGCAGGGGCCTTGGCTGCTTCCTGAGGTGGCTTAACTTGAGCGAACGTAGGGACGGCCGGGAGAGCGAGGGCCAAAAGAAGCAGGGCTGCTGCGCTTCGCATGATTGGATTGGACAAGGGCTGCAACCCCTTCCTCGAAAGGAGCTCGGGATGCAAACTGTATTTCGTTAAGCAAGTATACACGTGGCTGCCAGGGGGCGGCGGGGATAACCGACGAACCCCAACAGCAGAATAGCGCACGATTTATCAGTTGAGAGCGTTCGGGGCGCCCCGACCAGGTCGGGGTAAACGCCTGGCGCGGCCCTCAAGATAACAGGTTGTTGCGTGGATTTAATGACACCCAGA
>CAWADS010000005.1:0-54267 GCA_963780785.1 Candidatus Acidiferrales bacterium
CAACTTTCATCACGTCCTTGACCCAACCATCGATTTGCAGGCGGTTCACGTCAATAACGGCGCAGAGGTTATCGAGATTGTGGTGCGCGGCGGCCATGGCGGCTTCCCAGACGCTGCCTTCCTGCTGTTCGCCGTCGCCCATGATGACGTAAACGCGGTGGGCGGCGCCGCGGAGCTTTGCGGCGAGGGCGCTGCCCACGGCGGCGCCGAGACCTTGTCCCAGGGAGCCGCTGGAAATTTCCACGCCGGGGACTTTCAACCAATTGGGATGACCTTCGAAGCCGAGCCGAGTTGCCGCAAGAGCACCACATCGTCGAGAGGGAAATAGCCGGCTCTGCCGAGCGCGACGTACAGCGCGGGCGCTTTGTGGCCGGCGGACCAGAAAACGCGATCGCGCTCGGGCCAGGCGGGATTCGCGGGATCGTGATTGAGGACGTTCAAATAGAGAGCGGCGGCGATGTCCATTACGGAAAGCGTGCCGCCGGGATGACCGGAGCCTGCGGCGTAGATACTGACGATGTCCATGGCGCGCATTTCCGCGGCGGCGGCCTGCAATTCAGGGATGGTCAACTGGGGGCCGCGGCGGTTTGTGGTGGGATTCATGGGAGGAACTCCTTCGGCCAACACTGAGCGAGAAGACTCAGCGGTTGTGGGGATTCGCCCGGTCCGGCGAGGGGGGTAAGCCCAAGCCATAGGAACGGGCCAGGCAGCACCGCTGGCATAATCCGCGTAACACTAGGCAAGTCAATACGTTAAGCGGATAAGCGGCAGCAGATTCTGTGGGGCCAGCCCCTTCCAGAACCGGGAATCGGCAAGCCACTCAAGAGGGGAGGAGCAAGAGGACGGCCAGAGCGACGGAGATTGCAGAACGAGAATGGCACTGGGTTAGCAGCGGGCGCGGTCAGCGGAGAGTTACTTTTTGGAGAGGGAACGGACGTAGTTCACCACATCCCAGATCTGGCCGGGTTTCATGCGACCTGCTTCGCCGGTCATCTGGCCCTTGCCGTTGGCAATGATGGAATAGATTTCTCCGTCGGTCATATCTTTCAGGGACGCGGGGTCGCGGTAATCGCGAAGCTTCAGATTCATGGTCACGGCCAGCTCGCCAGCACCGGCGCCGTCTTTGCCGTGGCACATGGCGCAGTCCGAAGTGTAGGCCTTTTTCCCGATGGCCAGAGAATTGGGCGTGGGCTTGACGGGATTTACTTGCTTCGCTGGCCGCCGGAGAAGGCTGTGAGTCCGGGAGCAGGCTTGTCGTCGGGCGGCTTGCTGAGATCCTGGGGAAAAGCGCACAGGGGCAGCAGCAGGAAAAGAAAAGACAGGAAAAATCTCATGGCCGGATCTCCCTAATCGACAGGTCGCGTCAACGGTGCATCGGGCCTGATGTCGGCCAAGTATAGCGCTCCGGGAGGGTGCAAAATGTCCATAATTGAACACCCCGCGGACATCACTCACTTTGCGCGCGCCGACAATTGACGTGGCTCGCCCGTCGACGTGGTTAAAGGCTTAGTCTGTTCGTTTATTGGAACCACAACTTCTGGCCGTTTTTTTTGCTAGAGTTTGCTTTCGTGCGCTTATTGGCCCAGGGGCTACGGATGAGGAAGCTGTGATTTTTGTTGCGGCGGCGGTCTTGGTACCGGCGTTTTGTTTGCGGCGAAATCGCACGCGCCGAAGATCGATCCGCAGAGGATTCGCCAGCACGTGAAGTATCTGGCGAGCGATGCGCTGGAAGGCCGCGGCACAGGGCAGAAAGGGGGCGACGCTGCCGCCGACTACATCGCCGCGCAATTCAAGAGATATGGGTTGAAGCCTGCCGGGGAAAATGGCACGTACTTCCAGAATGTGCCGCTGGTGGGGGTGAAGACTCTGCCGGAGACGAGCTTTGCGCTGGTGCCCGCGAGCGGGGAGCCGCTGGTGCTGCGGAATCTGGACGATTTTGTGACCAGCAACGAAACGCAGACGGCGAGCGCGGAGATTGATGCGCCGATTGTTTTTGTGGGCTACGGCATCACGGCGCCGGAAGAAAAATGGGACGACTACAAGGGCTACGACTTGAAGGGCAAAGTGGCGCTGCTGTTTGTGAACGAGCCGATTTCGGATGATCCCAATTTTTTCAAGGGGAAGGCGCTGACGTACAACGGGCGCTGGACTTATAAATATGAGGAAACGGCGCGGCGGGGCGCGGTGGCTACGCTGATCATCCATCGCACGGACCTGGCGAGTTACGGGTGGGACGTGGTGCGCAATTCGTGGGGCGGGGAACGATCGTATTTGAAGCTGGATGGCACGCCGAAGCTGGAAGCGGCTTCGTGGATACAGGAGGAGGTGGCGCGGAAGCTGGTGGGGATGGCGGGGCTCGACCTGGACAAACTGTTTCAGCAGGCGCAATCGCGGGAGTTCAAGCCCATCGAGTTGCCGGTGCAGCTGAAGGCGCACGTGGTGAGCGCGCTGCGGCCGTTTACTTCGCGGAATGTGCTGGGGATGGTGGAGGGCTCGGACCTATAATTACAAGCGAGGCGGAGGCGGTCCTGTACACGGCGCACTACGATCACTTCGGCATTGATAAGAGAAGCGTGGCGACAACATTTATCATGGTGCGATTGACAATGGCACCGGCTGCGGCATCTTGCTGGAAATCGCGCGCGCGTGGGGCGCTACGAAGCCTGCGCCGCACACGCTCGATTCTGTTCGCTGCGGTCACGGCGCGAGGAGCAGGGGTTGCTGGGTTCGGAGTATCTGGGCAAACATTCGCTGAACTGCCCGTCGATCCGATTCTGGATTTGAACTACGACGCGCTTGCGCCGATTGGGATTCCGGAAGAAGTCGAAGTCAGCGGCGCCGAGCGCACGACGTTTTATCCGACCGTCGAGAAAATCGCTGGGGAATTTGGACTGGCGATTCGTCCTGACGCGCATCCCGAGGCGGGGCACTACTACCGCTCAGACCATTTCAGCCTTTCGCGCGTGGGGATTCCGTCGTTTTCGATTGGGCAGGGGAGGAAGTTCAAGGGCCACGATTTGGCTTGGGGCGAGGCGCAGGCCAAGGACTATGTGGACAACCATTACCACAAGCCCGCCGATGCGTTTCGCGAGGACTGGAATTTTGCGGGGTTGGCGAAGATGGCGAGTTTTGGGTACGCGCTGGGGCAGGCCGCGGCGGCGCAAGGCGAGGAGATCCGTTGGTTGCCGGGGATGAATTTGAGAGGCGTGGCAGAAGTACCAATCGGGCGCGATTGACACTGATGCGCTGTTCGCGGGCTATCCCGAACTCAAGATCGTCCACTTTGAGCGCATCCTTTATCCACCACTCGCGCGACAAGCACGTATCAGCGGGACAGTTATTGCGCATGTTGCCGTGGTCAGCGATGGTAGCGTTTCGGAAGCGAAACCTTCCAAGGGTCATCCGCTGCTGGTGACCGGCAGTGGAAGAGCCCATTAAGAAGTGGAAGTTTGAGCCGGGAGCGGAGCGAACCTTTGATCTGACATGCGATTTCAGTTTTCCTGACGGAATGGATTTGCGGACATCCGAGAATGCCTCCGTCGGTATTAGGACCCTTTCACCTCGCTGTGTGGGGTGGACCCGCTTGCATAGAGACCAGCAGCGGCTGAGCACTTCCAAATGAGCTGAACCCTAGCCCCGAACGGAGCAGGGTGCTTGACGAATGTAAGCACCCCAGAGCGGCCCGCCTGCGGACCGGCGCGGCCAACTACAGGCGCCAAGAGAAAGCCGAGAGCGCCCCGAGAGAACCCAGGTAAAGGTCTCAGGCATGAAGACCTGAGCTACATGGCGAAGGGTTCCTGATCGCTGGTAGGCGATCGCTGATCGTGGCTATCTGGTCGCTGATAACTGACTAGAGCCTATTGCACAACCGAGCTAAGTTATTGATTCTATTGAGCAAACGAGAGGAAACTGGGGGTTGTGCACTGGTTACTGAAAACTGATCACTGATGACTTCACCGCGGCCAGACGCCGGCGGTGAAGGATTTGACGGTGGAGAAGCCGAGGCGTTCGTAGAGATGGACGGCGGTGCGATTTTCCGAGGTGACGGTCAGCGTGAGTTCCGTGAATTTCAGGGCGCGCAGGGCTTCCGCTGCCGTGAGCATGAGCAGGCGGCCGAGGCCGTGGCCTTGAAATCCCGGCATGACGCAAATCTGCGTGGTGTGGCCGACGCCGGGGGAAACTTCGCTGGTGAGAACCGCGCCGACCAGGTCTTCGCTGCCGGGATGGCGCAGGACGAAGGAAGCGTTGGGGACGAACTGGCCGCAGCCCGGCAGGAGAATAATGTTCTTCAGGAATTTCAGCGCGCCGTGGCGCGAGCGGTACTGATCGTTGATGTCGCCATCCACGTGATTCGCATAGGCCAGATAGATGAGCTTGGCGCACGACTCCATGTAGCGGTCATTCCAGCGATCCAGGCGTAAACCGGAGTTGATGCTGGGCGCACTTTCGGACTTCTTCAGCAGGTCGAAGAGCATGAATTGCCGCATGTGCAGGCGGAATCCCTGGTCGCGCAGCGCGTCTTCCACCGGCCCGCCGAAGGGCATGAGCTGGGCTTCGATGCGCTGCAATTGGGGCAGCGCGCGCATGGAGAATAGCATTTCATCCAGAAGGCGCCGGCCGATGGGTTCCTGGTCGTAGGTCGGCGAGACAAACAGGTCGCCAATCAGCCCTTTGTGATCCTCCGAGCACGTAAAAGGCATAGCCCACCGCGATGCCGTGCTCAAAGGCGACGCAGCCCGAAAGAGCGTGCGCCTCCAGGAAGCGCTTGATGAGGTCCATCGCGCTGCGGTAGTCCCAATGAAGTTCTTCGCGCCAATGGCGAGCCTCTTCGAGCAGCAGAGGCTCGATTTGGCGGACAGTCGTCTGGCGCAGGTCAACGATGTTCATGGATAGGGCGGCAGGGCGTCCCCCAGCCCAGTAGCCATAATATCCGATTCGGTGCGTGGACCGCCAAATAGGAAGCGCGCGGGGCGATACGAATCGGGCACATGGGGGAGAGATGACAAGGGAAGGGCGTGAAAACGCATGTTAGGATGCGGCTGTAGCCTGAGCAACGGCTGAGGAAGAAAAGCGAGGCGGCCGTCCAGCGGACCGGCCCTGAAGCCCAAAGCCCATGTCGATCCTGTACGAACTGCGGTATCCAACACGTTGGTACATGAAATTGCTGACCGTGATTCTGGCGCTGGTGTTTTTTGCCGCTGGTTGCCACGGCGGTCATTTCCGGGGTGCTGATTTACTGGATTGTGAAGCCGCAGCGAACGAGTTCAGAGATCAATATGGAGAGTTTTCCGGGGCGTCCCGATGAAGTGGACTTTACAGTAGCGGGCCTGGGCACCCGCAAAGGCTGGTTCTTCCCCGGATTGCGGGGAGCGCCAACGATTATTCTCTGCCACGGCTACCAATCCAGCCGGGGCGAATTGCTCACGTTGGTTTCCGCGCTGCAGGACCACCAGTACAACGCGTTCGTGTTTGATTTTGCGGCCCACGGCGGGAATGACGGCTTGACCACATTCGGCTATCGCGAGTCGGACGAGGTGCGCGCCGCCATCGAAACCCTGGCTGCACGAAATGACGTGGATGCCGCGCGCTTTGGCTTGTGGGGCTACAATCTGGGCGCTTACGCCGCGTTGCGCGAGGCGGAGAAGGACCCTCGCGTGCGCGCGCTGGTGCTCGATTCCGTGTACGACACCCCGAAACAAATGGTGAAGATCGGCGTGGAAAAGACCGGCGTGGGCGGATTCCCGATGATGGTGAGGTCCGCGCAGACGAGTTTTGAATGGCTGAACTACGCTTACAGGAATGATCCGCCGCTCTCCGCAAAGCTGAAGCGCCTGTCCGGGTCCGGCGTGCCGATCCTGTTTATTGGCGCAGCGGATGATCCGGAACTCGCCGCGATTACGCGAGAGATGTTCTTGAAGGCGGGTGAGCCGCGCGAAATGGCCATCGTCGCGCACGGGAATTTCGTGAACCTGCCGGATGACGAGAAGCGCACGTACGAGAATCGCGTGGTGACGTTCTTCCTAGCGCGGCTGCCGATCACGAGCGTCGAGCCCGTCGCGGTTAAGCCCGCTGTCCCCAAGTGGCTGCCCCCAAGAGCACTCCCGTCACTCCGGTTGCTCACTGAATCTTCGCGCTGGATTTTATAAACGAACCAGCCGCTCTGTCTGGAGTTCGACCGGATCGGTTGAGCAAGTCCACGGCGAATTCACCAGAAGCTTGCAGTAACTTGGAAGATTGCAGCAGGTAGCCTTCCTTAGGTTGGTCTTTATCCCACGTCAGAATTTCCTGGTGCAGATAGAAATTGAGGCTGAATTGCTGGCCGCGCGGCATGTGCGGCGACGTAAATCTGCTCAGGTGGGATATTCGCGGCACGCAATTCTTGGGCGAGTGTTTTTCCGGACGGATCATAGCGCAGAAACAATGGCGCCAGGTGATTGAAAAAAAGGAGAATCGCGAGGATCGGAACAACGCAAAGTGAGGCGAGGGCGAACGAGCCGCCGCGTGGCGGTTTTTCTTGAAGCCAAGAGGAGATTTGCGAGACCGAAGAGCAGGAGAAACCATCCGGCTCCCGTGGCTGCTGTCGCAGTGAATCGTTCCACTCCGAAGTGCAAGGACCAGAGGACTGCTGCTACCAGAATGGTGGGGATTGCGCCGACGAGCAAGAGCAAGCGAAACGTCCGCCCTTCTTGCGGAACGAGGCGCACGTACGCTCTGGAAAGAAGCAGGCCAATAGGTGGGACGGTGGGGAGGATGTAGCCAGGCAGCTTGGATTTGGAGATGGAGAAAAATACGAGACAGAAGATGATCCAGCAAATGGCGAGAAGCGTGGCGTCGGAGGGGCGGCGTTGTGGCCACGCACGCAATGCTCCGAAGAGGGCGGACCAGACTAGCGCCAGAGTCCAGGGAGCAAAAGCGATGAGAAGCACAGGGACATAAAACCAAAAAGGCTGGATGTGCTGGAATTCGGGGGTGAGGTAGCGTTTGAAATTGTGCTCGATGATGAAGATGCGGAAGAAATCGGGATTGCGCCGGGAACAGATGATGTACCAGGGAAGAGCTGTGAGGCAGAAGCTGGCAATGGCAACAGGATGGAGGCAGCGGAAAGCGTCATGCCAGCGTTTTGTGAATGCCGCCCACAACAGTACGCCGCCGCCGGACAGAACGATGGCGGCGGGACCCTTCGCGAGACTGGCGAGACCGAGGAAAAAGCCAAAGAGAATCAAGGCGAGCCAGGGCGTTCGCTGGATGGGCGGCGAATCCTGATTGCGGGTGAGGCCCAGGATGATGGCCGCAAAGACCAGAGCAACGGTGAGCGTGGCGGCGAAGGGCATGTCCGTGGCGGCGGCGTGCGAAAAGCCGATCATGCCCACCGTCGTAGGAAGAAGGAGCAGCAACCAGCGCGCTGTCCACGGGCCATAAACGCGCCAGGCCAGCCAGGCCATGGCCAGGGTTGCGAGCAGAGCAGCGAAGGCGCTGGGGAAACGCGCCGCGGCCTCGGTTACACCGAAGAGTTTGAAGCTGAGCGCCACGCCCCAATAAAGAAGGACTGGCTTTTCAAACCAGGGCTTGCCATAGAGGCGGGGCGTGACCCAGTCGCCGGATTCGTGCATTTCGCGGGCAATCCAGGCGTAGCGCGGCTCGTCCGGTCCCACCAAGCCGATGGCGCCTAGATTGTGGAAGTAGCAGAGATAGAGTGTGGCGATAATGAGGACAAGCCAGAGAGCGCGCGCGGCCATCGAGAGGGAATCGCCATCGCGGCTGGAGTTGTCAGTTTGTGTCACGGGTCGTCGGCTCTTGGATTCTAAGTGTATCTTGGAATGGCGGAAGTCGGTCATACTGGCGCGAAAGGACGGGAAGACACTCAGCCCTGATGAAGGAATGGCTGCAATATGCGGTGGCGTGGAGCGCGGTGAAGACGCTGGGCATCCTGCCGCGAGCGATGGCGCGAGGCGTCGCGGCAGCGGGAACACGCCTGCTGCTTCTGGCGCGGCCCAAACTGCGCAAGACCGCGGAGTTCAATCTGCGGCTGGCGTTTCCCGATTGGACAGACGCGCAGCGCCGCAGGGCGTGCATGCGCAAGATGACGCGCAATCTGGGGTGGATGGCCGCGGAGTTCGCGCGGTTTCCGAAGTACACGCGTGAAAATATCGAGCAGATCGTAATTCTGGATGGGCATGAGAATTTTCTTGCGGGGCAGAGCCGCGGCAAGGGCGTGCTCTACCTCACCGGGCACATCGGCGCTTGGGAGCTTTCCTCGTTTGCACACGGCGCTGTACGGATACCCGCTGCATTACATGGCGCGGCCGCTGGACAACGAGCCGCTGGACCGCCTGGTGAATCACTACCGCGGGCTTTCGGGGAACCGGCCGATCTTCAAGAACGAGTCGGCGCGCGTGATGCTTAGGGTGCTGAAGGAGGCGGGGACGATTGGAATCCTTGCGGACCAGAACACCATGCCGGAAGAAGGGGTGTTCGTGGATTTTTTTGGCACGCCGGCATGCACGACGACAGGAATTGCGCGCGTGGCCCTGCATACGGATGCCGCGGTGGTGCCCGGCTACGCTTATTGGGATGAGAATCTTCGGAAGTACCGCTTGCGCTTCGAGCCGCCGGTGGAACTGGTGCGCACGGGAGATGCCGAGCGCGACGTCCTGGAAAACACCAGGCGCTTTACCAAAGTGATCGAGGAGATTATCCGCAAGCATCCCGAGCAGTGGGTGTGGGTCCATGCGAGGTGGAAAAACCGGCCGCGGGGCGAACCGCCCTTGTATGATTTTTTGTGAAGAGAAGAGAACCGCGAGGGTGAAGCAGAAGCAGAGGAGAAGCGGGCGATGAAAAGCACAGCGAAGGATGTGGCGCAGGCCGTTGGGGCGAAGGTGGAAGGTGACGGCTCGTTGGAATTGACCGGCGTGGCCGCGCCGGAGCGCGCGGGGTCGCATGATTTGATTTACGTGGAGACGGCAAAACATGCGGAGCGCGCAGTGGCTTCCGCAGCGGCTTGCGTGGTGGCGGGGGAGGGAATTGAACTGCCGGGGAAGACGGTGCTGCGCAGTGCGCAGCCCAAGGTGGCCTTTGCGAAGGCGGCGGCGATTCTTTTGGAGCGGCGGCCGATTGCCAGCGGGATTCACCCGACGGCGATCGTTGCGCCGCTGGCCCGGGTCGCGGCGAGCGCGGGCATCGGTGCGTATGCAGTGATTGGTGAGGATGTGCACATTGGAGAGGGCACGCAAATCGGGGCGCACTGCGTGATTGGCGCAGGATGCTGGATTGGCGAGAATTGCCGCGTGCACCCGCACGTGACGCTGTATGCCGGAGTGCGCCTGGGAAGCCGCGCGGAGATTCACGCGGGGGCAGTCATCGGCGCCGACGGATTCGGGTATGCGTTCGATGGAGAGAGGTACTGGAAATTTCCGCAGGCAGGAATCGTGGAGATCGGCGAGGACGTGGAGATTGGCGCGAACACCACGGTGGACCGCGGCTCGCTGGACGACACGCGGATCGGCGAAGGCGTGAAGCTGGACAATCTGGTGCACGTGGGCCACAACGTCCAGATCGGCGAGCACACCGTGATTGCGGCGCAGACGGGCATTTCGGGCTCTTGCAAGCTGGGGCATCACGTGGTGTGTGGCGGGCAGGTGGGCATGGGGGAGCATTGCACGCTGGAAGATCGCGTGATCGCCGGTGGGCAGGCGGGGATTCTGAATGGCAAGACCATTCGGAGTGGGGAGACGGTCTGGGGAACGCCGGCGCGGTCGTTGGAAAAGTTCAAGGAGCAATATGCGTGGTTCGCGCGGCTGCCGGAGTTGGCGGAGCGCGTCAAGAAGTTAGAGGCGGAGTGGAGAGAATAGACTTAGAGTGAGGGTAAGGTAGCTGAAAGATGCCGGTAAGGCTTCCTTTCCCGGCACGGCGCTGGATGCGGCGGCCAAGTCGGTGGGTAGAAGCCCACGATGCCACAAAAACAGAGGGTGAAAGTGGACCGGAACCTTTGGGGGCGCCGGTACATCAAATTCAAGAGGGGCCTCAGGGGTGAGAATGTGACGCTTTGCGGCAACTCGGGGTGTGAGCGGCGACATCTTATTCGTTGACCGATTTTCCGGGGACAGGGATAATAGGTACTGCACGTACCCGAGTATTGATTTTCTGGTGTGGTCTTTTGGAAGTGTAAGGCAATAGGGAAGTTAGCTGAGCTGATGCTTGCAGCTCAGGATATTTGGGGGATTACTGCATTTCGCCTGAGGGGGAGCCGAGATGGGCTCGTATGTTCGTATAGGAGAGGAGTTGCCGGTCGCGCCTGCGCCATCAACGTGGCGGCAGGAGAATTGGGCGGAGCAGGTTGAAAAAGCCGTCGAGAGCGGCACAGAGTATCTCCTATCCATTCAAGCTGAGGAGGGGTATTGGCACGGCGAACTCGAGGCCGATACCACCCTCGAATCCGATTACATCTACTACCTCCACGTACTTGACAAGGCCGATCCGGCGCGCATCGCTAAGCTGGCTAACTATGTCCGGCGGAAGCAGATGGACGATGGCGGGTGGCCAATTTATCCTGGCGGTGCCTCGGAACTCAATGCCACCTCGAAGGCCTATTTCGCTCTAAAACTGGCGGGGGACTCTCCTGACGCGCCGCACATGGTCAAGGCGCGGGAAGTCGTTCACCGCCTGGGTGGCCTGGAACACACGAATTCCTACGTGCGATTTTATCTGGCGCTGGTGGGAGCCGTAGGCTGGGAGCTGGTGCCGGCGATTCCGCCGGAGTTGGTGCTGCTGCCGAGCTGGTTCTATTTCAATATTTACGAGATGTCTTCGTGGACGCGCGGGATCGTGATTCCGATGGCGATATTGTCGTCGGTGCGGCCGCAGTTTCGCCTGCCGGAACACGCGCGAGTGGACGAATTGTTCAAGGATCCCACACAAAAAACGGCCGCGTTCAACTGGAGCAAGCAGATCCTCTCCTGGAAGAACCTGTTTCTTGCGGTGGATCGCGGGTTAAAGCTGTACGAAAAGCTGCCGTGGAAGCCGCTGCGGCAAAAAGCCATCAAGGAAGCGAAGCAATGGATGCTGGAACACATGGAGCGGACCGAGGGGCTCGCGGCCATCTATCCCTCGATGATGAACTCGATCTTTGCGTTGATGGCGCTGGGGCACGGACCGGAAGACCCGCTGACGTGGCGGGAGATTAAGGAATTTTCACGGTTTGAAATCGAAGAAGGCGACACCATTCGACTGCAGCCCTGCGTTTCCCCGGTGTGGGATACGTGCATCGCCATGGTGGCTCTGGAAGAAGCGGGCTTGGCGGCGGACCATCCGGCATTGGTGAAGGCGGCCGAGTGGATCCTGACGAAGCAGGTCTTGGGCAAGGGCGATTGGCAGGTCAAGAACAAGGATGCCGAGCCGGGCGGCTGGGCGTTTGAATTCCGCAATGATTTTTATCCGGATGTGGATGACACCGCGTTCGTACTGATGGCGCTGCAGCGGGTGAAATTCCCCGACGAGAAGAGGATGGAAGCGGCGATGCGCCGGGGAATCCAGTGGCTGCTGAGCATGCAGAACCGCGATGGCGGCTGGGGCGCCTTTGATCGCGACAACGACCGGCAAATCTTGTGCAATATACCGTTCGCAGACCACAACGCCATGATCGATCCTTCCACGGCGGACGTGACCGCCCGAGTGGTGGAATGCCTGGGACGGTTTGGATGGCCGAGCGATCATCCGGTGATTCAGAAGGCCGTGCAATTCCTGATGAATGACCAAAGCAAGGATGGATCCTGGTTTGGGCGCTGGGGCGTGAATTATGTGTACGGCACAAGCGGCGTATTGCGGGCGCTGGAAACCGTGTCGCTGACGGCGCAAAATTATTGCGTGCGCGCTGTCTCCTGGCTGCGGCAGGTGCAGAAGGCCGATGGGAGCTTTGGGGAGTCGCTGCGCAGCTATGAGGTCGTTTCCAGCAAGGCGCAGGGCAACAGCACGCCGTCGCAGACCGCCTGGGGATTGATTGGGCTGCTCGCGGGAGCGGATCCCAACGATCCCGCGATCGCGCGGGCCGCCGCGTACCTGGTGGAGCAACAGAACTCCAACGGTTCCTGGAGCGAAGAAGATTTCACCGGCACGGGCTTCCCCGGGGTGTTTTATCTGAAATACCACCTCTACAAGAATTCCTTCCCAGTGTATGCGCTGGCGCGTTATCGCAATCAGGCCAGCCGCGCCCAGGAGTATTGCGCCATCAAATTCCGGCCGGGCGAATTCCGTATGCGCCGCGGGCTGCATCCCGCGCGCGCGCGCAGCGCTTCCTAAGCAAAACAATGCGGTATCCCCTCCGGCTGATCTTCGATTCCGCCAAACATCTCGCGACGCACAAACTCCGCGGCGAGCGGAAGTTCGCCGTCATGCTCACGCTGGACCCCCTGGGCGGCTACGCGGGCGCGTGCGGAGGATCGAACGGCGGGGGGAATGGGCAGGCGGCATCGCCGCGCCGGACGCCGCTCAACGTGGAGCAATGCCTGGCGGCGATGGAGGAGTGCGATACGCCCGTCGTGGCCATCTGCGGCGGCGAACCGCTGGAGTACGAGGGAATTGCGGAGCTGACGTGCGCCATCCTGGACCGTGGCAAGCATCTTTTTGTTTGCACGGACGGCACGCTCATACGGCGGCGCTTGCACATGATCCCGCCGGTGACCAATTTTTTCTGGAACGTGAAGCTTGACGGCACGGAAGCCGTCCACGATGCACGCGCGGGCAAGCCGGGGCAATTTGCGGAAGCGCTGGATGGCGTGAAGGCCGCGAAGAATGCGGGCTTCTTTGTGGTGGTGACCTCGACGGTGTACCCGGACAGCGATGTGCGGGATCTGGCGGCGCTGTATGCGAAACTGCATGGCATGCACGTGGACGGCTACATGCTCGCGCCGGTGTACCTGCCGGGAAAAGTCTGCCGGGACGGCAGCGCCAGATTCCACGCCGAAATGCGCCGCCGGTTCGCGGAAATCGGCGATTCCCTGAATGGTTATAATTTGTTGGTGTCGCCGGTTTACCTGGAATATTTGCGCGGGGAACGCGAACTCGATTGCAGCGTGTGGGGAAGTCCGGTCTACGGGCCGGGTGGCTGGTCGGGTCCCTGCTATTTGCTGGACTACAACCTCGAGAAGAGCTACAAAGCGCTGCTGAAAAATACGCTCTGGGAGAATTTTGGGCGGGGCATTAACCCGCGGTGTGAGACGTGCTCGTGTTACGCCGGTTTCGAGGCGGCGGCCCTGGTGGGAGTGAATCGCAAAGCGGGCGACGCGTGGAAGATGCTGGCTTGGCAATTCGGCGGAGGATTGGGCGAGAAGCGGGAAAGCGTGCGGTAACCATGACGACACTTGTGACGGGCGCGGCGGGATTTTTGGGCAGCCATGTGGCGCGGCAATTGGTGGCGCGCGGGGATGAGGTGCGCGTACTGATGCGCGCTTCGAGCAGCAATCGCGCGATCAGCGATTTGTCTCTGGAGTACGTGACCGGGGATCTGCGCGATGCGGCCTCGCTGGAACGCGCGATGAACGGCGTGCAGCGCGTGTTTCACGTGGCGGCGGATTACCGGCTGTGGGCGAAAAATCCGCAGGAGATTTACGATTCGAACTTGGGCGGAACGAAAAACTTGCTGGCAGCCGCGAAGCAGGCTGGTGTCGGCCAATTGATTTACACCAGCACGGTGGCGACGATCGCGGTGGACCGGCCCGAACTCCCCAACGAATTCACGGAGGCAAAGCTCGAGGAGATGATCGGGCACTACAAGCGCTCGAAATGGATGGCGGAGCAGGAAGTGTTGAACGCGGCGAGGGAAGGGTTTCCCGCGATTGTGGCGATGCCCACCACGCCGGTGGGGCCATGGGATTGGAAGCCCACGCCTACGGGAAAGATCATTCTGGATTTTCTGAATGGGAAGATGCCGGGTTACGTGGAGACGGGATTGAACTTCGTGGGCGTCGAGGAGTGCGCGGCGGGGCACTTGCTGGTTTCGGAGAAGGGCAAGATTGGCGAGCGGTATTTGCTGGGTGCGGAGAACCTGACGTTGAAGGAAATGCTGGATACCTTGGCAAAGATCACGGGTCTGCGTGCGCCGAGGATGAAAATCCCGCACGGTGTGGCGTTGGGTGTAGCCTACGTGGGGAGCGCGTTTTCACGATTGATTGGGAAAGAGCCGGGGATTCCGGTAGAAGGCGTGAAGATCGCGCGGCACAAAATGTTCGTGGATGCTTCGCGCGCGCGGCGGGAATTGGGGTTTCAGCCGGGGCCGGTGGCGGCGGCGCTGGAGCGCGCGGTGCGGTGGTATCAGGCGAATGGGTATGTGCGGGCGGGGCGCGCGAAGAAGATGAAGTTGGCGGCAGGGTGAGCAAAGAAGCAAAGAAGCAAAGAAGCAAAGAAGCAAAGAAGCAAAGAAGCAAAGAAGCAAGAGAGTCTCGATGAAAGTGCTGGTGACATTTGCGGTGGAAGCGGAGTTCGCGCCGTGGCGGCGTCGGCATGCCTTCAGGCGCAAAGAGAGTGTTCATGGGAGTCACCGCGGAGGCTCGGATGTGTGGTACAGCAGCAGGATCGACGATCTGACGCTGGACGTGTTCTTGACCGGTATTGGTTGGAAAGGCGCGCGGGGGTTTCCCACTTCCTTGCTAAAAGAAAAGCCTGACCTGTGCATTAGTGCGGGATTGGCGGGCGGGTTGAGGCCGGAACTGAAGAACGGGGAAATTGTTGTGGCCCGTGAGGCATCATTAGTGGATGGAGGAAAGAAGTTTAGGAGCCGCCCACTTCTCGTCAAACTGGCAGAGGAAACGGGCGCGACTCCCGTCAATGTGTTCCTTACCAACACGCACGTGGTGCGCCAGGCGAAGTCGAAGAAAAGCATGGCCAGGTTTGGTGATGTGGTGGAAATGGAAAGTTTTCATGTATTGACGCGGGCAAGAGAACTGCAAGTGCCGGCCCTGGCCATTCGAGCGATCAGCGACACCGTAGAGGAGGATCTTCCCCTGGATTTCGGGCGTGCGACGGGCCGAGGCGGGCAAATCAGCTACGGAAAGCTGTTGCTGCAAGCTGGAATGCGTCCCCACAAAATTCCCGCCATGATCCGTTTTGGAAAGCAAAGCGAGAAAGCCGCCCAGAACCTTGCGGGTTTTCTTGACAAATATATTGCAGCCGTTCGACAACGCTTTCTGAACTGGGGGTTGGACACGGAACAAGAGGCGTGGGCGCAATGAGCGGGGCGGGGACGGTGGTGGAACAGGTGAGAATGCTGGGGCCGATACCGAAGACGATGCGGGCGGGGGTGTTCCGGGAAAAGGGCGTGGTGCGCGTGGAGGAAGTGCCTGTGCCGGAGGTGCGCGACGGCGAAGTGCTTATTAAGGTTGCTGCCTGCGGCATCTGCGGCACGGACATCAAGAAGATCTTTCAGCGCTATGTGGAGCCGCCGCAGATTCTGGGTCATGAGCTGGCTGGAACCGTCGCGGCCCTGGGGCGAGGCGTGACCAAGTGGAAACTGGGCGACCGCGTGATGAGTTTCCACCACGTTCCGTGCGGAACGTGCTTTTACTGCAAGAACCGGCTTTTTTCGCAGTGCAAGCAGTACAAGACGACCGGGTTGACCGGCGGGTTCACGCCAAATGGCGGAGGCTTTGGGGAGTATGTGAAGGCGATGACGTGGGTGGCGGAGCGCGGGATCGTGGCGCTGCCGGACAATGTGACGTTTGAGGAGGCCACGTTCATCGAACCCATCAATACCATCGTGAAGGCGGTGCAGAAGGCGCGCATTGCGGCGGGCGAGACGGTGCTCATCGCCGGGTGCGGCCCCATCGGGTTGCAGCTACTGATGGTTGCCAAATATGAGGGCGCGCGCATCTATACGAGCGACCCGATGGGAACGCGAAGAGAGAAAAGCATGAAGTTGGGAGCGTTGGAGTCTTTTGACCCTATAAGTGGTAAGCTGGTGGAAGAGTTGCAATCCCGAACCGAAGGGCGGGGGGCAGACGCGGTTCTGGTGGCTGTAGCGCACCCGGCCGTGGTTGCCGATGCGCTGGCGGCGGCGCGGCCCGGCGGTCGAGTACTCCTGTTTGCCGCAAACGACCCTGTCACGAAAATTGAGTTTCCCGCCGCGGCCATAGGCATAGACGAGAAAGAGATCTTGGGCAGCTACAGCGCGGCCATGGACATCCAAGAAAGTGCGGCAGCGCTGGTGTTGGAAAAGAAATTGCCGGTGATGGAGATTGTGACGCACCGGTTTCCGCTAGGCAGAATCCAAGAGGGCTTGGAACTGGCGGCGAGGCCCACGGAAGCATCGCTAAAGGTCCTGATCACGCACCAATGAGAGCAGCATCTACAAGAAGAACTGAGATGGGGGTGGAAGAAGTGCAGGCCCCGACGAAGATCCTCGTGCCCTCAAGAATGACGGCGGCGGTGCTCTACGGCAGCGAGGATCTGCGCATCGAACAAATCGATGTGCCCAGCCTATCGGCCGAAGAAGTGCTTCTGCGCGTGCGCCTAGCTTTGACGGATGGGACCGACTTGAAGGTTTGGAAACGCGGCTACCACGCGAAAATGATCCGGCCGCCGGCGGTGTTTGGCCACGAAGTGGTCGGTGAGATTGTTGCCGTGGGGAAGCGCGTGGACGCGAAGTGGCGGCTGGGCGTGCGCGTGATCGCTGCCAACTCGGCGCCGTGCTTCCGGTGCTACCAGTGCCGTCGCGGCCAGGAAAATCTTTGCGAGGATCTACTTTTTAACAACGGGGCGTACGCGGAATACATGCGCATTCCGGGACGCATCGTCCGGGAGAACATGCTGGAAGTGCCGCACTCCGTGGACGACCATAGCGCCGCGCTGGTGGAACCTCTGGCATGCGTGCTGCGCGGGATTCATGAGATGGAAGTGCGCACGGGCGATACGGCCGCGGTGATTGGCTGCGGTCCCATCGGCCTGAAGTTTGTGCACATGTTGTCGCGCCGGGGCGTGCGCGTGATTGCGCTGGCCCGACGGGAAGCTCCGTTGGAGGTTGCACGCAAGCTGGGTGCCGTGGCGACCATCAATGTCACCGAGGTTGCCGATGTTGCGGCTGCCGTGAAGGCGCTGACCGATGAGCAGCGCGGACCGGACTGCGTTGTGGAAGCTGCCGGCAATCCCGCGACCTGGCAGCAGGCGCTGGCAATGGTGCGGCGGGGCGGGGTGGTGAATTTCTTCAGCGGACTCCCCAAGGACACGCGGGTGGAAATCGCACCGGCCACCATTCACTATTCGGAAATCAAGATTATCTCCCCGTTCCATCACACACCGCGCTTCATTCGTGAAGCGATGGAGGCGATCCGCCGAGGCGACATATCGGCGCAGGATTTTGTCACCGAGGAGATTGGCCTGGTCGATCTGCCGCAGGCGTTTGCGCGCATGAAGGCGCGCAGCGGGGATATCAAGCTGGCCGTGAGGCCGTAGGCAGAGGCCGTAGTTACGTGACTTGTGATTCGTGACTAGTGACTCGTGAAACCCGGACCTTCGATTGGTTTAGCCCACTCTGATCAAATGAATGAGGAAGTTCTGCGCTGATGCTGCGCCCAGACGAGCTATCGCTGATGGAGAAATTGCCCGCGGATCAGTGCACAGCCGATGTGGCGCAGGCGTACACACGGTGGCTGGCGACGCACCACTATGAAAATTTCAATGTAGTTTCCTGGCTCCTGCCGAAGGAACTGCACCAGCATTTCTATAACGTCTACGCGTATTGCCGGTGGGCGGATGATCTCGGAGATGAGATCCCATCGAAAGAGCGAGCGCTGGAGCTGCTGGACTGGTGGGAGCGGGAGTTGGACGCTTGCTACGAGGGAAGGCCCGCGCATCCGGTGTTCGTGGCTCTTCACGAAACGGTGGTGGCAAACAATATCCCAAAGCAGCCGTTCGCGGATTTACTGAAGGCGTTTCGTCAGGACCAGGTGGTGAAACGTTACGGGACCTGGGAAGCTGTCCTTGATTATTGTGTGTATTCGGCCAATCCCGTGGGGCGGTTGGTGCTGTACTTATGCGGCTACCGGGATGAGCACCGGCAACGGCTTTCCGATGCGACGTGCACGGCGCTGCAGCTTGCCAATTTCTGGCAGGATGTTTCGCGGGATCTGGAGAAGGGGAGAATCTACATACCGCTGGAGCGGGCCGCGGCGCACGGCGTCACGGAAAGCGACATTGTCGGGAAGAGGTTCAGCGAGCGATATGTGTCGCTCATGAGGGAGCTGATTGAGTACACGCGAGAGCTTTTTGAAAAAGGCAAGCCGCTTTCCAGGATGGTGGACGGTAAATTGAGCGTGGACCTGGAGATGTTCAGCCGGGGCGGGCTGGCGGTCCTGGATGCCATCGAAGCGATGGGGTACGACACGCTGAACCGGCGGCCAAAGGTGAGCAAGGGGAAACAAGTGCGGCTGCTGGGGCGCGCGATCGTGGCGCAGGTGTTCGACCGCGGTGATGAGAAACGCAGCGGAGGAGTACTGCGTGAGGGTACACGGTTTTCGGTTGCGGATGGAACTTCGCCGGAGATTGCTGCGTCATATGCGGAATGCCACCGCGTGGCCCGGGCGGCGCACAGCAACTTCTATCCGGCGTTTTTCCTGCTGCCGAAAACGAAACGGGACGGAATTGTGGCGCTCTATGCGTTCATGCGCTTGATTGACGATGTCTCGGACGAGGGTGTGAATCTGGCGGAAAAGCAGCGCGGGCTGGCGAGATGGCGGGCGGCGCTGGATCAGGCGATTACGGGACAGTCGCAGGTGTTCGACGGAAATGCCGCGATGGCGTCACCCGTGGCTTCGCTGCCGGGGGCGGAAGAGGTGTTGCCTGCGCTGGTGGACACGATCGGCCGCTTCAACATGCCGGCGCGTTATCTGCATGATCTGATTTCCGGCGCGGAAATGGATTTGACGATCCAGGCGTACCCCTCGTTCGAGCGGCTGGAGGAGTATTGCTACCGCGTGGCAGGGACCGTTGGGCTGACCTGCACACACATTTTTGGATTTCGCGATGCGAAGGCGCTGGACCTTTCAGAGAAACTTGGGCTGGCGTTTCAACTGACGAATATCATTAGGGATGTTCGGGAAGATTACGCGAAGGGCCGCGTGTATTTGCCGGAAGAGGACTTAGCGCGCTACGGCGTGGCAAAAGCGGATTTTGACAGAAGCGAAGCCACGCTGGGCGTGCATGAATTGCTGCGGTTTGAAGCGGAACGCGCTTGGAAACTGTACGAAGAAGGCGCGGGGTTGCTCAGCCTGATTGACGAGGACAGCCGGAGCACGTTGTGGTTGCTGGTGCACACGTACAGCGCGCTGCTGGCGCGCATTGAAGCGAAGGATTTTGCCGTTTTCGGGGAGCGCGTGCGGCTCTCCAAAGCGGAAAAATTGAAGTTGGTTGCCAAAGCGCGATTCGGGCGCCACACGGAAGAGAACCTACTTGCAAAGCGTGATCGTGATCGGCGGGGGACTGGCGGGGCTGTCGGCGGGCGTCGCGCTGGCTGAAGCGGGCTGGCGCGTGAGACTGTTCGAGCAGCGGCCATTTCTGGGCGGCCGGGCAACGTCCTATGTGTTGCCCGACGGCGAGCATGTGGACAATTGCCAGCACGTGACGCTGGCCTGCTGCACGAATCTGGCAGATTTCTACCGCCGCGTGGGTTCCGCGGACAAGATTAAATTCTTCGATCGCCTGTTGTTCCAGGATCCCCAAGGGCGCACGGGTGAAATGCAGGCCGGGTTTTTTCCCGCACCGTTCCACATGCTCGGGTCGTTCGCGATGTTTGCACCGTTGACGCTGGCGGACAAATATTCCATTGGCCGCGCGATGATGGATATTCTGCGCAGCAAGGGGAAGCCGAAAGATATTGGGGAGACAGGCGGCATTTCGATGCTGGAATGGCTGCGGCGGCGCAAGCAGACGCCCGGCGCCATGGAACGCTTCTGGAGAGCAGTGTTGGTGAGCGCGCTGGACGAGGAACTTGACCGCACCGATGCGCGCTATGGCGTGGACGTTTTCTGGAAGGGATTCCTTTCCAACCGCACTGGCTATCGCATGGGAGTTCCCGGGGTTCCGCTGGCGCAGTTGTATGACGGCTGCAAAGCGGAAATCGAGCGGCGGGGCGGGGAAGTGAATCTACGCGCTCCGCTACGCGCGATCCATCTGGTTAGCGGGGCTATGAACGATGTGGAATTTGATGGCGGGCGCCAGGAAGCTGCGGATGCCTATGTATTCGCGCTGCCGCATGAAACGCTTGACGATCTTTTGACGGAAGAAATCAAACGCCTCGAACCGTCGCTTGCGAATCTGAGCCATATCCGCGTTGCGCCGATCACCGGAGTCCATTTCTGGTTCGATCGCGAAGTCATGCGAGAGCCGTTCGTAACCCTGCTGGAAACCACCACGCAATGGATCTTCAACAAGACCTCTCTCTATGGGACCGCAATCGGCGGCTCTGGAG
This sequence comes from Candidatus Acidiferrales bacterium, assembly GCA_963780785.1. Classification (GTDB taxonomy): domain Bacteria; phylum Acidobacteriota; class Terriglobia; order Acidiferrales; family UBA7541; genus Acidiferrum. The sequence continues at coordinate 20,447 of CAWADS010000005.1, forward strand.
AAAAAGGGCAGTATCTACAGCTGGTCATCAGCGCATCCTACGATCTGCTGCAGAAGCCCCGGCAGGAGATCATCGATCTATGCCTGGCGGAAGTGCGGCATGCCCTGCCCGCCGCGCGCGAAGCTGTTCTGACCAAAGCCACGGTGATCAAGGAAGCCGCAGCCACATTCTCGCCGCAACCTGGCGTGGACCGCTGGCGTCCGATGCAAGAGACTGCGATTCGCGGAATGTTCCTGGCGGGAGATTGGACCGCCACTGGTTGGCCCGCAACAATGGAAGGCGCGGTGCGCAGCGGGTATCTGGCTGCGGAAGCGGTTCTGCGGAAGGCGGGGACGCCAAAGATGTTTCTTCAGCCGGACTTGCCGCCCGATGGATTGGTGAGGTTGTTCTGCTAGTGCCGTTCCAACTATTTCGGTCAAATGACGGTCCAAGCATCTGACGCGAACACGGAGAGAGTATTCTCGAAGAGATTTTCTGGAACAAGTTGGAACGGCACTAGGGCGAAGGAGTTGCAGGTTCACTCTGCAGGAACGAGCCCAGGTGACGTTCGCGGAGGGTCAGGCCTTGCGTCGCTTGATCCAGCGCCTGGTAGGCCTGGTGCTGAGCGCTCTTGAATTCTTCGTAGGTCCCTTCGGAATCCCAGAAATCCATGGTGCAGTAAATTTTCGGGTGGGAGGTATCCTGTAGGAGACGAGTCATGCGGTAGTGAGGATCGCTGCGAAAGAGCCGAACCCAGTCACCCTGGGGGCCATAGACTCTTTCAAACGCAGGCGCGCTTAACGGCTTGACTTCAAACTCGCATAGGATTACAAACATAGATGTCTCATCTTCTGCCCTCTCTTTGTGGCATCCCAGGACAACTTCAACGGGGAAGACTGGTGTGCGGGGCTAGGTAGCAATCCGATTGGATACATATCGGTATCAGTACCGTTTTAGTCTAATGGTGTAAAAAATGGAAGTGGCAGTCCGTTGAGGCGGACGGACGGAGGCGTTTGTGGATCGCAAGTATGGCCATCGCGGCTATCGCGACGCGGAAAAGCAAGAGAAGCACGAGAAGAAGGACCGGCATGAGCGCAAGCCGCCGCAGGGCGGTCCCCGCGGCGCCAGCGATCATCTGGGCCCGCGGACGCCCCGAATGGTGGGAACGGTTACGCGGGCGCGCTGTTCCAACTGCGGCGCCGTGTTGGTCGCCGGCTTCGACGCCAAGGGCAAGTGTCCCAAATGCAATTCCGAGTTGCATTGCTGCAAGCAGTGCCGTTTCTTCGATTCGGGTGCCCAGTTTGAGTGCACGCAGTCCATTCCCGCTCGCATTTCCCCCAAGGATGCCAAGAACGAGTGCGCGCTCTATGAATTCCGCATGACCGTGGAGAAGGACACCGCGCCCACGTCTTACGCGCAACCCTCCCAAGTGCCCGCCGAAGCCCCTTCCTCTGGACGTCCGCCGGATGCACGGCAAGCGTTCGAGAACCTCTTCAAGAAATAGAGCGTTTTGCTTTCTTTGTCGCGGGAGCGCCGAGAGAAAAGAGCGTCGGCTCCGCGGGCATCTCGCTGGCTATTTTTTCCAGCTCCGGATAGTGCTGCCGCAACGGCTCCGGGACCTTTACCTTGCCGCCCTTCAAAATACTGATGAGCTGTAAAGCGTTAACCACGGCTTTGCCCTGGAAGTGATTGTTGGTGACCACGAAGGTGTTGTGTGTGTGTTGATTCACGGTGCGGATGCGCGCGACCCACGGATCAAGCTCTTCTTCGGAATAGAGGTAGTTGTAGCGTTCGTGCGCGGGAGTTGCGGGATTGTCGCTGAACCAGGTGTCGTAGCGCCGCCCGTGCAGGCGGACGTAGCCGATGGGCGAAGTGCTGGAGGCGGAAGGCTCCAGGGAACGCCCGATAATGGGCTGGTCGATATTGCAGAAGCCGGCGTTGAGCTCCCGCAGGAGCGAAAGAGTTTCCTCGGTCTGCCAGGAGGCATGGCGCAATTCCACGACCAGAGGGTAGTCGGCAAACCTATTCAGCACGGCGGTTAAATAGCCGACGGTTTCTTTTGTACAGTGAAAGGAAAAAGGGAACTGCAGGAGAACCGCACCCAACTTCTCTGCCTGGCGCAGGACGTCAAACCCCGCGCGCACGGCCCGTTCATCTTCCGGTGTTGCAGAAGGATCATGGGTGAACTTCTGCCATAGCTTCGCGGTGAAGAGGAACGCCGGATTCGCCGAGACGCGCTCGACCCAGAGCGCGGCATGATCCGGGCGCAGGGGCTGGTAGAACGAAGTGTTGATCTCGATGGTGTCGAAAAATTCGGAGAGATACGCGGCCTCATGAAATCCCTTGCTGCGCCGCGCGGGATACACGTAGCCCGACCAGTCAGCGTAGGACCAGCCTGCCGGTCCGACGCGGATTGGCCTTTGGGCTTGCGCCTCAGGTTTATCTGTCTTTTTCATGAGCCTTGTCCGCATCCCACTGCATGGAACTCTTGGTGCAGGTTACGTTAGCCTAGGAATTCCCGGGGTAACTGTCAACGCGCACGTTGCGCGGCAGGATTGCGCGGCACGAGACCGCCTGCTATGCTCAAGCCATCATGCGGTGCAGAATCTTGACTGCGTCGCTAGCCTGCCAGATTCCGCGTTGTTTCCTACGGGTGCAACCATGAACGTTTCGATAAGCTACAAGCACGTTGATGCGCAGCAAGCTGTTGCGACTGAACTGATGCGTCGTCTGGACAAGTTGGGAAGACTCTTGAAAAGCTACCAGCCGGATCTCATCCAATTGCACGGGGTATTCACCAGGAATCAGAGGACGGAGGAGCAATCCTGTTCCCTGACGCTCTCGCTTCCTTCGGGCACACTACACGCCACCGGAAGCGGAAAGAATGTGCTGGCGGGCTGCAAGAATGCCTTCAGCGACATCGAATCGCAGATCAAGAGACACCAGGCCCTGCTGCGGCGCGAGCACGAATGGAAGCGCAAGCGCCACAAACGCACCTAGCCATTCCGAATGGGCATAGAGTTTGCAGCAATTCCAATAGGCCAGCGGCTCAGCGGGGCAAGGGGACGATCTGTAGTTCGCCCTGATACGAAATCACCGCGTCCGGTTTGTCCGTGACTTCCACTCCAGTGCCAACGCCTTTCCTCACAAGAACGATCTGAAAAGACCGCGCCTTCAGCATCCCGGGGAAAGTCCCTTTTCGGGCATCGATCTTAAGCTGGTGTTTCGCGTCATCCCAGTGAAAATCAATCGTGGAATAGACGCCCTTTTCGTAGTTGTAGTTGTCGTTTTCGTCCTCATAAAGCGTGAAGCTCCCGTCGGCCCCCGGGTAGATTCGCAATTCAATGGGATCGGCCGGTTTTTCCGTGGCGTATTGAATGAATGGACCCATCGGCAGGATGGAGCCTGCTTTGAGCATGAGCGGAATCTTGTCGATGGGAGCATCCGCGACCACGCTCTGGCCACCAGGGAGCGTCTCTCCCGTCCAAAAATCGAACCACTGATTTCCGGCCGGCAGATAAACGGTTCTGATTTTCTCCCTGGGCTCGAAAGTCGCCTCTCTGGAGTGGATTTCCGGGGTCTTCCAAAACATCTGAGCCCTGAACGCACCCAGGACCGCATTCGAGGTCTCAAACGCGAAGTTATATTCTTTTCCGGCCTGTAGCTGTACGGGAATCGTATAAGACTCCACCGAGTCGTAGTTGTGAGGCAATTCTTTGCCGTCCAGGATAGATTCTTCGCGGCCCGAAGCTCTTCATGTGAAAGCGATATTTTCCAGATTCTGCGCGGAATCAGCTTGCCTTCCCAGCGTATCGAGAATTTGGGGCCGGTGATAAAGCTGGGCCAGCCTGTGTACCAATACACATCGATATTCGGCTCCACTGCTTCGTGGCAAAGTTTCTTGAACTCGTCGTCGCAATAGTATTTGGCGGTCAGTCCCGGCTTTCCGTCTTTCGTTTTGAAGTGTTCGGGCGTGATAAGAATGCTGTCCTCCGGGGGCCGATGGTACATGTACTGCGTTACCGGGGAGACCATGATCGCGGGACCGAACATGAACTGATCGTCGATGGAATAGGTCTTCGCGGTCGCCCGCGAAATCCATCGGCAGGCCGCGCATGATGGAATATCCATCGTGGGTGACTCGCCAGCCCAGTGAATAGATGTACGGCAGCAGCCGGTATCGCAGGTTATCGAATTTTACGAGCGCGTCGCTGTACTCGCCAAACTCCCAAATCTCCCGTGGAGTTTCCGAGCCGTGCGACCGGAAAATGGGGCAGAAAGCGCCAAACTGAAACATCCGCGTGTACAGTTCCTGGTACGCGGGATCCTTGCCGCCGTTGGAGAAAACTCCGCCGTAACTCCCGATCACAAAACCGCCGATGTCGAAAGTCCAATAAGGGATGCCGGCCATGCTGTGATTGATGCCCGCCGGGTATCTGTTTCCTGTAAACGTCCCAATTCGCGCCGATATCTCCCGACCAGGTCGTCGCAGCGGCCCGCTGCTGCCCGGCGAAAGTGGAGCGGGTAAGGATGTAAACGCGTTTCTGGTCAGTCTCTTTCCGTTGGTTCTTATAAACAGCTTCCGTGATGAGCAGCGAGTAAGGATTGAGGTATCTGGCGAAAGAGCCGAGATGATTGTTCTCGACGCGCTTCATCTCATACTCTTCCGACTCCTTTGTGAGCGCATTGACGATGTCGGGTTCGGTCGAGTCCATCCACCATCCGTCGATGCCTTTGGAGAACAGCCCCTTGTTCGCGTATTGCCAATACAAATCGTTGGCGGCGGGATTGTACGCATCGTAGTATTTGAACCCCGCCCAGCCCACCGGCGAATACAAATATCCTTGGCGATCCATGTCCTGGTAAATCGGCGAAGCGGGTCCGAGCCCGGCCCAGATGGAAATCATGATGTGGAAGTTCTGCTGGTGAAGCAGATCGATCATTTCCTTTGGGCGGGGGTACTTCGTTTCGTCGAAGAACATTCCGCCCCACATGTCGTTTCCGCCCCAGTAATTCCAGTCCTGGATGATGTTGTCGATGGGAATCCGCCGCTTGCGGTATTCCTGGGCGATACCCAGCAATTCGTCGCGGGTCGCGTAATGCTCCTTGCTCTGCCAATAGCCATAGGCCCACTTGCCGTACATCGGAGCCTGCCCCGTGAGGTTTCGGTATCCGGCGATGACTTGATCCATCGTCGGGCCAAACAAGAAGTAGTAGTCGATATTGTCGGCCACATCGGACCAGAACGAAGTCGTTTCGCGATTGTCGGTGAAAATCGTCTTGGAATAGTTGTCCCAGAAGATCCCGTAGCCTCTTGTGGAAACCAAAACCGGTGTGACGGCCTCCGTGTTGGATTGCACCAGCTTCACCGTCTGTCCACGATAATTCATGGCACCGGACTGGTGCTGTCCAAGTCCGTACACCCCTTCATCCGGCGTCAACTTGAAATTTTGCTGTACGCTGAAGGCGGCCTTTTCCTGCTCGATTTGCGAGGGAACGAAAACGGCTTCCTCCTTGCTCTTCCAAAATGGTCCGGTTGTCATTGTCGAGATACCGAATCGCGCCATCGCTCTTGCTCAGCAGTAATTTGATCTCGCCCCGAACTCAGCGTAATTGTTTCGCCGCTCTCCTCAAAACTTACGCCAAGGTCCGGCACATCCTTTTGAATAACCGAGAGGCTGGTTTTTTCGGAGGTGCCGCCAGCTGGCCATTTCACGACGCGGACCGTGGCTTCCGAATAGAACTGCACCTTCACGTTCAGATCGCCGACCGCCAATTGCACGCCATTCTGGATGCGCTGGATTCTGGGCGGCATCTGTTTTGCCCGTGGGTGTCTCGGTGTGGAAGAGTCGTCCTGGCATACTGCAGGCAAGGCGCTCAGAACGAGGGCGCAAGACAGTACGGCTGCCCGCAGCGCGAAACGGGGAGATTTCATTTTTTTTGGTTCCTTTCTGCCGTGATCACAGAAGTTTCACACCAAACGATAAATAGGGTTGTTCCATACGCTTTGCAGAATTCAGGGGCGAATATCTTTATGCATAATAGAGAAGGGCACGGGCACATTCGTGCTTGATGCTACTTCCAAGCACAAGTCCGGGCAAAGCATAATCTGCCCGTTGATCCCCAAAGATACCCGTAGATGCCACTCCTTCAGTGGCACATCGCCGCGAAGGGAATGACCGTGTTTAGTTTCTCACCGGAGAAGGGAAGAAACTCCGCAAGATAAGCGAGGCTAAATGGCCTTTCTGGCTCGCGGAGTTCGACCTGGCGATAAATGCGGGGCTGAGCAAGGGCAGTCAATACAGGCTGTCGCGGGGCATGGTAAACTGGATGGGAAGGAAGTTGAGCATTTCGCGGACGAAGAACGAAGTATCCATAAACGTCCCGTAAAATGAAGCTGCGGTGGCCGCCCTTAGGGCTGCGCATGACCGGGGCGAGGGCAGAGAGCGTGTGTTCCAGTCGGCCGTGATGGCTGAGCGGTTTGCAGTGGTATCCTTGCTCGTAGCAAGTGACACTTGCCAAAACGGTGTCCCAGCGGCTTCCGTGCAAGTTGCTGTGCAGTAAAGAGTTTAGGGGCGTAGCTCAGTGGTAGAGCAGCGGCCTTTTAAGCCGAAGGTCGTGGGTTCGATCCCCACCGCCCCTACCAACCATCCTTTTTCCCAACGACAACTTAGCGATTTCCTGAGGCGGCAAAAGGCGACATCGAGTGAGGTGTTTCTGCGGAAGGCAACTCCAGAGGCCGCAACTCGGACGCTTTTCCAGCAACCGCCCGCTCCGCAACTGCACGTGGAACCACTTCCCGGCGGTCTAGTTTTCCTCCACCGTATCGCCAACTCACGGCCTGACACGGTCCATTCTTGCTCCGGCGTTTATAGTACAGGTTGCACTTGGTAACAGCAGCCCGCGATTTGCCTTCGTCCCTGTCCCCCTCTCTGCTATTCTTTTTCTGACGCCGTCTCCCTCCCGGTGTACTCCTCCCCTCCGGACATTGCCATGATTGCCGCCACGCCCCTGCGGGATCTTCTTGCCATCGAAAAGTTGCGTGAACAGGAGCTCGAAGAAGCCCGCATTATCCAGGACGCCATGCTCCCCCTCCACCCACTGTGCAGCGGAAATGTCATCGTTTCCCACGAATTCCAGCCCGTCACGGAGGTTGGTGGGGATTATCTGGACTACTTCAATCTCTCTGACGATACCGTGGGTCTCTACATCGGAGACGTCTCCGGCAAGGGGTTACCTGCGGCGCTGTATGCCGCCTTGGCCGTCGGCACTCTCCGCGGCGTCCACAAAACCGGTCAGGATCCAAGCCGCGTTCTGCACCTCCTCAACGAGAGATTGCACTTGCGCGGCATCCCCGCGCGTCACACCGCGCTTCAGTATGCCCTCTTTGATCCTTCTCGAGCCGAACTTCGCGTGGCCAGCGCCGGCATGCCGGGACCAGTTCTTTTGCGCGGACAGGAATGCCGCGTTCTCCATCTCGCGGGCGTCCCGCCGGGGCTTTTCCCCGGCGTGGACTATGACCAGTTTACCCTCCCGCTTGAGCCCGGTGATTCCTTGCTGTTTTGCACCGATGGCCTAACCGAAGCCCACAATGTTCACGGCACGGAGTTTGGGCTGGCGGGCCTGCAGGATGTCTGCCGCGGCCACGCCAGTGATTCTCCCCTCGATCTTCTCGGCCACGTCTTCTCGGCGGTCCAGGAATTTACGCGCCATTGCCGTCAAGAGGACGATATGACCGCCACCGTCTTTCATTACTCTTCTCGCTAACCCTGGCGACGGTCAGTCGGTTCGGACTAAGATGCTCATCGAGGACACGGGAAGGCGTCCTTTCGCTCCCCACCGCCCCTGCCAGTTTCCCCATTCACTTCAGAGAAATTGCATCTTCCGCAAGGCGCCAAGATGCGCCCGTGGGCCAAGGTAAGACAGTTGCGAGCGATGCAGCAATAACCACGCCAGATCCAAATCGAGTCTCGCGGACTTCACTGCTGCAAGCGCCCGGCAACATTGCCGCTTTAGCGAAACACCCGCGAAGCTATGTTGACGACCAGTATCCGCCGGACCATAATCAGGAGCGGGTTTACAGATGGAGGTGGCCGCACTTTTATATCGTCACCCTATTGCGGCAATGGGCAATCGGATGACGCATAATTGAATTGGCTGACGCAATGTTTTTGGGTACTGGATGACACCCTTATCCCGCCCGGAGTAGCCTCGACTTGGCGGAGCAGTTCCCCCTTCCTCTCATCCTCCCCGTGGCAAAACGTTTCTCGACATAGCAGATTCTTGTCGTCTGTAAACCCTAGGTGAAAACCAGCGGGGTTGTTCGCTCACAACCCTCACCTTCACAGGTTTTCCTAAGGACTCAAGCCCCGGAAGGGGATAGCCTCCACAGATCAGGCCTGGGATGAGCGAAACGGTTACAAACAAACGCGGGTAGGGCACAGAACCCGAGCGAGTTTTCTGGAGGACTCACGAGTTACCTATGCATGGTTGAATCCGCTGCGAGTAGGAGGTCCTGAGTGTCACAGACTGCCGAACAGATTGCACTAGGGATCCACGCGGAGGAAGAGACGCTTCTCAAGGCCTTTCCCGGAGCTGTGGCGCTGTGCGATCTCGAGGGCCATATTCTCCTGATCAGTGACGCATTCACGGATCTGGCGGGCAAACAACCCGGAGGAACGGTTGGGAAATGCATAACTGATCGCTTCGCCCGAGAGTTCCGCACGGTCATTGATGAAGCCGTGACAGAGGTCGCCGCGGGGCACAAGATCAAAGACATTCGAGCGGGCTATTTAACTTCCCGCGGCGCGCCGATACCGGTGTCCCTGGGTTTTTCGCTCCTTGCACGGGCAGAGAGGGGCGCCGAGCTTGTCGTGGTCAGCGTGAGAGACTCGACGAAAGAGCAACAGCTCGCGGAGGAGTTGAACCGCACCCAGTCCGAGAGCGAATCGCTTCTGGCCGAACTTGATGAAGCCTACCAGCGATTAAAGAACGCCCAGGACGACCTGGTCCACCGGGAACGCGTGGCCGTTTCGTCTGAAATGGCTGCCAGCGTGGCGCACGAGATACGCAATCCTCTCGCCATCATCATGATGTCCATCCAATACCTGCACTCCAAACTTTCTCCGGGCCACGCGCTGCGCGAGTTTACCAGTGTGATTGTGAACAAGGTGAAACAGCTCGATGAGATCACCACCCAACTGATCGACTTCGGCCGTCCGAGGAAGCTCAAATTCGAAGCGCGGGATCTGCACCAAAATCTCAACCAGGTGCTCTGTCTGGCCAACTCCAAGTGCGCGGCGCAACACATCAGGGTCGTCAAACGATTCGGTCGCGGAGCGGCCCAAGTGACCTGCGACCACAGCCTGATGGATGAGGTGTTTTCCAATCGTTTTGATGAACGCCATCCAGTCCATGCCCAAAGGTGGCGTGTTGACGGTCGAGACGCAATATGACCAGCGGAACAATCAAGCCACCATCCTCATCACGGATACTGGCTGTGGCATCCCCAAGAACGTCCAGCCACAACTCCCCAAGCCTTTCTTCACGACGAAGCGCGGTGGCACGGGGCTGGGGCTGGCCATTTCCCAGCGCATCGTCGACCACCATCAGGGGAGCCTCGCCTTTACCAGCGCGACCCAGGGGCCGAAACGCGGCACCACCTTCACGATCAAGATTCCCATCACGCGGCCCGTAAAGGACAGATTGGCTGGATGAATCCCCCGTGAGAATTGCGCCCAGCAAAATCCTGGTAGTCGACGATCAGCCTGAAGTCGGCTGGCTCTTTGGAAAAGTCTTGGGCGAAGAAGGCTATCAGGTGCTCACCGCGGAAACAGGCGAAGAGGCCCTGGCAAAAATCAAGGAAGAGCAGCCCGAGCTCATATTTCTGGATGTCCAACTGCGGGGCCAGGATGGCATCGCGCTTCTGCGAAGCATTCAAAAGTCGCGCTCAAAGCAGTTAGTGATCATGCTCACGGGACACGGGCAGGTGGAAACCGCCGTCGAGGCTATGAAACTCGGCGCCTACGACTACCTGACCAAGCCGTTGCCGAACGACCGGCTCAAGATCATTGTCCGCAATGCGCTACAGACCGTCGGCCTGAGCCGTGAAGTCCACGGCCTGAAGCAGGAAGCCTCTAAACGGTGGAGCTGGGACCGCTTTATCGGCGGAAGCCCGCAGATGCAGCACGTCTTTGACCTGGTGCGCAGGGTGGCCACCCACGACGTGACGGTGCTCCTGCGCGGCGAGAGCGGCACCGGCAAAGAACTGGTGGCCCGCGCGGTGCATGCCGAGAGCCTCCGGCAAGCACACCCCTTCGTGCCACTCGACTGCGCGACTTTGCCCGAGGCGCTGGTCGAAAGTGAGATTTTTGGCTACGAGAAAGGGGCTTTCACCGGGGCTCTGGACCGCAAGCCAGGGCGCTTCGAGCGCGCCGACAAGGGCACGCTTTTCCTCGACGAGGTGGGAAACTTGGCGCTTCACGTCCAGATGAAACTTCTTCGCGTGCTTCAGGAAGGTGAGCTGGAACGTCTCGGTGGCAAGGAGTCCATTTCGGTCGATGTGCGCCTGATCGCCGCCACCAACATGGACCTCGAGGATCTTATGCAACGTGGGGCCTTTCGGGAGGACCTCTTTCATCGCTTGAACGTCTTCGTGATCTCATTGCCGCCGCTCCGAGAGCGCGAAGGCGATCTCGAACTCCTCAGCAAGTATTTCCTGGAGAAGAGCAATCGCGAGCTGGATCGCTCGGCCACAGAAATCTCCGAAGAAGCGATGGCCATCATGCGTCGTTATGACTGGCCCGGCAATATCCGCGAGCTTCAAAACACCCTCAAGAGTGCCGTGATTCTGGCCGGCGACTCCATCCTCCCGCAGCACTTGCCCGCCCGGCTCCTGAATGGGCATGCTCGTTCGCAATCTCCGTTGGAAAATTGGAACACCGGCGGGCGCCAGGTTGAATCTCTCTCTGCACAGCCTGCTTTCCGAACCGGGGGCGCGAAGACCACTTCGATGAAGCAGGTGGCCAAAAAGGCGGAGCGTGATTTGATCGTGGAAACACTCGGCTACTGCCACTGGAATAAGGCTAAGGCCGCGCGTCAGCTCGGCGTTGACTACAAAACCCTTTACAACAAGATCAAAGCCTACCGCATAACTCAGGACTCGGAACTATGAGCGGTTCCTCAGCGTATGCGCGTGCTCTCGCAGATTACATCCGATTGCTTTGCCAGGGCTTCTTGGGACGTTCCATCCCGCGTGCGGCGCACAGAAGTAGGCGAGGCAGAGAGGAGCGTGGCAATGACTTGCAAAATCTTAGTGATTGACGATGAGCCGGAGTTTTGCCGCGTGCTCGCCAGCGTCCTGACGGAAATGGGCCACCAGGTCTCCACCGCGAGCGGAGGCCGCCAGGGACTGGCCAGGATCCGCAAGAATCCTCCCGACCTCGTTTTCTTGGATATCAAGATGCCACGGATGAACGGCCTCGAGTGCCTGCGGCGCATCCGAAAGTTCAAACGTAAATTCGTCATTGTCGTGATGACAGGATTCGGAGATATCCAAAGTGCGAGGGAAGCGTTGCGTTTAGGCGCCGAGGAATACATCTCCAAGCCGTTTGAGCTTGATGATCTCGAACAGCTTGTGAACGAGCTCGTCAAGGACCTCGCCGGCGGTGGATAGACGGCGCACATGAGGGAATTAATCTACGTGCCTGTCATCCATTCCGAAGCCGATATGGGCTCACTGGCCGGGCCTCACAAGCAGGAGTTCACTGACCAACTCGGCGTGTGCGTTTGGAACGAACACATCCAGGCGGTGGACCAGATGTGGGAAGGAATCAGCAAGCGCCTGGGCAAGCTGGAGGTCAAGCACGCAAATCTGAGGATCTATCAAGATGGGTTACCCCTTTGCGGCAGGGAACTGGACATCGTACGCGATGTCGCGGCTCAGGGAAGCCAAAACCACCGGCTGGTGCTTTCCCTGGTCCAGCGCGGCGCTTCCCTGGAAGGGACGGAAGACGTCCAGCTCCTGCTCGAAGAATATCGCTACATCCAGGCCATCACCGGGGAGCACGAAGCTGCCGCAAAACGCAAAAAAGCCAAGTCGCTGAGCAACAAAAGAAAGTTGCTTCTGTGCCGTCGTGACCGCTTCATTGCCCAGCGCATTGACAAAACCCTGAAAGTGGGCGAAACAGGCATCCTCTTTGCCGGTATGGCACACCAGGTGGACAAGTATTTGCCCAAGGACATCCGTATTTCCTATCTCATTTTCCGCTTGCCGTTCAGCAAACTGCATCCATCAGAGAATCTCTAGCGTGGATTCTCCGCGAGCAGTAGTCTTGGCCATATCTCAGACCCAGCAACACAGTGTCATCCTTTGGAGTGCGCCGTTTGCGCCCCGAAGAATCTCCACTTACACACTACGCACGATGTTGATCGCGGTCCCTTGGCGAATCTCATCAGACCGCTTCGTAATTACGAGGTTTTGCCGCACTTGAACGACGGTCAAGCCGTAGCTCGTCAGGAAGCCCGGTTTGTCGTCACGCTGCGCAGCTGGAATCGTGGTGGACCAAGCGGAACGAATGGAGCTGGCTAGTCCGGAATCGCTTCGCGCACGAAAGCTCTTCGGTGCAGGCCACCTCATTCTTGTCACCTTCCATGGAATCGTTTCCAGAGACTATGGTGCGGACTCCATGGCGCTGCACTCTTCGGACTTTTGAGATATCTCCGTGTGCCTTGCGAAAAACGGTGGACGAGCTGCATTCCCGTTGTGTCTTCTCCGTGTTACGCAACACCCTTCAGCAAAAGCCGAGGGCCGCGCCACATGGCAGTGCAGGTGCTCTGCAGAGACACAGTTGCCTAGCAGGCACCACATGGAATTGCTCATCGTCGTCCCACAAAGAGAGGCAACCGGATGCACGGAATTGTCGTAGCGGAGATTGGGGCGCATCTTTTGCAGAATCTGCGAACACAATCAGGGACGAATAAGGGCTTGCGCGTGCTCCTGGTTGATGACGAAGAGGGCTTTTGCTGGGCGCTCACGAAGGTACTCGAAGATCTCAATTACATGGTTCTTTGCGCGCACACGCCGGCCCAGGCTCTCAAGCATCTTCAAAGCGATCCACAGATCGCATTTGCCTTGTTGGACATGCGGCTCTCCGAAGTTGGCGGAACCGAAGGTCTCACGCTCCTGGAGAAATTCAAGACCCTTAGTCCCCGTGTGCCGGTAATCCTTATGTCCGCATTTGGTACCCCAGAGCTCAAAAGTGAGGCAACGCGCCTCGGCGCCCTGGCGTTTCTGGATAAGCCCTTTCGCGTGGAAAAGTTGCTCCGGCTCATGCGCGAAGCCGCTGGCGGGCCGATCGCCGCCAATCAAGGAAGCCACGAGTTCGTTAGTTAGCTGTGCCAATGGAAAATCATGACGAAGAAAGGAGGTGAACATACATGCCAGTAGAAAAGACTATCGCAGGTGCAAGCCTCGCGGAAGTTTTGGACCGCGTTCTGGACAAGGGTCTCGTGATCGACGCCTGGGTGAGGGCATCCTTGGTCGGGATCGAGTTCCTCGGTATCGAGGCTAGGGTCGTGGTTGCATCCGTTGAAACCTACCTGAAGTACGCCGAGGCCATTGGGCTCACCGCAGGCGCTGCTGCGTAAGCGGATGAGTCTGGTTTAACGCAGGTTGTGGCTCCGCGTGCCCTGAAACTGTTGTGGCAGGGCACGCGAGCCGGCCTGTTCCTGATTTTATGATTGCCAGGATGGCTCCATCGATAGATTTACCGATGCGCCCATCAAGACGATCAGCCGGTGAGGAAACATCGTTTCCTCAGTGACTCCCCGCCAAAGACGGGCCAACGGAGGTGGATTGACAATGAGTCTTGCGGAACAAATGCAGAATATGACAGACAGCTTTTTGGTCGCCCATGATTTCCGCGCAAACGCGCTAAAGGAAATCGTGGAGGAAACCAACAGCGACCTCGGCGATACCCGGAAAATGATGCGTGATGTGCATGCCGAGCGCCTCGAAAATACGGAGAGCCTGCAAAAAACGCTGCGGCGCACAGCGGACACTCTCAGCAAGGAAGTGGGTCAGGCGATCAAAGGGTTTCGTACGGCACGCAGACACATGAGCGCCGAACTCCATGAGGAGCTCGCGAAGCTCACGGAAACGCTCGCCAAGGAAACTCGCGACACCTTACGGCACTTCCGCGCCACCCACAAGGCGCTGAGCGGCAAGCAGGGGGAAGACCTCGCAAAGTTCGTGAAATCCCTGGAGGCAGAGGCGGAAGAACTGTGCAAGGCTGCGCAGGCCATGATGAAGTCTTTCCATAAGGATCAACGAAAGATGAGCCAGGAGCTCCAGGAGTCCCTTTCGAGCTTCGCCGGACAGAACCGCAAACAGTCGGCGCAATTCCTGAAGGGCTGCAACACGGAACGAAGACAGCAGGCCGAGGCGCAGGAAACATCTCTGACGGATTTCGTCGGCACCAATGTCAAGGAAACCCGGCAGTTGCTCAAGCACGCCACCGCGGAACAGAAGAAACGCATGGAAGCGTTGCAGGAACGCACCGAAGTGTTCTTGAAGGGCGTACACCAGACCGTGCGTCAGATGAAGAAAGCTGCCCACGAGATGACGGATGGCTTTCACGATGACCACACCAAAGCCCGGCAAGCCTGGCAACGCATGACGGTTTCCATGGCGAAGAAACGCGAGGGAGCGTCAGAGGAAGCGGCCACTGCATCAGAGGCGGGCAAGCGCGGAGAAAGAGAAGCCGCGGTCGTCCAGCTGCTGAAAGAGGCCCCGGAGGGGATGACCCTTGCGGAACTTTCTTATGCACTGGAGCTGCCCAGCGCCGTTACTTCAAGGACCCTCAAGCATATGTTGAAGCACAAGGACGCGGCGATCCGCAAGAAGGGTCACCTGTACCTGGCCAGCTAGGCGCTCGTGGTCGGGACAGTGACCGAGGTTTTCCGGAATTCGCCGAAATTCAGAGACCGGAACGCCGGACGGAACCTCGGGTCTCTATGAATCCGTTGGAATGCTCGCAAAGCCGGGTGCGCTTCCGCACCCGGTGTGCTCATGGCCTGCTTGACTTGTCCACTTCTACGGCCGCAGAGTGCGACTTCTAAACATGGGTGGCTGGGGGTTTTGACGGTACCGAGTTTCTTAGGGGGAGGGCAAACGGGATGAGGAGAGAAAGCTTCAACTATCTTCGCACTATGCGTGAGATCAAGACCGGGCTCGATTTAGCCCGGGGGCCGCAGCGCATACAGACCACGAGCGGCCGCTTCCGCGCTTCCTTTGAGAAGGAACTCGAACCACACATCAACGAAAAAGCTATCGCCGTTGAGCTTGAGGAAGAGAAGCGGAAATTCATCCGGCAAAATCAGGCCCTGGCGCGCGCGCGCCAGAAGTTGAAAGCCACGCGCGGCCGGCTCTTTGCCACCAAAGCGAAAAACGAACGCGTTATGGTTCTGCGGCACAGCTTGCAGAAGCAGCGCTGGCTGGAACTTGCGGACAATCCCGGTTCCCCCGCGCCAACGCCCGGCGCTTCCGTGAAGACGCGCGCCAAAGCCACGCGCAAGTTCCGCACCGTCAAGGTAAGAAGGCACTGAAGCGATGGAGAAACTATGCCAAGAAATCGCAAGGTCGCACGAGCAAAGGCAAGTCTTGCTCACCACGCTGCAGGTGGAGAGTCTGCGCTTGAGGGCAGATACAGCCCAGAGGCTCCAGGGCTTCCGGAAGCAGTCCGCGGCGTTGCGCAGAGAACTCCAGGCAGCAAGAAAGACTTGGCAGAAAGCAGCCGCGGCGCTCGCGAAAAAACGCCGGCACCCGAAGCGAGGCGCGGAATGATTTGCGCGGAGGAAGCCACCGTTCTGTCACTGGACCCGGAGGAAAGCTTCGTCGAAACTCCACTGGTCCGCAATCTAGCCGAGCGCGCTCTCTCCTATCTCAACGCAGGCTACCCTGTGCACTTCTCCGGCCTGGCGGGCACCGGCAAGACCACGCTGGCGATGCATGTCGCGCGGAAACTCGGACAGCCGGCCATGCTGCTGTTCGGTGACGATGAGTTTGGCTCCTCCAATCTAATTGGGGGCGAGCATGGCTACCGCTCCCGCAAAGTCGTCGACCGCTTCATTTCCCGCGTTCTGAAGACGGAAGAAGATGTCTCCACGCGCTGGGTGGACAATCGCTTGACGCAGGCGTGCCGCGAGGGGTTCACGTTGATCTACGACGAATTCAACCGTTCCCGCCCCGAGGCCAATAATGTGCTCCTCTCGATTCTCGAAGAACGCCTTTTGGCGCTTCCCATGGTCAGTGGTGAGGGCGATTGCCTCGAGGTGCATCCCAACTTCCGGGCCATCTTTACCTCTAACCCCGAGGAATACGCCGGCGTCCACAAGACCCAGGATGCGTTGCGCGACCGCATGGTGACCATCGAACTCGGCCACTTCGATCAAGAGACGGAGATAGCCATCACCGAGGCGCGCTCCGGCATTGCCCGCCAGGAAGCCGAGCGCATCGTCCGGCTGGTGCGCGGCCTACGTGAACTGGGCGGGGGCTGCTACAACCCGACGGTCCGCGCCTGCGTCATGATCGGGAAAGTCTTGAAGATTCGCCGTGCCCACGCTGCCGCGCATGATGCAATCTTTCGAGAGATCTGCCTGGACGTCTTAACGAGTGAGAACACTGGCGCGCACGGGCGCAAACAGAAGAAGGAAGAAATATTTACTGTTATCGAGGATCTCATTCAATCGCGGTGCAATCTGAACCTAAATTGTGTAATGGGGAGCAACTTCCATGGCAACGCAGGAGAAGCACGAAAAAGAGTCGAGCAGCAAGCGTGAACAAAAACCCATCGAGCTGGATTTGGGCTTGGGCAAGTTGTCCTTCGGCGGGCTATTTAAAGGTCTGGGCAATCTTATTGAACTGGCCGGCAAACTCTCGGAAGAGGGCGGGGAGTTCAAGCAGGAAAGGCCCTTCACGGCGAAGGGGCCCGGCGGCAAGGATCTCAATGGCATCTTTGGCGTTTCAATCCGCACGCTCGATGGAGGCAAGTCGGTCTGCGAGACTTTTGGCAACATTAAAAAAACTCCCAAGGGTCCGGTTGTTGAGGAGGTCCGGGAACCGATCGTTGATGTGTTCGACGAGCCGGGCCACGTCCGCCTGATTGCAGAAGTGCCTGGTGTGAGTGAAGAAGGGCTCACCATTGAGTTGAAGGGAGACATCCTCAGCCTCAGTGCCGCAAGCAAGGAGCGCCAGTACGCCAAGGAGATTCTCTTACCCTGTCCCGTCAAGAAAGAGACCCTCCAGCGAAATTTTCACAATGGAATCCTTGAGATCACCATCGAGAAAGCCTGAACTGGCCTGGTGATGAGGTGCGGGGATGATTCGTTTGACGAGAGAGTTGTTTAGACCCCTGCAGCTCCGGAATGGTTCCAAAACGGGAACCTCAGCAAGCCTACTCCTCGGAACTCAGCGCCCCTGCTCTTTGGCGTGCAACCTTCAAGGGCGGAATAAGTCGAGCGTTATGAAGCTGAAGGACGCAACGGAACCCTGCGCCGCGCACGACAACGATCTCCAGCCAACGCCATGAGGTAGAGGAATGCGTCTTGCATGGAAAACGTGATGGCCACGGAGACAAACACGCAACTTACTCTTAAGGTCGTAGAAGCGCAGGCCAAGGATGTGGGCCGAGCGATTGCCCGCATTGATCCGAAGGACATGGAGCACCTTGGCCTGGAGGTTGGCGGTTGCGTCGAGATCGCGGGAAAGCGCAGGACCGTGGCCAAGGTCATGCCCGCCTATCCTGACGATCGCGGCAAATCCACCATTCAAATTGACGGACTCATCCGCGAGAATGCCAAAGCGGGCCTGGATGAGAAGGTCACCCTCTCGAAAGTCAGCGCCAAGCCGGCTGAGAAGCTTGTCCTTGCTCCGATTACTTTGATGCACAGCGCTCGCCGTGGCGGCGACCAGTACCTGGGAAAGCTCCTCGAAGGGATGACGCTGATAACGGGCGACCGCATTCGCGCCTCCCTGTTCGGAACCCAAAACTTCGAATTCACCGTGGTCAGTACGTCTCCCAAAGACGGCCCCGTCGTCATCACCGCCAGCACCACAATCCAACTTCAGTCCACTCAAGCCCCTGAGGGAAAGCGCGCCCTCACGATTACCTATGAAGATATCGGCGGCTTGCGTCCCCACATCCGGCGCATTCGGGAAATGATCGAGCTCCCCTTGAAATACCCCGAGGTCTTCGAGCGTTTGGGAATTGAGCCGCCCAAAGGCGTCTTTCTCTACGGGCCTCCGGGTTGCGGCAAGACTCTCATCGCGAAAGCGGTCGTCAACGAGACAGACGCCTACTTCCTGCACATCAGCGGCCCGGAAATTATGGGAAAGTTCTACGGGGAATCGGAGGCCCGGCTGAGGAAGGTATTTGAAGATGCCCAGGCGCATGCCCCGGCGATCGTCTTCATCGATGAGATTGACGCCATCGCGCCGAAACGCGAAGAGATGGGCGGAGAAAAACAGGTCGAACGCCGCGTCGTGGCGCAACTTCTGGCCCTGATGGATGGCCTGGAGTCCCGCGGGCAGGTCGTCGTCATCGCCGCAACGAATATCCCCAACGTCATTGACCCGGCGCTGCGGCGCCCCGGCCGCTTCGATCGCGAAATCGCCATTCCTATCCCGGATCGCAACTCGCGCCTCGAAATTCTTCACATCCACACGCGGGGCATGCCGTTGGCAAAGGATGTTGACCTTGCCCGGCTCGCGGACATCACGCACGGTTTTGTGGGAGCGGATTTAGCAGCGCTGTGCCGGGAAGCGGCCATGGTTACCCTGCGGCAGCTTTTCCCCGAAGTCGATTTCGACCTGGCGGAGATTCCCGTCGAGAAGCTGATGAAGCTCGAGGTTACCCAGGAAGCCTTTTTGGAAGCCTTGCGCGATATTGAGCCCTCGGCCATCCGCGAGGTTTTTGTGGAGACCCCCAACGTCACCTGGAATGACGTTGGCGGCCTGGAGGAAATCAAGAAACGCCTCATCGAGGCGGTGGAATGGCCGCTCAAGCATGCCGCGCTCTTCGCGCGAGCCAAGATACGTCCTCCTAAAGGCATCCTCATGACGGGCCCTCCGGGCTGCGGCAAAACCCTCCTGGCGAAAGCCCTCGCGACAGAGAGTGAGCTCAACTTCATCTCCATTAAAGGTCCCGAATTGATGAGCAAGTACGTTGGGGAAAGCGAGCGGGGCATTCGCGAAATTTTTCGCAAAGCCAAGCAGGCCGCTCCCGCCATCCTCTTCTTTGATGAGATCGATTCCATCGTTCCCCATCGCAGCGCCGGGGGAGTGGACTCCCAAGTGGCCGAACGCGTCATCAGCCAGTTCCTGACCGAGCTCGACGGCATCGAAGAGTTAAAGGGAGTGCTCGTACTCGCCGCGACGAACCGCCCGGACATCATCGATCCCGCGCTGCTTCGGCCGGGACGCTTTGACCTGGTCTTTGAACTGCCCGCCCCGGATGAGAAGGCCCGTAAAATGATTTTCCACGTGCACACCAGAGAGAAGCCGCTTGCGCGGGATGTGGACCTCCAGAAACTCGCCAAGGATGCCGCCGGTTTTACCGGGGCCGAGATCGAGGCCGTCTGCCAGGAAGCTGCCATGCTCGCCATCCGCGAGGCCATTCAGTCAACGGCTGATCCGGAGATCTCCGTGACCATGCGCCACTTTCGTGAGGCATTGGACTCGATGCAGGCCCGCAAGCGCCCCGACGCTCCATCGCAGGCTTCCTGCCGAGTCCCGAGCACCGGTCGGGAAAATCCAATGAGTTCACCGATCAGCGCGGCGCAACAAAAAGCGGAGTTGCCTGTCGCCGGTGAGCGGATTCATCGCGTGCTCTTGATTGAGTCGAATCCGCGATTGCGGCGCTTCTGGGAAACAGCTCTGACCGATGGAGGCTTTCAGGTGGCCGTCGCCGCGACGCCAGATGATGCGCTGCGACAGGCGGCCCAGTTGGCGCCCCATCTCGTCTTCTTGGGAACAGGCTTGGATGGGAGCAAGGCCGCCGGAATCCTGGAAGCTCTGCGGCAGATCAGCCCGGACCTTTCGGTTGTGGCTCCCGCAAACCCTAAGCAGGTGCGAGAAGAGCTGGATGCCATGGAGAGCCACGGGGCCGTCACGCCGAATTCTGCCCTCAAGGTGGATCAAGTTAAGATCGCCGTCACGGACGCCCTGAGCCTTGAACGGCTCAGGCTGGAAAGGGAGGGACCTGCCGGGCAAGAAGTGCAGCCCGCTCAGTTTGAGCAGATCGTGGGGACAAGTCGGCAAACGCAAGCCCTTCGCCGCGCCATTACCGAGGCCATTCAGGCCGACCCCGCCACGGTCCTGATCCTTGGCGAGACGGGCACGGGCAAAGCCTTGGTCGCTCGGGCGATTCATTGCAACGGCTCTCCGCAAGAAAAAGCCGTTTGTCGTCGTGGAATGCACGGCGATGCCTGCCGCATTGCTGGAAAGCGAGCTTTTCGGCTATGAGGCGGGAGCGTTCACAGATGCAAGAGCCTCCAAGAAAGGGCTGCTGGAAGTGGCTGAAGGTGGCACGGTCTTTCTGGATGAAATCGGCGACCTGGAAATGCCGGTTCAGGCCAAGCTTCTCCGCGTTCTGGAAGACAAGCGCGCGCGCCGCTTAGGTGGCACGCAAGACTATGCGGCCAATGTTCGCTTTGTTGCCGCCACGAATCGCCCACTGGAAACACTCGTCCGCGAAGGACGATTCCGCCAGGATCTTTACTTCCGGCTCAACGTCTTTCACATCTCCGTCGGCCCTTTGCGTGAGCGGAAAGACGACATGGTTTCTTGGCTCGACATTTTGTCGAGCAGTTCAGCCGCTCATTCCACAAGCAAGTCCACGGCCTTTCCTTTGCCGCGCAACAACTGCTGGCGGCCTATGACTGGCCGGGAAACGTCAGAGAACTGCGCAATATCATCGAGCGCGCCGTGATTCTCGAAAAAGGCGAGCTCATTTCACCCCAGCATCTTGTTTTGGGCGCGGCCGGTCTGAGAGCGGATGACGCCATTCGCCTGCCGGAAGGCGGCATCGCCTTGGAGGAAGTGGAGAAGACCCTGGTGGCGCAAGCCCTCGAGAAAACCAGCGGAAACCAAACCGAAGCCGCGAAGCTGCTGAAGATCACCCGCTTTGCCCTGCGAACGCGGATGAAAAAGTTTGCGCTCCTGTGACATCGCTCCAGCCATTCGGAATACTTTGTCGGCCGCGTGCGGAATGCACGGCCCCATGCACTCACAACCGCATTTGGTTGCGCGTGCATGATCGCACATGCAACTGTGCGGAGTCGCACAGGTTTTGGACCTCTTGGCAAAGCTGGCTCAAGCTTGATAGCTCGTAACTCATTCTTAACTCATAAGATTTCCAATGCCGAAAAATGCCACCATTGCTTGGCATGAGACTTGCCTTAGGGGAGTGCGGTACCTTCACCCAGGCACCGATGTTCTTGCACCCGGTTCTTTCAGCAATGGACGAGACGCAATTCATCTCCTTGGAAAGTCGCAACCTCAAAGTCTTCCAGGGAGATGGATGGCGAGATGCCGCACAAACGAGGAGAGAAGTTTGCTCCAAACTGACAATCCAGTGAACCGTAGGGAAGCTGCTGTGCCGGAGTGTGATAGCAAAGGCAGCGGAGTGTATCTCTACGGGATCATCCGGGATGACCAAGAGCGGCGCTGGAACCTTACCGGCATTGGCGGCGCGCCGCTGGTCTACACCATCTCTTATGAAGGCCTCAGCGCCATCGTCAGCGATGGGGCCCGGGAAATGTGTGAAACGACCCAAGAGGATCTCCTCACTCACAACCGCGTATTGGAGCAGGTCATGAAAACCTGCTCGTGCTTCCCCTGCGCTTGGGAACCGTGGCCAGGAGCGAAGCGGAGGTGAAAGCGTTTCTCCAAAAGGCGCATCGGCCGCTGGGCGACGCTCTGCGCCAAATTGAGGGCAAAGTCGAATTCGACGTCGAGGCGGAGTGGAATGGCGGCGAGATCTTCAGGCTCATCGAGGAGCAGGATGAGAAGATTCGCAAGTATAAGGAACACATAGTTCGCCGCGGGCAAGCAGCCTGGCCCGGAAGAGCAAGTCGCCGCCGGAATGATGGTCGCCAAAGCGATCGCGCGGCAAAAGGCCCAGTATGCCAGGGCGGTCGAAGCGGGACTCAAACCATTTTCGGAACGCGTGAGCTCGTTGAAGAACCGCGCCAACAGACGGTTTTCAATGCGGCATTTCTGGTCCTAGCGGAGCGGACAAAACCCTTCGAGGAAGCCATCTATCGCCTGGGAAACTTGCACGGTCGAATCCTGAAGTTCCGCTATGCGGGGCCGCTGCCTTGCTACAGCTTTGTCAATCTGCACGTGATGATGGTCGAATTCCAGGCAGTTGATGAGGCTCGGCGAACGCTGGGTCTTGGCGATCATACTACCCTGTTCCAGATCAAGCAGGCCTTCCGGAAGCTTGCGCCCCAATGTCACCCGGACCGAAATGACGAACGATCCGCAAGCCAAGAGAACAATTTGAGAAACTCGCCGCAAGCTATCAGCTCTTGCTGGGTTTTTGGGAGACCGTCGGAGGCGAGCTCTTCTCAGGCAATTTCCCTGACGCAAGAACGGGTTGGCAAAACGATGCTCGTGATTTCCAAGGAGCCGCGCCTGGCCTCCCAAACGTGTGACCCCTCCCAAACAGAGGCCAGAGAGACAGCCCCGGCGATGTCGCGGAGCTAGCGCGAAAGTGAGATCGGGATGGCGCAAGGGTATTACCTGTACGGTGTCATTGAAGCCTCCGAACCGAGAAGCTGGGGAGCCGTGGGGGTTCAGAGGCAGGAAGTTCAGAGCTATTGCATTCAGGGACGTCTCAGCGGTGGCCAGTCCATGGACGTCGGACGTGGTGCCGCGCCACGCCGGAGAATTGCCTGGCCCACGAACGGGTGCTCAGCAATGTGATCAAGCTCGAAACGGTACTGCCGTTCGAGTTCGGCACCATCGCTCCCGACGTCGCCGCCGTGAACAAACTGCTCAAGCGCAACTACTCGCATTTCCGGCGAGCTCTGGTCAAGCTGAGCGGCGCGGTCGAAGTGAACGTGACGGCCTTGTGGCATGACATGAAGGTGATTTTTGAAGAGGTCGTGAAAGCGCATCCGATGATCGCCACTTACAAGCGCGAAATCATGAACAAGCCCTACGAGCAAACCTACCAGGATCGTTTGAGAATCGGGCAGATCGTAGCGGAAGCGCTGGACTCAAAACGGCAACAAGAAGGAGAGAAGCTCTTCAGAGTGCTCAAGAACAGCGCGGACAAGGCTTGCCAAGACTGCATGGGAAAACCCGCGGGCGATAAGGTCATCTTCATGGGAGCCTTTTTGGTGAAGCGCGAAGCCTACTCTGGCTTTGAGCGGAGCCTCATGGAACTCGGAAGCCGCCACGATGGCCGCGTTGATTTCAAGTACACGGACCCGCTGCCGCCCTATCACTTCGTCGATTTGAAGATCGCGGTGTAGCCATGGATGAAGGACGCTATCTCTATTGCATCATCAAGGAAAACGAGCCCAAAAACTTCGGCCCTTTGGGCATCGGCGGCCGCGGCGACGAATTGGTCACCGTGCTTTGCGACGGCCTGGCCTGCGTGGTGAGCAGTTCCCCCATCACCAAATATCGCATCATGCGCGAATACACCATGGCCCACTACCGCGCGATTGAAAGAGTGATGGAAAACTACGCGGTCCTGCCAATCCGCTTTTCGACCATCGCCGAAAGCGACCAGGAAATTATCGACAAGGTCTTGCGGCCGCGCCGCGACGAATTCATGCGCCTCCTGCATTGGATCTCCGGCAAGGAAAGCGTGGAAGTCCGGGCTTCCTTCGTCAACATGGACGCCGTCTTCCAGGAATTGCTGCAAGAGAGTCAATCGCTTCAGGCCATCAAAGCCACCGCCGCAGCCAAGCCCGCAGCCGCCGCCTACTACGACCGCATCGAGATCGGAAGGACCGTTCAGGCGATGGTCAAAGAAAAGCGCAGGGCCACGGCCGCACGGATCCTCGACGCGCTGAAACCACACGCCTGCGAGTTCCGGGATAACAGTCAAAAACTCTATGCCGATCAAAGCATTTGTTACCTGGCCTTCCTGCTCGAAGGGCGGAAAACAACTGCGTTTGATCAAACGCTGGGCGAACTGCGTGCCACGCTCGGTGCCCAGCTGAAATGGACCGTCAAACGCCAGGTCGCCCCTTTTGATTTCGTGACCATCGTTATCAACTTGCGCGAGGTGAGCCATGTTTCTGCTGGATGATCTGCTCCTTGCTCCGGTGAAGGGCATCATGTGGCTGGCCGAGCAGGTCCAGAAGGAAACGAATAGCCAACTGTTCGACGCGGCAGAGATCAAAGCGCGATTGGCGGAAATTCAGGAACTGTACGACTCGGGGATGATCAGCGAAGCGGAATTCCTGAAAGCCGAGGAAACTCTCATGGCCAGGCTCAACGTGGCTCAGGAGCGGGAATGAGAAAGGACCGCGGAGAAGGGCAGAGAACAATGGAGTCCTCGAAAGTCATCTATTTGTACGGTGTTGTGGATCATCGCGAATGCTCCCGCTTCGTTCGCGGAGCATCAAGACGCCTCCTGGGGTTCGCTGCCTCCCGATGGGAGAACTGGGAGCCTTGATCCGGGACGTCCCCCTGCAAGAGTTTGGAGAAGAAGCGCTCCAAGAACGCATGAAGGACTCCAAGTGGCTGGAAGAGCAGATCTGGAATCATGCGCGGGTGCTCGAAGCGGCCATGAAGATTCGGCACCGTCATTCCCATGAAGTTCCTCACGATTTTTAGAACGGAGGAAAGCCTCCTGGAGCCGTCTCTCGGCCCTGGACGAATCACTTCGCGCGCTGTTGGCCCGGCTTCAGGGCAAGGAAGAATGGGGCGTCAAAGGCTTCTGCGATCTTCCGATCATCCAGGACAGCTGTCGAGGCTCAGGATGACGGCCTCCGTCAGCTCAAAGCCCAGTTCGCGGGAAAACCTGTCCGGCACGGCCTACCTCATGCAGAAGCACTACGAGGAATTGGTCCGGCGAGAGAGTACTCTGCGGTTGGCCGTCCATCTCACATCAATCTCCTCCCGGCTCTCGGCTTTGGCCCAGGAAGCAAAGTTCAACCCGCCGGCGCAAGAGTCTTCCGTCCACCCGATGGTGCTCAACACATCGCTCCTCATCAACAAATCGGCTTTCGGTAGCCTGGAAAATGAAGTTAAAGCCCTGCGCCAGGAGTACCTCCCACGCGGTTTTGCATTTGAACTGGTGGGACCATTTCCGCCCTATAGCTTCAGCGCATTGCCCGCTAGGCACGGGCCATCGCGAGGCCAGCAGTCCTGAAGGTGCTGTTCATGCATGAAACGCTGCTTGAACCCGGACGCGTGACCTTGCTCGACCTGCTCGACCGCGTGCTGGAAACCGGTGTGGTGGTAGACGGGGAGATCGACTTGGCCGTGGCAGACATCAATCTGGTCCACCTGGGTCTGAAGCTGGTTCTCGCCTCATCTGCGACTCTGGAGCAGCACAGCCCCGGCGGTGCGGACTGCTTTGCAGATCCCGCCGATGATCTTCTCTGCAATTCATCGGGAGAATGTTCTGTGGGTTCCGCTCCCTGCGCGAATCTGCCTGTTCTTGCGGAACCCGATTCACAATCCGGTGCAGATCTCCAGCCGCCTTGCGCAGCGCAGACGGTTTTGGATTCTCAGCCGGTGCCGGAGCAAGAGAAGTCCGGCGAATGGCTCGATCCAAAGATGGACCGCTCGGATGACAACCATGCGTTGCCTGTTCAAGCTGGTGAAAAGGCCTCTCCAATGTTTGCTCGCGATCCTGCGTGTTCTCTGCCGCGGCGCAAGGAACGCCCCGACTTTGACCCTTCGAAGATCGAGCACGGCTTGGCGAAGCTGGCACTCACCCTGATCGAACTCATCCGCCGCTTGATGGAGCAGCAGGCCGTTCGAAAGATGGAGCGAGGAACGCTGTCCGAATTGCAGGTCGAGCGGCTCGGCGAGGCTTTCCGGCGGCTCGAGACGCAAAATGGCGGAGTTGAAGATCGTTTTTGGGCTCGAAGACGAGGAACTCAATCTCGATCTGGGTCCGTTGGGCTCTCTCATGTAGTGGAGGTCCAGATGGCTGAGCAGATTGTGCAATCCGTCCAGGCCACCGGCCTGGCGGACATTCTCGAACGCATCCTCGACAAGGGGCTGGTCATTGTCGGCGATATCAAGGTCAACCTGACCGACATCGAGTTGCTGACCATCAAAATCCGCCTGCTGGTCGCTTCGGTGGAACGCGCCAAAGAGATTGGGATTGATTGGTGGGAGACCGACGCCAACCTTTCCTCGAAGGCCAACCAGGTGAAGGCCGAGAACCGGCTGCTCAAAGAGCGCCTGGATCGCTTGGAAGCCAAGGTCGAATCGCAGGCAGCAGCTCCTGCAGATAACTGAGAGGCAGCAATGGCCGAAGAAAGTCTATCAACCTTATTGGAGCCCGACGTCGACGCTGGGTTTGTCGTCACGCCCTACGTCACGGATTTGGTGGAGCACGCTTTGGCGTATCTCAACGCCGATCTCCCTGTGCACTTCTGTGGGCCCGCCGGCACGGGGAAGACCGCATTGGCCTTGCATGTCGCCGCCAAACTCAAACGGCCCATCGTCCTCATCCATGGCGACGATGAATTCAAGACCCCGGATCTCGTCGGCGCCGAATACGGGTTTCGCCTCAAGCGCCTGCGGGATCAATACATCCACTCGGTCACGAAGCTCGAAGAGGATGTCGTCAAACGCTGGACGGACAATCGTTTGACCGTGGCCTGCAAACACGGCTTCACCCTGGTCTACGATGAATTTACCCGCTCCAAGCCCGAGGCTAACAATACTCTGCTGTCCATCCTGGAAGAGAAACTCCTCGACTTGCCCGCCGGCGGTACGGAAGACAACTACCTCGCTGTGCACCCAAAATTCCGCGCTATCTTCACCTCCAATCCAGAGGAATATGCCGGCATCCACAAGGCCCAGGATGCGCTCAAAGACCGGCTGGTCACCATCCATGTGGGCTACTTTGACGCGGACACAGAGACGGCCATCACCGCAAGCCGTTCCGGAATCGCCGAAAACGATGCCAAAAGGCTCGTCAGCCTGGTGCGGGCGTTTCGCGCGGAGTGCCAGCGCCACCAACTGCCCTCCGTCCGCGAATCGATCAAAATTGCCAAGGTTTTAAAGGCCCGGGGCATTCATCCGTCCAAGAAGGATCCCTTCTTCCGGAAAGTGTGTCTCCACGTCCTGACCGCCCAGCAACACGTCGCGGATGCCAAGCACCATTCAAGAAACGCAACCCGGCCAACTGCTCGAAGAGCTGATCGAAAGGTATTGTTGAAATTTTATGCGCTGGAGAAAATGCACACTCGCTCGCTTCCTCCAGGAGGAAGACTTCTACAGCACTTCCGTGCTCACCTCGGAATCCGGCTGGGCGAGCTTGCGCTGTGCGTTCTGCAAAGGCCAAGGAACAAATCTGAGGACTTATGGCCAGTGTCCCTACTGCGGCGGGCGCAAAGTCGTCACGCTTCCCGAGCCCATTGTCCGCTGCGCGTTCTGCGCCGGCAGTGGCCGCATGCACTCGCAGCCGGCCATGGTCTGTGTAGTGTGTCGCGGCAAAGGCGCCGTCAGCGTCATCGAGCCTCTCGAGCGCTGTCCGGTCTGCCAAGGCACCGGAAAGTCGAAAGGCGTTTGGCAGCTCCCCTGCAATCGATGCTCCGGCAAAGGGGTCGTGCAGGCGGCAACCGAGGGCCGGACTACAACTCAAAAGGAAACCAGGAGGCTGTTCCATGGAAGTAACAGAGTTAGTAAATAAACTCGTGGCGGAATTTCCCCCGCTGATCAATCTCAAAACCTCCAGCGTCATGGGCATCTCCCGCAGTGAGGACGGCTGGATCGTCACCATTGAGATGATCGAGAAGAAGTCCATCCCCGACAGTATGGACATCCTGGGCTGCTACGAAGTCAGCCTCGATGGCAGCGGGAATATCCGTGACTTCAGCCGCGTGCGGCTTCGCAAGCGGGGCGATACCGCTGGGGAATGATGCGTGTGGTGGGTCTCCGCGGACTTCCTCCGAGCAGGTTCATCGCAGTTCGGGCGCTGGAATCGGGGCGCAGTCACAACCGGCCGCATTCGGAATGTCTGGGAGTTCACAGTCAAGGAGGTGAGGATTCATGGCTTCGTTCAAATGTCCCAAATGCCAGGCACCCGCGTCGGGAGACGTCGGACTTCTGCTCCCAATGCGGCGCCCCCTGGAACGTGGAGTGTTCCAAGTGCGGTAAGTCCTGGCGGTTTTTCTATCAATACAAGTTCTGTCCAAGGTGCGGCGAACCTGTCTCGAAACAAGGAGCTAAAACTGAAAGTGCGCAAGTCAAACACGGAAAGGCCTAGCCGAATGTATGTTCGCATCGAAGCTTCATTCATTAAGGTCAAGTATGGAGTGGTCGGCACGGGGATGAGGGAAGTGGTTCGTGCAGCCAAGGATGTGGGCGGGGGCGGAATCCGGTTTCCCGTGGACAAGCGATTGCCCCATGGCGCTAAGCTCGATCTGGAGTTGACCCTCCCTCATGAAACCGTGCCCATTCAGGCGCAGGCCCAGGTCATCTGGAGCGCGCGCATTCATGGCCGGCGGACGTATGAGGCGGGTTGTCAGTTCACCAGGATTGACCCGTTGGACCGCGGCAAAATCATTCGTCGCGTCCATCAGGCGCTTAGAGACCGTAAGCCCGCCTAATGGGCATCGCGCTGAATTTACAGATCGTGCGTGGATAGCGAGGTGGATATGGGCCAACAGATCGAATGTCCTTTATGCCAAAAGGCGGAATCGGATTTTAGCCGGATCAATGAAGGCATCAACCACGCCGCGACCCTTACGGAGAAAGCTTCCCATGCCCGGGAGCTGCTTCAGAAAGTCGAAACCCTCCTGAAAGAACACGAGGGCCTTGAGGCTGGTTTGGTCGAAGCGTGCCGCGCCGTATTGAATCTCAGGAAGAAAGCCGCGGAGATGGTGCTGAAGCTGGAGAAAGTGAAAAGATAATCCCAGGAAAAGGCCCCGGCCGGACGGTGTGATGTACTGCTTCGTCCGCGCACGCCGCATCGATCGCTACGTCGGTCGCCGCCCCCGTGCGATGGCAACACCTCAGCCACCTCCTGCGTGGCTTTGCCAAGCGCCTCGCGATGCGGACCGAATGCGCTCGGCCCCGCCATCGGCCAGGGCGCGCTTGCATTGCTCTAGCGCTCCCTCAACCTTCACGATGTCGCTCGTCGCTGAGTTTCTCGCGGCTTTCCAGGAGCAGCTTCTCGACTTGATACACCCGGGCGTCGCACAGGTTCCGCGCTTCGATTTCCGCCAGGCGCTTGCGGTCTTCCTCGGCATGAGACTCCGCGTCCGCGCGCATGCGCTCGGCCTCCTCTTCGCTTAGGCCGGTCGAAGCCGAGATCGTGATTTTCTGCTCCTCGTCGGTCTCTAAGTCCACGGCCGACACATTCAGAATACCGTTGGCGTCGATGTCAAACGTCACTTCGATCCGCGCCATCCCGCGTGGCGCGGCCGGGATGCCTTCCAGATGGAATTTGCCGAGCGTGCGGTTGTCCGCGGCCATCTTGCGCTCGCCTTGCAGGACGTGGATCTCGACGGAGGTCTGATCGTCCGCCGTGGTCGAAAAGATTTCCGCCCGGTGCGTGGGGATCGTGGTGTTGCGCGGGATCAGCACCGTCATCACTCCGCCTAGCGTCTCGATGCCCGAGCGAAAGCGGAATCACATCGAGCAGCAGGATGTCCTTCACCTCCCCGCCCAGCACGCCGCCCTGAATTGCCGCGCCCACCGCCACCACTTCGTCGGGGTTGACTCCCTTGTGCGGCTCCTTGCCGCCAAACAACTCCTTCACGATCTGCACCACGCGCGGAATGCGCGTCGAACCGCCCACGAGCACGACTTCATCAATCTTGTCGGCGGTGAGACCCGCGTCGGCCAGCGCCTGCTTCACGGGCCCGACCGAGCGCTGCAGGATGTCTTCCATCAATTGTTCGAGCTTCGAGCGCGTCAGCTTCAATTGCAGGTGTTTCGGTCCCGAAGCTGCTCGCGGCGATAAATGGAAGATTGATTTCCGTCTCGTTCTCCTGCGAAAGCTCGATTTTGGCCTTTTCGGCGGCTTCCTTCAGGCGTTGCAGGGCCATCTTGTCCTTGCTCAGGTCAATGCCCTGATCCTTCCTGAACTCGCCGAGGATCCACTCGATCACGCGCTGGTCAATGTCGTCGCCGCCCAGGTGCGTGTCGCCGTTGGTGGCCTTGACCTCGACCACTCCCTCGCCGACTTCAAGGATGGAAATGTCAAACGTGCCGCCGCCCAGGTCGTACACCGCGATCGTCTCGTCCTTCTTCTTGTCCAGCCCGTAGGCCAGGGCCGCCGCGGTGGGCTCGTTGATGATGCGCACGACTTCCAGCCCGGCGATCTCGCCGGCTTGCTTGGTGGCTTGGCGCTGGCTGTCGTTGAAATAGGCCGGCACAGTGATCACGGCCTTGGCGACCTTCTCGCCCAGGAAATCTTCGGCCGAGCGCTTGAGTTTTTGCAGGATCATCGCGGAAATTTCAGGCGCGCTGTAGGCCCTGCCGAAAATCTCCACGCGCGCATCGTCGTGTGGCCCCGGGGTGATCTTATAGAGCACGCGGCGAATCTCATCTCCCGACCTCATCCATGCGGCGGCCCATGAACCGCTTGATGGAATAGACCGTGTTCTCCGGGTTGGCTACCGCCTGGCGCTTGGCCATCTGGCCGACCAGACGCTCGCCGCCTTTCGTGATGCCCACGACGGAAGGGGTGGTGCGCGCGCCTTCCTGGTTGGGGATGACCACGGCCTCGCCGCCCTGCACCACCGCCACGACGGAGTTGGTGGTGCCCAGGTCGATGCCAATAATCTTCGTCATTGCCGCGGTTCCACCTCAGGCTGGTTCAGTGCCACACCGTGCGTGCTCTTGATCTCAGCGCGAACCTATTATAGTGGCTGGACCGGAGTCCACGGGTTTTATGATTCTTTCGATACTCTTGCCGCAAGTCAGCC
This sequence comes from Candidatus Acidiferrales bacterium, assembly GCA_963780785.1. Taxonomy (GTDB): domain Bacteria; phylum Acidobacteriota; class Terriglobia; order Acidiferrales; family UBA7541; genus Acidiferrum. The sequence goes on from CAWADS010000005.1 coordinate 51,572, forward strand.
AACCATCGCTGACCCGATTTCGTAGGACGCTCTCCCACCCACCTCTTGGCACACGGCCCAAAGGACTTTCACTTGTTGTTCGGAATCAAATAGGCCAGCGAGATCAATCACGGAATTACATCAAAACGGAGGCCGAGAATGGCAGTGCTCCTTCGTAACTCGGGTGAGAGCCCGGCAATTTGCCGCTGGTTCCTTGCGATCGTCGGCCAGGTGTCTTCGGGAATGCTCAGGAACACATCTACCACTTTTGGATCAAACTGACTGCCTGAAAGGTGGCGGATGGTCTCGCGTGCTGCGTCGAACGGAGAAGCGCGCCGGTAGGGCCTGTCGGATGTGATGGCGTCGAGAGTATCTGCCACGGCGAAGATTCGCGCGCTCAGAAGAATCTCTTCTCCCTTGAGGCCTCGCGGATAGCCGCCGCCGTCGTAGCGCTCGTGATGCGAGAGAACAATTTCGGCTGCGTCAGCAAGAAAGGGAATGTCCTTCACGAGGTCGAACCCCCTCGGGACGTGCTGCTGCATAATTTTCCGCTCATCCGCGGTGAGAGGCCCCGGCTTGAGTAGAACGCCGTCGGGGACTCCGAGCTTTCCGATATCGTGCAGATAAGCTCCCCTGGCAAGACTTCCCAATTGTTTGTCCGACCAGCCCATCGCTCGAGCCATCTCGAGCGAGTAACGGCAGACACGCTGTGAGTGGCCTGCCGTCTCATTGTCGCGGAGATCGATCGCTGCACCAAGCGCTTGCAGCGTGTCTTCGTAACTGCTCTCAATCTGCTGGAAAGCGGCTTGTAGTTGCGCGGTGCGTTCCGCGACCATTTCTTCGAGGTGTTGGCGGTAGTTCTCGACCTGTTGTTCGAGCCGCCGCTTGTGCAGTGCGCGCTCCAGGCTTGCCTGGACGGCACTCTCCCGGAGGGGTTTAACAAGATAGTCATCCGCACCGCAACGCATCGCCTGCACGCCCACGTCCACGTCATCAACCCCGGTGGTGACCAAAAACGCCATATAAGGGTAGCGGCGGCGAACTTGAGTGAGCAGCTCCATACCGCTCAGGCCGGGCATGTTGAGGTCGGAAATGACGGCATCGAATCGCTCGCGTTGTAGATTCACAAGGGCCTCTTCACCGCTGCACGCGGTGGTGCAGTGGAAAACAGGCGGGCCCAGGATGAGGGAGAGGAGCTTGCAAGCGGAAGATTCGTCGTCGACGGCAAGAACGCGCGCGGCAAGTTGCTGATCCGACGAAACCTCGGAGAGAGTGCCTTCAGGTTCTGCGGGAAGGACTTGTGCAGCGTTGTCCATAAAGAGCAGTCCACTCACTCCTTATTGCAGCACCCAGGGACCGGTCTTTTCGATGAACCGGCATCCGTAGTGGCGCAGGGGCGCAGCCTTCGAGTTCGAATGAACAATCCTCGCCTTCCCCACGTAGTCCTCTTTGTTGCTCGTCATGTAGACTTCCACAATGGAATTGGTCGCGAGTTCGGCCGCGCACACGCACAGAAACCCGCTCAGACTGACGTTTTCCGTCGTCGCGGCCTCGTCAACCTTCTTCCCGTGACTGTCCGAACCGCGCAGCTTCAACGGAACGCGCAATCGCACGCGCACCTCGGTTCGAGGCACCAATCGGCGTGTTTTGGCGATTTGGTTAAGGCACGCGCGCAGCGCCTCGAAGTCAATCGGCTTCTCAAAATAGCCGGCAGCGCCCAGCTGCTTGCATTGTTCCTTGGTTTGCCCCCCTGATTCGCCGCTCACGATAATGACCGGAATCATTTGCGTGCGGCTGAGGGACGTAAACCTCTCCAGAAGCTCATACCCGGAATAGTTCGGCATCCGCAGATCCAGCAGGATGGCGTCGGGCTCGTTTTCGAGGGCGAGTGCCAAACCCTGTTCCGGCTCCCCGGAGTCGATGACTTCATAGGTGTCACTCAGCTCCAGGCGCATCAGGCGCCGCAATGCTTCATCGTCATCAACAACCAACACCTTTCCCATGGCTTTGTTCCTCCTAACGGCCGGACCGGATATTGCTCCCCGCAAGTTCGGGCACTAGGTCCATGGCCGGCGCTGGCTTCTTTCCGCCATCCAGCACCTCGCGGACCTTCCGTATGAGAACCTCTTCCGTGAAGGGCTTGTGCAGGAGGTGCATTCCGGGATCCAGAACTCTGTGCCCCGCAATGAAGCTGTCGGCATAACCCGAAATGTAGAGCACCTTCATTCCTGGCTGGCGCGGGCACAATTGTTCCGCCAAAGCGCGGCCGTTCATGCCAGGCATCACGACGTCCGTCAGCAGGAGATCAAAAGTGCTGCCGAAGCGCGCCGCGACTTCCAGAGCTTCTTCGCCGCTTCCCGCCGACAACACGTGGAATCCTCCTGCTTCAAGAATGGTTTGCTCCAGCTTTCTCAACGGCTCGGCGTCTTCCACCAGAAGGATGCTTTCCGTACCACTCAGTTTTTCTCCCGAATCGACTTTTTGTTCCGCCACCGTCGGCTCACCCGTATAACGCGGGAGATAGATTTGAAAGGAGGCGCCTTTTCCTGGTGCGCTATCCACCCAGATATATCCATTACTCTGTTTTACGATGCCGTACACCGTCGCAAGTCCAAGTCCCGTGCCCTTGCCGCGTTCCTTAGTGGTGAAGAATGGCTCAAAGACATGGGCGAGCGTTCCAGCGTCCATTCCCGTTCCTGTATCGGTCACGGCCAAAA
>CAWADS010000006.1:0-47449 GCA_963780785.1 Candidatus Acidiferrales bacterium
CTGGCCAGTAAAGCGCCGGGTTGCCCTGCGCGCTTTTCTATCGGCAATTCGCATTCGGGGCGGCTTCCCGCCGCCCACTTTTCACTGTAAAGGGCAGGTTAGACCGGCCAGCACTGAGGCGGCGGCCGGGGATTCCGTGTCTTGTTCCGTTCGATCTTTCTTCGCCTCCCACGCTTCGCGCGGGTACCATGACCGTGTTGCTGAATCTCGTGTCTCGTAGTAGTGTCCCCGGATGGCCAAAAAGCCGCAGCACCGCAGAAGGGGGTCCTTACTGCCATGCCAGCCAATCAAGAAGAAAAAAACGCCGCCAATGGCGAGTTGCGCGAAGGCGCCAATGTAGACAAAATCCGCGACATTCTTTTTGGTTCCAACATGCGCGAGTACGAGAAGCGTTTCGCCCGCCTCGAAGAGCGCCTCGCCAAGTCCTCCGACGCGCTCCGGGAAGACCTCAAGAAGCGCTTCGATACGCTCGAATCGTTTGTGCGTGAAGAGATGGAATCTCTCAGCCAGCGATTGAAGGCGGAAAAATCCGAGCGCTCGGAAGGCCTGAAGGAACTTACGCGGGAATCCCGCGACTCCTCCAAGGCTCTCGAGAAGAAGCTTTCTCAGGTGGAAGACCAACTGGCCGGCGCGCAGGGCGATCTCCGCTCCCGGATTCTCGAGCAGTCCAAGACGCTCAGCAACCGATCCAGAAAGCGAAGGAAGAACTGGAGTCCGCCCTCGAACACGAAGCGGAAAGCCTGCGCAATGACAAGACGGATCGCGCCATGCTCGCCGATCTTTTTACGGAACTCTCGCTCCGCCTGAAGGACGAATTGGAGTTGCCCGAGAAATAGGTGTAAACGATTTTTCGGGCCTCGTGGGATGAGGCCCGCTATTTTTTCCTTCACGCTAACTGACGATGGCCGATACGCCAGCAACCCGACGCGCTCTTGAGCCCGCGGAACACCCTTCCGAGAACGGAACCGATCCGCTCGACGAGTTGCGCCACCTGATTCTGGCTCCGGAGCAGGAGGCGCTCGATCGCCTGCACCAGCGGGTCTCCGATCCCGAAGCGCGCACCGAGGATGTGAGCAGCGTCGTAGCGGAAGCCATACAGCTTCGCCGTGAACAAGGCGGCGACGAAGCTCTCAGCCATGCGCTTGCTCCGACGATTGAGACCGCGCTCCGCGAGTCCGTGCGCAAGGACCCGGGCACGCTGGCCGACGCGCTGTTCCCGGTGATGGGGCCGGCGATTCGCAAGTCGATTCTCGAAACGCTGCGGTCTTTTCTGGATTCGTTCAACGAAATCATGGATCAAAGCGTTTCGTGGCAAGGGCTGAAGTGGCGCTTCGAGGCGCTCCGCACGGGCCGCTCATTCACGGAAGTGGTTCTGCTGCATAGCCTGGTGTTTCGCGTCGAGCAGGTCTTTCTGATCCACAAGAAAACCGGTTTGCCGCTGGGGCACGCCGTCGCGCCCTCCGTTGCCACACAAGATCCGAGCCTCGTTTCCGGAATGCTCTCCGCCATTCAGGATTTTGTGCGGGACTCCTTTCACACCTCGGAAGGCCAGGGACTGGGCCGCATGAATGTGGGCGATCTTGACGTTTGGGTGGAACAAGGTCCATACGCTATCATTGCGGCGGTCATTCGCGGCATTGCCCCGCGCGCGCTTCGCGACACGCTTGCCGAAACGCTCGAAAACATTCACCGGCAGTACGCCCCGCAGCTCGAAGGCTTCGATGGCAACACCGCACCCTTCGCTGCCGCTGACGGCGATCTGGCCCGGTGCCTCGAGTTTCGATACAAAGAGGAACCTCGGCGCAAGGGGCGAGGCTACGTCTGGGCCGCTGGCGCGATTGTGCTCTTGTTCTTGGGCAGTTGGGTGGGCTGGGGCTGGTGGCAGGATCATCGCTGGAGCCATCTCGTTGCAACGCTGCGCGATCAGCCGGGCTTGGTGATCACTTCGTTTGGCCGCGAACACGGCCGCTTCGTCATTCGTGGTTTGCGCGATCCGCTTGCCGCGGACCCCAGTCAATTTGTTAATAGCGCGGGACTATCTCCTGCGCGTGGCGAGTTTCACTGGGGCGCCTACTACGCATTGGATGACCCCATAGTTCAGCAGCGCGCCACCGCGCAACTGCTGCCTCCCTCCGGCGTGACCTTTACAGTCGAAGACGGCATTCTGCGCCCGCAGGGCAATGCCTCCTCGGTTTGGACTGCGGATCTCGTTCGCCGGGCAGTGCTGGTCCCTGGGATCCGCGCCGTTAATCTTTCGGGCGTGCGTCGGAACGAACAGCCCGCGTTTGACAAAGCGAAAAGCGACATTCAGAGTCTGGTTGTGACCTTTCCCATCGCCAGCGCCTCGCTCTCGTCCTCGCAGTTGGCAGCCCTGCGGACAATCGCCCCCCAGCTGAGATCTCTTTTCTCTTCTGCCGACGCCCTGCAGCAGCCTGCGACCCTCGAAGTGATCGGCCATTGCGACAGCACCGGCGCCGAAACCACGAATTTATCTCTCAGCCAGCGCCGCGCTGGTCGCGTGGCATCGCAGCTCAGCCAGTTGGGTCTGCCGGTTACTCGGCTCCACGCCAAGGGCGTCGCCACCAGCGAACCCGTCCGCAGAGAAGACTCCGAAGAGAATCGCCAATACAACCGCAGCGTCACCTTCCGCGTCTCTTCTCCGGGGGCACACTGACCTCCGCCATGCTGCAAAAGAAGATCTGCATGCTTGGGGGCTTTGCCGTCGGCAAGACGAGCCTCGTCCGCCGATATGTCGAAAGCATTTATTCTGACGCGTACCACACGACCGTCGGTGTGAAGATCAGCAAAAAAGTGGTGCAAGCCAACAACAGCGAAGTGAATCTGGTGCTATGGGACCTCTACGGAGAAGACGATTTTCAGAAAATGAACTGGAAGCATCTTCAGGGAGCTTTTGGTTATTTGCTGGTCGCCGACGGGACGCGTCCCGCCACGCTCGACAAAGCCCTGGCCCTGGAACAAAAAGCCCGCGCGGAAGTGGGCCCGCTTCCTTTTGTATTTGTCGTCAATAAATGCGATCTGGTTAATGATTGGCAGTTCGACGCGGCGCTGGCAGCGCAGCTTGTTGCCAAGAGCTGGACCGTCCTCCGCAGCAGTGCCAAAACGGGCGAAGGTGTGGAAGAAGCCTTCGCGCAATTGACGGGAAAGATGCTCAGGTGAACATGGCGACCCCACTCCAGAGTTTTTCGCGAGAGTTTGGGTATGTTCTCCTCGAGCACAAAGGGGAAGGGAAGTTCGTTCTACGGAGCGATCCTCCCAGTTGGTTCAATGAGCTGTGGGGTGCAACCCAGCCCGGCGAGGCGCTGATCCCACTCGCTGAAAAATCGCCCTTTCTTGAGAACTTTCTCGGAGAAGCGCAAACCTGCTGGAGTTCGTCGCAGACCGCCGAATGCCGGTCCGAAGTGTGGATCGAGAGCACGGCGGTGGGTTATGAAATCCCGCTGCAAGCCACCGCTCTCCTCCGGGATGGCAAACAACTCCTGGTGTTGCACAGCCCCGAAGCGCAGTACCGCGAACAGGTTCAGATCTTGCAGACAGCCCGCAACGCCGTTTTGGAACACGAAAAACTGCTGCGCGAAATCCAGAAGAAGGAAATCCTTCTCCACTGCATCATTCACGATCTTTCGCAGCCTCTGAGCGCGATGCGTGGATCGTTCGATTGCCTCTCTGCCGAGACCCTGAGCGAGGAGGGGCGAAAATTCATGGCGCTGGGTAAAATGGCTGCCCAGCAGCAGGAGTCCATGATCCGCCAGATCATCCAGGTGTTTGCCGCGGATCTGCAGGCGACCATGGACGCGGAAAAGAAGGCCAATCAGGCGCCTGACCTGCTGGTCTGCGCGCGAAACGCAATCGCCTCACTCTCTCCGGCGTTTGCCGCCAAGCGCGTCAACCTGATTCTGGATCCGCGAATCGATCAGCAGGCACCCTGGTATGTCCAGGGCGAAGAAAGCCGCCTGCACCGCGTCTTCACGAATCTGCTGGAAAACGCCCTGCGCTACTCTTCCGAGGGCGGCAACGTTACCGTCGGCCTCGAATCCGACGGCAAATTCCGCAAAGCTTTCGTTGATGACGAAGGCCCCGGCCTTCCACTGGATTTGCGTCCCGCGCAGATGTTCGCCCTTTTCTCCCAGGGGAAAGAGGGCGGTGGTAAAGCCGGGCTCGGTTTATACTTTTGCAGGACAACTGTTGAGCGTTGGGGCGGCTCGATCAGCTGTTCCTCGTTGCCGGAGATCGGCTCGCGTTTTTGGTTTCGTTTGCCCCAGGCTGCCGCCTCCGCGGAAGGGGAAGCGCCTCCTCACGCTCTTCTTTCCGCCGCGGCCGGTCCCAGGCTTGCCGTGAAGGGGAGGCGCGCCTTGCGCATTTTGTTTGCCGAAGATCAGGAAGACATTCGCACGCTGGTCACCTATCAACTGGAGCGTAACGGCCACCACGTTCACGCTGTCTGCAACGGGAAGGAAGCGCTCCGTGCGCTTCTCCACGAGCATGTCGACGTCATCCTCCTGGACGAAGAGATGCCCGCGATGAGCGGGGTTCAAGTGGCCCGCACCATCCGCGAAAACGAGGCCCGCGCCGGCAGCCACGCGTTTCTCATCGCCCTCACCGGCAATAGCAGCGAAGGCGATCAGGCCCGTCTGCGGCGGGAAGGGTTTGACGCCGTGCTTGGCAAACCGTTCCGTCTGGAAGGGCTCAGTGAAATCCTTGACGCTGCAAGCAGCACTCTCCCGCTCACATCCGCGCCCAAAAAGCCTCCCGCGGCGATTTCTGCTGGAATTGACGACCTGCTGGGCCGCATTGGCGGCGACAAAAGGCTCCTGAACAAAATGATTCAAACATTCCTTCGCGACACTCCCAAACGCATCGCTGCGCTGCAAAAAGCGCTGCAGCGCCACGACGCGGACGAAATCGCTTCACTCGCCCATGCCCTGAAGGGTTCCGTCAGCATTTTCCTGGCGCAACACGCCCGCGATCGCGCGCAGGAACTCGAAGACCTTGGCCGTAATTCCGAACTGGGCGGCGCAACGGCCGTCTATGCCGCACTTAAGGAAGAGATTGCGAAGCTGGAAGAAAACCTGAGAGGATACGCAAAGCAAACTCGGGCGCAGCCGCAATCCACTGTTTCCAAACGGACACAAAGCCTGACGGGGACGCGCAAGAAAAAATGAATCCTACCTGCCAGTGCAATGTCGATCTTCCCGATCCGGAGTTTCCTCATGCCCCACATTCTCGTAACGGATGACGACGCCACAACCCGCCAGATGGTCCGCGGCATCCTGAAAAAACACGGCTACACCGTGACTACCGCGGCCGACGGTGTCGCGGCCCTGAACGCCATTCGCAAGAAGAAGTTCGATCTGGTTCTCCTGGACATCTGGATGCCCAAGATGACCGGCCTCGGCCTCCTCGGCAGCCTTACCGGCGAAGCGCATGTGCCGAAGATCATCATCATGACCTCGGACAAAACGCCTGAGACGCTGCTCAATGCCCTGCGCGGCCGCGTCTATCAATTCCTCACCAAGCCTTTCGACGCCGAAACCCTCCGCGGGGTCGTCGAAAACGCCCTCTCCACTCAGGCGGCTACGCCCCCTATCGAAGTCCTTTCCGCCAAGCCTCACTGGGTCGAACTCTTGGTGCCGTGCGAACGCTCGGTCGTCAACCGCGTGCAGAGCTTCCTGAATCTCCTCGAGACCGATCTTCCCCCGGACGTCATAGAAAAAGTCGGCTACGCCTTCCGCGAACTCCTGAACAACGCCATCGAGTGGGGCGGTCATCTCGATCCGAACCTCAAGGTGCGCATCTCTTACATTCGCACGAACAAAATGCTGATGTACCGCCTCGACGATCCAGGCCCCGGCTTCAAGCTCGAAGAGATCAAGCACGCCGCAATTAACAACCCCGAGAACGACCCGCTGGCCCATGCGCAGGCGCGCGAAGAGAAGGGTCTACGCCCCGGTGGTCTGGGCTTGCTGCTCACCAAACAGATGGTGGATGAGCTGGTGTACAACGAGGCCCGCAACGAGGTTGTGCTGATTAAGTATCTCTAGCAGGCGCGGGCGCGATGCGTGGGGGGGTACCACATTATGGCAAACGGGAGTGTGGCAAAACCAATCGTGATGGCCGGCCTGACGTGCGGCGTGCTGGACATCACGGCGGCGCTGCTGGTGTACGGCTACTTGGGACTGAAGCCGTTGCCGTTGTTGCAAGGGATCGCCGGGGGAGTATTGGGACCACGCACGTTCAACGGAGGCCTTGCGACGGCGCTGCTCGGGCTGTTTTTGCATTTTGTGATTGCCTTTGGAGCGGCGACGGTATTTTTCCTGGCAAGCCGCAGTCTGCGGTTTCTGGTAAAACATGCCGTTTCTTCCGGAGCGTTGTACGGGGTTGTGGTGTATTTCTTTATGCAGGAGTTTGTGGTGCCGTTGTCGGCGGCCAGGAAGCATCCTTTTTCGCTCAAGATGATGGTCATTGGGGTGATCATCCACATTTTTTGCGTGGGCTTGCCGATCTCGCTGAATGTCCGTCGCTACGGGGGATGAGTTGGTTTGCAGCGAATGTTGATCGATGGAGCGGATACAGCGAGGGAGGCGCCGCGCGTGCAGCGTGAATCAAGCTTCGCTCTTGTGCCTTTTGGATCTGCGGAGCGACGCGAAGGCCCCGGAGTCGATTAAACTTTTCTCCCGCCTGAAGTGAAGCATGGCATGCCGCAGCAGCCAATTCGCCTTGGTTTGGTAACCGCCGCCATCGGCTTTGAGCCAGGCGATGACATCGGAATCCAGGCGCATGGTGACGGGCTTCTTCGTCGGCCGATGGAACTTGCCGATTTCGGCGCCGCTCCAATCGATCACCGGAGGCGCATCGGAAAAATCAATGTCGTCGTCGCTCTTTGCCGCGATGGCGCGGATGTCTAGTTTTTGCTCCTTTGTGAGCTTCCTCATAGGCTTTCCTTTCGTGAGACTCGGCGGCGCGGGCCGAGATGATGCGAATGACTTCCTCATTGTGCTCTTCATAAAAAGTATGGACGACCAGAAGAACCGAACCGAGACCTATGGTCCCAACAGTGAGCCAGCGTTCCTCTTCGTCAAAGGCGGGGTCACGGTGCGTTAGAGCGCAGGGATCATCGAAAACGAGAACGGCAGTTTCAAATCGAACGTCATGCTTGCGAAGGTTCCGCCGGTTCTTCGCCGGGTCCCACTCAAATCGCACGGCTAAATCACCGCAAAGTCAGCATACCCGTTTCAATTCCATCTGTCAATACATCTGTACGTACATCGTTGTCTCGTTGGGAACCGCTGCCTCTATGACACGCCAGCAAGCAAGGATCTGCGCAGGACGACGCGAGGCGGCGGCAAACAAAGATGGCGGAGAGGGTGGGATTCGAACCCACGGTACGGTTCCCCGTACGCTCGCTTTCGAGGCGAGTACTTTCAACCACTCAGTCACCTCTCCGCAGTGGTCGTTGCAGGTATTTTAGCAGACACCGCTTAGCGCTGGCTACGGAAGGAGGAGCAGGATTGGCCACAAAATCACGGAGCGCGATGAGAAGAGAGCGGCACAAAGGCGCGGGAAGAAATTAGCGGCGGGAAACGAAGAAGGATTGCAGGAGTGCAGCAGAGTCTTCGGCGAGGATGCCGGAAGTGACCTCGACCTGATGATTCAGCTTGGGGCTGGTGAGCAGCTCGAAGCAGGAGCGGAAAGCGCCGCCTTTGGGGTCGTCGGCGGCGTAGACGAGCCGGGGAACCCGCGCCTGAACGATCGCACCGGCGCACATGGCGCAGGGCTCGAGGGTAACGTAGAGCACGGTGCCCGCGAGGCGATAGTTGCCGAGAAGGCGTGCGCCTTCCCGCACGACAATCATTTCGGCATGGGCGGTAGGGTCGTTATCGCGGATAGTGCGATTGCCCGAGCGCGCCAGAACGGCATCGTTGTGGACGAGCACAGCGCCGATGGGGACTTCGCCGGCGTCGGCAGAGGCGCGGGCTTCGTCGAGAGCGAGCTGCATATAGTAGAGGTCGTCAGGCATGGCAGGAATGAAAAAAAGCTTAACACAGAGCCTGCTACAGCGGAGGGTCCGGAGAATCTGGCAATTGACGACGGGAACGAGGCGTGCCGTGTATCCTTGACAAGTGGGCCATAGGGGAAAGAGACTGAAAGCATGAAAGAACTGGTGACACGGATTTTTCAAGCGGACTTTCTGAAGGGCATGAAGGTCACTTTCCGCACGCAACTCCCCAGCAATATTTATACGGAACAGTATCCATTGGAACGCCCGATGGTGGCAGAACGCTATCGCGGAGCGCCGCGGCTGAACAAGCACCCGGAGACGGGAGAGACGCTGTGCATCGCGTGCAACCTGTGCGCGCTGGCCTGCCCGGAAAATCTGATCGTCGTGGGCTGGGAACGCGATGACGCGACGCGGCGGAAAGTCTTGACGAGCTTCACTTATGACACTTCGCGCTGCATGTTCTGCGGGTTGTGCGAGGACGCCTGCCCGACGGACGCGCTGGAGCTGACTCAGGATTTTGAGATGGCGTATTACAGCCGGGAAGGCGCGATTTGGGACCGCCACCTTCTGGAAGAAGGACCGACGCCAACGCGGTACACGCGATAAATACTCCATGGAAATTCGACGAGATCCTATAACACAAAGCTGGGTTGTATGCGGCCAACGCGAGCGATTGGGCGAGACGGGAGACCAGTGCCCTCTGGATCCCGGCGTTGTGGAAAATACGAACGCGATTTTGACGTGGCCGGCCGAAGGCGTGTGGCAGGGGCGCGTGATTCCACATCCGGAGGCCCTGTACCGCGTGGAAAACGAGCCGGGGCGGGTGGCCGAAGGAATCTACGACAAGATGGGGCCGCTCGGCGCGCACGAAGTGGTCATCGAGACGCGAGCGCATGACAAGAAATTCTCGCAACTGAGCGATGATGAAATTGAGCGGATCCTTTGGGTGTGGGGCCTGCGCATCGCGGACTTGAAGAAGGACGCGCGATTCAAATATGTGAGCGTGTTCAAAAACCAGGGGGCGCTGGCGGGAGAAGAATGGACGCACGCGCATTCGGAAGTGACCGCGACGATCTTCGTTCCCCGGCGCATCAAGTACGAACTGGAATCCGCCCACGAATGGTATAAGGACCGGGAACGCTGCGTTTTCTGCGATATCGTGCGGCAAGAAGAAAAGCAGGGCAAGCGGATTGTGGATGTGCAGGGCGACTACTACGCGCTGTGCCCGTACGCCTCGCGCGTGCCGTTTGAAGTGTGGGTGATGCACCGGCGTCACAATCATCTGTTTGAGCAGCCACGGCCCGGAGCGAACCGCAAGCAACTGGCGGCCCTGCTCGGGCGCGTCCTGCGGCGCCTGGAGAAAGTGGCCCCGGCGTTTCACCTGGTGGTGCACACTTCGCCGAACACACGGAACAAAAAGGGCGAACTTTCCGGGTACTGGAAGACGCTGGCCGACGATTACCATTGGCACATCGAGATCATGCCCATCGTGGAAAAGCGCAGCAAGTCCTACAGCATCAAGGAAGTGTATTTCAACGCTTTCCTGCCGGAACAAGCCGCGGAACAGTTGCGCGCAAGCGATCCCAACCCATGAGAAGAGGAGTGCAGCGCCAAGGTGAGCAGGGAGGAATCCTTGTGAATCTTGTAGTGCTGTTGGTTCTGGCAGCTCTCTGCGCCCTGGTTTATTTTGCGAGGCATCCGATCATGCGGTATGCGGCCGAATGGTGGGTGGTGGATGAGCCCGCGTCGCACGCCGATGCGATTATCGTTCTCGGCGATGACAACTATTATGCGGATCGCGCCACCCACGCCACGGAATTGTACCGCCAGGGTGTGGCGGGCATCGTGGTGGCCAGTGGAAGAAGGTTGCGGCCCAATGCGGGGTTGAGCGAGCTGATGGAGCACGACTTGGTGGAGCGGGGCGTGCCGAAAGAGAAGATCGTTCGTTTCGCTCATGACGCCGACAGCACGAACGAAGAGGCGGCGGCTCTGGCGCGTTTTGCGGAACAACGCAAATGGAAAAGCGTGGTGCTGGTGACGTCGAACTATCACACGCGCCGCGCGCGCTATATCTTCCAGAAGGTGTTCCCCGCCGGGATTGCGGTGAGCGTCGGGAGCGCGCGCGACGGGGATTTTGACCCGCAGCGTTGGTGGGAGAAGCGGAAGTCCATAAAGCTATTTGCCCAGGAAATCGCGGGTATGTTCTTGGCCCTGTGGGAATTACGCGGGAACGGAAACGGAAGTGCAGCGCAAGTGGCGAAAGTGAGTTTAGGAGTACTAGGGCCGGAGAGGGTGTATTCTTTCGGGTCACCCGAATTGTAGAAAAACTATCCTTGCCCTTTACAGCAAGTAAGTGCTGTAATATCTTTATCTTTCTGGGTCGCAACGCTTAACCAGTCCTTGCTGGCGACTTCGAAGTACTGAGAAACGGTTGAGGTGTCTCCATGTGGCGTAAAGAGGAGGGGAGGCCGCAAGGGTCTCCTGAGATTTCCACAGGTGCCGCAAATTCCACAATGGGAACGGCGAGCGCGAAAAATCTGCCGGTTCCCGCGAATGTGTCGCCCAAAGCAGCGGCTTGTGTGAGCCAGGGCATCAAGATCAAGGGAGAAATCAGCGGAAGTGAAGATCTTTTTGTGGATGGACAGATCGAAGGAAGAATCACCTGCGGCACTTCCACCGTGACGCTGGGGCCGAATGCCACTGTGAAGGCGGATGTGACCGCTCGAGAAGTGATCGTGCGCGGCCGCGTGGAAGGAAAGCTGACCGGCACCGAGCGGATTCAAGTCTGGCGTTCGGCGCGAGTGCAAGGCGATCTGAAGGCCGATCGAATATCCATTGAGGAAGGCGCGGAATTGCACGGCATGCTGGAGGCCGGGAAGCCGCCCGTGAGCGCGTCGGAGAAGGCCAACCGCGAGGGTTCCAAGAAGCAGGAAGCAAATAAGCCGAAAGACGCGAGCAAGGCGGAAGATAAGCCGGCCTCGGGTGCGGCAGTTGCGGGGGCGGACTGAGCCATGGGATTCCTGAACAAGCTGGGAAACGCGATTGGATCGAGCACGGGACTAGCGGGCACACGGCCATTGCCGTACAGCAGAGCTGCGAACAACGGGAATGGCGGTCTGCGGGTAGTCGGAGAGAATCGCGCGCCGGATTCGCAGGAAACGACGCGCATATCGAATGGATTGAAGGAGTTTCTGTGGAACCTGGAAGGGTTGGGGCGCGGCACCTTGTTGGACTTGGGCCCGGCATGGCAAACGACGCTCAGCTTCTTCATCGAGCGGGGATTTCGCGTAACATCGGATGACATATTGCGCGGATGGTCCGAGTTCGTGAAAGAACAAGAGTCGCGGAGCAAGTTACCCTTGAAGGAAGAGGATTATCAGGAGCGCACGCCGGAGGCCAGAGCAAAGAAATTTCTGGAAGAAAATCTTCAGTACCCTGTAGCGGCATTCGATGCCTTGTTGCTGTGGGATGTGCTGGATTACCTGGAGCCGGCGGTGGCGAAGCAGATCGTGACGCACCTGGAGGAGATGCTGCGCCCAGGTGGCGTGGTGTTTGCGATGTTCCACAGCAAGAAGCCCGAAGGATTCCAAAGATACCGGGTCGCAGATACGAGCAGGCTGCAAGTGCTCTCGGCAAAGACGATTTGCGCGGCGCAAAAGGTTTATCAGAACCGCGAGATCCAGGGATTGTTCGGCAACTGCCGGACCATCAAGACCTTTATCGGCCGCGACCAATTGCGCGAGACGCTGTTCCTCAAGTAGGGCGCAAAAATCACAGTACAAATGATAGATAGGCAAGGGGATAGGTGCGTTTTGATGATTTTTGGAGATTCCCCTTGCGGCGTACACTGCCGGGGAGTAGAAGGGAGACGTGAGCTCCCAGAGCTCCGGAGGGGACGGATGACTCCACCGGGCTTAGAAGCGAAACAATGCTGCACACACCGCTGACGCGGTGCGAGTCGGCAGGTGGCAGAACGCAGTACTTACTGCTCACCACTCGACACAGCTAAATTACAGGAAGGGCCCCGGCTCCGGTCGGGGCCCTTCTTGCGTTTCAGAGACGGCGCAGAAACTAAGATCAGTGAGCGGAGTGGGAAGTTTTCTGGTGCGCGCCTGAATGCCTCTTGCCGACGTGATGTCTCTGGTGATGGGAATGGTGTCTGGTGGCTGGGTTTGTCCCAGTTGATGAACGTGCCGACTGATGCGCGGCCGATGCCAGCCCCAAGGATAAGGAAAGCAGGAATAAAACGACGAAGCGGTCCACGGGCAATCTCCCGACGGTGAATTCCCCCGAAACGAGGGACCAAACCATAAGGAAGGGAGAGCGAGGTGGAAAGATGGAAAGGGAGATGGATGTTGTCTAACGCACAGCGAGCCAATTAGCCGCCGAAACGAGTCTCCAGCATGCGAATGACGGCGTTCTGCTTGGCAATGACCTGCGCCTGCCACAGGAGGGCGATGGACATAACGCTCATGGTGAAAATGCACAGCGCGAGAACCAGGCCCATCTGGGTTTCCGAAGCGGGAACATGAAACACGCGACGCATCCAAGACATGGGTGGATACTCCTAGCCTTCGGATCACGCGCGGAGTGAGCCGGAAGACAATGGAATTGCGAGCGACGAGCAAAGATAAAGAAGCAATCGGTGTGCCAGGTCGTAGGAGGGTAATCAGTACTCTTAGAACGTGGCCTTTTGTTGGCCTTTTTGTACAAATTCCCAAATTGCAATGAACGCTTGCACCTGCCGTGTGCAAAGCTTCACACACAAAGGACACAGTAGTTCCAGTGGGGCGAGTGACGTTTGCCGCCATGCTCGTACTGAGGGGACCAGGACCTGCTTCCCGGTGGCGCGGCTAAAAGCGTCGGTTGAGGATGGTGTCGAGCACGAGTTCCCAGGTGTTTGGCGAAAAGAGCGGGAAAGATTTGGGAGCAGCGCGAGACGCGGTCGGGCGTGAATGGGGAGACAGGCCGGAAGAAGAATCGGAGGCCGAGGAGCGTTCTGCCAGGAGGATAGCGTGTTCGCAGGCGGGGAAGAGTTCGGAAGCTTCCTCGGATGTAGCGATGCCGACGTTGAATGCGTGCGCACGCAGGGCGCGGTCATAGAGCTGGCACAATTCGTAGGTGCAGTTGGAGAGACTGGCGCCGACGGCCAGCGCCCAGAAGACACCGCGCAGGCGCAGCGTAAGCTTTTTCCGGGTGGCCTCGGCTTGAAATCTGACAATGTCGGCGTCGGAGGCCCCGGCGAAAAAGAAGAGTTCGTCGAAATCGCGAAGGCGGAGGAGTTCCGCTTCACGCTGCGGTAGCCCGGTGTTCTGGGAGAGTTCACGGGGAGAGAGCGCGCGCAAGGACACGACGGAGATGCCCGTCTCCTCCGCGAGGAAGTCGAGGGCTTCCGCGGCGGCAGGTTGTGGCGAAGCGACGGGAATGCAGGTGAAGCGGCCCAGGCGCGTCGTGGTGGCGGGTCTCAGATGGAAATAGTCTTCGGGGAGATAAACGCCAGAGCCACCCTCGGCGATGAAGGGTTCGGATTGGCCAAGTTTGCGGAGCGTGGCATCAAGTTGCGAGCGTGTGCGCGAGGTGACCCAGATGCAAGGTACGGAGGATTCCGCCAGGGAGTCAAGGAATTGCGGGAAACCGGTAAGAGGCTTGCCGGTAGGCGAGATTAAATTGTCGATCGCACAGAAAACGACGGTCGTGGAAAAGCGCAAAGGATGACTCCGGGCCAAGCCAGATTGTAGCGGAAATAAGCGGATAGGAGAAATTGCGGGGCGGAGATCAGGAAGCAGGCGAAGGACGCGTCTGGCGCTAGACAATGGAAAAGGGGCGGCACATGCCGCCCCTTTGAACGAATCGAGTTGGGTTACCTGCCGGAGTTGGAAGCAGCGGCAGTCACCGGGTGAGCGTTTGCCTTGGGGATACTCAGATAGCCGCTGATCTGGTTTTTGCCAATCTTGTTGATGACGATTTCCTGAGGCTGATGAGTGCCGCTCAGGTAGAAGAAGAGAGGTTGATTGACAGACCGATTCTTGTCCTCAGTGCTCTTATCCTCAACGGTCAGGACAAGATTGGCGCGGTTCTTCTTCTCGTTGGTGCTCTTGAGTTCGACGGTGATGTTGCCGACCTTCTGGGGTTGATTCTTGCCGGCGATGGAGAATTCGATGTAGTCGCGCTCGCCTTGGCGGCGGAGAACGTCGATCTCGTCATGGTTGCGGGCGATCAGAGTGCCAAGTTCGCTGCGGGCCATGTTGAGGTCACTGATGGTCTTGTTCAGGTTGGTATCGACCTGGGTGACGCGGGTATCGACGGTCTTGACGTCGTCAGAAGTCGCCTTGGTAGCGAGTTCCTGATGCACGGAAGTGTCAAGAGCGGTGATCTTCGAGGTCGTATCAGTATTGAGTTGCTCTGCCTCGGTGCGCGCCTTCTTCAACTGGCTCTGCGTGATCTTCAGCTTATCGGTGACAACCTTCAGATCACCCTTGAGGTCCGTATTGGCCTTTTCGTCTACGGCAATGCGGTCCTTGAGCGTGCTCATATCCGACTGCACGGAAGTCTGCACTGCCTTTACCTGATCGGCGACGGCTTGCTTGGTAGCATCGAGCTTAGAGGAATTACTCCAAGCCAGGCCCAGACCGCCCACGGCCAAAAGCGCCAGGAGGATGATCGCGGGCAACTGCCAAGACGAACCAGACTTAGTTTCAACGTAATTGTTCTGTGAATCTTGCTCAGACATAGTGAATTCCCTCTCCTCTACCCCTAAATGGGTACAACGTTTTGCGAAATGGCAGCCCAAGTATGCTGCCGGAGCGTCAAACCTGACAACAAGAAGTGCAAGCGGGGTACCGCGAGGAACGGATTGCGAATGTTCTGTATGTGATTGAAACAAAATCCTTTGAATCAAACTGTGGGAAAGTGACGTGGTACTAGTTCTGGGAATCTTTACGCGCAAGTGAATGCCGGCGATGATTTCCTACGTAGTGCAAGAAAGTTCCACTTTTATGCCGAGAGCAGCGAAAGCCTGGAGAAGCTGCTGCGGAGACTCGTAATGGATCCCCGAGAGGCCAAGCTGCCGGGCCGCCTCGACGTTTACGGCGATGTCATCGACGAACACCGCCTCGCCTGCGCGGACCTTGGAGGCGCGCACGGCTTCACGGTATATGAGGGGATCGGGTTTGCTGGCCCCAACCGAGCAGGAATAGATGCGCTGCCCTTTGGGGAAATATCGGTAGAAGTCATAAGTCGACTCCAGGTAAGCGACATGAATGGGATCGGTATTCGAGAGAAGAACCAACCGATAGCGTTTGGAGAGCTCCTCGAAGAGGCGTAACGGTTGGATCGGCTGCGGATCGAGAGCAAAATTCCACGCTGTGGTGAATTGCTCGAAGTTGAGAGAAATGCCCAGGCGTTGACAGAGATGGAGATGCCAATCGTAAGGGGAAATCCGGCCTTCCTGCCAATCGGTCCACCGCGGATCTTTTTCGATGGCGGACCAGAGCTCATCGGGAGTGAGCGAGAGGCCCTGAGCGAGGCCAAGTTGGGCGCGGCGAAGATCAATGCGGACCAGCACGCGGCCAATATCGAAGATGATCGCGCGCAGTTTGGGCGCCACCGCTTACTTACTCTCCGTTTCGGGGATGGCCGCACCGCCTGGTACGGGATTTGCGCCGCCTGGACGCCGCCGCGCCCGCAGAATTCCGATAATCGGCGGCAAAATCGAAAGAAAAATAATCGCGGCGATGATGTAATGCAGATATTTCCCGATGTTGGGGATCCTGGAGCCGGCCACATAGCCCCCAAGCAGCATGCTGCTGATCCAAAGGGTTCCGCCAAAGATGTCGTAGATGAGATATGTGGAGTAGCGCATTGCCGCAGCGCCGGCGACGGGCGGACAGAAGGTGCGCACGATCGGAACGAAGCGCGCCAAAATTACGGCCCGGCCACCATATTTTTCGTAGAATTCGTGCGCCCGCTGGAGATGGCTGCGGCGGAAGAAGAATGAGTCTTCTCGACGGTAGAGCGCCGGGCCCGCCGAGCGTCCGATCCAATAGCCTACTTGGTCGCCAGCAATGGCCAAGAGGATGCCAGGTAGAAGCAGCCAGCGAAGGGGAATCAAGTTTTGGCCTGCGAGAATGCCAGCAGTGACGAGCAGAGAATCGCCCGGCAGAAAGAACCCAACGAAAAGGCCTGTCTCCACAAAAATGATGGTGCACACAAGTGTGGGACCGCCCCAACGGATCAGTTGTTGGATTCCTTGAGGGTCGTAGAGTGAGCGAAGGAAGTGAACGATAGTTTCCAGCAAGCGGCTTCAGTCCTCAGAGAAACAGGGATTAGAAAGAGTGCGCGGACGCGCAGATTCGAAATCGCTTCCCATCCTATACGGTAACAGAAAATGGCCAGATTCTCTCCGCATTCCTCCCACAGGACGAGCAGGGCGCAAACCAGAAGAAGCCACCACGCGGGACGAATCATGGCAGCGCCACTGCCAGGAGGAATTCGCCCTGGCGGCCCAATTGGGAATGGGCACCCTGCTGATGGAAAAGAAGTGCGCGCAGCTGGGGGAGAGCGCTACGAGCAGCCGCGGCGCCTGCTTCGATGGCGTCGTCAATGCGGTCGAAATCGTCCCAAGCCAGGGACTGCACATCGGGACGCAAGACGAGGTCGGCGTGGCGCTCCCAGGCTTCGAGCTGGTGCTTCTGCGCGGCACTCACGGCGCGGCTGACCACTTGAAAAATGTTGGTGGGAGCGCCGCGGTGGCCGTCCTGCAAACCAACGGAAATGCCCACGACGCATTCGGCGCCGAGTTCGCGCGCGGCTCGCGTGGGCACCGGAGCGACGAGACCCCCGTCGGCGAGACAGCGCGTACCGATCATGACCGGCTCGAACAGCCCCGGGAATGCGCAACTGGCGCGGATCGCATCCGCCAGGCTGCCCTGCTTGAAGATCACGGGATCACCGCTGCCAAGGTCGGTGGCGACGATGGCGGTGGGGATGGCCAGCTCCTCAAATTGCGTGGAATCGAAGAAGCGGTGGACCAGCGCCCCGAGGCGTTTGTTGCTGGCCAACCCGAAGCGCGAAACACGCCACCGTGCAAAATCTCGGAAGCGAATCTCGCGGCATTTGGCAATGATGCTCGGCAGCGGGGTGCCGCTGGCATAGGCGGCGGCGAGAATGCTGCCGATGCTGCTGCCGGAAATGCAGGAGATGGGGATGTGGTGCTCTTCCAAAACGCCAAGAACCCCCAGATGCGCATAGCCGCGCGCAAAACCGCCGCCCAGCGCCAGCCCGATACCGGGACGCAGCCCGGGTGTGGTGGTGAACAAGGAGGCAGGATGAAGGCGTCGCGTCACGAAGTAGAGAGTCCCATGTGCGGTTGGAGAGGGGCGATGGGACGCGCGTCCCGAAGATTCGGTACGAAAGTACCCCTTGAGGATTGTTGGCGGAACAGAGGATGCGAGCAAAAACAGTACGGAAATACTAGTTTGCTACCCTCGCTGTACCATTGCTGCGCACTTGCCTCTGCGCGATTCTACCCACCGCGACAGGGAGTCCAAACGGATCTCTGAGGGGAAATTAATGAACACCGGGTACACGAACTGGCTGGGGCATGCGGTGGTTCTTCATGTGGAAGTGGGGGATATCAAGGTGCCCCTGCGAGGCAAGCTGCTGAAAGAGAATCGCGAAACGGTGCGGATGAGAATTGGGGAAGGTTGGGACGTCGACATTTATAAGTCGATGATCCTGGATGTGCAGGAAGACCTGATGGCAATGCTTCCAGCGTGAGGGGAGGAATCATGAAAAATCAGATCCCGAAGTATGTGACACAAGCACGAGCGGCGTATTTGTTGGGCATGCCTCCGGCGGAGATCTCCCGGATTTCCGAAGAAAAGGGAATCGGGCATTACGAACGCGCCGGGAACGAAGAAGAGCGGTTCTTCACCTACGCAGAGCTGCAGAAGATTTGCGTGCTGGCCACGTGTGAAGGAGTGGCCGCACATTAAGAGAGATTGAGTTTCCTCCGGCCCCCCTCGGCAGGACCCCCCGCCCCGGCTCGTTGCCCCCAGCGAGCCGGGGTTCTCTTTTTTCCGGCGAGGGCGGTTCATAGCCATTGAATCGATTTAGAATTCCTTTGACAGAAAACCGCGCGGTGAGGAAACTTAGCAGCGATTCCAGGCGCAGGGCTGCCAATTGGCAGCAGCCGGATCGGCAGCAGAACGGCGTGAGCACCGATAAGCCTTAAAACGTCCCAAAACGCCGGGAAGGGGAGAGAGCAACTTTGCATCTCACATCACTCGATTGGGCCGCGATCGCGGGGTACCTCCTTATAACGCTGGTCCTGGGGCTGTATTTCCGCGGCAAATCGGGAAAGAGCACCGCGGATTATTTTGTTTCCGGGCGCCAAGTGAGTTGGTGGCTGGCGGGCACCTCCATGGTGGCCACCACGTTTGCGGCGGATACGCCGCTGGCGGTATGCGGGTTGGTGTACACGCAAGGAGTGGCGGGGAACTGGCTATGGTGGAGTTTCCTGCCTTCGGGAATGATGACGGTGTTCCTGTTTGCGCGATTGTGGCGGCGCTCCGGGCTGATCACGGATGTGCAATTCGCGGAGTTCCGCTATCACGGCAAGCCGGCGGCGTTTCTGCGGGGATTCCGCGCGGTGTATTTGGGCTTGCTGATGAATTGCCTGATCCTCGGCTGGGTGACGAAAGCGATGGTGAATATTATCAGCACCTCGCTGGGCATCAGTGACGCCAAGGCTCTGGCGATTTGCGTGTTCTTTCTGATGCCGTTCACGGGAATTTACGTATCGCTGGGTGGGCTGTGGGGCGTGTTGTGGACAGACCTGTTTCAATTCGTGCTGAAGATGGCCATCGTGATCGCCGTGGCGTGGTATGGCGTGCGTGCCGTGGGCGGGATGTCGCAGTTGCTGGCAAGGCTGGCGGAAATGCGGAATGCCGCGGGGCCCGGCGCGAGCGACATCACCAAAATGCTGCCGGATTTTTCACGCGGGTTGACGGGCGAAGCGCTCTGGACGCTGCCGGTGATTACGTTTGTGGTGCATCTGGCGGTGCAGTGGTGGGCCTTTTGGTATCCGGGGGCAGAGCCGGGCGGCGGAGGATATGTCGCGCAGCGGATTTTCAGCGCGCGCGATGAGAAAAACGGGATGCTCTCGGTGCTTTGGTTCAACCTGGCGCATTATGCGCTGCGCCCGTGGCCCTGGATTCTGACGGCGCTGGTGGCCGTGGTGTTGTATCCGGGATTGGCGCAGCCAGAGCGCGGATACATGATGGTGGCCACGCGGCACACCCCGCACGCGTTGCTGGGGATTTTGCTGGCGGGATTTATGGCCGCTTTCATGTCCACCGTGGCGACGCAATTGAATTGGGGAAGCTCGTACCTGGTGGAGGATTTCTACCGGCGCTTCGTGAAGAAAAAGGCCAGCGAGGCGCATTACGTGAACGCATCGCGGCTGGCGACGCTATTCCTAGTGGTGGCGGCGGCGTGGGTTTCCATGCAACTGCAATCGGTCAGTGAAGGGTGGAAAATCGTGCTGGAGCTGGGAGCGGGAACGGGTGGAGTGTACCTGTTGCGGTGGTATTGGTGGCGCGTGAACGCGTGGAGCGAGATTTCCGCGATGGCCGCGGCGCTGGTGACGACACTGCTTATGCGGAGTCATTCGTTGTGGATGGCGCTTGCGGGACGCCCAGTCCTTTTCCAGGGCTCGGACGCGGTGATCTTTGCGAAGACCACGCTGTGCACCACGGCCGTGACGACGCTGGTATGGGTCACGGTCACATTGCTGACTCCGCCAGAGGAAACGAGAACGCTGGTCGAGTTCTACCGGAAAGTAAGGCCGGATGCCATCGGGTGGGGGCCGGTGGCCAAGGTCAGCGGCGTGGAAGAGATCACCCAGGATCTGGGGAGGAACGTGTTGAGCTGGGTGATCGGGTGCGTTTTTGTGTATGCGGCGCTCTTCAGCATCGGACAACTCTGCTTTGGGCGGCTTGCCTCTGGATTTTTGCTGGGACTGGCGTCGCTGACGTGCGGTGTGGCATTGTATCGGCTTATGCCGAAGCCCACCGAATGGCGCGTTTAGCGCGATGCCTGCAACGCAACTCAGAGCGGGGTCGCATCACGCCGTCCTCGCGGGTTTCCTGGGCTGGACGCTCGACGCGTTCGACTTTTTTGTAATCGTCTTCCTGTACGACACGCTGGCGAAGCAGTTTGGCGTTTCCAAACAAGCCATCATTTTCACCACCACGGCCACCCTCGCGTTGCGGCCTGTTGGCGCATTCATGTTCGGATTGCTCGCCGACCGCTTCGGCCGCCGCATTCCGTTGATGGCCAACGTGGTCTATTTTTCGTTGATCGAACTGGGCTGCGGCTTCGCTCCGAATTACACCGTGTTTCTGATCCTTCGCGCTCTGTTTGGAATCGGAATGGGCGGGGAGTGGGGCGTCGGCGCGTCGCTGGCGATGGAAGCGGCGCCTCCGCGGTGGCGCGGCATTCTCAGCGGAATCCTGCAAAGCGGCTACTCGATTGGCAACCTGCTGGCTGCCGTGGCGGCGCGATTCATTCTGCCGGCCTGGGGCTGGCGGCCCATGTTTTGGCTCGGCGCACTGCCGGCGCTGCTCGCGCTCTATATAAGGACCAAGGTGCCGGAGTCCGAGGCCTGGCAACAGCACCGCGCCGGCTCCATGGGAGACGTGCTGCGCACGGTGGTTTCCCAATGGAAACGCTTCGCGTATCTGGTGGTGCTGATGACCTTCATGATGTTTTTGTCCCATGGAACGCAGGACCTTTACCCGGATTTCCTGAAAGAGGTACACCGACTGCGCCCCGCGTTGGTTGCCAATATCGCCATGATTTACACCGCGGGAGCGGTTCTCGGCGCCATCCTGTTTGGCCATCTCTCGCAAGTGCTGGGCCGGCGAAAGGGAATGATGTGCGCGCTGGCATTGTCGCTGCTGATTATCCCCTTCTGGGCATTTGGCTGGAGCATTCCGTTGTTGATTGCCGCGGCCGTGCTGATGCAGATGGGCGTCCAGGGAGCGTGGGGCGTGATTCCGGTGCACCTGAACGAACTTGCAGCGGACTCGGCGCGCGGTTTGATCCCGGGCTTCGCCTACCAGTTGGGGATATTGTTTGCGGCGCCCACGAACAACATCGAGTTCGCCTTGCGCACGAAGTTTGGGTATCAATGGGCGCTGGCGAGTTTTGAGGTTGTAACGATCGTGGCACTGGCCGTGCTGCTCTGGCGCGGCGCCGAAGCCCACGGCAAGAGTTTCGTGAATCCTCTGTAGCTCAGGCCTTCAGGCCTGAAGCTTTTCCTTCGCCTACTCTTGCTTTTGTAGCGGCCGCTTTCCGAAGCGGGCGCATTTTGTGTGCCGCCGTGCGTGAAAATGTGGCCCGCCCTATTTTTGGATTTTTCCATCGCTGTGCTAATCTATTTGCACGAGCCTGTAGCTCAACTGGATAGAGCGTCTGGCTACGAACCAGAAGGTTGGAGGTTCAAGTCCTCTCAGGCTCGCCATTTCCTTCCATGTTTTACGTGTATATCCTTCAGTCCGAATCCACAAAACACTACTACACAGGGTTCACGGCTGACCTTGAGCAGCGCATCGGCCAGCACAATTCAGGTGTAACCAAATCCACGAAGAACCGCGGGCCATGGAAGTTCGTTTACGCGGAAAAATGTGATTCTCGCGCTGAGGCCATGAGACGCGAGAGATTTTTGAAATCGGGTCAGGTAAGAGAACAACTGCCTGCGCTGATCGCCTCGTGGCGCCCGTAGCTCAACTGGATAGAGTCGTCTGGCTAGAAACCAGAAGGTTGTAGGTTCAAGTCCTCTCAGGCTCGCCATTTTCCCTAGTAAAATGGCACTTTTTGAAGGTTCGTAGGTCTGGAGCGCCGGAAGGTTTCACCTTAGCTTTACCTTTCGACCGGGATCCAATCACCCCCAATTCTTCAGTTTTCTTCCAAACACTTGCCTCCGCCGCATCGTCCGCTACTCCACCGCCTGCCGGCACGTCGCCATGCGCGCACCAAATCAAACTCCAGGAGAAGCATATGATGCAGGAGCCAGAGGTCCAAATCGCAAATTCCGGATAAAGTGTGGTTGGAATTGGACTTGTCGGGATACCGAGGGATTCTGCTGTCCCCAGAGACAGGGGGGCACACCTGTACTTAATCTGGACTTCTAATCACTCTCTCAGGAATGGCTATGTGCGTATTCTAGTGTCTAGCAAAGGTCTGAGTGGCCTGGGCGATGAGCATTGGAGCAAAGAGGGATAGGCAAGGTAGGTTTGTAAGCTCGCCGAGTATAAATTCTCGCGCGCGCGAATCCCTCCTCTTGGCAGCGACGCTTCTGCCGATAATTTTCCTCTGGGGATGCACCGGTACTGTTAGTGGGACAAGCACCCCAAAAACTCCACCAACACAGACGTACAGCATTTCTGGAGCAATCACTCCTGCGACCGGTGGGGGCGGTGCAACGGTCACACTGAGCGGGGCAGCCACCGGCACAACGACTGCCGACAGTACAGGCAGCTATAGTTTGGCTGGCTTAGCGAACGGTACATACGCAATTACGCCAGGCCGCACTGGCTATACCTTCAGCCCCACCACGCAAGGCGTCACAGTCAGCGGGGCAAATGTTACGGGAATCAATTTCACAGCCACCGTGCAGCAAGCGCACTCCGTTGGGCTATCCTGGAACGCGAGTACATCATCGGTGACCGGGTACAATGTCTACCGCAGCACGGTGAGCGGGACAGAATACGCGAAGATCAATTCTTCATTGGTTGCTGCGCTAGCTTACTCGGATTCGACTGTGCAGAACGGTACAACCTACTACTACGTGGCGACGTCAGTGGATACCAGCGGCATCGAAAGCGTTTATTCCGACCAGGTAACTGCAGTGATTCCCTAGGAACCCCTCAGGAGGGTGGCCCGGGCGCTAAATGGGAAGAAAACTTGGGTGCCCCACACGTCGGTTTTGCGTGTGGGGGTTTTGACTTGTATTCGTTACTTGGGCTTCTCTTCCTTCCCCCCTCCTCGCCTCCGTACCAGTTTCGGAGCCAGGCCGTTGACGCAGACGTAAGGTCATAAGACGAATTCGGGTGCCGCACCCTTTGCGTTTTGGTTTTCAAAGTGTGCGCGCCACTTGCGCCCGCCGTTTTCTGGAGGGTGGGTTCAGAGTCAACTTCATCGGGCGGTTGATGCGGACGTGAACTCTTGACACGCTCTTGAGTGCCACACTCTTGGGCAAGAGCTTCCAACATTGCTCTCTTCGTCTCCCTTCTTCGATTGCCGAAACGGGCGCGCTGCTCGTCACGCCCCCGAAGAGTGAGGCTCCCTCCGCCTAACGATTCTTCCGGAGGAAATATTCAGGTGAGATTCTCGCTGAGACAACGACGCCAACAGTTCCTAGTCCGCCAAGATCAAGCCAGCCGCCGAGCGGCCACTTTGACGGAAGAACACTCTTCCCCCTGGCCTCTAACGGGCACGTCTTCCCGCGGAAGTAGTTACGGAGGCGAACGGAGCCGCTTGTTCACCTCGTTTGATGGGCGCTACCTTCAGCGCTATGGCATGTGCTGAAGGATTTGCCAGAGTATCAACGCGATGCTGAAGCCCAACAATCCCACTGAGCCGCGCCACCAAATCGTAGGCTCATGGCCCATGATCTGAAACTTGAGGAACCGCGTAAGGACCGCGATCACATAAAACACTGCTGCCAGGATAATGAGAACCAAGATCAGTTGATTCATGACCTCGATCCTTTCTCTCCGGTTGCCCTAGCTGCAACTCCTGGAAACTCGGGGATGGGACCACCGCCTAGCAAACGCGGACCGCCTTCTCTAAGTCGAAGACGACGAGCACCACGCTGGCCTTCCCGCGTCTCTCACGGTTGTCACACAGCCAACCGGAATCTCCGATTTGGACACATCGTACTCTTCTCCTGCGCACGACACAACGAATGTGCCAGCCGACTAGATGCGGGCGGCACAGACACGAAGTCATAACCCAATTTAGTCGACGCACCCTCGAGATCTTGGTTTTCAAAGGGTGCGCGTCACTGAAGCCCGTCGCACTTTGGAAAGCACTTCTAGAGTCTTATTGTTGCGCCGTGGAGGGCGGGGGGCCTGTTTCAGAATGAACTTGGTTAGAAACCACTTAGTCTTGCAGGTCATGAGGATTTTCCTGATACCTGAAAACTCGTTCCATTTCTTGGACTTAGACACCCCATGGGCTTCAGCAACCTTAACGGCATCTCCCTGATATGTCACGAATTCGCCGATTCACGCCTTTGGCACCACACATGCCACTTGTATAGAGGAGAGGCATTTCAGGGTAAGTTCGTTCACCCTTTTCGGGATGGCTGCGGACCACATTCGCAATGCGAAACCAAACAAAATCCAGAAAAAGCGAACAGCAGCCGCACTTTTAGTTTTAGGACTACTGAGCGTACTTCTACCCCTCCTCCTCTGGGCCTTCTCCCCCTCCTCGTCTTCGCACCACTCCCTGTCTAATGTGCCAGCCGAATCTTCGTCTTTGCCTTTGTATTGGAATTGGAGCGACACCGGCTTTTCTCCACGCGCCGCACGCTCCGCGGACCGTCCCGTTTATGCTTACTCGGTGATTCCCGGCGGCATCGCCAGCGCAAAAGAACTCCAGGCCGCTTTGCGCCAGGATCCCGTCGTTGCCAAGCATTACTCGGACTTCCAGACAAAGTCCGCCCGCATCGTCCGCCTGGCGCGCACGCGGCAAGTTTACGTTTCCTACCGCCTGGGGGAGCGCATCTACTGGACACGCAAGAAAGTGAGCCTTCACGCAGGCGAAACACTTTTCACCGACGGCAAGCATCTTGCGCGAGCGCGTTGCGGGAATCGCATCTCCGAGACTCCCGTCGTACCTACTTCGCCATCCGAGCCGGTGGAAGAAGTTTTGAACCGTCCAGTGCCACCACTCGTTCCGGATGCGGCCGATTCTCCTCTGCCGGGGCCAATCTGGCCTGACGGGTCCATGTCCTTGCTACCTCTACCCGGTGCTCCCGGTGGGACAGACCCCGGGCTGATTCCCTTTGCCCCTTTTCCTTGCTGTGGTTCTTTGCCAGGACGACCTCCTTCGCCATCGCCCGGAGCTTCATCGCAACCTGATCCTCCGCCAGTGGTAGCCACGCCCGAACCAGCCTCTCTTGTGCTGTTGATCATCGGCTCCGCAGTCCTTCTTCTCTTCTGGAGATTCCGGCGGCCTGCCCGAGCATGAAACTCGAGGACAATTCCGGGTGGTAGCTACCCTGGACTTCGAGTCACAAGTCGAATTTGCGTGCCGCAGCTTTTCCCTTGACAAATATAAATAGTATAGTATAATGATTAAGTAGGAATAGTGAAGGGCTCGCCGGTCCATCGGACTTGTCGGCAAATGACCCACCGCACGTTCCATATCGGCAAGTGCTTTGGAATCCGCACTCATCGAAAACCTCCGGCAAGCTCCCGCAGAATCAACACTTTTAAAAGTGTATGAAAACAAACGATTTTATCCCCCATTAGAATCAACTCTTATGAAAAACAGGGGGAGGGGGGATCCCCCCGGCCGTCCATCACCCCCCAAATGGCGCCGCTTTCCGCCAGCTGCAGTCCAACGTCCCGCGAAACCTGCCCAGGGAATCATCCACCACCGCGCACTTATCGCGCGGTGCATTCGTCAAAGCCGCACGTTAAAGTCGTGCGGAATAATTTCCCGGCCACCTCACGCTGGAAGCGGTAGTATCGGGGCAGGTCCACAGGCCGGGCCCCAAAGAGAGCCAAAACTCTTTCCCCCAGATTCGGAGGGCCAGGCTTCGGGTAGTGTTCAAGGCACGTATGCACCAGTCAAACCAACGCGTGCTGCTGCGAATCGGGGCATTTCTCCTGCCGATCCTGCTTGGCAATTTTTTCTGTCCACTTGCGGTGCGCTCTCAGACCGGTGCAGTTGGGGGGGGTGCGCCTCGCGGTCTGCACGTGGAAATCGAGGTGACCATACGCGATAGTTCCGGAGAGTTCCTCGCCGTTCCCGCGCAGGTGAAACTCTACTTAAACGGAACCCCGTGCGACGAGGGATCGACAACGGAAGGGCGGATCTCCTTCACCATGAGCGATCTGGGTAATTTTACTGTCGTTGTGGAAGCGGCTGGATACAAGCCGGGACAAAACAGCGTGAAAGTGCCCGAGCCGGACAAGGTCCAGGTGGAGGTAAACCTGCAACGAGACCCATCTTCGAGCTTTACAACGGGGGCTGCGGGAAATCCGATACTCGCGCCCAAGGCAAAAGAAGCCTTCTACAAGGGCATGCAAGCTCTGAGAGACGGCAAACTGGATGCGGCGGCGAAGGCCCTGGACCTGGCAATGCAGCTCGCTCCCAATAATCCGAACGTGCTTTACATGCAGGGTGTGCTGAATTTGAAAAAGCACGAGTGGACAAAGGCGCAAAGCGTCCTGGAAAAAGCCACGCAGATTGATCCAAACAGCGCGCGCGCTTTAGCGGCATTGGGAATGGCCCTGTGCAATCAGAAGAAGTACGTGGAGGCTATTCCGCCTCTCGAGAAGTCAGTGCAATTGGACATGGCCAGCGGCTGGGAGACGCATTGGTCGCTGGCGCAGTCGTATTATCACAGCGCGCGCTTTGACGAAGCCTTAAATGCTTCACAGAAAGCGCAAGCGGAGTCCAATGGGCAAGTGCCGCACGTTGCTTTGCTGGTTGCCCAGGCTCTCGCCGCCGTGGGGCGGTATGAAGACTCAGCGACGGTATTGCGAGAACTTCTGAAGAACCACAGTGACGGCCCGGAAGCTGTGACGGCACGCCGCTATTTGGAGCGCCTAGCCGCCGACGGGAAAATACGACAGCAGTAGAACCTGCCCGCGGCTTATCGCTGTACCCTTCCCGATCCCCCGCCTTTGAGCAGAGCCTCGACTTCATCCACGCTGCAACGGTGAAAGTCCCCGGGGATGGAATGCTTCAGGCAGCTCGCCGCAACCGCAAATTCAAGCGCATCTTGGTGGGTGGGCAGCTTTTGCAACCCGTAGATCAGACCGGCGGCGAAGCTATCTCCCGAGCCAACCCGGTCCACAATATGAGTGATCTCGTACGCGCGGCTCACCAGGAATTTTTCTCGATCGTTCAGGCACGCCGACCAGCCATTGTGGGAGGCGCTCTTGGATTCCCGCAAAGTAATGGCAATGGCCCTCAAGTTTGTGAATTCGGAAAGCACTTTTGCCGTCAGCGCCTGGTACTGAGCCTGATCGAGTTTGCCGGACGTGACATCCACATCGATCTTGATGCCCAGCGCCATTTGCACATCTTCTTCGTTGGCGATCGCGATGTCGGCATGCTTGAGCATTTCACGCATCACCGCCGCAGCAGGCTTTCCCCACTTCCAGAGATTCTTGCGAAAGTTAAGATCGCAAGACACGGTAATCCCTCGGTCCCGCGCCTCGCGCACCGATTCCAGCGCCAGGGCCGCCGCCGATTCGCTGATCGCAGGAGTGATGCCCGTAATGTGGAACCAACGGGCCCCTTGAAATACGTTTTCCCAACGCACCTCTCCCGGCTTGGCGATGGCGATGGCGCTGAATTCGCGATCATAGATGACTTTTGAGGGACGCTGATTTGCGCCCGTTTCCACAAAATAAATCCCCAGGCGCCCCTTGCCGCGTACAATCCTGGAAGCATCCACACCGAAGCGCCGCAATTCGCCGATCACTGCGTCCGCCAGTGCATTCTTCTCGGGAAGAACGGTGACGAAAGCAGAGGGCAAACCCCAGCCCGCGAGGGCTACAGCAACATTTGCCTCCGCACCGCCGAAAGTGGCCACAAACTCTGCGCTTTGCAGGAAACGCTCGAAGCCGGGCGGTGTCAGGCGCAGCATCACTTCGCCAAACGTTACGGTAGTCATCGCTTTTTCCATGAGTTCCCTCGTGACGCTTCCACCTGGCCGTCATTTCCCTCTATTCTCCACGTACTTCGGCTTGTGCCGAAGGGCAACATCCGCGCCGGTTCGCAACTGCTCGCTCGCCATGATATGCGATGTCGAAGGCTTTCTCCAGATGCCGCACCCTGTCTCCAATATCGATAGCCTCTGATCTTCGAGCAGTTGTGAAGCAGAAACCAAACCGTTAATCTAGGCGGGATTAAAGGATTGCAGACCGAGAACATTTTCCAGTGCGAAGCTCGTACGGCGGAATCGAATCGGCGCATGGTCGTGATCCGGCCCGGCCACGGCAGATGAAGATAGAGAGGCTGAACAATTGAAAATTATCCGCCTGAAGACTGCGGTCGTGGAAGGGAATTTCGATTGGACGTTTGTCCGCATCGAGACCGATGAGGGTGTCACAGGCCTCGGTGAGTGTTTTTTCGCTCCTGGCCTTACCTCCACCCTGCGCTCGCTCGAACCGCTTCTTCTTGGCGAGGACCCGCGCGATATTCACCGCTTGTTCCGCAAGCTTCAACTGGCAACCTCGGGCGCAGGTTCGGTTGCGGGCTTCGTTTACAACGCCATCAGTGGCATCGAAGCCGCGCTTTGGGATGTGCTGGGCCAATGGCTCGATGTGCCCATCTACCGCCTGCTGGGAGGAAAGTTTCGCGATAAAGTCCGCATCTATGCCGATTGCCACGGCGGCGAAGCTCTGGAGTCCTTGGACGAAGTGTTGCGTTCCCGCCGACCCTCTTGGGACGCAAAGGGCCCTGCACATGCCGCAAAAGATTACTACGGCGAAGCGGGCGAAGAATCCGCTTCTTCGCCCGACGAGTATCACCGGCGCGCCCTGGAAAAAAGGGCGGAAGGATTCACTGCGCTGAAGTTCGATCTGGATGTGCCTGGCACATTCGGCTTCGATCCGCACAATCGCGTGCTCAGCAATCGCGCCATTGACCACATGGTGGGTTTGATTGGCGCGGTTCACGACGCGGTGGGCAAGGATACCGATATCGCGGTGGATTGCCACTGGCGCTACAACGCCAGCGACGCCATCAAAGTAGCCCGCGCGCTGGAACCTTTCCGGCTAATGTGGCTGGAAGATCCGATTCCCCCCAACAACACAGCCGCGCTCAAGGAGGTAAGCTCGAAGGTGCGAGTATCGATCGCCACCGGGGAGAATCTCTACCTTTTTGAAGGCTTTCAGGAAATCATCGCGCAACACGCGCTGAGCGTTGTCACACCCGATCTTCAGAAAGTTGGTGGTTTGTGCGTCGCGCAAACTATTGCCCACTTTGCCGACGTGCACACCATGCCCGTCGCTCCGCACAACATCAGCAGTCCGGTTGGCACGCTGGCAGCGGCCCATTTCTGCGCCGCAATCCCAAACTTTCTCGCGCTCGAGTTTCATGCGTCCGATGTTCCTTTCTGGAGCGACTTGGTCGAGGGGTTGCCAAAGCCAATCATTCAGAATGGATTCATTTCCGTCCCGGAGAAGTCCGGCCTTGGCGTCAAGTTGAATGAAGAGGTCGCGCGGCGCTACGCTCGCAAGGGCGAACCATTTTTTGAATGAGCGCGCGTGCGCCCGCTGCCCTGGTGCGGTAGGCTAAGCCTCGATGGATTTCGTGCGTTGCGGGGCCAAACGGAGGAATTGAGTTTTATGCCGATCAAAAAATTGGAAGTGTTAGGCAAAATTGTTGCATCCGGTCTGGTCTGCGTGATCCGGGCGGACAGTCCCGATCAGGCCGCGCGCATCGCCGAGGCCTGCGCCCTCGGGGGCGTGGCGGCCATGGAAATCACCTTCACCGTGCCGGGCGCGACAGGGGTGATCGAGCATCTGGCGAAAAAATTCTCTGGCCAGATATTAGTGGGCGCGGGCACGGTTCTCGATCCGGAAACAGCGCGCATCGCCATTCTCGCAGGCGCGCAATATGTGATCAGCCCTTCGCTCAACCCGGATACCGCGCGCCTCTGCAATCGCTATCAAGTGCCTTACATGCCCGGCGCTGCGACGGTCCGCGAAGTGGTCGAGGCCATGGAGTGCGGCGCGGACATCGTGAAGGTATTTCCCGGCGAACTCCTCGGGCCGGCCTTCGTCAAGGCAGTGAGAGCGCCGCTCCCCCAAGCGTCATTGATGCCCACCGGTGGGGTAAGCCTGGAAAATGTTGCTGACTGGATCCGCGCCGGTGCGGTTGCCGTTGCGGTTGGGGGCAACCTCACGGCGGGGGCAAAGACCGGTGATTTCGCGTCAATTACGCGGCTTGCCCGGGCCATCACGGAAGAAATCAAAGGGGCGCGCGCCCAATGAGTGTGGCGAAATTGTGGAAGTCTGACGACGAACTCTTCGCCATCGTGCAGCGCGAACTGTTCACCTGTGTTGTGGGCGATGTGATGGACAAGCTGGATCTTCAGCACCAGTTTTTGTCTCCGCAGATTCAGCCACTAAGGAACGATATGGTGGTGATCGGCCGCGCCATGCCGGTTCTCTCGGTGGATGTGTTTGCTGAAAAAATCTCCGGCAGCGCCAACAAGTTAATGGACAAATCGTTTGGCCTGATGCTGGAAGCGCTCGACGACCTTCGCAGCAACGAAGTCTATGTCAACACGGGCTCGTCGCCCCGAAACGCGTTGTGGGGAGAATTGATGAGCACGCGAGCCCGGAAACTCGGCAGCCGCGGCGCCGTGTTGAACGGTTACGTGAGAGATACCAAGGCCATTCTGAACATGAGCTTTCCCACATTTGGTTTTGGTTCCTATGGACAAGACTCGGCCCCGCGCTACAAAGTCGTCGACTTCCGCATTCCCATCGAGATTGCAGCGGTGCGCGTGCGTCCGGGAGATATTCTTTTCGGGGACGTGGATGGCGTCCTGGTGGTTCCCGCCGAAGCCGAAACCGAAGTCTTCACGCGGGCGCTGGAAAAGGCGCGCGGCGAAAAACTGGTGAGGAAAGCCATCGAAGCGGGAAGCACTGCGGTCAAAGCGTTCGAGAAGTACGGAATCATGTAGAAAATGAAAGTCCTCAGTCAGGATTTTGGCGCGGGGATTGGAAACCGCTGATGAAGATTGGCCTCGGCCTCTACCGTCACATGCTCTCGCGCGACTATTACGATTTCGCGCGCCAGGCTGGCTGCACTCACGTTGTCGTCCACCTGGTCGATTATTTCAACCAGGGTCCTTCCAACCCGCGCAACAATCAGCCCACCGGCTCAAAATACCAGCCATGGGGATTTGCCGGAAATCCGGAGCAGCTTTGGACGGTAAAGGAACTCAGAACGCTTCGCGGTGAAATTGAGGAAGCGGGGCTGGTCCTCGCCGCGATAGAGAATATCGATCCGGCGTACTGGCACGATATTCTGCTCGATGGTCCGCAACGTCCGCAACAGATCGAGAAAGTGAAAACCATCATTCGCCGGCTTGGGGAAGCCGGCATCCCGGTACTTGGCTACAACTTCAGTTTGGCGGGCGTCTGCGGCCGTGTGAGCGTCCCTCAGGGGCGCGGCCACGCCGTCACCGTGGGGATGGATGGTCCCGCCGAAGACGTGGCAATCCCGAATGGGATGGTCTGGAACATGGTGTACGACCGCAACGCGCCTGCCGGCAACTTGCCCGCGATTTCTCATGAAGAACTCTGGCGGCGATTGCGACGATTTCTGGAAGAAGTCATTCCCGTGGCCGAGCAGTCGGGCGTGCAGCTCGCGGCCCATCCGGACGATCCTCCCATGCCGACAATGCGCCGGCAGCCGCGCCTCGTCTACCAGCCTCACATGTATCAAAGGTTGATTGACCTGGCTTCCAGCCGCAGCAACGCACTGGAACTGTGTGTGGGAACTTTGGCTGAGATGACTGAAGGCAACATTTACGACGCGGTGGACCAATACAGCAAACAAGGGAAGATCGCGTATATTCATCTCCGCAACGTCGTGGGGAAAGTGCCGCACTATCGCGAAACGTTCATTGACGAAGGCGATGTGGACATGATCCGCATCCTCGCGATTCTTCATCGCAACAACTTCGACGGCGTGATCATTCCCGACCACACCCCACAAATGACCTGTGCGGCGCCCTGGCATGCGGGAATGGCGCACACGCTCGGTTTTATGCTGGCGGCGAATGCGATCCTCGAATCTCCTCAACAACGCGGTGCGGATCTGGAGCCCACGACTCGTGGAGACAATTAACCTGAACGCCGCCTCTGTCCAGGCACATTCACGCGTCCCCCTCATTGTCGCGGCCACTGTTTCCACACTCGGGGGCCTGCTCTTTGGGTACGACAATATCGTCATCAGCGGCGCGATTGGTTTCTTAAGCCAACGGTTTCGCCTGGACGCGGCGGGCGTGGGCTGGGCCGCGGGATGCGCACTGGTAGGATGCATTGCCGGCTGCGCAGCGGCAGGAAGCGTCGCCGATTTCCTGGGCAAGAAAAAGGGTCTCGCGCTTTGCGCCCTGTGTTTCGTTCTTTCCTCGGTTGGCATACTTTTTGCCGGGGACCTTCATCAGTTTGTTCTCTGGCGGCTGATTGGCGGCGTGGGCATTGGAGCGGCTTCCGTGCTTTCTCCGAACTACATTGCGGAGATTGCTCCGACGCGGGTACGCGGCCGCTGTGTAACCCTCTATCAGCTGGGGATTGTGGTTGGAATTCTCGCCGCCGTCTTTGTCAACATGCTCATTCAGCGCATGGGCGACGAAGCCTGGAACATTTCCACGGGCTGGCGCTGGATGTTTCTCTCCGGCGCGGTACCCGCGATTCTGTTCGGAATCATGATTTTGCCGGCGGTCGAAAGTCCGCGCTGGCTGATGAAAATGGGCCGGCGGGCGCAGGCCATTGGCGTACTGGCCAAGATCAACGGCGCTGAGGCTGCCCGGCGCGAAGCCGTAGAGATCGAGAATGCGCTCGCGAGTGAAGAGGGACACATCTCGGAACTTTTCACCACCTTCCGGCGCCCGCTGCTGCTGGGCATCATGCTGGCAGCATTGCAACAAATCAGCGGTATCACACCGCTCTTTTCCTTTTTGCCGGAGATTTTTCGCGCCGCCGGCACCGCCACCAGCGACGCATTTTTCCAGTCCGTGCTGGTCAGTCTCATCAACCTCCTGTTCACTCTCTTCGCTCTCTGGCTGGTGGACCGCGCCGGGCGCAAAACCCTGATTCTGGCCGGTACGGGAGTGCAATTTGTCTCTTTTGCCTTGGTCGGCTGGTTTTATCACGTTCACGGCAGCGGCTTGGCCGTCTTGATTTTCGTGATGAGCTTTGTCGCGGGTCACGCGTTTGGCAATGGCGTGGCCTGCTGGGTTATCATCTCGGAGATTTATCCTACAAAGGTTCGCGGCCGCGGCATGTCCATCGCCACCACCGCGCTGTGGTTGGTGGGCTACCTTGGGAACCAACTGTTTCCGATCATGCAGAAGCATTTGGGATCGGATGGTACTTTCTGGTGTTTCAGCACGGGCGCATTGTTGACGGTCATTCTGGTCGGCTGGCTGATTCCCGAAACCAAGGGCCGCTCGCTGGAAGAAATCACGAAATTATGGATGCAAGAGAAACCAGTCGCAGAACGCTCACCCGGCTAGACGAACATGCAAGCCGTTTCGTTCGACTTTCCCTGTTCATCATGGAGTTTTGTGAAACTGCTGTCGGCGGATTCGTTCGCTTCCGCGCGCCAGCCGGCATCGCGGTTTTAGTGGCGCTCTTCATCTTTGCTTTACTTCTTTCGGGCTCCGCTCG
This sequence comes from Candidatus Acidiferrales bacterium, assembly GCA_963780785.1. Classification (GTDB taxonomy): domain Bacteria; phylum Acidobacteriota; class Terriglobia; order Acidiferrales; family UBA7541; genus Acidiferrum. Next base: position 33,685 of record CAWADS010000006.1, read on the forward strand.
TGTTGCGGCGCAATCGACAAGCGCATCTCTGACGGGGCGTGTTACCGACGCGAGCAAGGCCGTCATCCCCGCGGCGCAAGTGATCGTCATCAATTCAGGCACGCGCATCCATTACGAAACCATCACCAACCAAACCGGCAGTTACTACGTGACGAACCTGCCTCCCGGAACGTATCGCATCGAAGTAGAGAAGCTGGGATTCAAGGTGGTCATCAAGTCGGATCTGATTCTCCACGTGCAGGACGCCTTGGAAATCAATTTTGAAATGGCGCTGGGTTCCGCGTCAGAGAGCGTCACGCTGCGTGGCGGAGCCCCGCTGTTGGATACCGAATCTTCCACGGTGGGCACGGTGGTGGAACGCCGAAAAGTCAATGAGTTGCCGTTGAACGGCCGCAATGTGTTCAACCTGATCGAATTGGCGGCATCCGTGGTTCCGCAGGGGAGTTCCACTGGGACACCCGTGGGAGTGAATCCGTTTGGTTGGGGAAACTATCAGGTCAACGGTTCTTTTGGCAACGAGAGCGCCGAATACCTGGATGGCCAGCCGCTCAACATCGGTTACATCAACCTCCCCATTTTGATTCCGACGCAGGACGCCATTCAGGAATTCAAAGTTCAGACCAGCAATCTGGGGCCGGAGTGGGGCAAGTTTTCCGGCGGCGTAACCAATCTCAGCACCAAGGCGGGCACCAGCTCCATTCACGGCGAAGTGTATGAATACCTTCGCAACAAGATTTTCAATGCCAACGATTTTTTTCTGAGTGCCGCCCAGAAGCCGAGACCCCCGTGGGTGCAAAACCAATTCGGAGCAAATGCCGGCGGGCCCTTGAACATTCCTCACCTGGGCGGGCGGAACAAAACGTTTTGGTTTCTCAGCACGGAAGGATTCCGGCTGCGGACGAGCCAGCCATACACGGCCACGGTTCCCGACGCCCTGGAAAGAGCGGGCAATTTTTCGGAAATATGCAAGTCGGGTTTCACGGCGGGTATTTGCAACGACAGAGGCGTGGACGCGAGCGGCAGGCCGGTGGTGATCGACCAGATTTATGACCCTTGTGGAGGCGTCGTGAACGCGGAAGGGGCTTGCCCGGGAAGCACCGCCACTCCCACGCCATTCCTGAAGAACTTCATTCCGCCGGATCGGATCAACGGCACTTCCGCGAAACTCTCACACCTCTGGCCCGCGCCCACCAACGCCAGCGCGATGACCAACAATTTCACCACCGCCGCCCCAACCGGTGGCGACCACAACCAGGTGGTTGCGCGCCTGGACCATAACCTCACGAATAAACAGCGGCTGTTTTTGCGTTTCAATTATTGGCACGTTCGGGACCTGCCCATTGATCCGCTGGGAAATGGTTTGTGCGCGGACCGCTGCGCCGAGGACTATCACAGCAACGCGGTTGCGGCCGGGTACACGTACAGCGTCAATCCGACGACCGTGTTTGGATTCAATGCCAGCCTCAGCCGGTTCAGTTACAACCGGACTCCGGTGAACTCCGGGTTTGACTTGACATCGATCGGCTGGCCGGCGAGTTATAACAGCGTCGTTCCCTCCGAAATGCGCACGCCACCGACGCCTTGCGTCGCGAACTTCGCGGACAGCATCATGTGCACTCAGGGCCAGAGCTTCATTCAGGACCGCAACACGCAATACTACGTAGCGCCGTCGATGTCTATGCTGCGGGGACGGCATCAATACCATTTGGGGTTCCAGTTCGAAGTCGGGCGGGACAACTACGCTCAGTCCAACATCGCCAGCGGATCTTTTGACTTCTGCGTTTCCGGCCAGGCGTGTTTCACCTCATTACCCGGGGTCTCTGGGACGGGTTTTTCTTTTGCCGATTTCCTGCTCGGATATGCCGACAATTTCAACAATCTTGAAAACCATTTTTTTGCCCAGGCAGTTGTTCCGGCGTTCACGGCTGGCCAGCAGATTTACCGCGCTTTGTATTTTGACGATTCCTGGCGCGCGGCGAACAGGCTCACCTTGAACCTAGGGCTGCGTTACGACCTGCAGGGACCGTGGTCCGAGCGATTCAACCGGCTGTCCTACTTCAATCCGGCGGCCACGAATTACCTGACGCAGTTTCTTCCAGCGGGTTCCCCTCCGGTAAAAGGAGATGTGTTTTTAGTCAGCGCCGGCCACCGCAACAATGTCCCACTCGAGAAGATGGATTTCTCTCCCCGTGTGGGCCTCGCGTATAGCGTCAATTCAAAGATGGTGGTCCGGAGCGGCTACGGGATTTTCTGGATTCCCAACTACGTGTCTTTCGGCTTGAACCCGCTGAACGATATGGTCAACGCCGGCACCACAACGTATACCGGAACCGTCGATGGAACCCACCCTGTGAACACCATCGCCCTGCCGTTCCCTGCGGGAATTGTGGCGCCGCCTGGGCGGAGCCTGGGCGCCGCGGGGACACAGCAATACGTGACACAAGTCGTGCAGTCCATCACGGAAGCGAATCCCAGCGATCACCCCGAAGGCTACGTCCAGCAGTGGAACCTGGACGTGCAGCGGGAGCTGCCAGCGGGCTTTTTCGTGTCGGCCGCGTATGTAGGTTCCAAGGGAACTCACCTGCCACAGTATTCGCAGCAGATCGATCAGATCTCCGACACACTGCTTGCGCAGGCAGCCTTGCAAGTCAACTCCGCACTTCCGAATCCGAGACAGAATGTGACTTTAGTGCAGCCCACGCCGAATCCATTTTTCGTGAATGGCCAGGCGCTGGCGCTTGCGGGGCCCACGACTACCGTCGGGCAACTTCTCCGTCCGTACCCGCAGTACACCAGCCTGCAGCTTGCCGGCCAGGGGTCGTACGACAGCATCTACCAGTCGTTCCAGCTCACGGTGCAGCGGCGCTTTGCGGAAGCTGGTTCGTTGTTGGTTGCCTACACCAATGCAAAGCTCATCAGCGACACGGACACTCTGACGGCCTGGCTAGAGGCGGGCGTGGGTGGGATTCAAGACAATAACAATTTGCGCGGAGAGCGTTCTTTGTCTTCGCAAGACGTTCCTCAGCGCCTCGTTATCAGCTACGTTCTCGATATCCCCGTCGGCAAGGGCAAGAAGTATCTTGCGGGCGCCGGGGGCACGCTGGACAAGATCGTGGGGGGATGGGGAGTTGACGGCGTGACCATCTTCCAGAGGGGGTTCCCGCTGGTATTTACGAACGGGCAAGTGAACGGAACGACGCTATTTGGCGGGGGATCACGCCCGAATGTCATACCCGGCTGCGATGCCAGGGTTCTTGGGAGTTCTGCCTCCCGGCTGGGGGGATGGTTTGACACTGCGTGTTTTGCGGCCCCTTCTGATTTCAAGTTCGGCAATGAGGCGCGCGTGGATCCCCGGCTGCGTTCCGATGGAATTGCAAATTTCGACGTGGCGATATTCAAGAGGACAAGATTCGGGAGCGACGAGAGGTTCGGCCTGGAGTTCCGCACGGAGTTTTTAAACCTCTTCAACAGAACGCAATTCGCTCCGCCCAACACGGTTTGCTGTATAGCCAACAATCAGAATTTCGGGGTCATCACGGCAACGGCACAGGGGACAAATCCGCGGTTGGTGCAGTTCGCACTGAAGTTTTTGTTCTAGGGCGAGAAGGGAATGGGAGCGCCCGCATTTTCATTAATACGAATCTGCAGGCACTTTTGTACCAGCCTGCCGGGCATTTACCTGGGGGCAAAAGCGCTCGTTCGTATCGAAAAATCTTCTCACTTAACCGCAACTGGTGTATGGTCTTAGATACTAGAAGAGTTTCGACGGGGGAGTACGTCGATGCCAAGGGTGCGTTGCTGATGATATCAGCAATATGGCGTTCAACGCTCAGTGGGGACCAACGAATGAGTTCTGTTCCGCAACGACGCCCGCTAACTATTCCCATAGCCTTAGGCAGAAGCCAGGAACGGCCGGCAAGCCTGCCGGATGTTCCCGAACGACGCATTCCCACCGACAAAGAAGTAATGGCCCGCCTGCAGTCGCACGACGCAGGCGCCTTGGAAATTCTCTTCGACCGTTACGCTCGCCTGGTGTTCCGGATTGCGCAAGGCGTGGTACGCGATCACGGCGAGGCCGAGGACGTCGTGCAGGAGGCGTTTTTTTACCTGTATAAGAAACCCATGCTCTTCGATGGGACCAAGGGCACGGTAAAGAACTGGATCCTGCAGGTCGCGCTTCATCGAGCCCTCGACAGGAAAGCACACCTTGCCCGTAGAGGGTTTTACCTTGGTACAGATTTACGCTCCCTGGACGATACATTGTTGGGAGGGACGGATCTGGACCGCGAAGTCGGCGCCAAGCTGAACCGCGCATTTCTTGAGAAGGCTTTCGAGGAACTGCCGGATTTTGAGCGCGTGACTCTGGAGTTGTTTTACTTTGAGGGGTTGGGCTTACGGGAGATCAGCCAAAAGCTCAACCAGCAATTGGGAAATACGCGGCACCATTTCTATCGCGGTCTGGAACGACTGCGTAAGAGTGCATTTGTGCAGAAGCTTCGGATAAGCAAACGATGCTAAAGATACAGGGCGGTTGCGACGAGCATGACGAATTCAAGGAGCTTTGTGCATTGGCGGCCTCGGGCAGCCTGGAGCCTTCAGAGTTGCCCGAATTGCAGGCTCACCTGAAGCATTGTGAAAAATGCCGGGAGGTCTTTCGCCAGTACCAAATACTGACCACGCAAGGAATGGCTGTCCTTGCGTGCGAGCGCACGGAAGGACAAGGCCAAGCAAGCTGGGACGGTGCGCTCGCGCTCGAGCGATTGCAGGCGCGCGTCAGGGCTGATCAGCAAACCCCCTGGGAACGCGAGAGCCCGGCGCCCGCTTGGGTCCCGCCTGAGATTCTGCGCCTAGCAGCCAAGAGTTCTTTTGCAAAAATGGCCCTTGCAGCGTGCCTCATCTTCACTGTGGCGTACGGAGCCTACCAACTGGGCGCTCGAACGCGGACGCAGACTGGCGCCGGCGTGACTCCTTTGGCTGTTGATAATGGGCTCCAGAAGCTTTTAGATGAAAAGAACGCGGCGAACGTATTGTCAGCCGCCCAGGCAAAAAGGCTGGCTCAATTGCAGTCGGAAAGCTCGGAAAAAGGGCGTGAGCTGGCGCAGCTCCGCTCGGCGTTACGCACGCTGGAGGATCATGCCAGCGAACTCACGGTCGCCGGCGGCCAGTCCGAGGCGCAATCGCGAACCCTCTCCCAGCAACGGGACTCTCTAAACGCTCAGCTTCAGGCTCTGAGCCAGGCCTCCGCGAATGACCAGACAGAACTGGCGAGCCTGCGCACGGAGCGCGACATCGCCGTGCTGCGAACGTCTTCGCTGGAGGCGAAGGTTGACGAACTCACCGCCAGGAATCGCGATCAACAGCGCCGCCTCGAGGACACCGGGCAGTTCCTCAGTTACGACCGGGATATCCGCGAATTGATGGGCGCCCGAAAGCTCTATATCACGGACGTGTTTGATGTTGACGGCAACAGCCGCACGCAGAAACCGTTCGGCCGGGTTTTCTACACACAGGGGAAGTCCCTTATTTTTTACGCCTTCGATCTCGATCGCGAGCCGGGGGTGGTCAATGCCAGCGCGTTCCAGGTGTGGGGGCAGCGGGAGGCGCCACAAGGAGAGCAGGCCTCGCCCAAGAATCTGGGCATACTTTACATGGACAACGAGTCGAACCGCCGGTGGGTGATGCGGTTTGACGACCCCAAGCAGTTAGCCGAGATTGATGCCGTGTTCGTTACGGTCGAGCCGCGCGGTGGCAGTCACAAGCCAACGAGCAAGCCGTTCTTGTACGCGCTTCTTCGTAACGAAGCGAATCATCCGTAGATCCCGCTAAATACAATTTTTCATATCGCCGCGGACTTGTCATCTTGTCCTGCGTCTGTGTGTGCCTGCGCACACGCTTTTTCTTTGTGTTCCTTGGTGCTCTGCAGTCAAGCTGGTACAGATTGCATACTCCTTTCGTACTAGTTAGCAAGGATAGTGTCGAGGGAATGGTGTAGAAGGAAAGGGTTCCGCCGGGCGGAGCTCACGAGGGGTAGTTTGTCTCACCGAAGCCGTAACAGTACTCAGCAATTCAAAGAAATCAGGAGCGTGTAAGAATGAGAAACTTGCGTTCTAGCTTTGTCTTCGTATTGGGATTGACGCTCTGTCTAGTTTTCATGGGCGTATTCAGCAGTCAGTCCTACGCACAGTCGACGTATGGGACCGTCTCAGGAACCATTCTTGATTCCAGTGGAGGCGCCATTGCCGATGTGCAAGTCACACTAACCAACTTGGGTACATCCGAAAAGCACAGTCAGACCACTGGCACGGATGGTCTGTACCAGTTTGCGAGCCTGTTTCCTGGCCGCTATCGGGTGGACGCCGAGAAAGCGGGCTTCAAGCACACCTCGCATACGGACGTCGTCGTTGAGGTGCAACAGACTTCTCGCATTGACATGACCATGCAACTCGGCCAAGTCACGCAGACGGTTGAGGTCACGGGCGAGACGCCGCTGATGCAGCCGGATACTTCTTCCCTCGGGCAGGTGATTGACCAGCGCGAGGCGAACGAACTGCCCTTGAATGGCCGAAACGTTTTCAACCTCGCCCAACTGTCTCCTTCCGTGGTTCCGCAAGGCAGCTCGCTCGGCAATATCGTGGGCAAGAACCCCTTTGACTTGGGCAATTTCCAGATCGGCGGATCCTTCGCGAACCAGGGCGCAGAGTACCTGGATGGCCAGCCGCTCAACATCGGCTATATCAATGTGCCGCTGGTTGTGCCAACTCAGGATTCCATTGGGGAATTCAAGGTGCAGTACAGCAACCTGGGTCCCGAATGGGGCAAATTCTCCGGCGGCGTCATCAATTTCAGCACAAAATCAGGAACCAATACGTGGCATGGCGAGGGCTACGAATATTTGCGCGCCAGGATACTCAACGCTAACGATCCTTTCGTGAAGGCCTCCGAAATCGAGAAGGACGAACCGAATAAGACCCCACCGTACACGCAGAACCAGTTTGGTGCGACCATCGGTGGCGCTGTCATAAAAGACAAGACCTTCGTCTTTGGCAGTTATGAAGGCTACCGGCAGCGCGCTGGAGTTGTTTTCACTACAACCGTTCCCACATCAACTGAGCGCACCGGTAGTTTTGCTGACCTCTGCAAATCGGGTTTCACAGCTACGGATCCGAACGGATCCGACATCCCCATTTGTGCCGACACCGCCACCGCTCATGATGCGGCCGGCAACCCCATCACTGTGTTTACCCACCAACTATACAACCCATTGAGTGTCAATGCGGCTGGCGTGCGGACACCGATACTGAATAACGATCTCACCGGCAACAATCCAATCACTGGTCAACCTTATATTAATTCAACCTCCGCCTATCTGATGGGAAAGTTGATTGCCAATCCCACGGGCTCTCTGAACGCACAGGGAATCGACAATTTCACCGCATCGGCGAGTGGTGGTGGCGACATTGACCAGTACGTCGCGCGGGTGGACCAAAATCTCACAGCCAGCCAGCACCTTTTTGGCCGCTTCACTTACTACAAGATGCTCAGCTTGTCCCAGGATCCATTTGGAACGGGACTTTGCAAGGACCGCTGCGGGGAAAACACGACGAGCAGGAGCATCGCCGTGGCTTGGTCTGATGCTTTCAGCCCGACATTCACAGCCAGCATCAACGCCAGCTTCAGCCGGTACCACTACGTGCGCCTGCCTGTCAATGCGGGATTCGACATGACCCAGGAAGGCTTTCCTGCGGCCTACAATGCCCTTGTTCCTGACGCTGAGCGCACGCCGCTGACTCCCTGCTTCGCCAACAGCGATGCGCTCGTCTCCTGCAGCCAGGGGCAAAGCGCCATCGTTGACTGGGACACGCAATGGAACATCTCTCCGCAATTCACGAAGATTTGGCGCCGCCACACGTTTGCCTTCGGCGTCCAGCTAGAGCAGACCTTTGACAACTATCTGCAAACGAACATCGGCGGCGGCATAGTGTCCTTCAACGGATCGTGGACCTCCGCACTGGCGTCCAATGCACCCGGCCAGACACTCGGAAATGACTATGCGGACTTCCTCCTCGGCTACGGCTTGGGAATCGGCGCCGCATTTGGCAACCAGACCACCGGACAGTTGACGATTTCTCAACCGACCGCTGGAAAGCAGACCTACCGGGGCTTTTACGCTGGCGACACTTGGAAGCTCACGAACAAGCTGACCTTGAACCTCGGCTTGCGCTATGAACTCGCAGGTCCCTGGTCGGAGCGCTACGACCGGTTCGAGTACTGGGATCCCAGCGCCACCAGCGCAGCCGTGACGGGCTGCAGCGGAACGCTAGGCAGCGCTTGTCCGGGCGACGTATTCCTCATTGGAAACGGAAGGAACACGAGCAGAAATGCTGTGCCGCTTCCCAAAAACGAGTGGTCTCCGCGCTTGGGAGTTGCCTACGCGCTGAATCCGAAGACGGTCATTCGTGCCGGCTATGGAATGTTCTACATCCCCAACGATGTTTCGTTCCAGACCAACGCCAACAATGACGCCCTGAACGACTCCGCGACCAATTTCTACGCAAGCAACAACCAAGGGCGGTCTCCGTCGGCCACTCTCAACCAAAACAGCTGCGCATTAACGATTGGCACCCCTAACACATTTGCATGTACTGGGGTGGGACCATTCGGAAACCTTGGCGCATCCAATCTTAACCCGCCGGCCGGGCGGAATCCGCAGCCGGACATTTCCGCGTTCGGCGTGAATCAGTCAACACTCACGACCGCAGACTGGAAAGGGTACAAGCCGGGCTATGTTCAGCAGTGGAACCTCGACATTCAGAGGGAACTGCCTGGTGGCTTCTTCGCCGATATAGCCTATGCCGGAGCTCATGGTGTTCACCTGCAGCAATACAGTACAAACGTAAACCAAATACCCGATAGCCTCATCGCAGGGGCCGCAGCTCAAGTCGCCGCGGGCACGCCCGTCAAGAGTGTGACAATTGCTCAGCCCGTCGGCGCGTCCAACTACCCCTTCGTGATTGATGGGGTCACGGGATCTTCTTTGCCTGGTTCATTGGGGCCAACAGGCCTGATTGCGGGCCAGTTGGACCGCCCATACCCACAATTTGGTGGGCTTAACCTCTACGCCGACCCGTGCTGCAGCAGCAGGTACGATTCGCTGCAATTGACGGTGACCAAGCGCTTCAAGCAAGGTGGCACGCTTCTGGTCGCTTACACCAACTCGAAACTCCTCTCCAATACAGACACCCTGACGTCGTGGCTGGAAGGCGCCACCAACGGCGGCGTGGGCGGAGTTCAGGATTGGAATAACCTCAAGGGCGAGTACTCGGTCTCATCGCAAGACGTTCCGCAACGCCTGATAATCAACTACGTTCTTGACCTACCGTTCGGCCACGGCAAGAGGTTCGCCTCCGACGCAACGGGAGTCAAGGACAAGATCATCGCCGGGTGGGGAGTTGACGGCGTTACGACCCTCCAGCGCGGGTTCCCTCTGAAAATCACCGACTCAAACGGGAATGCTCTCGCCGGGTTGGGGCTGGGCACTGGAGGTATCCGGCCCAATCAGGTAGCCGGATGCGACAAGACCGGTCCCCGTACCACTGGCGAGTGGTTCAATACAGCCTGCTTCGTGGATCCCGCGCCTTACACCTTCGGCAATGAGCCCCGCGCGGACCAAACACTACGGCAAGACGGCATTATCAATTTCGATTTTGCCGTATTTAAGAGGACCTACTTCGGACCGGATCAGAAGTTGAACCTTGAATTCCGGTCGGAGTTCTTCAACCTGTTCAACCGCAACCAATTTGGGGCACCCGGCACGGCTCTGGGCGCCAGCAACTTCGGAGTAGTGAGTGGAATAGCGAACCTACCCCGACTCGTCCAGTTCGGATTGAAGTTCTCGTTCTAACCACCCCGGGAGCGGGGGGTGCCTTCGGGCATCCCCCGCAACCCAATTCAATCTTTCGGCCATGGCTCGACAATTCAAAGGGACTCGCCTCCTCCTTGATTGCCCCGCACTCGTCCATGTCATTTGCTAACCGGGTGCAGCCTGGGGCAATTTGTGCCAAAATTCCGCATGCTTCGTCCTAGGATGGGTCGCCGTTTCAACCGCCGCGATTTTCTGCGTCTTGGAACGCTGGCTGCAACTGCGCCAGTCTTTGGCAGTGCTTTGCGAGCTGGAACGCCCCCTGTCACGGGGCCCATGTTTGACGTGAAGGCACTGCGGGGCGTTGATTTCATCCTCCAGAATTCCCCGACGCGGAAGAAATTCCTGATCGAGACGATGCCGGGCGGCATCGCGCTCTTCGATTACAACAACGACGGCCTCTTGGACATCTTTTTCGTGAACGGGGGGCGGGTCACGGAGGGGTTACACGTCCCGGAGAATTTCGAGCGCAGCGATCCGCGCTACTGGAACCGGCTTTACAGCCAGAATCGCGACGGAAGCTTTACAGACGTCACGCAAGCCGCGGGGCTTGCCAATGCAGGCAACGGCAATTACGGGATTGCGGTGGCCGTAGGCGACTACGACAACGATGGCTATCCCGACCTCTTCGTCTCGAATTATGGCAAGAACGTCTTGTACCACAATAATGGCGACGGGACGTTCACTGACGTGACCGCCAAGGCGGGCGTCGCGGGCGGAGGCTGGTCGGGTTCCGCGGGTTTCTTCGATTACGACAACGATGGCCACCTCGACCTCTTCGTGACCCGGTACATGGAATGGGACGCCGATCACAACAAGATTTGCGGCGGCGACTGGAAAACCTACTGCCCGCCGGGCGAATTTCCCAGGACGACGAATTTGCTCTATCGCAATCGCGGGGACGGCACGTTCGAGGATGTCAGCGAACGCTCCGGGATTGCCGCCAAGAAGGGGAGAGCGCTGGGCGTGGCGTTCGCGGACTACGATGAGGACGGCTTCACGGACATTGTGGTGTCCAACGACGGCATGCAGCAGTACCTCTACCACAACACCGGCAAAGGCACCTTTGAGGAGGTGGCGCTGGATTCCGGGACGGCGCTAACGGTGGACGGCAAGGCCATTTCAGGGATGGGCGTGGTCTTCCAGGATTACGATAACGATGGCCGCCCCGACATCATCGTTACGGTGTTGCCGCGCCAACTTTTCAGCTTGTTTCATAACGACGGTGGCGGTTTATTCACCTACGAAAGCCTCGAATCGGGCCTGGGCGGCCTGACCTCGGGCAGTTCCGGCTGGGGCATGAGCCTGGAGGATTTCGACAACGACGGCTGGAAGGACCTGTTCGCTGCGCAGAGCCACGTGCTCGACAACGTACAGGATATCGACTCTTCCCTGCAATATAAGATGCTGCCGTTCCTCGCGATGAATCACAAAGGCCACTTCGAACTCGCCGATTCCGGGGTGACCACGCCGATCGCCGCCCGGGGCGCCGCCTTTGGCGACATCAACAACGATGGCTGGATCGATGTCGTCCTCACGACTCTCGGTGGTCCTCCTATCCTTCTGCTCAACCGCGGCGGCGCCAATCATTGGCTCTCCATCACTCTTGAGGGAACCCGCAGCAATCGCGACGGGTATGGCGCGCGCGTGCGCGTGAACGGCCAGACGCGCATCGCGACCTCCACCGCCGGCTACAACTGCTCCAACGACAAGCGGGTTCACTTCGGCTTGGGCGACGCCAAGACCGCACAGATAGAGGTATTATGGCCTTCGGGGACGCGTCAGACGCTCAAGGACGTTCCCGCCGACCAGTTCCTTAAGATTCGTGAACCGGAGCACCCGTGATTACCGTAGCGCTTCTTTTGTGGCTGGCCTTTCAGAACGTGTCGCCTGAGGGCGCTCAGCACATGCAAGCAGGCGTCGAGGCGCACAAGCAAGGCCAGTTTGACGTGGCCATCAAGGAATTCCGTAAAGCCACGGAAAGCGATCCAAATTTAGTGGAGGCGTTTCTCGATCTTGGCGAGGTTTGCCTGGAGACCCGCGACTATCCAGCCGCGATCGCCGCGCTCAAACACGCGTTGGAGCTGAGCCCGGAGCTCGACGCCGCGCACCTGCAGTTGGGCTATGCCTTGCTGGCGCAGGGTTACGCGGAGGAAGCCATTCCTCACCTGGACCGGGTGCACGCGCTGGAAGCGCTGGGCATTGCGCAAATTGACGCCGGAAACTACGAAGCGGCGGTGGCAAACCTCAGCGCGGCCTTGGCGAAGCATCCCGGCAATGCGGATTTACTTTATTACCTTGGCCATGCCAGCGGGCTGCTCTCCAAACGAAGCATCGACTCTCTCATGAGCGCCTATCCCGATAACGCCCGGTCGCACCAGGCGATGGGAGAGAACTATTTTGTGATCCGACAGTACCCGCAAGCCGAAAAGGAATATGCGGCAGCGTTGCAGCAACGTCCGGATTTGCCTGGACTGCATCTGGAACTCGGCTTGGTTTACGGTGGTGCGGCGCAGTGGGACAAAGCCGAAGAGGCCTTTCGTTTTGAGACTAAACTGCAACCTGGCAGCGCCGAGGCAGCTTACCGTTTGGGATCCGCGCTGTTGCAGCAAGGAAAAGGCGGCGAGGCGCGCGCGGAATTGGAACGTGCCGATCATTTGCAGCCAGACATGCCGGAAACCTTGTATTCACTGGGCAAGGCTGCATCGCTGGAGGGCAATTCAACCCTAGCCGAGAAATCCTGGGCCCGCTTGCTCGCGATCGAAAAGGACACTTCGCTGGCGGCACAGGCGCATTTCGGCCTCGCCGCCATCTACCGCAAGCAGGGCAAGCCCGAGAAGGCACGACAGGAGATGCAAGAGTTTCACAAACTCGAAGGCAAGATCCCGCCACTCCGCACGGAATGACAAGAGGCACAAAAACCATTAGATCCGGCGGCGCGCTCGCCGCCCTATATCCAGCAGCACCTACTGCGTTGCGGGAGAAACAGCGCCAATCCTGATGGTTAGCGGTACTCCCGGAACGATTGCTACCTCCGTAAAGTCTGCAACGGTCAGGTCTGCTGACAGCCGGTCCGCGGGAAATGTTGTGCTGACTCCGAGCACGCGCATACCCGCGGCACGGCCTGCCTCGACGCCGAGGGGTGCATCTTCAACCACCAGGCAATTCCCTGGGGCCCAGCCCAGGATTCGCGCAGCTTCCAGATAACCTTCAGGATGCGGTTTCCCCCGCGGGACGGATTCCTGCGAAATCACCACCGCCGGTATGGGCAGCCCGACACTCTGTAACCGTACTTCAGCCAGCTTCTGCGTGCAGGAAGTCACGATGGCCCATCTGTGCGGCGGAATGCTTTCCAGCAGTGTTTTCGCACCCGCTACTGCCACGAGACCCTCGCTCAGTTCTTCCTCCTCACGAAGGCGGGACGCAGCCTCCTCCTGCAAGGCCGGGAGGTGGGGTGCCACGAGCCGCATGGTCTCTTCGGCTCTGCGTCCGTGTGAGATGGCCAGGATGTCGCGCACGTTCAAGGAATGACGGGCGGCCCACTCCGCCCACAATCGTTCGACTACTTTGGTGGAGTCAACCAGTGTGCCATCGAGGTCAAAAAGTACCGCATCACAAACCAATTCGCATACGCCCACAGAGTTGGGAAGGAATCTGGCACGCTGGTCATTTTGGCTGCGGAGCATCGTTAACCTAACCTTAAGATGCTGGAAAGCTTCGGCCGGTCACTACTGCACGTCGCCAGGTTCTTGCGTCACGATGTGCACGTCTACCGACGGCGATTCACGCAGGAAGCGGTGAACGACGGATAGGTACAGGTATTTCCGCCAATCCCGGATGGGGGCA
>CAWADS010000007.1:0-5069 GCA_963780785.1 Candidatus Acidiferrales bacterium
AACTCCGTTTGGAGAAAATGCACCTGGCGGGAGCCGCGCCGACAGCGATTCTGAATGCGCACCGCAGTGTCGGCGCACATTTGAGCGGTGAACTGATCCGGTGGCGTTTGCGCTCCAAGGAAACCGAGCCGGTCAGCCTGGAATTTCAAGGCTTCGCTGGACAGAGCTTCGGGGCGTTTCTCGCCGCAGGCGTGACGCTCAAGCTGCAAGGCGAGGCGAATGATTATGTCGGCAAAGGGCTCTCCGGTGGCACCGTGGTGATTGCCTCTGGGAAGAATGCTTCCAAGCGCGGCGACGTACTGGCGGGCAACACGGTTTTGTACGGCGCGACTTCCGGGCAACTGTACGTCGCGGGGCAAGTGGGCGAACGCTTTGCGGTGCGCAATAGCGGAGCAGTGGCCGTTGTGGAAGGCGTGGGCCAGCACGGCTGCGAGTATATGACCGGGGGCGTTGTGGCGGTGTTAGGCCCGGCGGGCTTGAATTTTGGGTCGGGGATGACCGGCGGGCTGGCTTACGTTCTCCGTACCGCGGCGGAACACATTTTGAACACGGAATTTGTCCAGCCTCACGAATTGGAACAGATGGAAGAGCGCTGCCTCCGCGGATTGCTGGAAACCCATTTGGCGCTCACGGGCAGTCCGCGTGCGTTTCGCTACCTGGCGATGCCGTCACTGCCATTCCTGCGCATCCAGCCGATTCATTTCCAGGGAACCCTGGAAGGGGCCTGGAAAGCGGCTTCGCCGCGGATTGCCGATTGGCTGCCCGCTGCCGCGCCCAACTTTCTCGGGGCGCAATCCAGCCCCGCGCCCCAGTATGCTTGAGTCACTCGGAATCTTTGCCTTAAACGCGCAAAATATTCGTTATACTCCTACGAGAGATTTTAACTATGGACTTCGATCAACTCACTACATTCGTTCAGGTAGTTAAGCTCAAGAGCTTTTCCAAGGCGGGACAAAAGGTGTTTCGCTCGCAGTCCGCGGTGAGCGCGCAGATTCGCCAACTGGAGCAGGCCTATCACGCCAAACTCCTGGACCGCTCCGCGAAATCGGTCGAGCTGACCCCGGCAGGCCAGGTGCTCTTCGAGTTTGCCGAGCGGCTGTTGCGCCTGCGCGATGAATCCATGCAAGTGGTGGCGGACCGCGGCAACGTCGTGCAGGGGCCGGTCTCTTTTGGCGCCAACGAAGCCACGTGCTTGTACCTGCTGCCGGATATTCTGGCGGAATTTCAGCGGCGCTACCCGCTGGTGCAAATCAGCATCTACCGCAATTTCAGCCACAAGATCCTGCAACGGCTGGAAGAAGGATCGCTGGATTTGGGGATTGTGACGCTGCCGCTGAAATCCCCCAATCTGAAGATCCACACCATCAATCGCGACCGGCTGCGCTTCATGGTGAGCGCGAAGAATCCGATGGCGCAGCGCAGCCACGTCACGCTGGAGGAGATCGCCTCCGCGCCGCTGATTTTCCCCAAGACCGGGTTCACGCGGCAGGTGCTGGACAAGCTGTTCCGGCCGTACCGCTCGCGCTTGCGCATCGCCATGGAATTGCCCAGCATCGGCATGATCAAGACGTTCGTGGCCGCGGATGTGGGCATTTCCATCATCAGCGAAAGCTTCGCGCGCGATCAGGTGAAGAGCGGCGAAGTGAAGCTGCTGAATGTGGAAGGATTCGATCTTTACCGCGAACTCGCGCTGGTTTACCGGCGAGACCGCAGCCTGCCGCGCGCCGTGCAGGCGCTGATCGGGATGATCCGCGAAATTCGCAAGCCCGGCGAAGCGTAGAGTTAGCCCATATTTCTCGCAAAGTTCAATTCATTCCCTTGATCTAGTGTCGGAAAGACCTTGTCGTCCCGAGCGGAGCAAACGACCTGCTTTTCGCAGAAGGTCAGGGGAAAAGCCGGTTCATCGCGTAAAGAGCATGTGAAGGAGCAGAGTCCCTCGCCCCGCTCAAATAAGAGAACGGGAGTCGATATGGCAATAGTGGGTGTTTTCCGCGAGCCGTGAACTCGCGCTCTCCCGGGAATGAATTACTTGGCGCCGAAGTCCAGGCTGGCGATGGCGCGCGCGATCACGTTTTCCTGAATCTGGATGAGGTCCGTGTCCGCGAAGGTCATGCCGAGGACGGTGAAAATCTCGCCGCCATGCGAGACTACCGCCAGCGTGCCGGACCAGTCGTGTCCATCGGCCACGCCGCGATAGCGGTATTCGATGGCCGCCTGGCCGCCCACCACGGTCTTGCGCTCGGAAATCAGCCGGTAATTCTCATAAACCTCGTGGAGGCGTTCTTCGACGGTTTTTGCGGAAGCGTCGAGAGGCGTCTTGGTTTTTTCGCGCGCCACGACGAGCAGCGTGGATTCGCTCGAGGTGCCCATGGCCATGATCGCGTTCGGCAGAGTCAGACCCGCGCCATCGATAAGCTGCCAGCTCGGCGCCTTGAAGATGCGGAATCCAAATTCGTGATTGATGTAGAGATTGCCTTGAATTTCCTCGCGATTGGCGGGAGGCTCTTCCTTCGGCGGCGGAGGTGGCGCGGCGGCAGCAGCCAGCGTCGTTTTCGGCACAGCATTCGGCGTTTTGATCGCGGGCGGCGCGGCATCGGGTTTGTTGGAGGAGACCGGAATTTCCGGGCGCACGGCCAGATTATTGATGATGGGGGTGCTGGATTTCGCGTTGGCATTGGTGACGCTGGCCGGCGGCTCTTTGCTTTTGCTCACGGCAGGCTCCGCCTTCGGTGATGCGTCGGCGGCGGGCTTTGCGGCCGGCTGCTTTGGCGCTGCGGCTGCGGCGGGCGTACTGGGGATAATTTGCGCGATCTTGTCTTTTTCCACGAGGACATAGCCATAGTCGGTTTTGACTTTGAACATGTTGTCTTCGTAGGCCACGATCACGCCGTAAAGCTTTTTGCCGTCCTTCAAGCGGATTTCGTCGGCGCGGCCAGGCGCGGCGAGGATGCCCAAGGTGAGCAGAGCGAGCGGGGCCGCAAGGACCCGGAAATGGCTGGGCATGCTCATGAGCAAAGTATGCGGCTGGCGATTGGGAGCCGCAACACTTAGCCGGGCGGCGGTGTCCGGCGTGCTACCTCCACAAGAATGGCGGCGATGCGGCGGACCAGGCGCTCGAGTTCCGCGAGGGCCGCGTCCAGGCGGACGCGCACGGGGTCGGGAAGGCGCGCGTGATTCTGCTGCAGCGCCAGCGCTCCGGCGAGCAGGCGCAGCTCTTTGCGGTGGCGCGGATTCAAGCGTTCCCAGAGGCGGCGCTTGCTGCTGCGATTGCGGCCCAGCCAGGCTTCCGCGGATTCGACCGAGCGGCCGGTCTGCGGCTCGGGTGATGGTGGCGAGTTGTTTGCTGGCGTAATCATTGGTCGAATGCCATTACGCTTTCAATCGCTCCAACGAATCCGCATTAATCTGTCCCCCCTCCTCGACGCGGCCGGTGACGCGCATGGCGCGCGTTTCGTAGACCAGCCCGCCGTACTTGTCATACGCTTCCGGGAAAAGAATCACCTCGTAGATGCCGCGCTGATCTTCCAGCGTGACAAACATCATGTTGCGGTAGTTTTTCGTGCCCACATGGCGGAATGTGACCACCCAGCCGCACAGCGTCACGCGTTTCCCGGTGCGCTGCGGCAGTTCATCGCTCCAGGCCTCTCCATTCCGCGGGAGAAAATCGAGCGGGTGGCCGCTTACGCACACTTCCAAAATGTCCCGTTCATAGCGCAGCTTCTGCTCCGGCGTGTACTCGGCGGTATGAATTTCGCGTAAGGCCATGGCGATGGAGTCGTCGTGCTCCAACTCCGCGAAAAGCACGGCTGAGCACCGGAAGCCGTGCCTAGCGTGGCCGGGCGAATATAGCAAAGCGTGTCATTCTGATCCCGCAAAGCGGGAGAGGAACCTGTTTCTTCCGTATCCATTGAGGCGGCCGATGCGAAGGAGCGTGCGTCCCCGCATGCCTATGCAGCCCCTTGGCCTGCAGAAGATTCCACTGCCACAGCATGGCCGGCCGCGTCAGGTCACAGACGCCGTCGAACGCGCCGCACTTGATCAGCGCTTCGATTTCATCGCGCTCCGCCGGGATGCGCGCCAGAAAATCCTCCAGGGAGCGGAACGCGCCGTGCTCTCCGCGCGAGCGCAGGATCGCCAGAATCGTTTCCACGCGCAGGCCCTTCACCTGCATCAGTCCGACACGCAGCACACGTTTACTCTGAGCGGCGACAGGCGCGCCGTCCACGTTCCACTCCGCGGTGTACTCCATGCGCGAATGATTCACCGACGGCAGGAGCACGGTGATGCCCCAGCGCTTCGCTTCCTCGACGTAAGCGGAAACGTGATAGAAACCCGCACCGGCGCTGCACATGGCGGCAAGAAATTCCGCGGTGTGATGCGTTTTCAGGTAGGTCATGCGGTAGGAAATGTCCGCATAAGTGGCCGCGTGGGCTTTGCAGAAACCGAAGCCTGCGAATTTCTCCACCATCATCCAGGTTTCTTCACGCGCCGTACCTTGCAAGCCCATCTGCTCCGCGGCTTTCAGAAATTTCCCGCGAAGCCGCTCGCGTTCGCGCTGCCCGGAAAATTTCGCCGCCGAACGCCGCACGATGTCCGCTTCCGCCAGGGACATGCTGCCCACGGCTTGCGCGATCTGCATCACTTGCTCCTGGTAAATGCAAACGCCCAGCGTCTCGCCAAGAATGCTTTTCAGCGATTCGTGCGCGTAGACCACCGGCTCCTTCCCGCGCAGCCGCTTCAGAAAAAGCTCCTTCGAGCCATACTCGGAAGCACCCGGGCGGATCAGCGCTAAAGCCGTGGCCATTTCCTCCAGCGTGCGTGCTTTCATGGTGCGCAACAGCCCGCGCATACCGGGCGATTCAATCTGGAAGACGCCCATGGTTCGTCCGGCGGCGATCATCGCGCACGTGGCAGGATCATTTTCAGGAATGGCGGCGAAATCGATGGTTCGCGCCTTGGGGCAGGGGGTGACGCCGTCGGGCGCGATGGTGTTTTTTGCTGCGCAATTCGAGTCTTGTGCTTCATCTTGCTGTTTCTGCGGCTCGCCACTCGCCACTCGCCACTCGCCA
>CAWADS010000008.1:0-61508 GCA_963780785.1 Candidatus Acidiferrales bacterium
CGGGCGTCCCGGCCCGGTGCTCGTGGACTTCACCAAGGACGCGCAACAGGCTTCCGCCGAATTCGATTGGGAGGCGTGCGCTCCGAACTTGCCCGTCAAGCGCATTCGCAATAACCACAAACAGGACGAATTCGACCGCGCTGTCGAACTTCTCAACACCGCCAAGCGCCCCGTGATTCTTGCCGGCCGCGGCATCATGCTCTCCGGCGCGATGCGCAAATTCGAGGAATTCGTTCGCACCAGCAACATCCCCGTGGCCATGACGCTTCTCGGCATTGGCTGCTTCCCGGCCAGCGATCCGATGAACCTGGGCATGATGGGCATGCACGGCGAAGCCTGGGTCAACACCGCGATTCAGGAAGCCGACCTGCTGATCGCCGTGGGCATGCGCTTCGACGATCGCGTCACCGGCGACCTGCGCACCTATGCGCGCAACGCCCGCAAAATTCACATCGAAGTGGATCGCGCCGAAATCAACAAGAACGTGCAGGTGGACGCGGCTTTGGTGGGCGATGCCGGCGAAACTCTAACCAGACTCCTGCCGCACATCCACGAGCGCGATCACTCTTCCTGGCTGGCGCACATCAAGGAGCTCAAGGGCGATTCCGCCGTGCGCGATATTCAGAGCCTGCCGGACAGCGGCCATCTCTACGCCGCGCACGTAATCAACGATCTCTGGAAGGTCACCAAGGGCGAGGCCATCGTGGTCACCGACGTGGGCCAGCACCAGATGTGGGAGGCGCAGTATTACCACCACGACCGCCCGCGCTCGCTGATCACTTCCGGCGGGCTCGGCACCATGGGATTTGCGCTGCCGGCCGCGATTGGCGCAAAATTCGCGCGGCCCGACGCCGAAGTCTGGGCGGTTGTCGGCGATGGCGGTTTCCAGATGACTTCCTGCGAACTGGCCACGATCGTCCAGGAAAAGATCAACATCAAGATCGCCATCATCAACAACGGCTATCTCGGCATGGTCCGCCAGTGGCAGGAGTTTTTCTACGACAAGCGGTACGTGGCCACGCCGCTGGTCGCGCCCGACTTTGTTTCGCTGGCGAATGCCTTCGGCATCCGCGGGGAACGCATCACGTCGCGCGCGGAAGTCGTTTCAACCATCGAGTCGGCGCGCCAAACCGAGCAACCCGTTCTGCTCGACTTCCGCGTCGAGCAGGAAGATTCCGTGTATCCGATGGTGCGCGGCCGGCGCGGCGCTCCACGACATGATTCGCCGGCCTAACAGCCCGTTGGTGGAATCCGCCACCCAGCCTTAGAATTTAGTATTAGGGAAAGTCGTGCCCCGCTGGACCCGCTCTCGGTAAAATGAAATCATATCCGGGGATATTGCACCGCTCCCGGCCTGATGGGGAGCATTTGCAGGATTGAGAAAATCGAGGATCGCATGCAAACCATCGTTGCTTATGTCGAAAACAAGCCTGGGGTACTGAACCGGGTCGCTTCCCTCACCCGGCGCCTGGCCATCAACATTGATTCGCTCACCGTCGGCCCCACCGAAAACGAAGCGATCGCCCGCATGACTCTTTGCGCGCACACGGATGCGCGCGGCGCCCACCGGCTGGAAGCCAGCCTGGAAAAGCTCGTGGATGTCCTGCTGGCCGAAAATATTACCGACCGTTCCATGCTGGAGCGCGACCTGGCGCTGATCAAAGTTTCCGCCGACCAGCAGAACCGCCCCCACTTGATGGAACTCATCAAGGTGTTTCGCGCGCGCGTGGTGGACGTGGCCCCCGAATCCTTGATCGTGGAAGTTTCCGGCACGGTGGACAAGATCGACGGCTTGCTGGAGGTTTTGCGTCCATTCGGCGTGCTGGAAATGGCGCGCACCGGACGCATCGCCATGACGCGCGGCAACGATCTGCTGCGTCCCCCTGGCGCGGCTGAGGCTGCCCCCGTGGCAGCCCGCTCCCTCCGCCAAATAATTCCGCAGGGTTGCGGCAAAGTCGGACCCGCGGTTGGCACGATCTCAACAAATTCAAAAGTTTTCGGCCGCCGCGCGGCCCACGAAAGGAACAACGAACGCAATGGCAAATCTCTACTACGACAAAGATGCAGACCTCTCCCTGATCCAGAAGAAGAAGGTCGCGATTATCGGCTACGGCTCGCAAGGCCACGCGCACGCGCTGAATCTGCGCGATTCCGGCGTCTCCGTGGTCGTCGGGCTCCCTGCGGGCAGCGCTTCGCGCGCCAAGGCGCAAAACGATGGCCTCACCGTGAAAACTCCCGCGGAAGCCGCCGCTTGGGCCGATGTCATCATGATTCTTGCGCCCGATACGCGCCAGCCGAAACTCTACAAGGAAGCCATCGAGCCGAATCTCACGCCGGGCAAGACGCTGATGTTCGCGCACGGCTTCAATATCCGCTTCGGCGCGATCAAGCCGCCGAAGACCGTGGATGTTTCCATGATCGCGCCGAAGGCTCCGGGCCATCGCGTGCGCGAAGTTTTCGTCGAGGGCGCGGGGACGCCTGCGTTGCTTGCGGTCGAACAGGACGCCACCGGGCAAGCCAAAGCGCTGGCGCTCTCCTATGCCAAGGGACTCGGCGCAACGCGCGCCGGGGTGCTCGAAACTACTTTTACCGAAGAAACCGAGACGGATCTTTTCGGCGAGCAGGCCGTTCTTTGCGGCGGCGTGAGCGAGCTGATCAAGGCGGGCTTTGAGACTCTGGTGAATGCCGGCTATCAGCCGGAGGTGGCGTACTTCGAGTGCCTCCACGAAATGAAGCTCATCGTGGATCTGATTTATCGCGGCGGACTCAGCTACATGCGCTATTCCGTCAGCGACACGGCCGAGCAAGGCGACTATCACGCTGGCCCGCGCATCGTTACGGCGCAAACACGCGAAGCCATGAAAAAGCTGCTGGCGGAAATCCGCGACGGCAGCTTCGCCAAGGCCTGGATCGAGGAGAACGAAAAGGGCTGCCCCAATTTCCTGGCCAAGCGCAAAGCCGAACAGCAAAGCCACCTTGAGCAACTCGGGACCGAAGCTGCGCTCGATGATGCCGTTCCTCCATCCCATACTTGCCCCGGGCGTGTCCGAAGCTGCCGCCTCCGCGAAGAAATAGCCGCATCCATACGATTGCTCAATTGGGGTCCAGCGGTGCTGGACCCCATCCGATCAAGGCGTCAACATTTTTGTCATCCTGCCATTCCTTTGCACAACCAAGTTGATCGCCAGGCGCCACGCTTTTGCTTTATGATTTCCCGCATGCCAAACAAGGCCAGTTCCGAAGAGAATCCCGCGTACCTGCGGCTGGGCACGTCTTCGTTCACCGCCGAGGGTTGGGAGAAAACTTTTTATCCGCAAGGCATGCAGGCGCGCGATTATCTTTCCTACTATGCGACGCAGTTTGACACGCTGGAGATTGACGCGACGTTCTACCGCATCCCCGCTGAATCCACGGTGAAAGGCTGGTATGCCAAGACGCCGGCGAATTTCCTGTTTGCGCTGAAAGCCCCGCAGGAAATCACGCACGAACGCGTCCTGGTGGATGCCGAACCAGTTCTGAAGGAATTCCTGCGCGTGACGGATCATCTGGGCGAAAAGCGCGGGCCCATCCTATTCCAGTTTCAATACTTCAACAAAAAGGCCTTCGCCACGCCCGCGGATTTTCTGGCGCGGCTGAAGCCATTTCTCGAAAAGCTACCCTCGGAGCCCCGTTTTGCCCTGGAAATCCGCAACAAAACCTGGCTGGGCCCGGCGCTCTTACGATCTTTTGCGGAAACACAACATCGCGCTGGCGTTGATTGACCATCCGTGGATGCCGCGCCCGCGCGAGTGGTTCACCAAAGGCGACGCCATCACCACCGATTTCACGTACATCCGCTGGCTGGGCGATCGCAAGGCCATCGAGGAGCTGACGAAAACGTGGGACGCCACGATCGTGGACCGTACGCGCGATCTGCAGGATTGGGTGGAAGCCTGCCGCAACTTCCTGAAGCGCAAAATCCGCGTCTTCGCGTTTGCCAACAATCACTATGCGGGCCACGCCCCGGCCACGCTGCGTTTGTTCAGCGGAGTTAATGGAAAAGTAATAGGGGGAAAATCAACCCAGGTTGGTTTTGCCGAGCTCCGCGACGCGCCGTTCGTAGATCATCTCGCAGAGGCCCTTCTTGTTGTAAAAGCGAAACACGATCTTGTGGCCGGCTTCGATTTTCGCGCGCGACTTCAGCACCGTGCCATTCAAAACCACCCAACTGCCGTTCACCAGGTACTCGCCCTCGCGGCCCTGCAACTCAAAATGCCCGTCCGTTTTCAAGGAGAGCGGCGCGGCCTTGCAGGGCACGGCCTTGCCCGCCACCAGCGCCTGCGTGCATTCATACTCTCCCGCAACCTCGGCGCTCTGCGCCCGAGCCACGCTGCCCGCCAGGAGCGTGGCGACGGCCAGGCCACCCGCCAGCGCCAGAGTTTTCCCGATTCGGGACTGCATGTCTGCCTCCCAGCAACGAATACAAGTCGAGCAGGATGTTCGGGACCGCTGAATAGGTTGCAACTCTCTTACCACCGGGGCGGCACGCCATTGCACAGAAAACACAGGCGTTAGCGTTCCGGGAAGGCTGCTGGAACGGACCCTTGGGAACACCTGTTCACATTCCGCACGTTGGAGGGAACTCTTTTGCGGTACTCCCCCGCGGGTACCTGCCGGGAAAGGTACCCGGCTATTTAATAAGAGTTAGATTATTCAGCAGGTAACTCAGGGATGGCGGCGCCGTCCTTGCGCGGGTCGGAGGCGCCGTAATTGATGCCCTTGGCAAAATCGCGCAGGACCGCCTGGCCGCCGCCCACGTCCGCGGAGAAGGCGCCGAGGAGGGTGATCTTGTGACCCTTGGCGGCAAGATCGTCGCGGGTCTTTTGGGAGAAGCGGTTCTCCATCTCGACGTCGCAGCCTTCAAAGGTGCGTTTGGTGAACCGCGGAGCCTCCAGGGCCGCCTGAATGTTCATCTTGAAATCCACCAGATTCGCGATGAACTGCGCGTGGGCCTGCGACTGGTTCCAGCCGCCCATGATGCCGAACGCCATGCGGAGATCGCCCTTCTGCGCGAACCCCGGGATGATGGTGTGGCGGGGACGCTTGCGGCCGGCCAGCGCGTTCGGCGAGCTGGCATCCAGCGTGAAGAGCGCGCCGCGATTGTGCAGCGCAAAGCCCGTTTCCGGCGCGACAATCCCGGAGCCAAATTCGCTGTAGTTGCTCTGGATCAGCGAAACCATGTTGCCTTCGCGGTCCACCACGGTCAGGTACGTCGTGTCGTTGCCTATGGGCAAATTTCCGGCGGGCACGGCGCAATTCGCGTGGTCCGGATCGATCAGCTTGGCGCGCTGTGCCGCCCACTCTTTTGAGAGCAGCGCCTGCACGGGCAATTTCTGGCCGCGCGGATCGCCAATGTATCTGGCCATGTCCGCGTAGGCAATTTTCTTGGCCTCGATCATGGCGTGAAGCGCTTTGGGGGAACCGAAGCCATAGTCCTTCTGGCCGAGGGGAAAAGTCTCCATGATGTTGAGCATTTCCAGGGCGGCAATGCCCGTCCCGTTGGGAGGCATTTCGTAGACGGTCCAGTCGCGATAGGTGGTGGAGATGGGCTCGACCCACTCGCTGGAATATTCGGCCAGGTCGGCGGCGGTCATGGTGCCGCCGTGACGCTTCATCGTTTCCAGGATGCGGCGCGCGATTTCGCCTTTGTAGAAGGCGTCGCGCCCGTGCTCGGCAATCTGCTGCAGGGACCAGGCGAGTTCCGGGTTGCGGAAAACTTCGCCGGTCTTGGGCGGGCGATCCTGCGGCAAGTAAAGCTTGGCGGCAGTTTCATCGCCGCGCAGGTAGTCCACGGCGCTGGCCCAGTACATCGCCACCCACTCCGTAACCGGGTAGCCATTCTGCGCGGTGTTGATCGCGGCCGCCAAATCTTCGCTGAGCTTCTTGCGCCCGAATTTGTCCGCAAGTTTCTGCCAACCATCCACGGCGCCGGGGACGGTGATGGTGTGGACGCCGGATTCCGGCATTTCGCGCAAGCCGAGTTTGTGGAGCGCTTCGATGGTGAGGCCTTTCGGCGCCCAACCGCTGGCGTTCAGGCCGTAGAGCTTGTTGGCTTTCGCGTCGTAAACGATGGCGAACAAATCCCCGCCAATGCCGTTCATCATCGGGGAGACGACGCCCATCATGGCGTTCGTGGCGATCGCGGCATCCACGGCGTTGCCGCCGCGCTCCAGGATGCGCGCGCCCGCCTGCGCGGCCAGCGGAGATTCCGCGGCCACAATGCCATTCCGCGAAATGACCATGGAGCGGGCTTGCGAGCGGTCTTGTGCGGTGGTTGTGCCGGGGATCATGCTGCAGGCAAGATACAGCAAAGCGGCGGGCGTTGCGAAGTAGCGTCTCAAGCGGCCATCCCTCATTTCGGAAAATTCAGAAATTGCAGCCTCGCCGAATTTCGCTAGGGTGCCAGCACTGTATCGCGGGATAGGCCCTCCCGCAAGCCGGGTTACTCAACTATCCCCGCCCTGCCCTTTCGTCTGGCAGGCAGAATCCGATAGAATGCTGCCGTGCCCGATACTCCTCCCCGAAAACCGAAGGCTCGCGCCGGCCGACCCGGCCGTGGCACGCATGGATGCCCTGCTCGCGGGCCGCAACTCCGATCCTTTTGCCGTGCTCGGTCCGCAGCCCATTGAGACGCCCGCGGGGCGCCGCTGGCTCGTGCGCGTCCTGCAACCGCGAGCGGTGGAAGCCCATCTCCTTTGGGGCGGGCAAGCTGATCCGCTGCCCATGAAAAAAGTTCGGCCGGAAGGCGTCTACGAGGCGGAACTTCCCCTGGTGAGCGACTTGGCGCCGGCTCCTTCGAGCTATCGCATCCGCTGCCGCATGGATTATGGCGAGGTGGTCGAAGGCCACGACGCTTACGCGTTTCCCTATCTGCTCAGCGAATTCGATCTCTACCTGATGGGCGAAGGCCGCCACTACGACACCTACGAGAAACTGGGCGCGCACATCAAGACGGTGGACGGCGTTTCCGGCGTGCACTTTGCCGTGTGGGCTCCCAGCGCGCGGCGCGTCAGCGTGGTGGGCGACTTCAATGGCTGGGACGGCCGCATCCATCCCATGCGCACGCGCGGCTCTTCCGGCATCTGGGAGATGTTTCTGCCCGACCTCGGCGAGGGCGCGATTTACAAATACGAAATCATCGGGCCGCGCGGCGAGATGCTGCCGCTGAAGGCCGATCCCTACGGCTTCTTTTCGGAGTTGCGGCCGAACACCGGCTCGGTTGTGGCGCGACTGGACAATCACAACTGGGCGGACGCCGACTGGATGGCGCAGCGCCCGCAGAGAAACTGGCTGCAGCAGCCGATTTCCGTGTACGAAGTGCATCTCGGCTCGTGGCGCCGCATGCCCGAGGAACACAACCGCTGGCTCAGCTACCTCGAACTGGCCGATCAATTGATTCCTTACGTGAAGGATCTCGGCTACACGCACATCGAATTGATGCCGGTGATGGAGCATCCCTTCGACGGCTCGTGGGGCTATCAGACGCTCGGCTATTTCGCCGCCACCAGCCGTTACGGCACGCCCGCGGAGTTCATGGCGCTTTGTGGATCGCTGCCATCAGGCGGGAATTGGCGTGCTGCTGGATTGGACGCCGGCGCATTTTCCGCGCGACTCCCACGGGCTGAGTCTTTTTGACGGCACGCATCTCTACGAACATTCCGACCCGCGGCAGGGCACGCATCCGGACTGGGGCACGCTGGTTTACAACTACGGCCGCAACGAAGTGCAGAATTTCCTGATCTCCAATGCGCTGTTCTGGCTGGACAAGTACCACATTGACGGGCTGCGCGTGGATGCCGTCGCCTCCATGTTGTATCTGGACTATTCGCGCAAGGAGGGCGAGTGGATTCCGAACCGCTACGGCGGGCGCGAGAATCTGGACGCCATCGATTTTTTCAAGCGCATGAATGAAGTGGCGCACTTGCGATTCCCCGGCGTGCTGACCATCGCGGAGGAGTCCACGGCGTGGCCCAGCGTTTCGCGGCCGACGTATCTCGGCGGGCTGGGGTTCAGCCTGAAGTGGAACATGGGCTGGATGAACGACACGCTGCACTATTTTTCCAAGGACCCCGTTTTCCGGCGCTACGAGCACAACAAGCTGACGTTTTCGCTGCTCTACGCCTTCACCGAGAATTTCATGCTGCCCTTTTCCCACGATGAAGTGGTGCACGGAAAGAATTCGCTGCTGCACAAAATGCCGGGCGACATGTGGCAGCAGTTCGCGAATTTGCGGCTGCTGCTCGCCTATCAATGCGCGCATCCGGGGAAGAAGCTGCTGTTCATGGGGCAGGAGTTCGGGCAGCGGAACGAGTGGTACGAAGCGGAGAGCCTGGACTGGCATTTGCTGCAGTACGAATCGCATCGCGGCGTGCAGAATCTGGTCCGCGACCTGAATCGCCTGCTCGCCGCGGAGCCGGCGCTGCATCAAGTGGATTTCGACTGGCAGGGTTTTGAGTGGATTGACGCGAACGATTCGGACAACAGCGTGTATTCGTTTATCCGCCGCGGCAAGAATCCCGACGACGTGATTCTGGCGGTGCTGAATGCCACGCCGGTGGTGCGCTATGGCTATCGCCTGGGCGTGCCGCGCGCCGGGCACTACGAAGAAGTGCTGAACACCGATGCCGCAATTTACGGCGGCTCCAATGTGGGCAATCTGGGCGGCATGAACGCCGACGAGCACGCCTGGCAAGGCCGCCGCCATTCGCTCGCGCTCACGCTGCCGCCGCTCGCCGCCGTCTTCCTCAAGTGGCGCCAGGCCTGACGAACTTCTGTGGCTCTTCGATTGCGATACGCAAGTCACTCGCGGGTGGCCAGGTTGGGTATTCACACGTCGGTTTTGCGTGTGGGGATTTTGACTTTTCCGGGCGCTGTCTGGGTCACCGGCCGCAATGTTCTTCAGCTCCGCGCTTACTTTCCGCGCCCTCTCTTTGCTTTTGCTCCTCCCCAGAAATAGAAAATCACAGCAGCGGAAGCAAGCAGCACCACGATGATTCCCAATGCCACCGGGTGTCCGTGTACCCTGATGAACGCGATGATTTGGCGTCCATAACGCGCGGCCAGGTAAGCCAGGATGCATGTATCTGGAGATTCGCCCGAGCGCGAGCGCCGCCAGGAATTTTCTTACCGGATATTGCATGGCGCCGGCCGCAAGCAGAAATGGCACCATGGGCATGGGCGGGGGCAGCAAAGCGGGGATGACAATAGCGCCGAATCCCCATCGCTCGAAGATCTCGCAAACTTTGTCCACTTTCCGGCGAGAGAACCTGCGTTCGAGCGCTGCTTTCCCCCCTTTGCGCGCCAGCCGGTACGTGACAAAGCCTCCGATCACCGAACCCGCCGTCGCCATCAACGCGTAATAAAGCCACAACTGCTGCTGGCGCGCGGAGAGCACAAGCGTTGCCACATCCATGGCGCCCGGTATCGGAAGGGGGGAATTGTCCAGCAGCCCGAGGGGAATCAGACCCAGGCCGCCGAGGTGAAACATCCAGCGCCGCAGGCCTCGTGCCAGCGTCGGCAGCGATGCCGCTATCAGGTGACCGATAACCAAGTAGAATTCACTTCTCCGATGACCCTATTTATCGGGAGTAATCGAATTCCGGGCCACGACTGGATTCCAATCGTCAAATTGGTGGATTACAAGACTATTGTTGCCAGGCCGAACGCGGCTTTGCCAAACAAGCGCCGCCAGCTCATCACTAGTCCGGCCAGTCTCACCTGAACTCCGGAGATCGGACTCTCCATGCCGATCTGTTGAGTCAAGGGAGAACCAGATTCTGACAATCCCGTCATCCCACAGGATCTTTCTGACGCGTCGCCTTTACAGCTGTCAGAATGCCGATTCCCAAAAGTACGACCGCACCCGCCACGATCCAGTGTGCGGGCATGTGAACCAAGTGCGCGGCATAGATCAGGCCGATGATTACGATCGCGAATCCACCCGAGTAAAGACCGAATGACATAGCATCTCCTCGCCCCATATTAGTTCACGTGGACTGGCTGCTTCTGTACAGAAAGAAACACATCGCGATATTGGCCGCTGGCGCAGGTTCAGCCGCCCAATTCTGGTGCCTTGGTCATCCCGAGCGGAGCGACCCTATCTTCTCCTTCGCGCCGCAGTTTGGCGCGTCGGGTCGCGTAGTCGAGGGATCTCTCTAGCTCTCCATTGCGACCCCTGCGTGCCCAGCGGCTGGCGTAGACCTAACGCGCCGAAGCACCCACTTCTCTGCCGTTCATCACCCCACATTCACTTTTTAAGGTGATATCCTTCCCGAGTGAATCCCACGTCCACATCAAAGACTGTGCCACCTGCTGTATGTAAGTTTCTTCATCTTGGGAGAGAATGAGTAGAAGATATGAACTCACTGTTGCGGTTCTTCTTCATCCCCCCACAAGGCCCGGCGAGCATCCTGCTGATCCGCCTGGCGGTGGGGCTAATTTTCTTCACGCAGGGGATTCTGAAGTACACGGACCCGAATATGGGTGTGGCTCGTTTTACGAGGATTGGATTTCCGCATCCGTATTTCACAGCGCACTTTGTGGGCACCTTTGAGATCGCGTGTGGCGCGCTGGTTTTGCTCGGACTGTGGACCAGGGCGTCAGCCGTTCCGCTGTTGATTGTGATCGCCACGGCAATCGCGACCACGAAGGTACCCGAGCTATTTCGCGCCGGCCAGGGCTTCTGGTACATGGCCAGCGACGCCCGCACCGATTTCGCGATGTTCTGCTCGCTGCTCTTCCTTATTGCGGTGGGTGGCGGCGCGTGGTCTCTCGATACGCGGCGCTGCCCGTCTCCTTCCGAAATCACGTAACTGTAAATGAATGAGGTGAAAGGCCCGGGCTGATCAACATGGGTTCTTCGTCTCGAGATACGAGGAAGGGAAGACCCTGTCTGAGCCCGTCTGGTAATAAGCAGACACGGAGAGTGCCCCGGGCTCGGGTTTTGAACCTGGGTCGTGGATTTTCTTCGCCCTTCACGGTTTTCTGCTTGGAACGCCATTCTCCTGGATGACGTTTTACCACGCGCCAATCGGGAGATTGGCGTTCCCGTGCCAGAACTAACATTCCGGCGTGCAAGATTCCACCGTGCAACCCCTGCTGCCCTGCTAAAATCCTATACTGTATCAGCAAGAGCGGTGCGTGGAGGATAGCCTTGAAGCTTTCTAATGCCATCAGGACGTTGTACCCGAAGCCTATTTTTCTCCTTGGAGCCGCTGCACTCTTCCTAGCGCTGCCGGTAGCCGCGCAAGATATGCCGGGCCCGATGCCCACGCCGCCCAGGGCCAAGCCCGCGCCCGCCAACTCGCCCAGTTCCGATCCCGCGCAGGAGCCCCCGCCACCCCAGCGGCTGCATTCGCCGGGCGACAATCCCATCACCAGCGACCCGCCTTCCCAGCCGGTGGAGGAGATCATTAAACGCTTTGCCGAGCGCGAATCCGAGTTCCGAATCGAGCGGGACAATTACACCTACACGCAAGCTTTTGCCATCCAGACAATTGATGATGACGGCCGGCCCGACGGCGAATACCGCATGGTCAGCGACATCATTTTCACGCCGGACAGCAAGCGCTTTGAAAAGGTCAAGTTTGCTCCGCCAGATACGTTGCAACGCATCTCGCTGAGCCAACAGGACCTGGACGACGTGCGCAACGTCCAGCCCTTCGTACTGACCACAACGGAATTGCCGAAGTACAACGTTACCTACGTGGGGCGGCAACAGGTGGACGAGCTTTCGACGTACGTGTTTGATGTGGCGCCCAAGACGATTGAGAAGAACCAGCGCTATTTTCAGGGGCGCGTGTGGGTGGATGACAAGGACTTACAGATTGTGATGACCGATGGGAAAGCGGTGCCGGACATCATCACCAAGAACAATGAAAACGT
Source organism: Candidatus Acidiferrales bacterium (assembly GCA_963780785.1). GTDB lineage: Bacteria > Acidobacteriota > Terriglobia > Acidiferrales > UBA7541 > Acidiferrum. Next base: position 11,923 of record CAWADS010000008.1, read on the forward strand.
CTTCCCGCGCTTCCGCACCTACCGGCAGAACATCGAGAAGGGCTACTGGTTTCCCGTGTTCACCCGCGCCGATGACTACCTGCATTTCCGCAGCGGCGATGTGCATATCCGCATGACCGTGAAGTACTCGAACTACAAGCGTTACGGCAGCACCGTCAAGATGGGCGAAGCCAAGGAAATCAAGAACCCGTAGCGGAGCGGAGTGCCCCTGCGAGAAGAGGGGTAAAAAGGTTACTGGAAGGGTCACTTGGGCGGCTCCTTCAGAGCGCCCGGCCAGGATGACCGGCCATGATTCCCGCGGCCAGTGGCCTCCATACGGTATACCCCGACCAAATCTCACCAAGAAAAGGGACCGGCGGGAACTTTCCTGGGGGGATGTGCGTAAAGGTATGCAAAGGAGGTTCGTCATGAACCTTTCCACTCGGGGTTTCCTTAAAGCGGCATTGACTTTGGCACTGGCCCTATTCGCTCTGGCTCCTGCAGCCAGCCTGGCCCAGGCGGCCACCGACACGGATCAATGGATCCACATTCGAGTCACCAGCAGAGACGCCAAAGGCGAGGTGGTGCGGATCAACGTACCCATCGAAATGGCCGAAAAGGTTTTGCCTGCCATCAACAAGGACAGGCTGCACGACGGGAAGGTGCGCATCGAGTCCGGTCAGGTGAAGGATGTGGATCTGCACGCGATTCTGGATGCGGTGCGGACGGCCAAGGACGGCGAGTATGTGACCGTGCAGAGCAACGAGAATAACGTCCGGGTGTCCAAGAGCAACGGGATGCTGTACATCATCGTGACCGACAAAGACCACGCCAAGAAGGCGATGGCCAAGGAAGGCGTCGCTAAGGGCGAAAAGGCGAGCGCGCCGGTGGTGGAAACCAAGGTGGAGATCAAGGTCCCCATGAAGGTGGTGGATGCGCTGTTTTCCGCGGGGAAAGATGAGCTGGACTTGGTGGCGGCTTTGCGGGCGCTTTCGGCGCACGGCGACACGGAACTTGTGACCGTGAAGGACGCGGAAAACGACGTACACATCTGGATCGACTCGAAGAACGCGACGGAATAGGCGAGTGGGGGGGACGATCATGCTGATACTGGCAAAAGTCGCATTGGGATTGGGCGCAACGCTGGCGATGACCACCGCCTACGTTTTTCACGAAGGCGTGATCCGCGTGGATGTGGACGAGCATCGGCCCGGGGGGTCGCACGTGCACTTCTGGGTGCCGGCCACGACCGTGTCCGCTGGGATGCGGTTGGCGAGGCTGGTGCCGCAGCATCCGCTGGAACAGGCGGCGGAGCAGATGAAGCCGCATCTGCCGATGTTCCGTGTGATGGCAAAAGAACTGCAAAAATATCCGAATGCGGAGTTTATTGACGTGACGGACGAGGAGCAGCACGTCCACATCGCGACGGTGAACGGGAAGCTGCGCATTGATGTGGTGGGCGACGATCAGACGGTACACGTGCAAGTGCCGGTCGAGACGCTGCTGGATATTGCCGACCGGTTCGAAGAGGCCGCGAGGAACGCACGGACCGAGGAATGGCACACGCGGCACGCCAAGCACTCCGTGGTTTTCGCCAACGAATAAGAAGTTCCCCGAAGACCAGCCGAGGACGAGTGTCAGGTTGCCGAGGCTTCCTTGCCCGGCTGGAAGTAGACTTCGTCCTGAATGGCCTGCTTGGACCAGCCGGCGCGCAACAGAATGCCCCGGCCACTCTCCACCATCCCCGGATGACCGCAAAGATAGGCCGAGGTGTCTTCCGGCGTAAGCCCCCAAAGGTGAATGTACTTGCGGATGAGGTCGTCCACACGGCCTCGTTCGCCCTGCCAGCCGGGATCTTCCCAGGGACGGCTGATGGCAGGCACGTATTTCAGCCAGGGTGCCTCGGCGGCGTACTTCTCCAGCTCATCGCGATAGCCAAACTCCGAGGAGCGGCTCGCTCCCTGAATGCAGAAGAGCCGGTGCTCACCCGGCATGGGAGTACCGCCCTTCTTCCAGTCCGCGCGAACGGTGCGAATGTAGCTCACGTAGGGCGCGACGCCTGTGACGGTGGCACAGGAGCAGATGATTCTTGCGGCCGCTGCGGAGGTCCAGGGTAAAGCGGCCTTTGGCGAATCGGCGAAGAAGAAGAGGAGCGCCTTTGTCCATGGCATAGAGGAGCGGGGTGAGTTCGCCGTTGGGACGCGCTCGACGAAGAACTCCAGGACATTTTCGTAGGGTGAGGAGCAGAGAGAGTAGGCGCGTTCGATGCGCTCGCCCTCCACTTCGACGCCCAGGGTGGCGTACTGGCCGGCGAGATAGGAAAACGGGCCGCCCGGGTCCACATGCAGCAGGAAAAGATCATCGGCAACGACGCGGCGGTCAAGGATCTTGGCGGGCAGGAATTTTTCCGATGTCATGAGCACCGACCTTTCCTTGTTCGATGCGCGCCGCTCCACGATGGATATGCGCAGCGGAGATGATGAGAAGCGACGGGAGGCAGCAGTTAAATACGATGGGGAGCGCCAGAAAAAACTGGCGCTCCCCGAACGATGGGATCGCGCGAAGTACGACCGGCGGCTTATGGTTTCTGATGCTGCTGTTGCATCTGCTGCATCATTTGCTGCATGTCGAATTTCGTGACGGGGCCGGTGATGCGATCCTGGGCATCCGTGATTACTTTGGTTAGAACCATGCTGCCATGTGGGACTCACTTCCTTGACCATGCCGAAGGGCGTGACTTTGTCGCTGGTCCAGATGTCGGAATTGCTCTTGTCGTTGCGCCAGTGCTCGCAAGAGAAAGTGCCGGCGGGGACGGTAACGCTCTCGGTGCCAACGGAGTGCCACTCATTCATGTTTTCTTCCATTCTTCTCCCGGTGCGCGGCGGTGGGATTGAAGGGCATTTCCATGGCCCCCTGGCCGGGCATTTGCATAATCATGCGGTGAAACTGGAAGTCATCCCTGGTAAAGAGAGCTTTGCCGACGAAGGTTTGATTCTTCTCATCGGTCATCACGAATTCCATCCAGTAACCGTCTTTGCCTTCGAAGGATTCTTTCCCGACGATGTACATCTCCATGGTGCTGGTCTTAGCCGGCTTCGCTGGAGGTCGTAGTGTTCAGGTACTGGGCGCCTTTGCCAACGACGGGATTGAAGGCCTTGGCGATGTCGGGTTTCTTGAAAAGGTCCATGCCCATCTGGGCGGACGCTGTAGAAGCAACGCAGCAGGCAAATCGCGAGCACAGTAAGGCCAAGACAACAACGCTTCATGGTGTTCTCCTTGAGGACGGCACCAGCCAGTTCCGCCATCGGGCGGGACCCGGAGCCAAAATTATGTCTTTCTCATACCAGTTTCGCGGGGCCGAAGCAACGCTGAGGCTGAGGAAAACGAAAGCAGTTGCGCGGAAGGAACTACTCGTAGGCGAGCGCTTCGACAGGATCAAAACCAGAGGCGCGCAGTGCGGGAACCGTGGCACCCAGGGCAGCCCCGAGCAAAGCCAGAAGAATGGAGCCGAAGATCCAACCCGGCGTGAGGAGGATGGAGAGGCCGGGATTCGTTTGCTTGAGGATGGCCTGGGCAATGAAGGTGATGGCGATGCCGGTCGAGACTCCCGGCGATGGTGAGGAAGGCGGTTTCGCCGAGTAGCATCTTGATGATGTCGAAGCGAGAGAAGCCCAGCGCCTTCAGAATGCCGATTTCACGGGTGCGCTCCAGGATCATGGTGTGCATATTCATGAGCACAACGAGAAAGCTGATGACCACGCCGAGGCCTACCATGGTGCGGATGAAGGGCTTGAGTTCGGGAAGATTCGAGGAGTTCATCAGGGAAACGTATTCGGACATGGAGCGGACGCGGTTCTCGGGATTGAGCTTCAGGATTTCGGCGCGGGTGCCCTCGGTGTCGCCCTTGCTGCGAACAAAGAACATGGAGACGTGCTTTTCGGCGCCGACGATGTCCTGCCCGGTGGCTTCAGGGGGATAAAGAAACGAGCGCCTTTGCCATGGGCGACAATGCCGGTGATTTTGAAGGGATGATTGAGAAGCGTGTACGTGTCGCCGACCTTGATGTGGTGCGTTTGCGCGACGATGTCGTCGGCGATGGCTTCGTCGGGAGCCTGGAAGGGCCGGCCGTCGCGGAAAAAAAAGCCTTTGCTCAAAGCATTGAAGCGCTTGTAGTCGATCCAAAAGATGTTTATCAGGGTTTTGGGGTCGGAGAGGATCAGGGTGGGGGCGACTTCATCGACGCCGGGGATTTTTTCGATCTGATCGGCAAGCGATTCCTGCATCACGGCGCTGGAGAAAGCAAAGAAGATGGAAGAGTTGGGCGGCTGAACGAGAATATCCGCGCCAACGCCTTCGGTGCGCTTGCCCCATTCGTTGATGACGCCGGAGGTGAGACCGACAATCATAAGAATCAAAACGACTTGGATGGCGATGGCGAAAATGCTGAGGAAGCACCGCAGGGGACGCGCGGCGAGATTGCCCCAGAACATGTGGAGAAGAGAAAAGGGACCTTCGTGGGAATTGGCCATGAAGAGTTCCGCAGAAAGAACTGTACCATCAGGGAATTGAGCGGGTCAAAGCCGCATGGGAAAGAGAACGGAGCAGGCGCGGAGCACGCGCGATGCCGAAGTGCAAGGAGAGAATTTTACAGTTACGTTAAATTTGCACACATGCGTGGATAAGTTTGTGGAAAGAGAAGGAAAAGAGCGAAGTAACTCCGCGAAATTCAACACGATGATGCGGTTTGCACAAAATCTGTGCAAGTGGAGGAAGAGAAACATTTTGAAAGAAGACATGATGGCGATGTGACCAGTGTCACGAATGAATCGGAAAAGAGAAAAGAGCTCCGCAAGAAAAGGGTAGAGGAGTGTTCCATGAAATTTCACGGAAGATGCTGAGGCAATTGCAATTGGAAGTGCCGAAAGGAAACTTCGCACGAAGAGCATGCCAGGAATGAACCAGGACGCGACGAATTAGTACCACTTGGGCGGACGATCGAGATGAATCGTAATGGTTTGCTTGGGATCGGTGATGTCGTACCAGTGGCCGTAGGTTTTCCAGCCGTCGGCGACGATCTGGATCAGTACGCGGCCGAGGGGAACATCGGGAATGTGCGCGATGCCCTGCTGATTGGTTTTGACGTTTACCTCGGTCTTCTTGTCCTTGATGCGGCGTTCCTCGACCGTCTTCAGGTAGACGCTGGCGTTTTCGACGGGCTTGTTGGCGTCGCCGCCGGTAATTTCGATCGTGAGGCGATTGGCCGGAGCGGGAGCCGAGTTTTTTGGAGGCGGCGGGTTCATCCTGCTGAGCAGGGAGAGGAAGGGCGGCTGCCAGCGTGACGCAGCAAACGCAAAGGCAACAAATAAAGAACGGTAGGGTCGCATTGGTGTTCTATTTCATCGTCCACGGAAGCAGGGGAAACGTCAAGAGGCGGGGAATCGCAACACGAGATTGCGGGCCGCGAAACATAGGATAGCTTTGACTCGCGGCGGAGGCTCTTGCATCTTCGGTGCCTTCTGGGGTAACGATTGCGGTTGGCGCTGGTTTTTCCCTGTAGAATGAAGCGGGTAGCGAGGGCCCAAGGATTGGCAATGCAGGGAGCAGAGGAGTCCGCTGCAGTCAGCGGTTGGCGGAAGTTTACGAAATTAAGCAGGGATTTTGTAGAAGGCTGAGGAGAAGAGAATGGGATTTGCGACGAACGCCATACACGTGGGACAGGAACCCGATCCAACAACAGGCGCAGTGACGCTCCCGATCTACCAGACCTCCACGTACGTGTATGAGGAGATGGGGAAGCCGAGGGGCGGCTACGACTACGCGCGCACAAATCACCCGAACCGCAAGGCGCTGGAACGCACAGTGGCGAAACTGGAAGGCGGGCACAGCGCGTATGTGTTCACGTCGGGGATGGCGGGGATTGATGCGGTGTTCCGGTTGCTGCGGCCGGGCGATCACATCGTGCTCTCGGAAGCGGTGTACGGCGGCGTGTACCGGCTGACGACGCAGTTGCTGGTGCACTTTGGACTGGAGTTCAGCTTCGTGGACACGACCGACCCGGCGATTGTGCTGGGAGCGCTGCGGCCCAACACGAAGATGATCTACATCGAGACGCCGACGAATCCGACCATGCGCATCACGGACATTTCCGCGATGGGCAAGTTGGCGAATGAACGGAAGACGACGCTGGTGGTGGACAACACCTTCCTGACGCCGTATTTGCAACGGCCAATCGAACTGGGGGCGCACATCGTGGTGCACTCCATGACGAAGTACATGAACGGACATAGCGATGCGACGGGCGGAGCGGTGATCCTTACGCGGCCGGAAGATGCGGAGAAGATTTACTTCATCCAAAAATCGGCGGGAGCGGGGCTGGCGCCGATGGACTGCTTTTTGACGTCGCGCGGGCTGAAGACCCTGGCGGTGCGTATGCTGCAACACAACGCGAATGGCCTGGCGGTGGCGCGTCACCTGGATGCGCATCCCAAGGTGCGTAAGGTGTATTACCCGGGGCTGGCGTCGCACCCGCAGCATGACCTGGCGCGCAAGCAACAGAAGGGGCCGGGAGCGATGCTGGCGTTTGATTTGGGAGAAGAAGGGGCAGCGCGGCGATTCCTGAATCAGGTGAAGATTTGCGCGCTGGCGGAGAGTCTGGGCGGCGTCGAGTCGCTGATTTCGCTGCCGGCGCAGATGACGCACGCCTCCATGCCGAAGGAAATGCGCGATCGCGTGGGGATTACGGACAGCCTGGTGCGGCTGAGCGTGGGCATCGAGGACGTGGAAGATATTATTGCGGATTTGGATCAGGCGCTGCTCTACGTGTAAGCCCGGGTGAACGGTGGCGCGTTGGCAGTGGTGCGCGCATGCCGGAAAGCGGCGGCCCTTCGAAGCTCAGGGTAAACAAGCCGCCGCATGCCAAACCAGAAGAAAGCAAGATGCAGAGATTGTGCGGACATGGAGTCCAGCGTGCTGGACCCCTACGTGTTTTGGGCGAGCCAACGAAGGTAAGCGGGGGAGCCGCCAGCGATGGGTATGACGAGGAATTCGGGAGTTTCGTAGGAGTGGAGGCGGAGGACTTCCCTTTCCAGGGCTTTGAGGCGCTTCGCGGTGGTCTTGATGAGGAGCAGGCGTTCGCGGGAACGTTCGAGTTTGCCCTTCCAGGTGTACAGCGATTCCACAGGTGCTGTGAGGATGTTGACGCAGGCGGCGAAGTGTTTTTCGACGACGGCGCGGGCGATTTTGCGGGCTTCGGTGAGAGAGCCGCAGGTAACCAGAACGAGGCGAAATGGCGTGGCGCGTGGCATGAGGATCCTCTCTGCGAATGATTGTATATGAGAGGCGATTGGAGTCAGAGCCCGGAGCGATTGGGAAGAAGAAAAGGCAAATGGGCGGCGGAGGGAGGCGGTGGAGGGTTCGACACGGACGCGGAGAATATGTGTATCGGTGAAGCGGCCGGTGGAAGAAGATTCATTGTTGAGGATGGATCGCGCGATGACGATCCGACGAAGACGCATGACGGTGCAATCACAGGAAAAATGGAAGGGTTTGGCGCAGCACTACGGGCGGCACTTGCTGGCCGTGTTCGTGGCCGTGTTGCTGGTGCACAACGTGTTCGGTGCGCACGGATTCCTGGCCATGCACCAAAAGCAGAAAGAGATTGAAAAAGTAAAAACGCAGATCGAGCGGCTGAACAAGGAGAATGCGGCGCTTGAAGGCGACGTAAAGGATCTGAAAACGGACCCGCAAACCATTGAGAAAATCGCGCGAGAAGAGTTGGGACAGGCGCGGCCAGGAGAAGTGATTATCAAGTTGCCCGCGGCGGCGAATGAGAACGGGACGGCAACGAAGTCGCAATAGGCAAGAGCAACAGCGGTGCCGCGATCCCTCCAGCTGCGCGGCCCGACGCGCCAAACTGCGGCGCGCACGAAAGAATCGGGCCGCTCCGGTCGGGATGACAGGGCTACAAGTTGGCGGGAGTGAGACGCTTCGCTCGGGATGACAGGAGGCAAGGCGTAGGGGCAAGTGACAGAGTTAGGATTTGGCGGGGATGGGGCGCTCCGGTACGCTGGGAGCGCTTTTCGTTTTTGGGGAGGAGCGCTTCCAACGGGTGCGGAGGAGGGAGAGCGCCAGCATGGAAAGAAAAATGATCGCGAGGCCCAGGGTGGCCCGGGGAATGGAACAGGCGCGCTTGGGCATGATGGAGAGAGAACCGTAAACGAATTCGATGTGCACCCAATAGACCAGGAGCGAAGTGTTGCCCAGTTGGATGAGCGGGCTGAAGCCCTTTTGTGCGAAGCCACAGCGGCACCAGACGTAGACGAGCGAGAGAATGACGAGGAGCACGCCACATCGCATGAGGAGAAAATCGGGGTTAGAGTGCCAGTAGTCGTAAACGGCATAAAGCCGGATGGGGGAGGTATCGAAGAAAACCGAGAGTACGCAGGCAAACATGCCGGCCAGGCCGAGGAGAGCGAAGAAAAGAGACTCGCGGCGGCGGGCAAAGTCCGAGAAGATTAGGAAACCAATGGCGAGCCCGGCAAAGGCGAAGGCGGCCCAGGGAAAAATGGGAAAGAGCCAGTGCTGTGGCTCGTTGAAAGTGTGCACGCCATTGATGTAGGACTCGAGGAACCAGGGGAGGAAGCGCGGGCGCCAGGTGGTCCAGAGAGGCGGCGTGGCGAGCGCGATGAGCGTGGCGGCGAGGAGCGCGGCGATGACGCTGCGGCGGCGCGCGAGTGAAGGCGTGGCGGCTGCGGCGAGCCAGCAGAGCACGCCCATCAACATGATGGAGAGGCCGAGAATGTTGAGTACGTCAACGCGGAGGAGATCGGTCCAGGGGGCCGACTTGAAGGCGAGGAGAAATTCCTGGATGCGGAAGAGGATGCCGTAGCCGAAGACTTCGGCGCCGCGGAGGATGGTCTGGCGGGCAATGGCGTTGCGGGCAATTCCCTTCTCGCGGAGTCTGCCGGTGACAAGGGCAACGGAAACGCCGGCAAGAAAAATAAAAAGTGGCGCGGGAAGCGTGCCGCCAAGTTGCGATAATCGGAAGAACGAGGTGTCGCGCTGATCGGGTCGCAGCCAGGAATCGTAGCAGTGGGTTTGAAACATCAGCAGGCAGGCGAGGCCGCGCATCCAGTCGATGTAAGAGAGGCGTTTCAATTGAGAGTTACCATTTGCGAGTTATCAGATATCAGCGATCAGGAACCATAGGACGCGACCAGTGACCAGCGATCAGGGACCAGGAACCCCGGGAACGCTTGGTGCGGGACGCTCTGCTTACTTATTACGTATCAGTGAAAGGGCGGTGAGAGCAAGCTCGGATTAGAATTAGTGCGCAATGAGGAAAGCGAGCGAGCCTGCAACTGAATGCCAGTTGAATCAGAAAATGAGGAGCGAGGACAAGGCGGGATGAAACAACTTGGGATTTGGGGCGTGCTGGGGATTTGGGCAGGGTTGTGCCTTGGCGGAGCTTTGTATGCATCGTGGCAGGGATACGGAGGGCGTGCCTTTGGCGCCACGCTGACCGTGTTTGCTTTCTTCCTCCTGGTGATGCTGGTGTTCGCGGCGCGCGGAGTAGCGGAAGGATTGGCGGACGAAATTCGGGCCGGGCGGCGGATTCTTCCTGGGCACGTGCGTGTTTGTGTTGTACGTGGCGTATCTGCTGGGAACAGGGGCGTTTGCGGTGGCGCGCGCAGGGGCTATGGCAGCGTTGATCTTTGTGCCGCTGGGCTTGGCTGTGTCCGCGGGACGAGCGGCGGCCGGGGCGTGGCAGGACTATGCAATGATTGCGGGCATCTGGGTGTTCGTGAAATTCGGGCCATCCCACTGGCTGTGGCCATTCCCAAATGCGCGATTGGCGTACGTTATGACGGTGTTGGTGGCAGTGAATGTGGCGCTGGCGGCGTTTGTGCTGGTGCGGCGGCTGAAAGGGATTGGCTATTCGATCGGATGGGGAAAAGGCTGGGGATTGTACGTGGTGGGGAGCTTCGGGTTGTTCGCATGCATCGCGGTCCCGCTGGGGACGGGGATGCACTTCATCACGTTTGCGCCGCAGTGGGGGCGGTGGAGCGGGTTTTTGTTCAGCGCGGTGGCGATATTGGTATTCACGGCGTGGCCGGAGGAGTTTTTGTTTCGCGGGCTGCTGCAAAATTTGCTGGCGCGGGATTCCAGGACGGATTGGGCGGGATGGTGGACGGCGTCGCTGGTGTTCGGTTTTTCACACATCACGAACCTGGGCTTTCCGAACTGGCGGTACGTGGCGCTGGCAACGATTGCTGGGATTTTCTATGGCTGGACGTGGCGAAAGAGCGGGTCGATTTTCGCGTCGGCGCTGGTGCACGCAGCGGTGGATGTGACGTGGCACTTCCTGTTCCGGACGGGGTAGCGAACTGCGCAGAAAGAAAATTCGAAACTGGCTCAGGGAGAGGCGGGGTTGGGTAGGCAGAAAATGTCCATCCAGCGCCACTTGCTGAGATCGTCCTCGCCGAGGACTTCGCCCCAATAGTGGCTATCGTCAATGATGCGACGGATGGTGTATCCCAAAGAAGTGATGGAATGGTGCAAGGCGCGGCGCCGCTCGTGGCTCAGGTGCGTGTACACTTCGATTTTCATATACGGCCTGGTCTGCGTGATCAACTCGCGGAGCGATTCGAGGACGAACGGCTCGTAGCCCTCGGTGTCAATCTTCACAAAACGAATCCTGGGGATTAGCTCCGGATAGGATTGCTTCAACAGAGCATGAACATTCCTGCCCTGCACTTGCAGCGCAAAGGCATGGAAGTGGAACCACTTGCTGATGCCCTCGAAGCTGCCGCCATTGCAGAATCCGGAATCGGAATAGTGGAATTCGAGGGATGCGTCCTCGGGTGAAGCGGCAAACATGAGCGGAATGATCCGCGTCTTCTCCGGATTGAGGGCGGCATTCTGCTGAAGGATGGCGAAGACGTAGGGATTCGGCTCGAACGCGAGGACGCAGCCCGTTTTGCCGGTGGCGAGAGCGATGGGGAGGGTGGTGTCTCCGGTGTGCGCGCCAATATCCAGGGCGACATCGCCCGGTGATAGGAATTTGCGCAGCTCATCCACAACTTCCTGGGACATTGGGCGGCCGTGATCCTTGGGATGCAGCCATTTGGCGTAGGTGATTCGGCCGTCGGTGGGCAGATCGAGCTGGCGGAGTTCGTAGGGATAGGTCTTCGGCGTGGGCTTCAGGCCAAAAAGATAGACCATCTCTTTGAGCTTCAAACGATTTCTCCTCGCGTTGTATTCAGGTATACCACAATCGCGGGCGGCGGCCAGGGGAGGAGCGTACCTGAGGGTTTCTACAGCCACTTGAATACGGTGAGCTTCACTTTTGGTGCTGTCCGGATTCGTTCATCCTGGCAACTCTTTCTATCGCCTTGTCCGCTTCCTCCCGGACACCATCCACTTCGTATGCGTTGCCTCTGAGGTCAGTGTACATGGGCCCTTTCACACTCACGGCCAGGCGCTTAGCCACCTGATATTCTCGAAGAGCGTCTGCCCAATGCTTTTCCTCTTCGAGGATATAGGCAAATTCAAAACGACCCACGGGATTGTTAGAGTCTTTCTCGAGAGCATCAAGTATCGACTGACGCTGTTCCGGGTGCATTGCTCTTTTTTTGTAGAGAAAATAAAGCGCGTAATCTCCGTTTGGATTCGACGGGTCCAGGGTGGACGCCAATTTAAGTTCTTTCAAGGCGTTCTGGAAGTCGCCTAAGGCATCGTAGACAATACCTGCTTGGTTGTGCCAGAAGGCCGACTTTGGATTCTTCTCTATACCGGCTTTGGCCTTCGCCAATTCGGCCTTCCAGTCAACGGTTACGGTCCCGTGCCGTGCCGAGATGAACTGCGAATCGCCGCAGCTCATCTCTACCGCATCAACAACATAATTTACAGAAAGCTTTCGCCAGTAATTTTTTCGGTATCTATACCACCGATATGGGGGAGGTTGCCGTTTAGTTTGGCTCGCCACTCACTGTGGAGCAGAGCTTCTGGATGTCGAAGGTCAGAAGTGCTGGCGTTCACGATTTCGTGGAAGCGCGAATTTGGCACAAGCAAGTAGGGATAGTTCCCCGGCAATTGCAATCCTTAACATCTGGGTAAAATTCGTAATGGTCCACATCTAAAACAACGAGGCCGTCAAAGCTCTGGTGCTGTTTCCCCATGGCGCCGTGTATGAGCGCTGCGACCGCAAGAGCGCAAAGCAGAAGAATAGGGACTAGCTCGGTTGGCCGACATTAATTGTCATCATACAACGGTGTGCCGAGGATTTGGCCAAGTCCTAATAAACACGTTTACCGGAAACTGACCCGCTACCGACCGTATTCCCTGCTTGTGTTTGACGGGGGAGTGGGATAAAGACTTTGGGATTGCCCGGGACGCGGGGGATGGGGAGGCGGGAGGTGTTATGTCCACGGAAAGCCCAAGGAGTTCGGCGCGCGGATTTCGCGTGCACACTTTTGAGTCAGTGGGCGCGACCGTGGTGGAGTGCTTTGGCCGATTGACGTTTGAGAATGCGCCTTCACTGAAGGATGAAGTGAGGCCGCTGATTCCGGAGCGGAAACGGATCGTGCTGGATTTGCAGGGAGTGCCGCAGATCGACAGCGCGGGCTTGGGAACGGTCGTGGGCTTATACGTTAGCGCGCGCACGCGGGGCTGCCGGATCGAGATCATCAACGCCAGCCAGCAGGTGAGCGAATTGTTCAGCGTGACGAACGTGCTGTCCTTGTTTGAGGATGCCGGGAGGCACGGCGGCAGAATGATTTGAGTCTTGAAGGCTGAAGTCGCAAGAGCAGATCTCCTCCGACTACGGGACGCTAAAGGCCGTCCCTCCGGTCGGAATTACAGGTTTTGGACGCGCGGACGGCGTGGCTTTATTCCTGGCAGAGCAGAACAATTTTGCCGGAGACTTGGGACTTTTCGAGGAGTTCGTTGGCGCGGGCGGCTTCGCGCAGCGGCATCCTGGCGGCGATGACCGGCTGAATCTGGCGCGCGGCGAGCATGCCGAAAAGCTTGGAGAGATCTTCGCGGAACCAGTCGGGATGGGCGTCGCGCAGCGATTTGACGTTGAACCAGACGCCATGCTTGCCATCGGGCACGAGCTTCATCAGGCCTAACCAGGCGAAATCCAGACGCGGCGGATAGCTTCCCTTTTTCGACTGCCGAAGAAACGCCGAAGCAAACCAAATAACCACCGCGGCGCAAGCAACGATAGGAATCCCTACTCGTCTTGTCGCCGACAGAATCGAAGGCGGCGTCAAGCCCTTCGGGAACGAGCTGCCGAATACGTTCGAGAAAATTCTCCGAGCGATAGTCGATCGGCGTGGCACCAAGAGCGGAAACGAGTTCAAGTTTGGACTTGGAGGCCGTGCCGAACATTCGCAGGCTGGCGATTTTGCCAAGCTGGAGAGCGGCGGTGCCAACACCTCCGGCGGCGCCGTGGATGAGGAAGCTCTGGCCCTCACGAAGTTTTGCGACGCGATGAATCATCTGGTAGGCGGTGACGTAATTCAGGACGAGGCTGACGGCCTCTGCGGGGTCCAGGTTATCAGGCACGGGAACGAGATGCGCAGCGGGGACGAGCAAGTAGCGGCTGTAGCCTCCAATCATAATGAGGGCGGCGACACGCTGGCCGGGCGCGAAGCCGGTGACGCCATCACCCAGAGCGTCAATGTCGCCCACGATGTCATAGCCGGGAGCGAACGGAAAGGCCAGCTTAACAGGATAGAGGCCATGGCGCATGAGGATGTCGGCATAGGCAACGCCGGTGGCGATGACTTTGACGCGCACCTGGCCTGGGCCGGGAGTTGGCAGGTCGTCCTCGACCCACTGGAGAACTTCCGGCCCACCGAGGCGGGTGATGACCACGCGGGCGTTTCTGAGGGAAGCCATAGGCCTACTCTTGCATGAGAAGAAAGATTTCGACAACGCCGGGCATTGAGGGTTGGCCGAGGAGGCGGCGGGAAGGGTGCGCCGCCTGCGGCGGAAAAGATTAGGACTGGAGGTGGGCCTCGAGGAACCAGAGGTCCTTGTCGAGTTCGCGAGTGAGCTGGGTGAAGAGGTCGGCGGTGATGGCGTCATCGAGGTCGTTGGCCTCCTGGACAGCGGTGCGCAGGGCGTTGGCGTGGTGGGCAACGTTGTGGACCAGGAACTTGAGCATGGAAGGGCCATCGGAGGCAGAGAGATCGGCTTCGTTCAGGGTAGACTTGGCGGCCGCTTCGCGGACGGTGCCATGGGCGACGCCGCCGAGCGTGGTGATGCGTTCGGCGATGGTATCGGTCTGCTCCAGGAGATGTCCGGCGACGGAATCAAAGAGCAGGTGGAGTTGAATGAAGTGCATGCCCTTGAGGTTCCAGTGGGCCCACTTCACCTGGCTGCGGAGATCAGCGCTGTCAGCGAGCCGGGCACCGAGCAAGGCGATGAGAGCCTGACGGTTTTGATCGGGAACGCCGACACTACTGGAATAGGAACGAGCGACTGCAGTGGCTGCTTTTGACATAGGGAAACCTCCATTGGGGGGATGCTACTAGAGATGAGATGGCTGGGAAACGGAAATGGGTGCAGGAATTTTGGGCCGAGGAGGGAAAAAGTTTAATCCGAAATGCGGAGCCGAAGAGGGATTTCATCGCTCACTCACCGAAGGTGAGGTGAGAGCGGCACCTATGAGCAGCGCCTGATGCGCGACTTGTGCGGGACTACACGTTTGGCTGAACGAAAACGGTTGTGCCACGATCCCTCCACTTCGGCCCGCAAGAGGCGTGGGCCTCCGGTCGGGATGACAGGTAAAGGGAGGCGGTGGGGATGCGACGTAGCCGATAGAGGGGAGAGAGGTTAGCCGCGAGTGACGGGGCGTGGCTCAAAGAGGTCGGAAAAGAGCTTGTCGATGAGGTCGTGGTACTGCTTTTCGACGACGCGGCGTTTGAGCTTCATAGTGAAGGTGAGGCTGCCGCTATCAAAGGTGAAGTCGTCGGGGAGGAGAGCGAAACGCTTGATGGTTTCGTAGGAGGCGAGGTGAGTGGTGAGGCGGCGGACTTCCTCTTCGACGAGGGCATAGGAGCGGGGGTGTGAGGCGAGCTCCGCGTCGGAAGTGAATTTCAGGCCTTGCTCAGCAAGTTTGGCGGAGACCGTGGCCGGGTTGGGAACGATCAAGGCGACGATGAATTTGCGCTGGTCGCCGACAACCATGGCATTGAGGATGTACGGGCTGGTCTTGAGCGTGTTTTCGATGGGCTGAGGGGCAACAAATTTGCCGGCGGCGGTTTTGAGCAGGTCCTTCTTGCGGTCGGTGATGAAGAGGTAGTTGTCCTTGTCCAGGAAGCCGATATCGCCGGTGCTGAACCAGCCGTCTTCGGAAAGGACGGCGCGGGTGGCTTCGGGGTCTTTGTAGTAGCCCTTCATGACGCAGGGGCCCTTGGCGAGGATTTCACCGTCGTTGGCAATGCGAATCTGAACGTTGGCGATGGGGCGGCCAGAGCTGCCCACGCGGTTCTGGGGGTATGTAGACGTGAGGACGGGCGAAGTTTCCGTCAAACCATAACCTTGATAGATGGGAATGCCGATGGCCCAAAAGAACTGCGCCATTTCCTTGGAGAGAGGCGCGCCCCCAGACATGACGAGGCGGAGGCGGCCACCGGTGCGGGCACGGATTTTGGAATATACCAGTTTGTTGGCGAGGGCCCACTGCGATTTCGTGGCGAGGGTGGCCGATCCTTCGCCGCAGCACCAGGGAGCGCTTTTCCTGGTGAGCTTCATGGACCAATTGAAGAGCTTGCGCTTGGCGCCGGTGGTTTTGGTGCCCTGCTCCATCAGGCGCGCGTAGATTTTTTCGAAGAAACGCGGGACAGCGCCGAGGAGCGTGGGCTTAACCTCGACGAGGGCCTGCGCGACGTTCTCAATTACGGGAACGTAGGCCACCGGGCAGCCGCCGAAGATGAAGACGTAGTCGAGCGTGCGCTCGTACACATGAGCGAGCGGAAGAAAGGAAACTGCCAGATCCACGCCCGGTTTCAGGACGAGATCACGGCACGAATCGGTGACGTTGGAGCTGAAATTGGTGTGCGTGAGCATAACGCCCTTGGGCTCGCCGGTGGTGCCGGAGGTGTAGATGATGGAAGCAAGCTGGCTGGGAAGAACCTGGGCGGCGCGCATGCGGTAGGAAGCGATTTCCGGACCGCCGGCAGTGGCGATCAGGGTTTCATAGCGCAAATATTCGGGCGGAAGAGTCTCGCCAACCTCGGCAACGATGACCTGCTGGACGTCTTTCAGTTCGCTGCGGACTTGCAGGAATTTTGCAAACTGCGCTTCGCCGCAGATGAACAGAACCTGCGCGCCAGAGTGATTCAGGATATAGGCCGTGCGGTCCAGGGACTCGTTGAAGTAGATGGGGACGGTGACGGCGCCGGAACCGCTAACGGCGAAGTCGGCGGTATGCCATTCGGGGCAGTTGGGGGCGAACAGGCCAACGCGGTCGCCGGGTTTCACGCCGAGCTCGACGAAGGCGTGGGCGAGCCCGGCCACACGCCGCAGAAATTCCTGAGAAGAGATAGGCTCCCAATCTGCTTGGCGCCGGACCAGTTGGGCCCGCGGGGAGGGGTGCTCGTCAACGGCGTGAAGGAAGCGAGAGGGGAGCGAGGCGTAGTCCATGGGCGAGGTCGAATGTACCGCAAGAAGAAAACTGACGCAACGCGGGTGGGTTGGCAGAATTGTTTTATTGGAGAGGCCACGGGTAGCGGCTAGCAGTTTTCGGTTATCAATTATCAGATCTCAGCGATCAGGGACCAAGAGTTCGGGAGGCCGGTGGACAGGGGAATCGGGGCGCGGAGAGGGGCTGGTGTGCTATTTTCAAGGGCGTTTGGCGGTGGGGTAAGATGGGGTAGGAGTAGAGCCCATGAGTCGTAAGCACACCGATTTTGAATGATCCGGCAAGCAGCAGAGGGCCCTTTCGCGCGCCGCGCGGGACGCAGCTTTCCTGCAAAGGCTGGCAGCAGGAGGCGGCGCTGCGCATGCTCTTGAACAACCTGGACCCGGACGTGGCGGAAGAACCGGCGGAACTGGTGGTTTATGGCGGCACGGGGAAGGCCGCGCGGAATTGGGACTGCTTCCACGCGATCGTGAAATCGCTGCGGGCGCTGGAGTCCGATGAGACCTTGCTGGTGCAATCGGGAAAGCCGGTGGCAGTGTTCCGAACACATGAATATGCGCCACGTGTGCTGCTGTGCAACTCCAACCTCGTGGGCCACTGGAACAATTGGGAGAAGTTCAACGAACTCGACCGCGCCGGATTGATGATGTTCGGGCAGATGACCGCGGGAAGCTGGATCTACATCGGCACGCAGGGGATTTTGCAGGGAACGTATGAGACGTTTGCCGCGGCCGGGCGGAAGCATTTTGGCGGGGACCTGAGCGGGAAGTTGGTGGTGACCGGCGGGATAGGCGGGATGGGCGGGGCGCAGCCACTAGCCGCAACGATGAATGGCGCGGCGTTTTTGGGCATTGACGTGGATCCGGAGCGGATCAAGCGCCGGGTGAAGACCGGCTATTGCGATGTGATGGTGACTTCGCTGGATGAAGCGCTGCGCATACTGAAGAATGCTGTGCGCAAGCGCGAAGCGACGTCGGTGGGTTTGCTGGGCAATTGCGCGGACTTGATTCCGGAATTGGCCAAGCGCGGCGTGGTGCCGGATATTCTGACGGACCAGACCAGCGCGCACGACCCGATTAACGGTTACGTGCCGAACGGAATGACGCTGGAGCGGGCGCTGGAATTGCGGAAGAGCAACCCGCAGGAGTACCGCAAGCGAGCGATCGCCGCGATCGGCGAGCACGTGCAAGGCATGCTGGACTTGCAGAAGCTGGGCGCGGTGACCTTCGATTACGGCAACAACATTCGCACGTTTGCGTACGAGGCGGGCGTCAAGAACGCGTATGACTTCCCGGGATTCGTGCCGGCGTATATCCGCCCGCTGTTTTGTGAGGGGAAAGGGCCGTTCCGCTGGGCAGCACTCTCGGGGGAAGCTTCGGACATTGCGCGGACGGATCGACTCGTTCTGGAAATGTTTCCACAAAACGAGCACCTGAGACGTTGGATCCAAATGGCGCAGAAGAAGGTGAAATTCCAGGGGCTGCCATCGCGCATCTGCTGGCTGGGGTACGGCGAGCGGGATAAATTCGGGCTGGCGCTGAATGACCTGGTGGCTAAGGGCGAATTGAAAGCGCCGATCGTAATCGGGCGCGATCATCTGGATTGCGGCTCGGTGGCTTCACCGTACCGCGAAACGGAAGCGATGAAGGACGGCTCTGACGCGATTGCGGATTGGCCGCTGCTGAACGCGCTGGTCAGCACGGCGAGCGGGGCCTCGTGGGTGTCTATTCACAACGGCGGCGGAGTGGGAATTGGCTATTCGCAACACGCCGGGCAAGTGACCTGCGCGGATGGCACCCCGGAGATGGCCAGGCGCATCGAACGAGTATTGACGAATGATCCAGGGCTGGGCGTGGCACGGCACGTGGACGCCGGGTATCCCGAAGCAATCGAGTTCGCGAAGAAAGCCGGAGTGAAGGTTCCAATGCTGTAGGGATTCGAGGGGCGAGATCGCGGGCGCAGGGGAAGGATGGAAACTACGAGTGAATTCAGGGGAGGAGCATTAGGATGTACACGATTTTAGGTGCGACGGGAAATATTGGTTCGGTGATTACCAGGGCGCTGCTCGAGAAGGGTGAGAAGGTGCGCGTGGTTGGAAGGAGTCTCGGGCGGCTGCAGAGGCTCGTAAAGCGAGGCGCGGAGGCGTTCGTGGGAGACGTGGGGGACGCGGAAGCAATGACGCGGGCGCTGACGGGGGCGCGTGCGGCATTCCTGATGATTCCCCCGCGCATGACTTCGCCGGACTACCGCGCTGTTCAAGAAAAGACGAGCGACGCTTTCTGCGCCGCGGCGAATAGTGTCGGGCTACAGTACGCAGTGAACCTGAGCAGCTACGGCGCGCAAGCACCGGCAGGAACGGGCCCGATCACGGGCCTACATAATTCAGAGCTGAAGCTGAATGCCATCGACAAGCTGAATGTGCTGCATCTGCGGGCCGGGTATTTCTTCGAGAACCATCTGGCGGGAATTCAGATGATTCAGATGATGGGAGTTTTCGGAGGTGCGTTTAGAGGCGACCTGAAAATTCCCATGATCGCGACGCGCGACATCGGGGCATATGCAGCGGAGCGGTTGCTGACACTGGATTTCACCGCAAAGCGCACGCAGGAATTGCAGGGCGAGCGGGATTTGACCTTGACTGAAGTTGTTGCGGTGATTGCCAAGGGGTTGCGCAAGCCGGATTTGCGCTATGTGCAGTTTCCCTACAACGAAGTGGAAAAAGTGCTGGAGCAGATGGGAGCGCCGGCAAAGACAGTGGCTAGCTTTATCGAAATGTTCCAGGGGATCAACAACGGCATCGTGACGGCGACAGAGCCGCGATCGCCGGCGAACACAACGCCCACGTCGATCGAAACGTTTGTGAAGGAAGTGTTTGCGCCGGCGTATCGGGGCAAGAGCGCCAGCGCATAGGTGCAATTGGCTGGCGGGTCGGACATAATAACAACGCATTGAGCGAAAGCTTACTCATCACAGGTGCCGCGCAGATTCTGACGCTACGCGGCGAAGTTCCGCGAAGAGGCAGTTCCCTTTCCGAGCTGGGCTTGATTAAAGATGGCGCGCTGCTGGTGCGCGACGGCAAGATCGTGGTGGCGGGGCCACGCGCGCAAGTGGAGAAGCGGGCGGAAGCGCGGCGGGCGAAGAAACTCGATGTGGGAGGCCGCGTAGTTTTACCGGGATTTGTCGATTCCCATACCCACCTGATCCACGCGGCGAGCCGCGCGGAAGAATATGAACTGAAGATTCAAGGTGCGAGTTACGAGGAGATCGCGCGCAAGGGCGGGGGAATTCTGAACTCCGCAAAGAAGCTGCGAGCGGCGACGGCAGAAGTGCTGAAACGCCGGGCACGCAATGCTCTGGAGGAATTTGCGGCATACGGCACGACAACGGTGGAAGCGAAAAGCGGGTATGGGTTGGACGTTGCGAACGAGCTGAAAATCCTGAGGCTGCACCGGGAACTGAATGCGGAACAGCCGCTGGAGATCGTTTCGACATTCCTGGGAGCGCACACGGTGCCGGCGGAATTTCGCAGCTTGCCGGATGGCAGGAAACGTTACATCAAGCTGCTGGTGGAGCAATTGCTGCCGGAAGTAGCGAACGAGCGGCTGGCGGAATTCTGCGATGTATTTTGCGATCGCGGCGCATTCACGCGGGAAGAGGCCAAGCGCGTGTTGCGCGAGGGCCAGCTGCACGGGCTGGTCCCGCGGGTGCATGCGGAACAACTGTCGCACACGGGGGCGACGCGCCTCGCGGTGGAACTGGAAGCAGCGAGTTGCGATCATCTGGAGCAAGTGAATGCCGGAGACATCCGGGCGCTGGCAAAATCGCGCACGGCGGCAACGCTGCTGCCGGGTTGCGATTTTCATTTGGGATTGAAGCAATACGCGCCAGCACGAAAACTGATCGAGGCGGGCGCCATCGTGGCGCTGGCGACGGACTACAATCCAGGGACGAGCCCGACGGTGAGCATGCCGATGATCTTGTCGCTAGCGTGCACGCAACTGCGGATGACGCCGGCGGAAGCGATTGCAGCGGCGACGATCAATGGGGCCTATGCGCTGCGCCGGGAGAAGCACATTGGTTCGCTGGAAGCGGGCAAACAGGCGGATCTGGCCGTATTCGAGGTGGAGGATTACCGCGAAATTCCCTATTATTTTGGAATGAACCGCTGCTGGATGACCATGAAACGCGGCGAAATTATTTACATGCGGGATTGAAAGAGTCAGAGCCAACTGGGGCGCGGAGAAACTGCTCCCCTGCAAAGACGGAACTCAGCCCATGAAACGATTGATCGAGTGTGTGCCGAATTTTTCCGAGGGACGCGATCCCGCGAAGGTCAGTGCGATCGTGGAGGCCATGCGCAGCGTGCCGGGCGTCTACGTGCTGGATCAGGAGATGGACGCGGACCACAACCGCTGCGTGATTACGCTGGCGGGCGAGCCCGACGCGGTCGGGGAGGCGTCGCTGCGGGGCGCAGGCCGCGCCATGGAACTGATTGACATGAACGTGCACACGGGAGCGCACCCGCGGGTGGGCGCGACGGACGTGCTGCCGTTTATTCCCATCGAGGGCGTGACCATCGAAGATTGCGTGGCGCTGGCGCGGCGCGTCGGCAACGAACTCTGGAAGCGCTACCGCATACCGGTCTTCTTTTACGAAGCGGCGGCGATGCGGCCGGACCGCGTCAATCTGGAGAATATACGGCGCGGGCAGTTCGAGGGGTTGCGCGCCGAGATGAAGCGCAACCTCGATCGCCAACCGGACGTCGGCGAGCCGAAACTGCATCCAACGGCGGGCGCGACGGTGGTGGGCGCGCGGAAATTCCTGATTGCCTACAACGTGAACCTGAACACGCCGGATGTGGGAATCGCCAACAAGATCGCCAAGGCCATCCGGTTTTCGAGCGGCGGGCTGCGTTACGTAAAATCCATGGGAGTGGAATTGAAGGCGCGCAATCTCGCGCAGGTGTCCATCAATTTGACGGATTTTGAGCAGACCCCGATGCACCGGGTGTACGAGATGGTGAAGCGCGAGGCGGAGCGCTATGGCGCGGCACCGGTAGGCAGCGAGATTGTGGGACTGATACCGAAGAAGGCCATCGAGATGGCCGCCGGCTATTTTCTGCAGCTGGAGAACTTCTCGCCTGCGCAGGTGTTTGAGAACAAGCTGGAAGCGGTGTTGAGCGGCGCGCCGGCCGAAGCGAAGGGCGGAAATCTGGCAAACCTGGCGCGGCCGTTTTTGGATGCTGTGGCGGAACCTACGGCGACGCCAGGAGGCGGCAGTGTGTCGGCCCTGGCGGCGGGACTCGCGGGAGCGCTGGGACAAATGGTCGCGGGGTTATCGCGGAAGAAGAAATCACAAATCCTGAATGTGGAGAAGCTCTCCGAACATCTGGATGCCCTGCGAAGGACGACGGACGAATTGACCAAGGCGATTGACCGTGACGCGGCTTCGTATGATGCGGTGATGGCGGCGTTCAAGCTGCCGCAAGGCAACAGCGAGGAAACGCGGCTGCGCGAGGAAGCCATACAGAAAGCAACGAAAGGCGCGGCGGAAGTGCCCCTGGAAGTGGCGGAGAGGGCGGCGGCGCTGCATGGGCGGTTGGTACAACTGGAGGCCATCACCGCGGCATCCATGAAGTCAGATCTGCAGGTGGCGCGTCTAATGGCAATAGCGGGAGCAAATGGCGCCCTGGCCAACGTGGAGATCAATCTGGAAGGACTGAAAGATGCGGCCTATGTAGCCGCCATGCGCGGAAAAGTTGACGGACTGCGCAAACGCCTCAGCTAGCGCATGAGATGTAGCGTAAACTAGAACCTGCCCCGGACCCCCGAAAGGAGCATTTCATGAAGTGGACCATTACGCTCACACGGATGATGGTGGCTTGTGCCGTGCTGGTGTTGCTGGCCGCCGCCACGAAACCCGCGAAGGCGGGAAGCCTGAGCGCCGATACGATTGCGCTGTTCCCGAAGGATGTGGGGGAGTTCGCGTATGCGGATTTGAAGCAAGCGCGGACGATGAAGTGGTTCCCTGCCCTGCAGGAACAGATGCTTCCGGAACGCTTCCGGCAATTTGAAAAGTTCCTGGCATCGGCCGGAGTCGACCCGAATACCCAGGTGGAAGAACTGGCGTGGGGCCTGGTAGGACAAGCTGCGGCGAAGCAAGAGGGCAAGGCCACGCCGGCAGACCTCCCGGAGAGCGAGCAGATCGTGGGGATCGCGCTGGGAAACTTCAACCCGGATTCCACGGAAGCGTATTTCAAGCAGCAGAAGCTGGCGACCTCCAAATCGCGGGGATACACGCTGTTCGCTTTCGGCTCGGGCGTCGGGCCGAATGACCTGTTTTTCTTTTTCATTGATTCGAGCAAGGCGGCGTTTGGCCACAAGCAACTGCTCGAAAAGATGATCGAAATCCGCTATGGCGGTGAGCAAGGTTTGCTGAGCAACGATAAGCTCTTCAGCCTGATCAACGAGGTGAACGGCTCGGGCATAGTGTGGGCGGTATTGGACGCGCGCTACACGCGGCTGGCGATGGGGCAACTGGCTCCGGAAGTGCAGCAGTTTCCGGAGGCAGCGAAACTCGTGCAGAATATGCAGTCCATGATCATTAGCGCAACGGCAAGCAGCGGGCTGGAGGCGAAATTCCAGGCGGTCTGCGCTGCCCCCGAGGACGCGAATACACTCAGCCAGCTAATGACGGCGGGGTTGCTCTATAAAAAATACCAGGCCGGCAAGGACAACCCGGAACTGGGCCAACTCCTGGATCAGGCGAGCGTGACGCCCTCCGGCGAGCGCGTGGTGATCCGGATGTCGGTGAGCGACGATCAGATGACATCGCTGATTAAGAGGAATACCTTCGCGTTCAAGATGTAATTCATTGGGATCGTTGAGGATTAGCCGAAACAAGGTCCCTGGGGCAGAGATGCTCCGGGGATTTTTGTTTGCAAGGCTATTCCGCGTCGGGTGAGGGAGTGACGAACTTGGTCAGGCGCAGGACCGCGGAGGCCCCCCGGGTCTCGCAGTGAACTTCATCGACACCTGGCCAGGCCAGATGACCCTTGTCTGCGGGCGCTTCCTCAGCGGGCAGAAAGAGTTCCATCTCAATGCGATCAGCAAGCCGGTGGAAAGCAACCTCACAAGGAGTGCCGGAAAGATGCAGGCCGAAACAATGGCGGCAGACCGAAAGAACGGAGGATTGCAGTTCGAGGATAAGTTCGTTGGCCAGCCCGGCGTTGTCGGCAAAAAAGCGCGCAACGCCGCCCACTGCGGCGGCCAGGCGCTCATCGGGGTCCATGCGCAAGCGAAGGTGGAGGGGGTTGGTGGGCACGGTTAGTGCTCGTTAGCAAGGGATACGTCACAGGCTTCGCGACACTCGGGGCAGTAGTAGAGGCCATCGGAGCAAAGGCGGACGTTGTGCTGGCCTTTGCAGATGGTGCAGTACTTTTCGCAGTCGCAGTTTTCCTCAGTCTTGTCGCACTGCATGCAGACAATTTGCGGGTGTTCGCTAGGCATTCGCGCCTCCGCAAAGCACTGTACCTGAGAGGGGTGCGGCCAGCAAGCGCAGCGCGGGAGGAGGTTTACAGGCTTGCAAGGCGCACCGTGTGCGCACGCAAGCCTGATACTTCGTCTTCCTCGCGACAGCCCTTTGCACGATGCAGTAACTTGGCCAACTCCGGACACGTCGCGCAATCGCAAACTGATCCTTCACCAAAGAGCGGACCGTTTTGACCCCCTTGCGGCACGCGTGTTAACATCCGGTTTGCCCGAGCACTCGGAATGGAATCGGCCACCTCTCCCCCCATCGCTGTCCTCCGCAAAACACCGTTGAACGCGGTGCATCGCCGTCTTGGCGCCAAAATGGTGAATTTTGGCGGCTGGGATATGCCGGTGGAATACCCTTCCAGTGGCGGATTGATCGCAGAGCACCGCGCGGTGCGCGGTGCATGCGGCTTGTTTGACGTGAGCCACATGGGAGATATCCGCGTGCACACCAGCAAGAGCACCGGCGGCGCGCTGGCAGCGGTGCAGCACATCACCATGAATGACGCGTCGCGGCTGGCGATCGGGCAGGCGCAGTATTCGGCGATGCTCTACCCCGAAGGCACGTTTGTGGATGACGTGATCGTGCACCGGCTGGGCGAAGACGATTTCCTGCTGGTGATCAATGCCGGGACGCGGGAGAAAGATATTTCCTGGGTGCGGGAGAACACCAAGGGCTTCGACTGCCAGGTCGAAGAGTTGAGCGACGCTTTCACGCAACTGGCGATCCAGGGGCCGCGGGCCGTGGAGGTGCTACGGAAGCTGACGGACGCGCATCTGGACGGCATCAAGAATTACTGGTTCACGCACGGCACGGTTTGCGGGCTGAAGAACACGTTGATCGCGCGAACGGGTTACACGGGAGAAGATGGCTTTGAGATTTACGTGCCGTCGGACGTGGCCACGAGCGAGCGCGTGTGGAATGAAGTGCTGGAGGCGGGGAAGGAATTTGGCATCGTTCCCTGCGGGCTAGGCGCGCGGAATACGCTGCGGCTGGAAGCGAAAATGGCGTTGTACGGGCACGAAATCAGCGAGAAGATCAACGTTTGGGAAGCGGGGCTGGAGCGCTACTGCCGCATGGAGAAGGGCGAATTCATCGGGCGGGCGGCGCTGGAAAAAGCGCGGGCGGCGGGCCTGCGACGCACGCTGGTTGGGTTGGAGATGGTCGAGCGAGGCATCGCGCGCGACGAGTACCGCTGCCTGAACGAAGCCGGCGAAGCGATTGGCGTGGTGACGAGCGGGTCGCCTTCCCCGACGCTGGGCAAGAACATTGCGCTCGCGTATGTGCCGCCGGCGATGGCGGGACTGGGCACGATTATTTTGGTGGAGATTCGTTCGCAGAGATGCCGCGCGCAAGTGGTGGCAACTCCGTTTTACAAGCGGCCCAGGAAAGCGCAGGCGGTGTAGGGCCGGTTCGGCCGGGAAATCCTTTGAAGGGGTGGTGGAATGGCGTATCCAACAGAATACCGCTATACGAAAGAGCATGAATGGATCGTCGTGAAGGGCGGCATCGCCACGATCGGCATCACGGACTACGCGCAGCACGAGTTGGGCGACGTCGTGTTCGTGGAATTGCCCAAGGCGGGAGCGAAGCTGGCGGCCGGCAAGATATTTGGCTCGGTGGAGTCCGTGAAGGCCGTGAGCGAGATTTACGCGCCGGCGAGCGGGGACCTCGTTGAGGCCAACGCGGCGCTGCAGGACAAGCCGGAGACGCTGAACACTGACCCGCACGGCGCGGGATGGCTGGTGAAAGTGAAGCTGACGAATCCCGCCGAACTCTCTTCCCTGCTGGACGCCGCGGCGTATGAGGCCTTCATCGCGGAAAAGCAGAAGGAAGCGTCGAGCTGATGCGCTATCTGCCGAAGAGCCCAGCCGAGCGGCAGGAGATGCTGGCCGCGATCGGCGTGCAATCCGTAGAAGAGCTGTTCTCCACGATTCCGGAAGCCTACCGGCTTGAAAAAACCATTGAATCTGCCGGGGCCGCTCTCGGAGCCTGAAGTGATTGAATATTTCCGTGCGCGCGCGGCGGAAAATTCCGTGGGGTACACGAGCTTTCTGGGCGCGGGGGTGTACAACCACCTGTGTTCCGTGATTACGGACACGGTGCTGCAGCGGGGCGAATTCCTGACGTCGTACACGCCCTACCAGGCGGAGATTTCGCAGGGGACGCTGCAGGCGATCTTTGAGTTTCAGACGCTGATGTGCCAGTTGACCGGGCAAGAGGTCGCGAACGCGTCCATGTACGACGGAGCGACGGCGACAACCGAAGCCGTGTTGATGGCGGAGCGGTTGACCGGGAAGCGGCGCGTGCTGGTGGCGCGGTCGGTGCATCCGGAATATCGCGAAGTGCTGAAGACGTACGCGAAGAATTCCGGGTTGAGGGTGGAAGAGATTGGCATACACCGCGGCAGGAACAGTGGATGCGAAGGGACTGCAAAGCGCGCTGCGGGACGATGTGTGCGCGGTGGTGGTGCAGTCGCCCAATTTCTTTGGCGCGATAGAATCGCTGGGCCCCGTGGCCGAAGCGGCGCATGCCTGTGGCGCCCTGCTGGTAACCGCAATTACGGAGGGAATTTCGTTGGGCGTCATGAAACCGCCAGCCGCAGCGGACATCGTGGCGATGGAGGCGCAGAGTTTTGGCTTGGCGCCGAGCTACGGCGGCCCGTTCGCCGGCGTGATTGCTTCAAAGGAGAAATTCGTGCGGCAGATGCCGGGCCGCCTGGCGGGGCAGACCGTGGATATGGACGGGCGCCGCGGGTTCGTGCTGACGCTGGCGACGCGCGAACAGCACATTCGCCGGGAGAAAGCCACCTCGAACATCTGCACGAACCAGGCGCTGTGCGCGCTGGCAGCAACGGTGCACCTGACGCTTCTCGGCAAAGAAGGGCTGCGCGAAATGGCCGAGCAAAACCTGGCGAAAGCGCAGTTCGCGCTGAAGGAACTGCTGGCGATTCCGGGCGTGAAACGAACGTTTGCGGCGCCATTTTTCAACGAATTCGCGGTGGAACTCCCGCGGTCCGTGAAGATGGTAAACGCCGAACTGCTGAAGGAGAAGATTGTAGGGCCGTTTGTGCTGGGATCGGCTTATCCGGAGTTGACGAAACACGCGCTGGTCTGCGTGACGGAAACGACCTCGCGCACGGAGATTGCGCGGATGGTGGCCGCAGTGAGACGCGCATTGGAGCAGCCGTTGTAGCCAAGGAGAATGCGGCGAAGGGATTGGTGACGCGGACCTTTGCCAGAAGATTTCAGCGATGAATGACAACATCAAGAAGGTTTTGCGGCACCCCACCCAGAGCGAGGGCTTGATCTTTGAGAAGTCTTCGCCGGGGAAGCGAGCATTTGATCTTCCGCCACTGGATGTACCGGCAGCGGATGCGGCGAAAGCGCTGGGAGAATTTCACCGCGGCGGGGGCGTGGAAGGTTTTCCCGAAGTGAGCGAGATCGAGGTGCTGCGCCATTTTACGCGGCTTTCGACGTGGAATTACGCGATTGATCTGGGGATGTACCCGCTGGGTTCCTGCACGATGAAGTACAACCCGCGCGTGAATGAATTTGTGGCGCGGCTGGCGGGGCTGGCCACGGAACACCCGTACCAGCCGCAGGAGCTTTCACAAGGCTGCCTTAAGATCCTAAGCCTGCTGGAAAAGTGCCTGCTGGAGATTACAGGCATGGATGCGGTGACGCTGCAACCGGCGGCGGGCGCGCAGGGCGAGCTGACGGGAATTCTGTTGATCCGCGCGCATCACGAGAAGCTGGGGAACCCGCGCAAGACGGTGCTGATCCCGGATTCGGCGCACGGGACAAATCCGGCAACGGCGATGATTGCGGGCTACCAGGTCCAGAACATCAAGTCCAGCAACGAAGGCCAGATTGACATCGCGCAACTGGACGGGCAGGTGACGGGCGAGGTTGCCGCGCTGATGCTTACCAATCCCTCGACGCTGGGCATCTTCGAGCAGCGCATCGTGGAAATCGCCAAGGTATTGCACGCAAAGGGCGCGTTGCTCTACATGGACGGCGCGAACATGAATGCGCTGACAGGCGTGACGCGGCCCGGCGATCTGGGCGTGGACGTGATGCACCTCAACTTGCACAAGACGTTTTCCACGCCGCACGGCGGAGGAGGGCCCGGCGCGGGGCCGGTGGCGATCAAGAAATTTCTGGAGCCCTATTTGCCTGTGCCGGTGCTGGTGGAAAAAGAGGGCGGCCGGCTGGCGCTGGATTATAACCGCAAGGAAAGCATCGGGCGGGTGCGCGCGTTCGGCGGAAATTTTGGCGTGCTGGTGCGGGCGCTGGCGTACATCCTGGCGTACGGCCCAGGCGTGCGGCAGGCCACGGAAGATGCCGTTTTGAACGCAAATTACATCCGGAAGCATCTGGAAGGCGTGTTTGATTTGCCGTACACGCGGCCCTCCATGCATGAAGTGGTGTTCAGCGACGCGCTGCAGAAAAAGCACGGCGTGAATACGGTGGATATCGCCAAGCGCCTGATCGACTACGGCTTTCATCCCTATACGACGGCGTTCCCGCTGATCGTCCCCGGAGCGTTGATGATCGAGCCGACGGAATCGGAATCGAAAGAGGAGTGCGATCTGTTCATTGATGCCATGAAATCCATTGCCAGGGAAGCTGAAAACAATCCGGAAGTCGTGAAGACGGCGCCGCATACGACGCGGGTGCGGCGGCTCGATGAAGTGGGGGCAGCGCGGAAGCCCGTGCTGCGCTGGAAGCCCAGTGGGAAGAAGAGCGAAGCGACGGATTAGACTTGCCTCTCTCCGTTTAGAATTTGCTTGTAGTCCAACTGAAAACTTCATGCCCGGTTAATTCACGCGCGGTCGGGGCCCCGCGTTTTGCTGGCACCGCCGTGCGAAAGCCAATTGCGCGCCCCTCCGCTCAGAATGACTAATGCAGGTAGACGCGCTTGTGCGGGGATAAGGAAAAGCCCGGGCAGTTGCCCGCCCGGGCCTTCGAGAGGAGGAGCAAACGAAAATTATCGCGCGAAACGCGGCGCAGGTTCCGGAGGAACTTGCACGCTGGGAGCTTCGACGGGGCGGCCACCGCGGGCTTGCGAAAGCCTCGGGGCAGCAACCGGCTCTGGCCGGCGGACCGGTATGGCCACGTTTTCGCCTTCGCGCGCGAAATTGAGGTGGTCGTCGTCGCGATCCCAATCGATGCAGATCAGGTCGCCGAAATGGACTTGTTCGGTGGCCAGAAGATTGGCCATGGGGTAGACGACGTGGCGTTCGATGGCGCGCTTCAGGTGACGCGCGCCGTAGCGCTGGTCGGTGCCCTCTTGCAGGAGGAAATCGCGGCCATGTTCGGTAACGCGGAAAAGGAACTGGCCTTTGGCGGTTTCGAGGACGCGCTGTTGCACCATGGTCAGCTCGATATCGAGAACCTGCTCGAGCTGTTTGCGCTGCAGCGGGTGGAAAACCACGATCTTGTCCAGGCGGTTCATGAATTCGGGGGAGAACTTGCGGCGCGCCGCTTCGACGGCGGTGCGCTCGACTTTCTGGTCGAGGTTGGTCTTGGGCTTGTCGTCGGACTCAATGAAGCCATAACCGCCGGCCATGAGCTCGGTGATGTCGCCGCCACCAAGGTTGGAGGTCATGAAGATGACGGTTTGCGAGAGGTCCACGCGGCGATTGTCGCCGAGGGTGAGGGTGGCCTTGTCCAGCATGCCGAGGAGCAACTGCCAGAGGGCATCGCTGGCTTTTTCAATTTCGTCGAAGAGCAGGAAAGAAAGCTTCAGCTTGTCGCTGTGGGAAACCGCCAGGGCTTCCTGGGTGATTAAAGGATGAGTTTCGCGATGGCCGAGATAGCCTGGAGGCGAGCCGATGAGTTTCGCGATTTCGTGGGAGTGCTGGAATTCCGCGCAGTCGACTTTGATGACCAGGCGGGGATCGCCAAAAAGGATTTCCGCCGCGGCTTCCACAATGCGGGTCTTGCCGGAACCCGTGGGTCCGAGAAAGAGGAGGTTGCCGACAGGGCGTCCCGGGGAGTTAAGGCCAGCGGTAAAAACCTGGAAGAGGTCCACGAGGGCCTGCACGCCTTCTTCCTGGCCAACGATCTTGGCGCGAAGCGATTGATGGAAGTCGCGCGTGTCGTTGCTGCGGATGCTGGGGTCTAGTTGTTGCCGCACGGCTGCTCTCATACTTTCTACCTCGGCCTGGATCGCGCTTTGCTTTAGTGCACCGCCCAACGGAAGCAAGCGGCACCGCGAAAGCAAAGTAGCGCGGTCAGGTCTAAATATGCATGGGGCGTGCCACATTGCGGAGATTTGCACCGCTGGCGCAAGAACCTATGCACTCAACGACATAGCGCGTGTTGCTATCCTGGAAACTGTCTCACGGCGTGAGACGATGTTCCATCCAAGCGCAAACTGAGATTGCTGAAACACAAATTGTCACCAAATGGATGACAAAAAGGGGCGCTGGGATGAAGCGCCCCTGCACCAACGGACAGTTAATTTTTCGCTCAGCGCTCTTCTTTTTTGCGGCCTTGCAGCGTTCGCCGCGCGGCGGCGGGCGAAGCTGCGGGGAGAGCAGGCGGGCTGGAGACATCCCCCGCGACGGCTTCGGCGGGAGCGTCTTTGCCAAGGCCGTCTGCGCCAAGGATGGCGGCAGCGGCTTCGCTTTCCGCGGATTCGGTGGAGACGAGGGCGCCTTCCTGCTCGCGAACGAAGGTCAATTCCTTGTGCTGGCCGTCCCAATCGATGCGGACCAGGTCGCCGACGCGCACTTGCTGCGTGGCCAGCAGGTTGGCCAGCGGGTAGACGACATAGCGCTCGATGGCGCGCTTCAGATGGCGTGCACCGTAGCGCTGGTCCGTGCCTTCCTGCAAAAGGAAATCGCGGCCGGAGTCGGTGACGCGGAAGAGGAATTTTCCGTTGGCGGCGTCCAAGACGCGCTTCTGGACCATGCCGAGCTCGATGTCGAGCACCTGCTCGAGTTGCTCGCGCTTCAGCGAGTGGAAGACGACCAGCTTGTCCAGGCGGTTCATGAATTCGGGGGAGAACTTGCGGCTTGGCCGCTTCGACGGCGGT
This sequence comes from Candidatus Acidiferrales bacterium, assembly GCA_963780785.1. Taxonomy (GTDB): domain Bacteria; phylum Acidobacteriota; class Terriglobia; order Acidiferrales; family UBA7541; genus Acidiferrum. The sequence goes on from CAWADS010000008.1 coordinate 43,139, forward strand.
GCGCTCGACTTTCTGGTCGAGGTTGGTCTTGGGCTTGTCGTCGGACTCGATGAAGCCGTAGCCGCCGTCCATCAGTTCGGTGATTTCACCCGCGCCCAGATTGGAGGTCATGAAGATGACGGTTTGCGAGAGATCCACGCGGCGGTTGTCGCCAAGGGTGAGCGTGGCCTTGTCCAGCATGCCGAGGAGCAACTGCCAGAGGGCGTCGCTGGCTTTTTCGATTTCGTCGAAGAGCAGGAAAGAAAGCTTCAGCTTGTCGCTGTGGTGCGCCGCCAGCGCTTCCTGGGTGATCAGGGGATGCGTTTCGCGGTGGCCAAGATAGCCCGGAGGCGAGCCGATCAACTTGGCGATTTCGTGGGAGTGCTGGAATTCCGCGCAATCGATTTTGATGATGGCGCGCGGGCTGCCAAACAAAATTTCCGCCGCCGCTTCCACGATGCGCGTTTTGCCGGAGCCCGTCGGCCCGAGGAACAACAGGTTGCCAACCGGACGGCCCGGGGAATTCAGTCCGGCGGTGAAGACCTGGAAGAGCTCGACGAGCGCTTGCACGCCCTCGTCCTGCCCGACGATCTTGGAACGCAGCGCCTTCTGAAACTCGACGGTTTCCGCGCTGCGTATATTTGGATTTAGAGATAGATCGGCTGTCCCCATCACCGCCTCCTAGCGCCCCCGGAATCCGGGATGCGCACTTCCAAAGCGACCGCTGGTCCGGCCGAATCTCTTCAGTTCGTCCTTGCGGCCAAACTGATCGAGTTTCACCTGGATGGTGGACTGCAGGAGCCGCAACTGCACGAGCAGCTCCCGCGCCACCGCGGGCGATTCGGAAAGACGAAGTACAGGCGGGAAGAAATCCGCCAAGTCCAGATTGAGGTTTCGCAGGGAGTGGACGAGTTTCTGAACGGCGGGGGATTGCGGGTCGGACAAATCGATCTGATTATTTAACTGGTCGCGGAGGGTGCGCCAGTTCAGTTCCACAAAGGGATGTTTCTTGCTGACTGCGCGAACAATTTCGTCGGTGATGCGCGCGCGAGCGCCGAGCCGCGCCAGATGGAGTTGCCGCACTTTTCCACCGCGGCGCACGTTGTGCACCAGGTAGTAGGCATTTCCTTTGCGGCGAACGAAAGCCATCGCGGAACCTCGGCGAAGCTGCCGGACAGAGGGAGCAGCCGCCGAAAGCGGATGGCCTTCTCTCCGTCTGGTGTCTGTAGTGTAAGCTAGTTCCACTACAGGATGCAAGATAAGATGCGTCGAATGCGTAATGGTTGCTTGCCCCTCCGCTGCAGCCATGCTCGCGCAGTCGCCGGTCGTTGTTGCATCCATTTTTTCGCTGCATGCCATCATTGTTTTGGTCCTGTGCCGCAGTGACGCTGTGCCGCGGCCTCCACTTCATTCAACACTTCCCAGCGGCGAGTTTCTCTTGTGAGCCGCGCGGGTCCTCCTTACCATAGAGGCCGCTCGAGCCATGGAGGTTTCCGCGATGTCCTGGGATCCGGTGTACCGACTGGTGAAACTTATTCCGCGCGGCCGGGTTATCACTTACGGGTCGCTCGCTAGAGCTTTACGTCTGCGCGGCGGGGCGAGAGCCGCGGGCAGGGCTATGGCGGCGACCCCTTCTGGTAAAGGCATACCGTGGCATCGCGTGGTGGGCGAACGCGGAAAACTGCTGATTCGTGAGCCATACGCTTCGCTGCAGCGCAAACTCCTGGAGACCGAAGGCGTGACCCTGCGGGAATCGCGCGTGGACATCAAAACCTGCCACTGGCATCCGCCACTCGGCAAAAGCTCGACATCCAAACGCAAGAAGGCTCGTAAAAGCAATTAGCCAATCCCGGAATCACTAGCTTTCGCCGCCACCTTGCCGGGGATGTGTTAGATTCGGCGCAACATGAAATTCTCCCGATCTCTCCTGGACTGGGCTGTCTTGTGGAATTTATTTTGGAGACTGCCGCGAATTCTCGCTTGCACGGTTCTCTTGCTTGGCGCCGGGACGCAATCACTTCAGGCGGAGACAGGCCAGGAGGCCTGGTTGCGTTACGCCCGTCTTGAGCCTGCAGCGAGCGCGAAATACTCTTCTGTTCCCCGCCGCATTCTGCGTGTTGGTGATTCTCCTGTTCTGGAGTCGGCTGAGCAGGAATTGACTCGCGGGCTTCGTGGCTTGTTGGGCGGCGAATTCCATACTGCCACCGCGCTCAGCGATAGACCCGTCATTCTGATCGGGGCGCTCGACTCGCTAAGGAAAGTGATCAAGGACGCGATCGCGCCGCCAAGTCTCTCGGAAGATGGCTACTGGCTCGCTCAAACAAAAGTGCACGGTGCCACGTGCTTCATCATCACCGCGCCGAACGACCGCGGCGTGCTCTACGGCGTATTTGCCTTCCTGAGCAAAATTGCCCGCGCGAAAAGTTTGCAGTCCCTCAAGGGGGCACGAGTTCCCGCCAACTCAGTGCGTATGGTCGATCAGTGGGACAACATGGATGGCACGATCGAGCGGGGGTATGCGGGAGCCTCGCTCTTCTTTGAAAATGGCCAAGTCCGCCAGGACCTCTCGCGTGCCGGCGAATACGCCCGTCTTCTTGCCTCGGTGGGGATAAATACATGCGCCATCAACAATGTGAACGCCAATCCCCGGCTTCTCGAAAAGGACTTCCTTCCGCAACTGCGCCGCGTTGCCGAGGCGTTCCGCCCCTGGGGCGTGCGCCTGGCTCTATCCGTTGACGTCAGCAGTCCAAAAATCATCGGTGGATTGCCTACTTTTGATCCGCTAGACCCGCGGGTGGCCGCGTGGTGGCAGCAAACGGTTGATGCGCTCTACGCGGAAATTCCGGATTTTGCGGGATTCGTGGTGAAGGCCGATTCGGAGGGCCGTCTGGGGCCCGCCAGCTACGGCCGCACTCCCGTCGACGCCGCCAACGTGATTGCGCGTGCGCTGAAGCCCCACGGCGGATTGCTCTTCTATCGCAGCTTCGTTTACGACCACCACCTCGACTGGCGCAATCCCAAGAATGATCGGGCCCGGGCGGCCTACGACATTTTCCATCCGCTGGACGGCCAGTTCGCGGACAACGTTGTGATTCAAATCAAACACGGACCTATCGATTTTCAGGTGCGCGAACCTGTTTCTCCCCTGATCGGCGGCCTGGAGAAAACGAATGAAGCCATCGAGCTGCAAATCACGCAGGAATATACGGGGCAGCAGAGGCATCTCTGTTATCTCCTGCCGATGTGGAAGGAAGTGCTAGATTTCGATATGCGCAACGCGGATCAAACCACGCCCGTGCGCGAATTGGTTTCCGGCAGGATCTACCACCGCCCCTACGGTGGCTTGGTCGGCGTCGCGAATGTGGGCCTGGATCCGAACTGGTTGGCGCATCCGCTCGCGATGGCCAACCTTTATGGCTTCGGCCGCCTGGCGTGGGATCCCACACTTAGCGCGCAAACCATCACCGAGGAATGGACGCGGCTCACCTTTGGCAACGACGCAACCACCGTGGACACGATCAATGCCATGCTGCTTTCGTCCTGGAACATCTACGAAAGCTATACGGGGCCCCTCGGGGCAGGCACCCTCACTGACATCCTCGGCAGCCACTATGGGCCCGGGGTGGAATCCTCAGAACGAAATGGCTGGGGGCAATGGCACCGCGCGGATGAAGCAGGGATTGGTATGGACCGTACGGTGGCGACGGGAACTGGCTATATCGCGCAATATTCTCCCACCGTTGCGAAGCAATATGAGTCCGTGGAGACGACGCCAGACGAATTGCTCTTGTTCTTTCACCACGTGCCGTATTCCTACAAACTTCACTCCGGCAAAACCGTCATCCAGCATATTTATGATTCACACAGTGATGGCGCCAGCCACGCCGCAGCGCTCGTCACCCAGTGGCAATCGTTGCAAGGCCGCGTGGATGAGTCGCGTTACGCAGACGTGTTGCGGCGCCTCGAGTATCAGGCGGGCCACGCCATCGTTTGGCGCGACGCCATCTGCAACTGGTTTGCTCGCACCTCTGGCGTGCCGGATGAGCGCGGACGCGTCGGCCACTATCCCGGCCGCGTTGAGGCCGAGGACATGGAGTTGCACGGCTACGTGCCGTTCGACGTTACTCCGTGGGAGGCCGCTTCCGGCGGCAAGGGAATCGAATGCCTTTCGGAGTCTGAGCCCTGCACGGCGAACTTCCATTTCACGGGTGCTCCGGGCCACTACGACATCGACGTCCGTTACTTCGACCAATCCAACGGCCTTTCTCATTTCCGTGTCTATCTCGGGAACCAACTCATTGCGGAATGGAGCGCCAACGACCACTTCCCCGCCACAATCCCCAACGCAGACTCTTCCACGCGACATCGCATTCCGGGCATCACGCTGAAAGCAGGGGACGAGCTGCACATCGAAGGCCGCCCCGACGGCCCCGAACACGCCGCCCTAGATTACGTCGAATTCACCTCCGTAAAACCATCGGGCCTCTACCCAACCACGCCTTGATCGCGACGCACTGCCACGCGGAGGGTGCCCCAGGTTCGCCGTTTGAACCTGGGTCTTGGGTTTCTCTTCCCTTTGAAGTCAAAACTTACACCTGATTACTTAGAACTCTCGGCGGACTTTCTCACAAGATGCATTTTCATCTTCCAAGCAGTCAGTGGGGAATTTGTCATCAAGGCGATCCGATAAGGATCGCCGAAGGACCCCAACTGCAAAAGTGGGCACATTGTGTTGATTAAGATCCTTGGCGACGCAAACTACGTGTCACTCGGGATGACAGCGTGTTGCTGGGACTGAGCAACTGGCAAAACCATATCTCGTGAGAAATCCGAACTCGCGTCCGACGCGAGACCTGCTACCATTGCCAGCCAGAAAGGAGCAACCATGCGCTGGTATCACTATGTGTCGTATTTCTTCGGGGGCGCATTCCTCGCGAACGCGCTGCCCCATTTCGGCAATGGCATCTCCGGCCACGCCTTCCAGAGTCCCTTCGCATCACCACCCGGAGTAGGCTTGTCCTCCTCGATGGTCAATGTCCTATGGGGCTTCTTTAACCTTGCCGTCGGCTACCTGCTCGTCTGTCGTGTCGGCAGCTTCAATCTGCGCAAGAACGGGCACGTGCTCGTCCTCGGCGCGGGCATCCTCATCATGTCGCTCATGCTGGCCCACGCCTTCGCACGCTTCCACGGCGGCCTGTGACCCGGCCCCTTCAATGAGATCAGTCCAGCCTTCCAACTTCCATTGCCCAGGAAACTCTGCTAGTTGACCACCACGGAGCAGGCATAAAAGGAAAAGCATCATGACACTCGGAATCTTCCTCCTTCTGATATTTGTTCTGTATCTGATTGACAAACACAACCGTTGGCGACAGGCGCTCAAGCTCGTCATTGTCTTGGTCGTCCTTTGCGTCATCGCCGTAAGCGGCTTCTTCGGTTGGGTGAGATATGAGGCTTCGCAGACAGCACGGCAAGAAGCCCAGCGTGAAGCTGAAAATGCAAAGCAAGAGGCTCAGAAAAAGGCCGCGTTAGAGAAGGTGTGCAAGGACTGGGAAGACAAGCACCCCATCGGCATTCCTCTTGACAAAGTGCGTGCAACGGTGTGGGACGAACATGGGACGAAGGTGCCCGGTCAGGAGGTTATTCTGAGCCCTCCCGAGGGTTGTGAAGGGCCTCTGGAAATTGCGTACAACGAGAAGTTACCCAAACCCGCAGAGCTCGCGCCATGGGAAAAGCATCCTTCCAAGACCTCAGTTCGTTTGCGTCACGTCAAGGCGACCTTCGATACAGACATTACGACCGCAGAATATGGCGAATTGGTTTCTGGTCATGTCGCAAAGGGCGAAACGGTGACTCTGTTGGTCGATGACAATACGTTTGTGAAGGTCAAAACAGCGGCAGGAAAAGTGGGATGGGCAGGCAGCGGTGCGTTTGAAGTCGTTGAGGAGGGAAAGTAGCTCGGGGCCGCGTTGAGTTTCATATCTTGTTCGCGGGTGACCACGGCACGGGAGCCTGCAAAGACAATCACGATGTACTGTACAAGTTGATGTTCTAGGTTTTGTAGAGGGGAAGAGACATTTGGGAATACACTTGACCCGGCCAACCGGAAGTCCATACTGACGGCAACATGGGAGGCAGACATGCCCGGTTTCAAGTGCTCGAAATGTAGCGAACCAGCAACCCATATGACTCCGTTGTCAGGTGCGGGACCGCGCAATGATTACCGCTGTCCGAAACACAAGGGACGGGCTTACTCCCTTATTCCCGGCGTCCTCTGGCCGCGACCACGGCGACGTTTAGGGTTGCGGACTTCGCACAGATAAGAAACGGAGAACTATGAGCCAAGACCAACTCGCTCAAGCATACGCACGCTTAAAGGCGATGAAGGACAACCTGCCGAAGAGCTATGAGGTGGACCGAAAGTACATCGTGGAATTTCACCAAATTCTTGATTTGTTGCAGAGTGCATCCGGTAGTGACTTGAAGAACTTTCGCATTTCAGACAGCGAAATACACCCACAGGTTTCAGGTGGGAACTACATCACAGGTGAAACACACTATTCAGGACTTCAGGTTTGCGACCGAAATTACTTCGCGATGAAGGTAGATGCTGTGCTCGGGTACTTCACCATCAAAACGGCTTCCAAACCAAAAGAGTTTGGATTCAAGCACTGAGACTTTTCGCGTGGCGGGTGGCCCGGACGATAGATAAGAAGTAAACTCTGGGTGCCCCACTCTCGCTTTTCAGAGGGCGGGTCCTGGGGTCCGCTTTCATCTCCTCTCGTACCAGTTTCGAAACTAGTACCCACTAAATAATTATTGACATTAGGTAAATAATGTGCTAAGCTACATTAGTTATGCTGAGGGGATGCGTCTGGAGTGCCATTTCGGAACGCCCCGGAACTGCAACCGAGACCCAAACAACGCGCCCCACTCCCTCGCCCTCTCTTCGCTTGCTCGCCACTCGCCACCAACCACTCGCCACTGTCCTTCTAAACTCCTTTGTTTCCCCATTTCTTCTTCTCACTTTCCATTTTCGCCTTCCGGTTTTTTCTCTCTTTCACTCTTATTCCTTTATGCCCTTACACCCTTGTATTTCTTTGCCGTACATTTCCGTATTTTCCGTACACCATTCCTCCCATCTCTTTTCTTTTCTGTCGCTTTCCCAATTCGTACCGAAAAAACCCCGGGGGTACCCCTGTCCAGCCTCCCTGGTCCGCGAGGGGAGTCTCGAAGGGCCTCCTCTAACATGACCATCCGTCCCATTTCGGAATTCTTCCCGCGCATGCTAACCGTAGCGCCACGCAAGACAGTCGAAACGCCGACCTTTTACTGAACTGTCGCTCTCTCACCGCCCTCTTCTCTTTGGCTCCAAGACCACCAACTGTGCGCTTAGGGCTTTCCCGCCCTCCTGCGGTACCATAGTGGATTCCTAACCATGGCGAATCCCGTTCTGCAGGTCGAAAATCTGGTGAAGCGCTACGGCGAAGTGGAAGCCGTGCGCGGCGTCAGCTTCAGCGTGGAAGAGGGCGAAGTGTTCGGCCTGCTGGGGCCGAACGGCGCCGGAAAGACCAGCACGATCGAAGTGCTGGAAGGTTTGCGCGTAGCCGATGGCGGGCGGGCCACGGTTTGCGGCCTGGATCCGCAGAAGAACCCCAACGAATTGAAAAATGAAATTGGCGCAGTGCTGCAGGCCACTTCCCTTCCCGACAAATTGCGCGTGAGCGAAGCGATCCGGCTGTTTGCCGGCTTCTACAAGCGCACGCGGAATCCCAATGAGCTGCTGAGGCGTTTTGGGCTCGAAGAGAAGCGGCATTCGTTCTACAACCAGCTTTCCGGCGGGCAAAAGCAGAGGCTGGCGCTGGCCATGGCGCTGGTGAACGACCCCAAGGTTCTTTTCCTCGATGAGCCGACGGCGGGGTTGGACCCGCAGGTGCGCCGCGAGATCTACGTCATCATCGAAGAGCTGAAGCGCGAGAAGAAGACCATCGTCCTGACCACGCACTACATTGAAGAGGCCGAGAAGCTGTGCGACCGCGTGGCCATCATTGACCTCGGCAAGTTGATTGCCTCCGGCACTCCGCGGGAACTGAAACAACGCTCGGGGGACACCACGCGCCTGGAAGTGCGGCTGGCCAGACCGGCAGCGAAGGAATCGCTGAGGCAACTCGAGGGAGTGGCCGACGCGCTGGAAGTGGATGGCGCGTATGTGCTGCATTGCCAGAGGACGGCGCCGGCCATTGTGTCGCTGGTGAAATATCTGGAAGCGCAGGGCAACGAACTGGTGAGCCTCGAAATTGCCACACCTTCCCTGGAAGACGTATTCATCGAGCTGACCGGAAGGAGGCTGCGCGATTGAGAACGATTCTCACGCTCGCGGCTGTGCGCATTCGCATCACGCTGCGAAATAAGACTTTTCTTTTCTTCAGCCTGATCATGCCGCTGGCGATTTTCTTTCTTTACGGGAGCGTATTCGCCAGAGGAAAACCAGAAGCGGTCGCCTACCTGATGGGCCCCATTTTGTCCTTTACAGTGATGGGAACTTTCTGGGGACTGAGCATACAGTTGGTCACTTGGCGCGAGCAGGGGATTCTTCGCCGGTTTCGGTTAGCCCCCATCGCTGCGTCAAGCATGATCGTTTCCAGCATTCTGGCGAACTACTTGCTCATTGTGCCGACGGTTCTTTTGGAACTGTTTCTCGCGCGCTTCATCTATCACGTCACCTCGTTCGGCAATCTGATCAGCGTATTTGTGCTTGTAATTCTAGGGATCACCGCATTTGGAGCCATGGGCTTGGTCGTCGCCAGCGTGACCAACACCATGCAAGAGACGCAGATCATCAACCAACTTCTGTGGTTCGCACTGATTTTTCTTTCGGGGGCGACCGTCCCGCTGGCCGTGCTACCGCACATGGTTCAGCGCGATCGGACTCTTCCTGCCTGCTACCTATTTCGTCTATGGCTTGCAGCGTGCCATGCTTGCCGATGCTCAGTTGTACACTCTCGGCACCGTGGTGTTCTCTCTGATCGCGTGGGCCGCTCTGGCCGCCTTCATTTCTTCGCAACTCTTCCGGTGGGAGCCGGAAGCCAAGCTGCCGCGCAATGCGAAGCTCTGGGCGGTGGCCACGATTCTACCGTTCGTACTTCTGGGCATCTGGGAAAATCACAACGGGAAGCTTCTCGCAACCGCGGCCTACATGATGGAAGGGCGGCCGACGGAAAACGCGCCTCCGCCGGACAAACGCTGATTCGGCCAAATTGGCTGGGGCACGAAGAGAGTGCACGCCAAAATGGTTGAGATTCTTCGGTTGCGACTCTGGCCTTTTCATTGACGCTCCCGCACCCGTGGCATATTCTGAACTTGCGAACTGCTGAAACCCATTCAGCCAGGGAGGCAAACCATGCCGGTACAAAAGACCGACAGAATCTGGCACAACGGAAAATGGATCAACTGGGACGACGCGAAGATTCACGTCCTTTCCCACGTAGTCAGCTATGGCTCCGCCGTCTTTGATGGCCTGCGTTGCTACGATACGAAAAACGGGCCCGCGCTCTTCCGCCTCCACGAACACATGCAGCGGCTGATTAACTCCGCGAAAATCTACCGCATGGAGTTTCCCTACACCGCCGAGGAGCTTTCCAGCGTCGCTATCGAATTGGTGCGCCTCAACAAGCTCGATGCCTGCTACGTGCGGCCCATCGTGCTGCGGGGCTACGGCGAAGTGGGCGTGAACCCGCTGCACTCGGTCGTCGAGGTGTACATGGCGTGCTGGCGCTGGGGCGCATATCTCGGCACTGAAGCGCTCGCCAAGGGCGTGGACGTCTGCGTCAGCTCCTGGACGCGCATGGCGCCCAATACGCTGCCGGCCATGTCCAAAGCGGCGTGCAATTACATGAACTCCCAGCTCATTCACATGGAAGCCGAAATCAACGGCTTTGCCGAAGGTATCGCGCTCGACGCCAGCGGCCACGTCAGCGAAGGTTCCGGCATGAACATTTTCCTGGTGCTGAACGGAGCTCTGGTCACGCCGCCCGTGGCCGCCAGCATTCTGCCGGGGATCACGCGCGATTCCATAATGAAGCTCGCCGGTGATTTGAACATTCCGGTGAAGGAAGCGAACATCCCGCGGGAGATGCTGTACCTCGCCGAGGAAGTGTTCTTCGTCGGCACGGCCGCGGAAGTGACGCCGGTGCGTTCGATTGACCGCATCACCGTCGGCAAGGGGGCCGCCGGTCCTGTCACCCTGCGCATCCAGGAAGAGTTCTTCGCGCTGACCAGCGGGAAAAAAACGGACCGGCATAACTGGCTGACGCCGGTGAGTATGCCGGTGGCGGTTACGCGGTAGCTCATTCTTCACAATCATGAGTTCTAGGCGATTGGGGCGCAGCAGTGCTGCGCCCCTACAGGGGCTTCGCTTCATCCTCTCTGGCGCAGGGTGCGCTTTCCGGCTAGAATCGTTTTCATCGCGTTGTACCCAAGGCTGTGCCCCGGAGGCCATGCGATGTACAACCTCACACAAAAACTGACTGCCGAGTTTCTTGGAACGTTCGCGCTGATCTTTTTCGGCGCCGGCGCCGTGTGCGTGGATTGGCAGTTGCGCAGCACAGGCGGACTGGGATTGCCGGCAATTGCGTTGGCGCACGGCCTGGCGATTGCCATCATGGTTTCGGCGCTCGGACATATTTCCGGCGGGCACTTCAATCCCGCGATCACGATCGGATTTTGGGTGACCAAGCGGCTTTCCACGCTGGATACGCTGGCTTATTGGGGAGCGCAGCTGATCGGGGCAATTGCCGCGGCGTATTTGCTGAAGGTGATCATTCCAGACGAAACCTGGCGCAACGTGGCGCTTGGCACGCCGGAACTGATGCGTGACTTCCCAACCTGGGGCGCCCTAGCGCTGGAAGCGGTGACGACGTTCTTCCTGGTGCTGGTGGTGTTTGCGACGGCAGTCGACGAACGCGGAGCGTTCCGCGCGATCGGGGGATTTGGCATCGGCTTGACGATTACGCTGGGGATTCTGGTTGCCGGGCCGTTCACGGGCGGAGCGCTCAATCCAGCGAGGGCATTCGGGCCGGCGCTGGCTTCGCATCACTGGCTGAATCAGGGAACCTATTGGGTGGGTCCCTTGGGCGGGGGATTCGTGGCGGGGTTGCTGTACGACACGCTGTTCCTGCGCAAGACAGAGTCGTAGGTTTGACAGCGGGACATTTCGGAATTGTCGAGTAGCGTTTCTTCACTGCATTTCTGCGCGGGCTAGTCCAGTGAGAGTCTGTAGATGATCGGAGCCTCCAAGGGTTAAGGTCTGGGCGTTTGGGGCGCAGCGCTGCCCACGGGAAGGTCCTGCGCCCCTACAGGGACTCCGCGGCGGGGATCGGAAGCCCGGGCGCGCTTGGCGCATGAGGAGTTTTTGCCTGTCCGGAGGCTCAGTTAACTAGAGCGCAACTCCTTTCCCCGGCTGCCTTGTTGGCATGCGCGGCGGGTGCTACGTTCGATGAGGAAACGCATTCTTGCGGGGTGTCTGCTTATGGCTCTCAGTATTGACGATCTGCTTCGCCGCGCGGTGGAGAACAAAGCCTCCGACTTGCACCTGAAAGTCGGCAACCATCCTTATTTGCGCGTGGACGGCCTATTGACCCCGCTGACGGACGTGCCGCGCGTGACGCCGGAAGAGATGCTGTCGATGGCGTTCAGCATGATGACCAACCGGCAGAAACAGAAGTTCAAGGAAACGGCCGAGCTGGATATGGCGTATGGCGTGGCGGGTCTGGGCAGGTTCCGCGTGAACGTGTTCCAGCAGCGCGGAAACGTCGGGATGGTCTTGCGCGTCATCCCCACCAAGATTCGCACCGTGGAGGAGCTGAATCTTCCTCCGGTGGTTTCCAAGATCTGCGAAGAGCAGCGCGGGCTGGTGCTGGTGACGGGCACGACGGGTTCCGGCAAGTCCACGACGCTGGCGGCGATGATCGACCGGATCAACGCGAACCGCTCCGATCACATCATCACGATTGAAGACCCCATCGAGTTCCTGCACCGCGACAAGCGCAGCTTCATCAACCAGCGCGAAGTGGAAGTGGATACGGCGAACTTTTCCACGGCCTTGCGCGCCGGGTTGCGCCAGGACCCCGACGTGATTCTGGTCGGCGAAATGCGCGACCTGGAAACGATCTCGACGGCGCTGCTGGCCGCGGAAACCGGCCACCTGGTTTTCTCGACGTTGCACACTTTGGACGCCACGGAAACGATTCAGCGTATTATCGCGGTCTTCCCGCCGCCGGAACAGAAACAGATTCGCTTGCAGATGGCCGCAACGTTGAAGGCCGTGATTTCGCAGCGCCTGGTGCGCCGCGCGGACGACAAGGGCCGCGTGCCTGCGGTGGAAGTCATGATTGCCACCGCGTATATCCGGGATTGCGTCATCAATCCGGACAAGACGCGGCTGATCCACGACGCCATCGCCGCGGGCACTTCGCAATACGGCATGCAGACGTTCGACCAGTCGCTGTTCGAGCTTTATAGCAAGGAACTCATCACGCTGGACGAAGCGCTGTCGCGCGCGTCCAACGCCGACGAATTCAAGCTGCGCATCCAGGGTATCCGCTCGGCCTCCGACGCGGCGCGCGAGGAGATGGAGCGGCAGATGGCGGACTTCGAGAGGTTCGCCCGCAAGTAGTTTTCCCCAATTAACTGCGGTGGAATCTGTTGCCCCTCGCAGGCTGCAGGGTGTATCATCCGCGCGTTCTCGCCTGTCGGCCCATTCGATCATCTTCATCATCTGAGGAGGACGCCATGGATTGTTGTCACCTGATTCCAGGACGCCGGGATTTTCTGAAAGCTTCCGCGACACTTACCGCTGCGATTGCCGGCTTCGGCCTTTTGGCGGAGCCGTCATACTCCGAAGAGGCGGAACTGTTTATTGTCGGGCCGAAGAAGGGCTATTCGCCGCAGATTGGGACGCTGGTCTCGATGATGGCGTTCATGCGCTAGCAGGTGCTGCAATTCGGTGAAAGGAATGTCCACGAAGGATCTGGATTTTCTGCTGGACGAAAAGGCCAACCGGATTGGGGCGCTGCTTCTGCACCTGGTGGCGGTGGAGAAATTCTATCAGGCGAATACATTCGATGGGATGAACCCGGACAAACTTCCGGAAGCCTGGAAGGAAAAATGGGGGCCGGCGATGGAGTTGGGCGAACCGGGACGCAAGCAGATTCAAGGGAACACTTTGGACTACTACCTGAACAATTTGAATGAGACGCGCGAAAAGACTCTGGCGGAATTTCGCAAGCGCGACGATGCGTGGCTTAATGGCGGTGGACAAAACTTGGGGCTGGGGACCGACGAACAATTATTGCAAGTGGTTTCACGTGACCGAGCACGAAGCCAATCACAACGGGCAAATCAAGTTGTTGAAGAGCCGCATGCCGGGGGCGAAGCCAGCCTCGGAGTAATCTGGCAGACTGCGGAAGAACACGGCGAATGACTTTCTTTAGGGGCTGAAGCCCATTCCTTTTGAGATCTATTACGCCGGGGCTCGAAGCTCCGGCCTCCTATCAAAAAAGACGAGCTCACCGCGCGACGGCGGTGAGCTCGGGGCAGGGCAGAGAGATGCGGCTCAGTTGAAGTGCGCCGCGTTCTTATCGACGAAGGACTTGTACTCCTCCGGCAATTCTTCGAGCACGAAGATCGAACCGGTGGGGCAAACCGGGACGCAAGCGCCGCAATCAATGCATTCCCCCGGATTCACGTAAAGCTGAGGGGCGGTGGCAAAATCCGGTTCATCCTTGGTGGGATGAATGCAATTGACGGGGCAAGTCTCGATACAGTGTTCGTCCTTCGTGCAGGTGTCAACAATGACGTAGGCCATGAGTGCGTAGATCTCCCGGACTGTTGAAGTGCAATTCGCGTGCCACAGAGGCACAGGGGCAAACTGCTGTGTTTTCAATCAGTCCGCCGAGAAAAGTGTAATATCGGACCAAATTAGGGTGCGTGATCTGGCGCACAGTGCGGGGGTTGCGCAAACAAAAGCCGTGTTCCGTGACTGTGATTCGTGACTCGTGGAGACCCAAGATTGGTAGAAGAAAAGGACTTGCGCACGGACCTCAGATTGCCCGTACCGGAATGTCATCGGCACGTTCATCGTAGCGCCGCGCGAAATTTGAGAGATTAAACTGTACAGAAGGCTCTTGCTCTGGACAGTGCAAGGGAACGCTTGTTTCCGCCTACGTTACTTCTATGCTCTTCGTGTGTTTGGGAAACCACGGCAACTGGAAACGGAAGCGCAGCTTTACGATGCAGCGATCAAGGCATTGATGCGGCGGGCGCATTCGGTGCATGAGATGAAGAAGGCGCTGGCGCGACGCTGCGAAGACGAAAAGCTGGTAAAGACTGTTGTGGAGCGGCTGAAGCGGGAAAAGCTGCTGGACGATGCGCGCTATGCCAAGCAGTTCACGAGGCACCGCACGGAATCGCGCAAACAGGGAGAGTATCGCATTGCGCGGGATTTGCGGGCGCGGGGCGTGCCGGACCGTCACATTGAGGTGGCGTTGAAGAATGCCAGCGAGGAGACGGACCCGGCAGCGGTGATCCGGCAGAGGATTGAGAGGAAGCTGCGCGCTTTCCGGGGAGAGATTGACGAGAGGAAGATGGCTTCGCTGTACCGGTCTTTGCTGGCCGCGGGCTTCCCTTCCGACCTGATCCGGCGGGAATTGCATCGAATCACGCATGAAGAAGTGCCGGAAGTGGAGCCGCCGGACGAATCGTGACTTAGGAGAGGGTGCGGGGAGCCCCGAGGGCGAAGCTGATCGCATCAAGCCCCGGACACTGGATACCTACTTCCAGACGTAGGACCCGCCAAACGCACGCTCTTACTGAACGGGTTCATTCCGGGAGAACTTTGTGTCGTTCAACACGGCTTCGGCCATCCCTTTCTTGTGCAGCTCCAATGCCCAGTTCACCGATTTCTCGATGTAGGCGTTCATGGCCTTGGCGGAGCCGTTTTGAAAACTGTTGCCGGATTTTTCGTCAATCTTTGGGTAATCCTTATCCATGTCTTCCCAGCCGTTGAAGTTTTCGGACAGGCATGCGCCGAACACGTGGTCCCGGTTGAAGCCATACATTTCGACCTTCATTTCCTTCAGGGATTCCGTGGCGAGATGCTGAAGCGCTGCGTCGGGGTGGACATTCACGGCCAGGCGCGAGCGAGTAATTCCGCTGCCGAGAATGCGGATGGAAATGGTGATTTCCACTTCAGTATAAGGTTCGCCCTCTCCCGCGAAGTCTTGCATGGAGAGGCGCTTCTTGGTTCTTCTTGGTTTCGGCATGCGTTTTGTCCTCGTTGTGGGTTAGTCGTTGCACTTGTGATTGCTCATTTGATCAAAGGAAGCACAGCGGTCATTCTATCGCAACGGGTGTGGCGGGGCTGAGGTGGCGGCCCGCCTCCCCGACCGAGTCGGGGTAAACTCCAGGCGGGCCCTACAAGGTGAGCAGAAAACTCAGTTGGCGGATTGCTGGGCGGTGCGAGGCTCTGCGATAATCGAGTGTTCCAGGCGTGTACAGAGGCGAGGCGGACGTGACGGAGAGCGCTAACAAGAAACCCAGCGGCAACGAGATCCGCGAGAAATTCCTGCAATTTTTCGAGAGCAAGGGGCACCGGCGCGTGCGTTCGTCTTCGCTGGTGCCGCATGGCGACCCGACGCTGCTGTTCACGAACGCGGGGATGAACCAGTTCAAGGATGTTTTCCTGGGGCTGGAGAAGCGGGAGTACACGCGGGCGACGACGGCGCAGAAATGCGTGCGCGCCGGGGGCAAGCACAACGACCTGGAAAATGTGGGGTTCACGAAGCGGCATCACACGTTTTTCGAGATGATGGGGAATTTTTCGTTTGGAGATTATTTCAAGAAGGATGCGATTGCGTATGCGTGGGAGCTGATCACTTCGCCGGAGTGGTATGGGATTCCGAAAGACAAGTTGTACGTGACTGTTTTTGGCGGCGCGGAAGTGTCGGCTGGCACAACGCTGGGCGCGGATGAGGAAGCGCGGAAATACTGGTTGGAGCAGCATGTTCCTCCGGAGCGGGTTTTTGCGATTCCCGGACTGAAAGATAATTTCTGGGCGATGGGAGATACCGGGCCTTGCGGGCCGTGCAGCGAGATTCACTACGACATGGGGCCGAGAGGCCTCCGACGCAGGAGCACACGCGGTCTGATGAAGTGTGAATTTCCCTGCGATTGCGGCCGTTACGTGGAGATCTGGAATTTGGTGTTCATGCAGTTCAACCGGGATGCTAGCGGGAAGTTAACGCCATTGCCGAAGCCGTGCGTGGATACCGGGATGGGGCTTGAGCGGGTCGCGGCGGTGCTCCAGGGTGTCATCTCGAACTACGACACAGATTTCTTCACTCCACTGATGAAGCGTGCTGCGGAACTGTGCGGCGTTGATTTGTCCCGCGAGGAGGGCCTCGAAGAAGGCAAAGGCGGCGCTGCTTCGCTGCGTGTGATCGCCGACCATGCCCGTGCCACCACATTTCTCATCACTGACGGCGTTCTTCCCTCAAACGAGGGCCGCGGCTATGTCCTGCGGAAGATCATCCGCCGGGCGATACGGCATGGCCAGACTCTTGGGCGCAACAACACCACTGTCATTGACTGAGATGGTCTTATGCAGTGCGAAAGCAATATGGGAAGCAGCCTATCCAGAACTTCTGAGGAACCAGCGGCTGCGCACGTTACCGCAAGTCGTCCTAGCTGAAGAAGAACGATTCAGACAGGCACTCTAGCGGTCGCAGCTATCGAACAAGCTGCGAAGAGGAACTTGCGCTCCAGCTGAACTGCCTATACGTTGGCGACGCCATTTGTCAACGAAAAAGAAGCATATCTATCCAGGCAGACGAAGCGTTTCGCCTGTACGACACCTATGGCTTGCCGCGTGGATTTCATTGCAGATGCCGCGCATGATCTCGGCATTCAAGTTTGACTCGGCCGGTTTCGACAAAGCCATGCAGGAGCAGAGGACGCGGGCGCGGGCTTCGTGGAAGGGCGGGTCGAAGGAGGCGGCGAATCCGGCGTATGCGAAGCTGGCGGAGACGTTCAAGACGGAGCCGGATTTTTATTTTGAGACGAGCACGAAGGATTGCCGGATTGAGGCGATCATCACCAAGCAACGGCGCGGTGAGCGAACTGAAGCCGGGCGAATCGGGCGAAGTGGTGCTGGACCGCACGGTGATCTACGCCGAATCGGGCGGGCAGATGGCGGATACCGGCGCGTTCTACGACAGTTCGGAATCGTTGCAATTGGCCGAAGTGACGGGCGCGTACTATCCGGTGGCGGGGCTGATCGCGCACAAGGTGACGGCGAAGGAGACGCTGCGCGTGGGTGACCGCGTGGCGGTGGTGGCGGACGCGGAGCGGCGCGCGCGCATCATGCGCAATCACAGCGGGACGCACCTGGTCCATGCGGCGCTGCGGAATATTCTGGGCACGCATGTGAAGCAAGCGGGCTCGCTGAACGCGCCGGAGCGCTTGCGCTTCGATTTTTCGCATTTCGCGCCGGTGGGGCAGGAAGAGCTGCGCGACATCGAGCAACAGGTGAACGAGGAAATTCGCGTAAACACGCAGATCGAAACGGGCGTGATGTCGCTGGAGGAAGCGCTGAATTCCGGCGCGCTGGCGTTTTTCGGGGACAAGTATCCGGAGAGCAATGTGCGCGTGGTGACGATTCCCGATCCGCGAGCGCCGCGCGGGTTCTACTCGAAGGAATTGTGCGGCGGAACGCACGTGCACCGCATCGGCGATATCGGCGTGCTGAAGATTGTGAGCGAGGAGTCCGTGGCGGCCGGGGTGCGGCGGATCGAAGCGGTAACGGGAATTGGCGCGCTGGAACATTACCAGCACCAGGCGAACACGCTGCGCGAACTGGCCGGGCGGCTGAACGTGGGAGAGGATTCCGCTGCTGGCGTCGGTGGAGAAACTGGCGCAGACCGCGCGGAACCTGGAGAAGGAATTGGAAGCGCAGAAGCGCAAGGGGGCGCTCAACCAGTTGGATGAGCTGTTTGCCCAGGCGAAGACGATCAAGGGCGTGAAGGTGGTCTGCGGCGAAGTGGGCAATGTGGACCGCGACGGTCTGCGGCAGTTGGTGGACTCGCTGCGGCAGAAGCTCGGCTCGGGCGTGGTCGTATTAGGAATGCCTGAGGATGGCAAGGTGGCGCTGATCGCCGGGGTGACCAAGGACCTGACCGCTAAAGTCCATGCTGGCAAGCTGATACAGGCGCTGGCCAAGCAGGTGGGGGGCTCCGGAGGGGGCCGGCCCGACCTGGCCGAGGCTGGCGGAAAAGACACATCGGCGCTAAAAAATGCCCTTCAGAACGTTCCCTCGCTGCTGGAACCGCTGCTATAATCC
>CAWADS010000009.1:0-26642 GCA_963780785.1 Candidatus Acidiferrales bacterium
CACGATGAAAAGGTCGGCAAAACCGCCGTTAGTGATCCACATCTTCTGGCCGTTCAGGATGTAGTGGG
This sequence comes from Candidatus Acidiferrales bacterium, assembly GCA_963780785.1. GTDB lineage: Bacteria > Acidobacteriota > Terriglobia > Acidiferrales > UBA7541 > Acidiferrum. The sequence goes on from CAWADS010000009.1 coordinate 69, forward strand.
CTCCATCGGCGCTCAGTTCGGCTCGCGTCAACAGATTCTGCGCGTCGCTCCCGGCTTGCGGCTCGGAGAGGCAGTAGGCGCCGATGTACTCGCCGCTGGCGAGTTTCGGCAGGTACTTTTTCTTTTGGGCTTCCGTGCCGAAATAAACGATGGGCAGCGTGCCGATGCCCGCATGAGCGCCGTGCGTCGTGGCGAACCCGCCATCAATGGAGATTTTTTCGGTCAGGACCGTGGTGGCGATTTTGTCGAGGCCCGCGCCGCCGTACTCTTCGGGCGTTACACCGCTCATCAAGCCGAGTTCCGCGGCTTTGCGGGTGAGCTCGGCCATGAGGCCCGGCTTCTTGTCCTCCAAATCCTTGATGTGAGGGAAAACTTCCTTGATGACGAACTCTTCCGCCGTTTGCCCGATCAGCTTCTGGTCATCGGTAAGATCCGCCGGCGTGAACACATCCTGCGGGGCAGGGGATTCCAGCAGAAAACTGCCGCCCTTTGCTGCGGGTTTGGAAAGAACCGAGCTCGCCATGGTGCTGCTCCTTGCCGGCGGAAAGCCGCGGGTAAAATTCAAACGTCCGTTTGAAAAAACAATTTCAGGATTCTACGCCTGAGGGCATATTTGCGCAATAGGACCGGAAGGCGCGGGTGGGTCAGTTTCCAGTTAAAGCGTTACACGTCCGAATGGACACATTTCAGCAGGAATGGGGCTACTCCAAATACAGGTAGGCGAATGCAGGGACGGAACATCAAGGTTTGCCCTCTATCACGGCCCTGCGTCTGTACTCCAAAAGACCGAGGGCGATGGGCGACAGCTAAGAAGATAAGCAGGCCCAGAACGAAGTGCATCGCGTCGGGCGAAGGGTGTCCAATGGAAGATGGAAATATCTTGTACGTTCTTTGGAGAAACTTCTGATTGTTCAGAGCGCGCTGATCTGCGCCGAATATCCAGGGAATCCACCAACTCTGAATCTGAAGAACAGCCCAAACGCCATAACCCAGCAGCCCTACCCACATCAGCCAAACCCAGCGCTTCCAAAAGGCCAGGGCGAAGAGCAGAACCGGGAGAAGCATTGCGATTGCAAAACCCAAAACAGCCAATGCCTGACCTTCGCTAAACAGCGTAATCAGTCGCTTTCCAGGCTGATCATTCCAAGAGCCGAGCGGAAACCAGAGAGTTGCCTGAAAATACACCGCTAGAATGATCTGAATCATCAAGGACACTTTGAGCCACTTCATCGAGCAGGATACTAGCACCCCCCTTAAGGCAGGCCAAACTGTTTTCACTTGGACGTGTAATCGGAAACTGACCCGCCACCCTGAATGCCGCGAGCTGTAGGAATCGGAGTGCCGCAGACTTTTCACAAGGGACCAAGATAGGGAGACTGCAACTGCCAGATCCAGCTGTCAGGAACGTTACAGGCGCTCGAAAATGCCAGCCGCGCCCATGCCACCGCCGATGCACATGGTCACCATGCCATAGCGCGCATTGCGGCGCTGCAGTTCGCGGATGAGAGAAGCGGTGAGTTTCGCGCCGGTGCAGCCAAGCGGGTGGCCCAGCGCGATCGCGCCGCCGTTGGGATTCACGCGCGCCGCATCGAGATTCGCCTGTTGAATGACGGCCAGCGACTGCGCCGCAAACGCCTCATTCAATTCAATTACCGCAACATCGTTGAGGGATAGTCCCGCCAAATTCAGCGCTTTGGGGATGGCATAGACAGGCCCGATGCCAAACTCCTCCGGCAGGCAGCCGGCCGTGGCGAACGCAACAAAGCGCGCTTGCGGCTTCAAACCGAGCAACGCAGCCTTGGCATCGGACATCACCACCACCGCCGCGGCGCCATCGCTCATCGGCGAACTATTTCCGGCGGTCACCGTGCCTTTCGCGTGAAATGCGGGCTTCAATCCCGCCAGCACTTCCATCGAAGTATCCGGCCGGGGCAATTCATCCTTATCGAAAACGAAAGAATTGTGTAGACGGCTTTGGCGGAGTCTTGGGCTTTGTGCCGTTGCCGTTGGGCAGGGACAGTGATTTTCACTTCGACCGGCACAGTTTCATCCTTGAATTTTTCCGCTGCCAGCGCCGCGACAGCTTTTTTGTGCGAGTCCACGGCGAATTGGTCCGCTTGTTCGCGCGTGATCCCGAATTTGCGCGCGATGAGTTCCGTGCCCAGGCCCATGTTGATGTACGCGTCCGGATAATGATCCACGAGCCAGGGATTCGGCGAAATTTTGTTGCCACCCATGGGCACAAGTGACATCGATTCGGTGCCACCCGCGACGATAACCTGGGCCGCGCCGCTGCGAATGCGGTCCGCGGCAAGCGCGATGGCCTGAAGGCCGCTGGAACAGAAGCGATTCACGGTCATAGCGGACGTTTCCACTGGCAATCCCGCCCGCAACGCCGCGATGCGCGCCACGTTCATGCCTTGTTCGCCTTCGGGCATGGCGCAGCCCAGAATCACATCGTCAATTTCCTTGGGATCGAGCCCCGGCACGCGCGCGAGCGCTTCCTTGATGACGATAGCGGCGAGGTCGTCGGGGCGCGTGGTGCGCAGCGATCCTTTGTAGCCGCGCCCCACGGGCGTGCGCACGGAAGAAACGATGACGGCTTCGGGCATGGCAAACCTCTCTTGGCGAAATCTTCCCGATTGTCAGCCGCCTTCCGCCAAAAAGCAAATCGCCAAGAAAAAGGGGCGCCGTTTTTGCAGCGCCCCCGTTGGATTGGCTTGTGCGGCTCGCTCTAGAACTGCAGGCGCAGGCCGAATTGCAGCACGCGCGGCCCTCCGCCGCCGAGCCCGGGATTGCCCTGAGCCACGTCGGGAGTTTGCGTGATGAGACCCGCCGGAGCCGGCGTTGGTTGACTGGTGCCGTCCGCATTAATGCCGGGGGTAATCTGATTCGTCGGCAAGGCGAAGTTGGGATGATTGAAGATGTTGAAGATTTCGGCGCGAAACTGCAGCGCCAGGGTTTCGTTCAGCTTGGTAATCTTGCTGACGGAAAAGTCCGCATTCCAGAAGCCGGGGCCGTAAATCTGATTGCGCCCCAGATTGCCGAAGTCACCCGCGGGAACTTGGAAGGCGGCAGGATTCAGGTAGCCCGTCGCTGGTGTCCAATTCGGCAGAATCGGGTTCACCCCGGGAACGATGTCCGGGCGCTGGTGATAGTCGGGTCCGCCGCCAGTGTAAACGCCAATCGGGCGGCCGGACTGCACGGTGACGATCGTGTTCAACTGCCAGCCATCGGCAAGAAGCCTGGGTAGATGGGTGGCGACGGGAATTTGGTAGTTGAGCACGGAGGTCCAGCGATGACGAGTGTCAAACGTTGACGGGCCTTTTTCCGCGGGGAGATTGTCCGAGTTTTGCGGAAAGGCGGCAGTGGCGCCGTTGAAGTCGATGCCATCGGAAGCGCCATCGAGAGATTTGGACCAGGTATAGGTGGAAAAGCCCGAGAAGCGGTGCCAGTTGTTCAGGCGCAGCGTGGTCTGCAGAGCGTTGTAGGTGGAGTTGGCGGTGGTGGCCAGAACCGCCACCTGGTAATAGTTCTCGTTGGTGAAGTCCTGATTGGCGTCATACAGGCGCGTCAGGCGGGTGCCCTTGGTCCCCACATATCCTATTTCAAAGGCCACCGATTCGTTGAACTGGCGCTGGATATTCAAATTCCAGCTTTGCGCGTACGGCGTGCGGAAATTCTTTTCGGTGACAAAGATGCTTTGCGTGTACGCCGTTGGTGTGTAGATGGGGCCGGTATCAGAGCCGTTCCAGACGGTGCCATTAAAATCCAGGCCGTTGACGGGAACGGAGATGGAACTGTTGGTGGCGCTGCTGGGATTGGTCGCCACGCCGGCAGAGTTCGTATAGTTAGCGATCAGAATGTCCTGGGGGATGTAGTCGTAATACATCCCATAGCCCGCACGAACCGTGGTGTTGCGCCGCGGGCTCCACACGATTCCGACACGCGGACCAAAGTTGTTGAGATCGCGGTGATAGAGAAGAGGAAGGGTTGGAGTTCCCACCTGCACCAGATTGCCGCTGGCATCAAAGTTGGAAAGCAGATTGTGTTGTTCGCCCAGGGGACCGAAGTATTCCCAGCGCAAGCCCAGATTCAGGGTGAGGTTTGAGCGTACCCGAATTTCGTCCTGGGTGAAGAAACTGATGTTGTTGTTGAAGGTGGAACGCGAGGTGTTGCCGGTGAGCGCGAGCCCGGAAATGTTGCCAATCAGAAAATTAGCAAGCTCGTTCACGACGGGATTATCTGAAAGCGTTGGGCAGTTGTTATCGTCGATAAAATAGCAGGTGTTCACGTCCAGGATGCCGCGTTCCAGGTTGTCGTTGAAGCTCTGGACGTCGTAACGGTGATACTCGCCGCCGAACTTGAAAGTCTGGTGACCGCGCACCAGGCTGAAGTTGTCGAGGATCTGGAAAGTTTCACTGACGCGGCCCCGGGGCACGCTGTAGCCGCTGGTGCCGAGGTTATCCAGATCGTGGTTGAAATCGATTTCGGGCAGGCCCAGCTTGCCATTACCGAAATCGAATCCATTGCCAAGCGTTGTGGGATCGAGCTGGTCGACAGAAGCAAAGCTCGTGCGAAACCTCGAATAGCCGAAGCGGAGTTCGTTTAGCCGGGTCGGCGAAAACGTGGTGAGCAGGCTGGCGGAAACGACTTGAACGCGTGTAGGCGATGTTTGCTCGAAGCTGCTGAGCCGCGAACCGCTTCCATACCCGCCGAGCGAACCGATTGGATATACCTGGTCGCTCTGCCCAAACGCGTACCGCCCCGTAAGCATGCTATTGGACCCGAGCTTCTGGTCGAGTTTCACGATGAAGTTGTCCCCGTTGTTGGTGTCACGGACGGTGCCGAAGATGGAATTTGAATCCGTCGGGTTCGTGGGGAAATAGCTTAGAATCTTGAGGAGCGCGGGATTAATGCTGCTGATCGGCATGTAGGTTTGCGCAAGGGCAGCCTGTTCGGCCGCCTGGATGTCGTTGTTCGCGGTGCCGGTGCGCGGAACTATAAAATTGTAGTCGGAGCCGACGACTTCGCGCTGGCCTTCGTAGGCCAGGAAGAAGAAAGTCTTGTCTCTGACGATGGGGCCGCCGAGAGCGCCGCCGAAATTATTATTATTGAAATGGGATTGCGGATTAGGCGAGGGGTTGAAATAGTTGCGCGCGTCGAAGTAAGAATTGCGATTGTATTCAAACAACGAGCCGTGAAATGCGTTGCCGCCGGAGCGCGTAACGATGTTGACCGCCGAGCCGGAATTCCGGCCGTATTCGGCCCCAAATTGCGATTGCAGGTTGAACTCCTGAATGGCGTCCAGGGGCAGAAGCGTGGCCGGTGCTCCGGAGATGCCCACCTGGTTCAACGCGGAATTGTTGAAAAAGGGATCGTTGTTGTCGGTGCCGTCGAGCATGTAATTGTTGGAGCGGTCGCGGTTGCCGTTGATGTTGAATTGTCCGAAGCCCTTCTCGGTTCCGGCAACGCCCGAGCCTTCCACCGTCACGCCGGGGGTAAGGGCCACCAGCTTTCCGAAATCGCGCCCGTTAAGAGGAAGTTCCTGGACCAATTTGCGATCGACCACCTGCGAGAGGGTAGTGGTGGTGGTTTCCACGATGGGCGCCGCTTCAGTCACCACGGTGCGCTCGATCAGTTCGGTGGGCTTGGCGAGTTGCAAGTTGACAATCGTCTCCGCGCCTGCGTTGACGGTCACTCCTCCCTGCCGGTATTCCTGCAGACCTGGGGCGACGGCGGAAACTTCATATTGCCCGGCGGGAAGTTCGAGGAAGAAATATTCGCCCTCGGCATCCCCGGTCACTTCGCGAGTCTCGCTGGTGGCCAGATTGCGCGCAATAACTTTTGCGCCGGGGACAGGCAGGCCGTGCGCATCGGTAATTTCGCCGCGAATTCCTCCGCGAAACGACTGCGCCGCCAGATTCGCTTGCCAACCGGAGAGCGCCACGACAATCAACAGTGCCATTGCGATTCGTGATCCAAATGAGAGTACACCCTGAAGTTTCATGATCTGTGTCCTTTTGTTCTGGGATCCATCGCCGATGGTATCCGTGCAGCGCGTAAAAGCCTCTGCAGTTGAAGCCCAAGGGGAACCTATATGCCGCGCGGGCCGGCCCGCCTGCCCGCTCAGAAAACGCTGCGGCGACCTCGCCGCGACTCCGTACATCGCCGCCTGCCAATTCCGAAAATCTGGCGCCCTGTTCGCATCACTTGCCCTTGATCGGCGCTCCTTTCTTGGGAATGAACAGCGATGCGGGCGGCGTGATTTTGTACGCCACCGAAATATTGCGCTCATTCAATGCCAGCCCAATGCGCCCGCGGGAATCCACGTACAGGAGTGGCTCGCCCACGGGCACGTCCATGAAGGTTTTGACGTAAGGAAGAACGAACGGCTTTTTGTTCAACTGGACGCCGATTTTATCACCGAGTTGATAGCCGAGCTTCTTGAACTCGTCTCCGGAAATATCGCTGATGAGCGAGCCAAAAGGGTCATCCAGGCCGATGATGTCTCCTTCAATTCCTTGCTCGGTCGTGGTCGAAGCTTTGGGGGTGAGGCGCACAAGCTGCTGCACTTCCGGGCCCACCAAAGTGAAGTCCCATCCGGCGGCCAGATGCGCGCCTGCCGGAGAGAAAATATCGCGGCCATGAAAGGTCGAGGAAACGGCCTGGCCGATCATCCACCCGGTGTTGGTGATTTCGCGCGCGGAGTCCAAGCCGTCGCGTTCAATCACCGGGGAGATCAAGCCATTGTCCGGCAGCACGAAATATTGTCCCTTCTTCGTCTTGACGACCACGGCCTTGCGCGTCGTGCCCACGCCCGGATCAATGACCACGACAAACACCGTGCCCGCGGGATAATACGGCGAAGCGCCGGCCAGGAAGCGGGCGCCTTCCTCGATCGAAAATGGGGTGACCTGGTGAGTGATATCCAGGATGCGCGCGTCCGGAGCGATGCCGAGCATGACGGCTTTGCAGATGGCTACGGCATCGTTGGCCGTGCCAAAGTCGGTCATGAAGACGATGGCCGGGCGGGCGTTAGCCGCCGTCGTTTCCGCAGCCTTCTGAGCCGAATCCTGGCGGGCACACCCTACCAGGCCAAGAGCCAAGATAAGTATTCCCCCGGAAACACCCAACCCACGCAGCCTTTTCACTCGTCCCCCCGAATGATTTGTTTTCTTGGGCGCGTTGCGAAAGATCGCAGCGCAACTCGCACGGTCGATTGGAGAAGGGAATTACAGCTTCACCGAAGTCGTGAAGCAATCTGCACGCAACCCGCGATTCCCCCGAAATCCACTCCAAAAGAACGTTACCAGTATAGAGGAAGGAGGGCGAATTAGGCGAGCAAGCCGGGGGAGACAGAAGAGAAGTTGCGGCAGCCAGAGGGAAGCATTACAATTCCATCTTCGTGTTACCAGATTTGTTGATGCAGGGTCGCTTTACTTCCGCCCACGTGATGTCCAGCCCAAGATGAATGCATGTTGAAGTATCTCGAGGAGGTCGCAAATGCGTCATAGTTTCTTGTGGGTATTGTTATCGATGGTAAGCGCTGCGGGGGCGACCGCCGATCAGGTCACTCTGAAAAATGGCGACCACCTGACGGGGACGATCGTCTCCGGCGACGGCAAAAGTCTGTTGCTGAAATCCGAGTTCGCGGGGGACGTCACCATCCAATGGGACGCCATCACGGCGATCGAATCGGCGCAGAATTTGAATCTCACTTTGAAGGACGGCAGCCGGTTGCTGGGAAAAGTCACCACGAGGGACGGGAAGTTCCTGGTGGCGGGCGCGGCCACTCCGGTAGGTGGCGCCAACGCATCGAAGGACGTCATCGTGGCTGTGCGGAATGACGCGGAGCAGAAAGCTTTCGACACCCAGGCCGAGAGGATGGCCCACCCCAAATTCACTTATTTTTGGGGAGGACTCTTCGACACGGGCCTCGCTCTAACGCAAGGCAATTCCTCGACAGAGACGTTCACCCTGTCCGCAAAAGCGGTCCGCGCGACGCCGCGCGATAAAATCACACTCTATTCCACCTACATTTACGGAAACGACGGTTCCACATCGCCGAGCCGCACGACGGCGAATGCCCTGGCCGCCGGGCTTCGCGGCGACTACAACTTCCGCCCCGCCTTCTTTGGCTTTGGTTTTGCCGATTTTGAAACCAATGCCCTGCAGCACCTGGATCTGCGCACCGTTTTTGGCGGCGGTTTTGGTTACCACGCGATCAAGACGGCGCGCTCAACCTTTGACCTGTTCGGCGGCATCAGCTATGACCGCGACTCCTTCGGAACGTACACCCTGACCAATCCCACCCCGCCTCCGGCCCTTACCACGATTCCATCCTCGATTCAGAACAGCGCGGAAGCGGTACTCGGCGAGGAGTTTGATTCCAAGCTCTCAAAGAGGACGGCGCTGACGGAACGCTTGAGTTTCTATCCGAACCTGTCGCACACCGGTGACTACCGATTCCAATTCGATTCCACGGTGGCCACCCAGTTGAAGAACTGGCTGAGCTGGCAATTCACGTTCGGCGACCACTACATTAGCTATCCGCCGCCGGGACTGAAGGGGAACGACATCCTCCTGTCCACGGGCTTGCGCCTCACCTGGGGTGAGGGCAAACTATAGCCGGTTTCCCCACCCATCATCCAGCTCCCTCTCGGAGCCAAGGAGGTTGTGCCTATGGGAATTCTCTCTTGGATCATCGTGGGTCTCATCGCAGGTTGGCTGGCAGGCCAGGTCATGAAAGGCGGAGGTTACGGCGTGCTCGTCGACATTATCCTCGGCATTCTCGGTGGAATTGTCGGCGGCTGGGTCTTCGGGCTGCTAGGGATTTGGCCTGGCGGCAGAATCATCGGATCAATCATCGTGGCTTTTGTCGGCGCGGTGATCCTGGTAGGGGTCTCGCGCTTGCTGAAAAAAGCGTAAGCACGATTCGAGAAAAACAAATCGCGCTGCCGTGGCTGGGGGAAGCCGCTGCAGCGCGATTGTTTGTTCGGGGGGAAAACTGTGTCAGGGCTTCACGCCCTCCGCGTTGATGCGATTGGTCTGCGTGGCCACGTACCATTCCGCCGTCGGTGTGCGCAAGTATCTCAGGCGCCGCAATGCTTTCTCCGCGGCTTGTGTGTCTCCCAATTTCCTTTCGACGAGAACCAACTGCCGAACGGTGAGCGGCGCGTGTAGGTCCGCGGCGAGCTGCTCCGCCGCCTTTGCCAGGTCGCCGTTGGCCGCGGACGTGTAGCCGAGGCTCGATTCGTAGCAACCTTCCACCAGCAGGTCCCGCGAATCGGCGGCCAGCTTTGCGAGTTTGTCGAGAGCAAGCTGCACTGCTTTCGCATCGTTGCCGGCGGCATGGACGCGCACTTGTTCGCGGAAAACACTGGCGAGGGCGGCGTTTCGCTGCGCATCGGTCATGCCCGGCACCGCGGCCGCGAACGAGTTTTCCAGGGCCTGCAAAACTTGCAGCTCGGCTTCCGCGTCTGGCGCGAGCAAGGCTCTGGCGTAGTCAACCTCGAATCGTTCCGCGGCATTCTTCTCTGCGGCGGACTTAGTGGATAGCGCGGCGAGCTCCCGGCGGCCTGTCCCAAAGTCTCCCTCCCAGAAGTGCACGAGCGCGGACTGAAACTCGATGTGCAATTTGTCCTGCGGATTGTTCGCTATCTTCAGCGCCTTTTCATACTCCGCGCGGGCCGACCCATAATTACCCATCATTGCGTAAGTGTCGCCGCGGCCGTATTGCGAGGTGACGTAAGTCGGCGAAATGCGCAGTGCCTCCGCATAGTGGGCCAGCGACCCGGAATCGTCACCCGCCATGCGTAGGACTTCGCCCAGGGAATCCTGGGGATTGGGCTGATCGGGAAGCACGTCCGCATACCTTCGCAGGTATCCAACAGCCTTCTGCGGATCGGGTTCGAGGGCCTCCACGTAGGAGTAGCCCAGCATGTTCAGTGCGGGCGGGAAATTTGGGTCCACATCGAGCGAAGCGGACCACAGTCTCGCAGCGCGCTCGAAATCCTGCTGGAAGAACAGCCACTCTCCCGCCAGATAAAGGACGTGCTTGTCTTTCGGGTGCCGCGCCAGGAGGTCGTTCATGGCGGCGATGGCCGGGATGACGTTGGCTTCCTGCGCGCCGGTCAGGAATTGCACTAACAGGCATTCGTCCCCGGCACACTTTGTTTTCAAGGCCTTGGCCTTCTGCAGAACTTCAGGAGCCGGCACGGTGCGGCGCGCCACAAAGGACCAGACGGCATAGGCCAAGGCGAAGTTCGGGTCTTTCTCCGTGGCCATCTGGGCGTGCATGATGGCTTCATCGAATCCCGCGTTTTCGTATTGGTCCAGGGCCATCTCCAGGTTTTCGCGCGCTTCCACCGATTTGCTGGCGATGCCCAGGGTGCCGAACAGTTTCTGCGAGGCTGGCGTGACCTTGACGGCAGGCTTCGCCGGGCGCGCTTTAGCTTCCTCGATGTGGGCCGATTGCTGCGCCCAAGCTGGCGCGGCAAGCACACTGGCCAGGACCAGCGCATTTCCTAACGTCAGAAGACGATTCATGGCAATCCACTCCTGAAGTGAAGTTTCAATTTTCGAGGTGCACCTGTCGAAGTTAGCGTTCTGGGTGCCTCGCTCGATACTGGACCAAAGAACAGCTGTGCGCAGTTGCCAAGCAGGTGCGCACCCGCCGCTGCTGTTTTGGGCACGTCGTCAGGTTGGGCACATGTTGCCGAAGACGTACTTGTGGGAACTTGTCGCCACCGGGAAACTGGTGGTATCCAGCCTGAAAGGTAATTGGCACTTATGAAAGACGCTTCTTCACTTCGCAACCTTCGAGTCTTTGGACTTGCAGGGCTGCTCTTACTTTCTGCTTTGCCATTACTGTCCGCCGTCAAGACTTGGGCGCTGGTGGCCGCGACGGGGAACAAGCTGCAGGGAGTTTCCATGGCGGAACTGGCCAAGCACTGTAGGGGCGCGCAGAAGGCTTGGCCGGACGGCAAGAGTTTCACCTTGGTGATCCACGATCCAGAGACCACTGAGATGCGCGGTGTAATTCAGAAGCTCTTCGGTGTCGATGCTTCGGAGGTCAAGCCGCTTTTCGCCAAGCTCAATGAATCCCGGCAGGTGATTCGAATTGTGGAAACCGACGAAGACCTCCTGCGGACTGTGGAAGCCACACCAGGGGCAGTAGGACTGTTGGACGTGTACGCCATCAACGGCAGCGTGAAGGTGCTGCGGATTGACGGCAAGCTCCCCTTCGACCCGGGCTACGCTTTCAAGGGCAATTAGAGTCTCCCAGTCCAATATCCCCCCCGACATTAAGCTGCTCTCAGAACCACGCGGACCTTCGCGAGCGCGCCTGGGGAGCCTCGCGCAACACCTGTACGGAAGGACAGGTTTCCACAGGGTAGTACCGCGAACAAAAGGCGCAAGTTTCCCCTTTTGGCACTACTCCAATAACCCCTCTATTTATAATGGCATGGAGTGAAGTTCATTTCGGCACAGCTCGTACTAGAGGCCAAGTTTACCTGCCATTTTGTGACCTTCGTACTATAGATTTCCTCCCTCTTCCCCTGTCTAATGGGACAGGTACGGTGCCTCGTTCCAAAGGACAGGTGAGAAGCATCTAACCCGGAGAGCAAGAAACCCAGCCGCCGCCGGGCTGGCCGTATAGGGGGGATCCTAAAGCCGTGAAAGCCAAAGATGACCTTCGCAAGTGGATCTGGTTGTTTCTCGGGGGTATCGCTGCGCTTCAGTTTTACTTTGTCCGTGAGCTCTTGGCGGCCTTCGCCTTGTTCGCCTTGGGCTTCCTTGTCATTGGCCTGTGCCTGGCGACCCTCTACGTTGTACAAAAGGGTTGGGAAGCCGGAGTCGGCCTGGTGGCGGCCAGCCAGAATGCGTGGCTCCTGGCCGCGCGGCGCGGGGTGGGGACGGTCGAAGAGTGGGGCCGGCGTGCGATCCGGCGTCCGGATTCGGAGCCTGCTCACTGATTTTGTTTGATTTTTTTCGTTTGCCAGAGCACAGAGAGCGGAATCACAGTCGGCGTAGGGTGAGTCCCCTCTGAGAATGGAAAGTCCAGGCCAGCCGTCCTGAGAGAACGGCTGGCCTTTTCTCTGCCTCCTGGTTTTGCTACCCTTCGCAGCATCCAGGAGGAAATCATGATTCGCATCCGAAAGCTGCTTTTCTGTCTGGCCCTTCTTACTTTCTCCGTTTCGGCCTTCCCGCAGGAAAAGCCCGCTGCCGTTCCCAGGAAAGTCGCTATCCGCGCAGGCCGCCTGATTGATGGAAAGAACGACACCGTTGTTGCCAACGCCCTGATCCTGATCGAAGGCGACAAAATTGTCAGCGTCACGCCGGGAGGAACAGGCCCCGCGGGCGTTGAGTTGATCGATCTTTCGCGGGCAACCGTGCTTCCAGGTTTTGTTGATGCGCACACGCATGTGCTGCTGCAAGGGGACATCACCGAGGAGGATTACGACAAGCAACTCCTCAAACAATCGATTCCGTATCGCGCGATTCTTGCCGCGCGCAATGCGCAGATTGCGCTTTCCCACGGCTTTACGGTGTTGCGCGACGTGGAAACGGAAGGCGCGATGTACGCCGATGTGGACGTGAAGAACGCCATTGCCAGCGGCGAAATCCCCGGCCCGCGCCTGCAAGTTTCCACACGGGCGATGACGCCCACGGGCATGTACCCTCTGCTCGGCTATTCCTGGGAGCTCAAAGTGCCCACCGGCGTGCAGTATGTCGACGGCGTCGAAGAAGCCCGCAAAGCCGTTCGCGAGCAGGTCATGCACGGCGCCGACTGGATCAAGTACTACTCCGACCATGGATACTTTTACGGCCCGGATGGCACCTTGCACAGCCACGTGAATTTCACGGACGAAGAGGCCAAGGCTATTGTCGACGAGACGCACCGTCTGGGACACAAAGTGGCTGCGCACGCGATTGGCAGCGATGGGATCGCGGCTGCGTTAAAGGCAGGGGTAGACAGCATCGAGCATGGCGACGGCCTGACGGAACCGCTGATGGACGAAATGGTGCGCAAAGGAGTGTATTGGGTGCCCACCATCGCGGTGGGAGCGTACGTGGCGCCGGGGCGCGCGGGGAACTGGACGAAAATGGTGGAAACGGAGAAGACTGCGTTCCAACTGGCGTTGAAGAAAGGCGTGAAAATCGTGCTTGGCACAGACGCCGGCGGTTTCGATTGGCGCGAATTGAACGAGGCGAAGGAATTTGAATACTACGTCAACTATGGCATGACACCAATGCAAGCCATTCGCACCGCCACAACCTCTGCCGCCGAACTCCTCGGCTGGTCCGACAAAATGGGCACCATCGAAGCTGGCAAGTGGGCGGACATTGTCGCGGTCTCCGGCGATCCACTAAAAGACATCACGGAGCTGGAGCGCGTGAAATTCGTGATGAAGGCCGGCGCGGTCTTCAAGAACGATCTCCGTTGAGAGGTGCTACTTAGAAGAATGCGGCGCCGCCATCCACGTTCAGCGACTGGCCGACGATGGCACTGGACAAGTCCGAACAGAGGAACAGGGCGGCCTGGGCAATTTCCATGGCGGTCTGACCGCGGCCCTGCAGCAGTGAACTTAGGAAGCCCTTCAGTTGTTCTTCGGGGCTGACACCAAGTTTTTTCGCCAGTGTGTTCCCTAATTCCTTGGACATGACCGTCTCCGTGACTGGGCCGGGGCAAATGGCATTCACGCGCACGCCCCGACGTGACGCTTCGGCAGCCATCACGCGTGTCAACCCTAACAGTCCCGCCTTCGCCGCGGCGTACGCCGAGCCCCAGCCAAAAGCCGCTTTTGCAGACAAGCTCGACATATTCAAAATCACGCCCGACTTCCGCGCGTACATTTCCGGCAGGACGAGCTTGCTCAACAAAAATGCAGCGCGCAGGTGCACCGCGATCACCTTGTCGAACTCCTCCAAAGGATACTCTTCCACGGGAACGATGGGACCGTAGTGCCCGGCATTGTTCACCAGAATATCCACGCGGCCAAATTTCTCCCGGGCGGTCGCCACAAGTTTTTCGGCATCGGCAGCCCGCGTCAGGTCAGCGGTGACAAAAGCCGTTCTGCCTCCCGCGGCGGTGATTTCCTTCACTGTAGCAACAAGTTCGGCTTCCGTTCGCGCGGTCAGAAAAACCGAGGCTCCCTCTTTTGCGAAGAGTTGCGCGATCGCCCGGCCAATGCCGCGCCCCGAACCCGTGATTAGTGCGACTTTGTTTTCAAGCACCATGGGGTTGCGTGTCCTGTCTTGTAAGGCTGAAGCAATCCTACATTCAAACCAGCCTGCGGGAAAACGCCGCAATTGTCATTCCGAGTCCCGTTCGCCTTCTGAACGGGGCGAGGAATCTGCTTTTCCCGGTCGTAGGCAAAAAGCAGATCCCTCGCTGCGCTCGGGATGACAACGGGCTCTCATTTCTCCCCAGCCCAAAAGCTTCTGACACTTTACCCGAAGTTCTCCTTTTGGCGTCGCGCGAAATTTGGGAGAGTCGTCCAGTTACGCTAAAATTGAACGGATATGATCGCTGTCGAAAACATCACCATGCGCTTCGGCTCGCGCATCCTCTTCGAGGACGTGACCACAACCTTCATGGCCGGGCGCCGCTACGCCATCTCCGGCCCGAACGGCGCGGGCAAGTCCACGTTCATGAAAATCCTGACGGGCGAACAGGATCCCACGATGGGCAATATCACGCGCCCTAAGAGAATGGGAGTCCTGCGCCAGGACCAGTTTGCCTTCGACAAATTCCGCGTGCATCGATACCGTAATCATGGGCAATGCCACTCTGTGGAAGGCACTCGAAGAACGCGAACTCCTCTACGCCAAGCCCCACGACGACTTGACCCATGACGACGGCATGCGCCTCGGCGAACTCGAAGGCATCGTCGGCGAAGAGGGCGGCTACTCCGCGGAGGCGGACGCGGGCGTGCTGCTCGACGGCTTGGGCATCGAAGCGGAACTCCACGAACGCAAAATGGGTGAGCTGCAAGGCGGCCAGAAAGTGCGCGTACTTCTTGCGCAAGCCCTCTTCGGTAATCCTTCGGCGCTCCTTCTCGACGAGCCCACCAACAACCTGGACCTCGATTCCGTCCACTGGCTGAAGGAATATCTCTCCGAGTATCACGGCGTGCTGATCGTCATCTCGCACGACCGCCATTTCCTGAACAGCGTCTGCACGCACACCGCCGATATCGACTACCAGACCATCATCATGTACCCGGGCGGCTACGACGACATGGTGCTGGCGAAGACGCAAATCCGCCAGCGCATGGAATCAGACAATGCCGTGCGCGAAAAGAAGATCGCCCAGCTCAACGAATTCATCGCGCGCTTCTCCGCCGGCACCCGATCGGCGCAGGCCACTTCCCGCAAGAAAGAGGTCGAGCGCCTGCAGACTTCCGAGCTGGCGAGATCCAACATTCAACGGCCCTATATCCGCTTCGACACCGTGCGCCCTTCCGGGCGGGTTCCTCTGGAAGTGAAGAAGCTCACGAAATCCTACGATGGGCTGAAAGTCATCCAGCACTTTTCGGCCAGCATCACGCGGGGCGAAAAAATCGCGCTCACGGGGCGCAACGGCGCCGGCAAGACCACCATGCTGAAATCGCTGATCCGCAATGCGGGTGAATTTATCGCCCCAGCGGAGCGGCAATTCCCCATCGATTCCGGGAATGTCGTCTGGGGCCATGAAGTCACGATTGGCTATTTCCCGCAGGATTTCAGCTACACCATTGATAAAAGCAAGGGCATGACGGCGATGGAGTGGCTCTGGCAATACAATCCGCAAGCGCCGCAGGAAGAGATTCGCGGACCGCTGGGACAAATGCTTTTCAGCGGCGAGGATGCGCTGAAGCCCACCTCCGCGCTGTCCGGCGGCGAGTGCGCGCGGCTGATCTTCTGCCGCCTGATGATTCAGAAACCGAATTTCCTGGTTCTGGACGAGCCCACAAACAACCTGGACCTGGAAGCGATCAACGCCCTGAATATCGCGCTGCAGAAATATGAGGGAACACTGCTGTTGGTGACGCACGACGAAGACGTGCTGGATGAAGTGGCCACGCGCATCTGGCACTTCCACGACGGGAAAATCGAGGACTTCAAGGGCACCTACGAGGAATTTCAACTGACGGCGCAACGCAAGGCCGGGTAGGATCCGCTCTACGCCCTCTGGCGGAGCGCGGTGGCCGCGACTCCCGCGCTGATCAACTTTTCCTTATAGCCACAAAAAATTGATGGATGGGGGAACTGGAAGCCGAAAAAAGGTACCATTTGGCCAAGGAAGGCGGATGCCCGCCGGAGCCGCTATGTCCACCGAAGAACCAAATTCACAGCCGGGAAAAACAACGCTAAGTCTCTTTTCGGGGATTCTGGGTGGCGCACTGATTACCCTCGCGCTGGTTGGGATCGCGGTGTGGTTCACCACCGGGATTGGACTTCTGCGTTTGATGGGCGTGGTGAAAGACGGCCGCGTACTAATTAGCGTGGACCAGCCCACGGTGGTCCGCCAGATCCAGAAATTGCAGCGGCTGGAAACCGTCAGCTACACGATGGACAAAATCATTTCCGGTGGGCATGACAATCCTCTGATGCCCAAATTTCTGGTGAGCGACCGCTTGCTGTTGATGGTACATGGCGAAGTCATTGCCGGAGTGGACCTGGGCAAGCTGCAGGCCGGCGATGTGGCCGTGAGCAAGCGGAACATTTCCGTGCGTCTGCCGAAAGCGGAGATTCTGGTGACACGCCTCGATAACGAAAAGACGCGTGTCTACTCGCGTGATACGGGGTTGTTTTCGTCTCCCGATCCGAATCTCGAAACCCAAGTGCGCCAGGAAGCCGAACGCCAGTTGCAACAGGCCGCTTTGCAGGACGGCATTCTGAAGTCCGCGGACGAGAACGCGCGCAACTCCGTGCAAAGCATCCTCAAGGGTTTGGGTTTCGAGCAAATTGAATTCCCCTAGCAATTCACAATTTGTCATTCCGACCGGAGGGACGGCGTTTTTGCCGTCCCGGAGCGGAGGAATCTCTCTTCAGCTTCAGATTCGGGCTAAGCCCTCTTTGCTTGCCTAAGGCATCTCCCGATGTTCAGATCATTGCGCCGCGCGAGTGGCTGGAAACAAAAAGGCGAGGGACGCCGAGCGCCCCTCGCCGCATGATTTTCACTCCAGATGCTCTTACCTGGGCTTCAGGTCCTTCAACAGGTGATCGACGGCATGCTCGGCCAGGTACGGCGAAATGGTGCGGTTGTTCAGTTCCTTGTGGCTGATGGCGCGATACGCCAGCTTCTTCGGGTTGCGCAACCCCAGATCGAAGACGAATGTGCCTTCATGGAAGCGGATGTTTTCGTATCCGAATCCAGGAGGTCCCCAGCCCCATCCGGAATAGCAGCCAAAGGGGCCGCAAGCCATTCCCGGGTAGCCGGGATACGCCACGGTCGCGGTCTGCGTCTTCACGGCCACATGATAGTCCACCAGGAAATCAGCGGTCGCGGGATCGGCCGCTTGCACCAGTCCGCGCGCCTTCAGCCCCCGTTCAATCGCTTCCTTCAGTTGTTTGCGGTTTGCTTCCGTGTTCCAGTCGCGATTGCTCTCCAGGTGTTGCTGTTGTTCAGGCGGCGGCGCAATCACATCGCGCGAAACCACCGGCCTTCCATCGGGACTCCGCTTGGCAGCGGCTGCCGGCGGCGCCATGGGACGCCACGCCCAGGTCATTCCTTTCGTGATCTTGACATCCGGGTCGCGTAGCACCTCGACGTCGTCGTTGCACCCGGCAAGAGCCATGCCCCCTAAAAGCACGGCCGTCATAATTACTGCAGTTTGTATTTTCTTCCCCAATTCCACTGGATGTACCTCCACATCATAGGAAACACGGAACCCGGCAAAAAGTTGGCCGGTTTCCCTAAATGCTTTCAGTTGCTTCGGGGAGGGCCCCAATCGGCAGGGGGGAAAACGACAGGCCAGAACTTGGGGGCAGGGCGGGCAAATTCAAACGCCACGTTGTAGAACTCCATCCCGGCGTCGTCCACACGCACCACCCGGCAACTCTCCTCCATGCCCGTTTTGGGATTGTTCAGCAAAAAAGACTGGCCCACATGCAGTTCCGCCCGCATTTTCAGCAAGCCGCCATGCGCATTCACAACCTGGGTTTTCGCCTCTTCCCGCAACTGACGGTGCTCGACGTCCTCGGCCAGGACCATCACCGTCATGTTGAGCATGACCCGTTCGCTTCTCCTTCGATCCTCTGGCCTTGGCATAGTGAGGAAATCCTTAGGCTGGCATTCTACCGGAAAAGGCGGGGCATTGGACTGTCCCTGCAGCCAGGGGCACATTTTTGGGGTGAAGCGCCCGAATACCGTACAGCATGCACCGGGTTAATGTCTTTGGTATGATAGTATTTTAGAAATTTACCGGCATTAGGATGAAAATGGAAACACACTCTGAGGCCAAGGTCCTGCTGCGTGTCCGCCCTCGCGGATTCTGCGCGGGTGTAGTGCGAGCGGTGGATATCGTGGAACTGGCGCTGGAGGCCTATGGCGCCCCCGTTTACGTGCATCACGAAATCGTCCATAACACCTACGTGGTCGAGCAGTTAAGGCGGCGCGGCGCGATCTTTGTGGAAGCCATTAGCGAAGTGCCCCATGGGGCCGTGTTGGTTTTCAGCGCGCACGGCGTGCCGCCCACGGTCCGCGGTGAAGCCAAGAGCCGCAGTTTGCGTGTGATTGATGCCACGTGTCCGCTGGTGACCAAGGTGCATCTGGAAGCCCTGAAATTCGCCCGCGAAAAGCGCACCATCATTTTGATTGGTCACAGGGATCACCAGGAAATTGTGGGTACCTCCGGAGAAGCTCCGGACCGCACGCTGGTGGTGGACTCGGTGGAGGAAGTGGACGCGCTCAAAGTCGACGATCCCGATAAACTGGCGTTCCTCACGCAGACCACGCTCAGCCTCTATGACACCCAGGAAATTGTGGCCCGCCTTCGCCAGCGCTTCCCGAACATTATTGGACCCGCGAGCGACGACATCTGTTACGCCACGCAGAACCGCCAGGAAGCGGTCGAGCAGGTGGCCAAGGACGTCGACCTGATTCTGGTGGTGGGTTCGCAGAACAGCTCGAATTCCAATCGTTTGGTGGAACTCGCGCAACGCTTGGACATTAAGGCACAGCTCATTGACGCGGCCGCGGACATCGATCCGAAGTGGCTCGAGGGCATTCGCCGCGTGGGCTTGACGGCCGGAGCTTCCGCGCCCGAGGTATTGGTCGAGCAGGTCAGCGAGCGGTTAGCGCACTTCGGATTCACCGATCAGCGCGACCTGGACCTGATCCGCGAAGACGTGCGCTTCACGCTCCCCGCGGAACTTGCCACCATCGCGCCTGCGCCGCGCCGCTAGTTGGCGCGTGTTTTTGCGCACACGGCTTTTTTGCATTGCCGGGCAGGGGCAGTTGCCGGAGTGCTTTTCCGGCGCCCGGGGCAGCCACAGGACCAAGAAGAAGAGAAGAAAAGGAGCGTACCTTGGCGGTCAAAATCGTCCGTCAACCCAGCAAGATTGCCTTGATCAGTGCACCCTCCAGCGCCGCCGGCTTCGCTCCCGGCACCGAAAAAGCGCCTGCCGCACTTCGCGCCGCCGGCCTCATCGAAAAACTCCAATCCATCGGCTATGAAGTTACCGACTTCGGCGATTGCGCGCCGCGTCTCTTCGCCGATGACGACGATCACAAGCGTGCCCGCAATATCCCTGAGATCGTCGCCGGTCTCAACGACCTGAAGCCGCGCGCCGAACTGGCCGCCAAGTCCGGCGGCTTGATTCTTGTCCTCGGAGGCGACTGTGTCCAGACCGTCGGGCTGCTCGCCGGTGCGCGCCGCTACTATAAGCATCTCAACCTCCTTTGGTTCGACCGCGACGCTGACCTCAACACGCCCGCCTCCACCCCCTCTGGCCGTCTCGACGGCATGGCCCTGGCCGGAATCATCGGCAAAGGCTCGCCGGAGCTGGTTCGTTTTTGGGGCGAACCGCCTCTGGTGCGCGAGCCGGACACGCTGATTTTCGGGTTGGTGCGTCTGGATCCCCCGGAACAGGAATTCCTGGCGCGCTCGCCCATGCGCCATGTGTTCGCCGCCGATATTCAGGCGAAGGGCCTCCCAAAGGCGGCACTTGATGCACTCGGCCAATTGCACGCCGATACGCGTGAATTCATGCTGCACCTCGATTTGGATGTCATCTCCCAGGAAGAGTTTCCCGCGACAAACGTGCCCGGCAGCGGCGGACTGACTTTCGCCGAAGTGCAAACCTCGCTCGAAGAATTTGCCAAGCATAAGAACCTGCTCGGCCTGGATGTAGCGCAGTACAACCCCGACCGCGATCCCGACGGCGCCGGAGCGCGAAAGCTCGTGGACTTGCTTGCCAGCGTGCTCTCCGCGCGGCTGGCCGCGTTGACCCCGGCTGCGCCTGTGGCGGTGGAAGAAACACCTTCAGCGACGGCTTGAGTTCCCCCAAAGCCAGCTTGTAAAGGGAAGAGAGAGTCCCGCTCTGCGCACGCGGAGCTGCGGGCCGCGAGTCTCACCGGCAAACGGCGCTCAAATGAGCGTAATCGATAGGAAACCACATCCGCTGTCGCATCGCGTTTGTGCCAAACTAATGAGGAAGATCAACGCCCAGCCCGGGGCGTCTGCCTTGCTATCCCAGCCCAGATGTAGTCGCCAAATGATTTGATTGCCTGCGGGGCGCCGCGGGAAGAGAATCAAGGGTTCCCCTGGTCGGAGGTGCGTGATGGCCGATTTCTGGAAGCGCTGCGAAGGGCGTGTGGTCGAGGGAAAATACACGCTACAACAATTTCTGGGCGGGACGCCGGGCAGCGGCGTTTTCTTGACAGGCCACAGCGGTGCGCCAGCGGAAAAAGCGGTGATCAAGTTTATTCTTGCGCATCCAGGGACGGCGAAGTTGCACCTCTTGCAATGGGCGCGCGCCGCGAAGCTCTCTCACCCCAATTTGCTGCGACTCCTGGGCTCCGGGCGCTGCTCTCTGGATGGACGCGACCTGCTCTATGTCGTGCTCGAATACGCGGAAGAAGATCTCTCGCAAATTCTGCCGGAACGGGCGCTGACGGCGGAAGAAACCCGCGAGATGGTGGCTCCCGTCGCGGAGGCTTTGGTTTATCTGCATGGACAAGGTCTGGCGCATGGGCACCTCAAACCCGCGAACGTGCACGCGATTGGCGAGCAGATCAAGCTTTCGGTCGATTCGGTGGCGCGGCTGGGGGAATTGCATCTCGCGCGGGGCGCGGATTCCTACGGCGCTCCGGAGCTGCTCTCCTCTCCAGTCACGGGGGCGAGCGACGTCTGGTCGTTCGGAATCACGCTCGTGGAGGCGCTGACGCAGCACGCACCGGATGTGCAAGCCGCGCGACGCGCCGATCCCGAAGTTCCAGCCACTCTTCCCCAACCGTTTTTGGATATTGCGCGGCATGCCTTGAAACGCGATCCCGCGCAGCGATGGACCGCTGCCGACATCGCGGCGCATCTGAAGCCTGGACACGTTGTGAAAGTGGAGCCGCCGTCCGTTCCGGCGGTGAGCGCCACACCGGCCAAGGCCACGGCGGCGAAGCTTTCTCCGCTGGACGTTCCGCTCTCTCCGGAGCGCGGTATCCCGGTGGCCAAGTTAGCGGCAGTGCCGTCCAGAGTGATGCCCCCGCAGCAAAAGCCAAGTGCACCAGCCAGGAAAACGCTGCTCTTCCCCAATTACACGATTCCGCTGCTCGCGGCAATCCTCGTTCTCGCGGCCATTGTTGTGTTGCCAAAATTCCTGCGCCATCAGCAACAGACTCCCCCGCCCGCCGGCCCCTCATCGGCTCAGGTGCGATCCGAAGCAAAACCCACGGATCGCGCTGGCAATCAGACACTGCCCGCGCCGCAGCCAAAAGTGAAAGATTCTGCAAGGGCAGTGGTGGAGAAGGCCCCTCCAGCATCCGCCGCACCCGCGAAATTGCGGACGGAGATCGCTCCCGCGCCGCCAGCCGCAAGGCTTGCCAGTGATTCGCCGGCTCGAGGAGAAGTCTTGGACCAGGTCTTGCCGGAGGTTCCTGACAAAGCGCTCAACACCATCCATGGTGTCGTGCGCGTAAGTGTCCGCGTGCATGTGGATGCCGCCGGGAATGTTTCGCAGGCGGAACTCGAAGCGCCCGGTCCCAGCCGGTATTTTGCGGATCTGGCATTGAAAGCGGCGGGCAAGTGGGTTTTTGGCTCGCCGGAATTGGAAGGCAAGAGTGTGCCGAGCGAGTGGCTGATCCGATTCGACTTTGCACAATCGGGCGTCGTGGCGTTGCCCCAACAAACAACGCCGTAAGGCTCTTCCTCGCCTTCCTGCATCGCGAAAACACTTAGAATCGCTCAAGGAGTCTGGGTAATAGCTCAGCCGGACGCGCCGTGCGGCTCGAGAAATGTCAGGCTGGCGGCCGCCGCTTACGGTGGTAGCGCGCCAGGCCCAGCCAGGAAAGATGCAGAGCCCCGTTGAATAGGTAGTGATCCACTTCCTCCGGGGAAAGAGACTGCCTGGCCTCGGCGGCAACCGCATTGATGAAAGCCTCGCTGGCTTGCGATTCCTCCATTCCCTCGGACAAGAATCTTGGCCGCAAGCTCGCTCCAGCTCAGGAGGCGCTCCCGGTAGCTGGCGATATGCCGCACGGGATGATCAGAGAAGCCGAAGTGCGTGAGAAAAAGGCGCTTGGGCTCAAACGCGGCGATGGTGTCCAAAGAGGTGTTCCACAGCTCGAGGTTGATGTCCGGGGGAGGTGTCGCAGGCAGAATGTAAGGGATGCCCTTCGATGGCGATGCCCGCGGTATCGCCAACAAAAGCTACCCCCTCCAAGCCATCGAAATAGGTGACGTGATGCGAGGCGTGCCCCGGAGTATAAACAACCTGCAGCTGCCGAGATCCAAAAGAGAGCGTTTCGCCGCCCTCCAGGATGCACAGGTTGGACTGGGGCACAGGAAGGAATTCACCGTAAAGTCGTTGCATCGTGTCGCCATAAAGTCGCCGCGCGCTATCGAGCAGTTTGGAAGGATCAGCCATGTGCGGTGCGCCCCGTGAATGCACATAAACTCGCAGCCGGGGATTTTCTCGCACCAGGGAGCCGCAAGCGCCGGCATGATCCAGGTGAATGTGCGTCAGAAAAAGAGCGTCGATATCGCTGATGCGCAGCCCATGAACGGCAAGTTGTTCGCGGAGACGGGGAATCGTGGACGATGGCCCGGGATCAACCAGTGCGACACTGTCGCCAGAACGCAGCAACGCCGAGGCGATGGAGCGAGGATGGCCGGCCCAGTCCAGATCGAGAAGGGTTGTGGGTGTCATAAGTGAAATAGTGTAGCGTAAACGACGGGGCGAAACCGTTGCGGCGCTCGCTGAACCTGGCCGTTCGGTGAACTGCCGGGGAACTCGTTCGGGCATGAGGAATTACTTGCACAATGATTTAGTTGTGGAATATCCTTTTCGGGCAGCAGCTTGCTTCTTTTTACCGCTTGCGATGACGCGTGAGTTTGCATTGCTACCGCCCCAATGTGAAGAGACAAGCGCTGAGCTGCGTATTGTCCTGCGCTCTTCGCACGGCGCAGTCGACGCTCTTAAAGGACAACTCATGGACCACGCGGGATTCTCATGTACAAATTTAGGGAGGCATACTATGTCGAAATGGGCTGTAACGGTTGTCATGGGCGCGCTTCTCGCCCTGCCACTCTGTGCGCAGGAGAAGAATGCCATCACCGCATACAACGGAAACACAACGTCGGAAAATATCGCCGCGCCTGCCAGCGCGGGGCGCGATTTTGCCATCGCCCCGGCATCGCCGCGCCTTTTTGCTATGCCGGCAGCCGCGGCAGGCAAGCCGGCGGACATTTTCTCGGATTGGGACAATAACCCGTGGAACCGCGGGGCTTGGGGCCGCCTGGTGCCAAAGTTTGAGGTCGCGGGGCTCTTCAGCTACATCAACTTCGACCCGGGTTCGCAGCCCAACTTCAATAACTTTGGAGCAACGGGTTCGTTTGCTTACAACGCCAACAAGTGGCTCGGGTTGGTTGCGGAAGTCGGCGGTTACACCTTCTCGCGGAAGGTTTTTGTGCTTCCCTCAGGGGAAACCCAGGAAATACAGACCACCGTTAAGGGCGATCTGTGGACCTACCTGTTTGGGCCGCGGTTGAACTTCCGGCACTTCGATCATTTCGTTCCCTTCGTTGAAGTCCTGTTCGGCGACGCGCGTGGCCACGCTGCTCTCACCGGCGACGTGACGCAGAGCTCCTTCGGCATGGCTGCCGGCGGTGGCGTGGATGTGATTTTAGCGAGGAATATCGCGTGGCGCTTCGTCGAAGCAGACTATTTCATGACCAACTTCTCCGGTCCGGATTTGGCCGCGAGCTCCAGGCAGAACAATTTCCGAATTGGCAGCGGTCTCGTTTTCCGCTGGGACTACCCGCCCGCTCCGCCGAAGCCCAATCATCCGCCGGTGGCGGCTTGCTCGGCGGCCGCGCCTTCGGTTTATCAGGGCTCCACGGATCCCGTGGCGATCCACGTGAATGCCAGCGATCCCGATAATGACCCGCTCACCTACAGCTACACGGCGACCGGCGGCACAGTCGACGGCACCGGCCCCGATGCGCGCTGGAACCCTTCGGGGTTGGCTTTGGGCTCTTACACCATCAATGTCAAGGTGGACGACGCCCGCGGCGGCACGGCAACTTGCGCCGCCGACGTTGCTGTTGTCAAGCGGCCGAATTCTCCACCGGTTATCTCTTGTTCGCCGGAACGCAATCCCATCATCGCTGGGGAACGCGTGGCCATCAATTCGCGCGCATCCGATCCGGATGGCGACCCCTTGACCTACAGCTATTCCGCAACCGGCGGCCAGATTTCCGGCACCACCGCCACCGCCCAGTTTGACTCCACCGGATTGGCTGCGGCCAGCTACGGTATTACCTGCACCGCGGATGATGGTCGCGGCGGCCGCACCAGCGCCTCGACCAACGTCGACGTGCAGGCTCCCGCTCCCCCGCCGCAGGCGAGCAAGGTGGGCGATTGCGGTTACACCAAGGTTGCCGCGTCGCGCTTTGACAATGCTTGCAAGCGCGTGGGCGATGATGTGGCCTTGCGCTTGAAGAATGAACCCAACTCCAAGCTGGTCATCGTCGGCTTTGCAGATCCCAAGGAACCCAAGGCCGCGAAGCTGGCCGAAACCCGTGCGGAACTCGCCAAGAAGTATCTGGGCGAGAAGGGCATCGATGCCTCGCGCATCAGTACCCGCGCCGGCACGGCCTCTACCGAAAAGGGCATGGAGAAGGACAACCGTCGCGTGGACTTCATCTTCGTACCCGAAGGCGCCACGTACTAAGAACTCATGTCCCGACTTGAGTGGTGCTCCACTCGTGTCGGGACTTGCAAACATTACGTGAACCCGGGCTCTCCGAACTCTATTCTGGAGAGCCCGGTTTGTTTTGGAGCGAGGCTCATGGCGCGACGCGGGGAAGCCACGGAGAGACTGCTGCTGAGGATCTGGATTGCAGTTCTCATCACGCTAGGTGCGGCCGCTCGCGCCCGCGCGCAGAGTTGGCAGCGACTCGGGCCGGAAGGCGGCATGGTGGTGTCCCTTGCCGCGGCCACCGGCGAACGTTTATTTCTCGGCATGGCCGACGGCCATGTGTTCGTCAGCGAGGATGGGGCCGGGAGATGGGAATTGCGCGGCCGCGTGGGCAGCCGGACGGACGCCGTTGATATCGCGGCTGGTGGCCGACCTGCTGAAGTCAAATCGTGTCTATGCCGCAGTGTGGTACCAGGAACCCGGGAAAGGCGGCGGTGTTTTCCGGAGCGAGGATTCCGGGCGAACGTGGAGTCAACTCGGATTGGCGGAAGAAGAGGTGCGGGCGTTGGAGCTTGCCCCCGGGCAGCCGGATGTTTTGGTTGCGGGCACGCGCAGCGGTGTATTTCGCTCGCAGGACGCCGGGAGAAGCTGGGAGCGCATCTCTCCTGCGGGGGATGCAGAGCTGAAAAACGTCGATTCGATCGCCGTGGATCCCGGCGACGCCAACATCATCTACGTCGGCACCTTCCATTTACCCTGGAAAACCACGGATGGAGGAAAGACCTGGAAGTCCGTTGCCACTGGGCTGATTGATGATTCGGACATCATGAGTTTGCGAGTGGACGCCACAAATCCCTCGCGCGTCTACTTGAGCGCCTGCTCGGGTATATACCGCAGCGAGAACCAGGGCGGGGCCCACCCGAAAGAACCTACAAGCGAAGCAAATTTTGTTTTAGGCCTTAAAGCGTTTGCAAGAAACGCCGCATAAACCGCTGAAGGATGCGCTCCAGCAAGAACCGTGGGCGACCCTATAACTATCGTAGCAGCATCAACAAGGGACATTGCCAATTCGCCTATATCTGTTTTAGTCAAATTAAAGGGTTTTACGGTTATTCCCCTCTTTATCAAAGCATCTATAAAATAATCCACCATTTTTTGCGTAGAACCATGCATCGAAACATAAGGAATAACAACCTCATTTTTTACTTCGTCTGAAATCCATT
>CAWADS010000010.1:0-17201 GCA_963780785.1 Candidatus Acidiferrales bacterium
CCAGGGCGGCTTCCACAATGTCCAGAACGTAGCGGTACTCGCCGCGAATGTAGATAAAGCCGCGATGCGCGTCGATGGCGCGCCCGGCAATGACGATCCCCTCGATCAGTTGGTGGGGATCCATTTCCATCAACGGGCGATCCTTGCAACTGCCGGGCTCGGATTCATCGGCGTTGCAAATAACGTACTTCGGCTTCGGCGAATCCTTCGGCACAAAGGACCACTTCATTCCCGTGGGGAAGCCCGCGCCGCCGCGCCCGCGCAAGCTCGATTTCTTGACTTCATCAATGATGGATTCCGGCGTCATCTGCTTCAGCGCCTTTTCGAGCGCCTGGTAGCCGCCGTTCTGCAGATAGACGTCGATTTTGTGGGAGTCCTTGATGCCCCAGCGCTTGCTGATGAGAGGGATTTCCAGGGCGTTGCGTTCGCGCAGGGCGCCAGAAATAACCGGGACGGGGGCGGGGTGATTGCCGTTGTCGAGCTCTTCGATGATGCGGTCGAACTTCAGCGGTGTAAGGTTTTCGTAATAGTCGTAATTCACCTGCATGGCCGGCGCGCCGGTACAGGCGCCGATGCACTCCACCTCTTCCAGCGAGAAGACGCCGTCCTGCGTAACTTCCTTGTGGCCGATTTCCAGGCGCTTCTTGGCGTGCTGCAGGAGTTGCGCGCCGCCGCGCAGCATACAGGCCACGTTGGTGCAAACCTGCACGTGATGTTTGCCGATAGGCTTGCGGTGCAGCATCGAGTAGTAGGCCAGCGTTTCTTCCACTTCCACGGGCCGCAAGTCCAGCCGGCTGGCGAGTTCGTTCACCATATCGTCGCTGATGTAGCCGTACTCATCCTGCGCATACAGCATCATGGGGACGAGCGCGCTTCGTTTCACGGGGTAGCGGTTCTGCAGGAGCGCGAATTTCTCGGCGAGTTTTGGCGAGAGTTCCATGATTACCTGTCCACTTCCCCAAGGACGATATCAATGGTGCCGATGCAGGCCACGGTGTCGGCAATCAATTGGCCTTTTACCATGAGCGGCAGGGCCTGCAAATTGATGAAGGACGGCGCGCGAAAATGGACGCGCAAAGGTTTTGGCGAGCCGTCGCTGGCGACGAAACACCCCAGCTCGCCGCGGGGCGACTCGACGGCCACAAATGCTTCGCCGGGGGCCGGCGAAAAACCTTCCGTGAAGATTTTGAAGTGGTAGATGAGCGCTTCCATTTCCGTCTTCATCTTTTCGCGATCCGGCGGGACGATCCCCGGCGCGTCCGCCTTGATCGGGCCCTGATCGGTGATCTTGTCCATCGCCTGCTTGACGATCCTCAGGCTCTCGCGCATTTCCGCCACGCGCACCATATACCGCGCGTAACAGTCGGATTCCGTACGCGTGGGGACCTTGAAATCAAATTCCTCATAGGAGGAGTACGGGAAGAGTTTGCGGTTGTCGTAGGCCACGCCCGCGGCGCGCAGGCCGGGTCCCGTGGTACTCATGGCGATCAGATCATCCGGCGAAAGGTAGCCGACGCCCTGCAAGCGGCCCTTCCAGATGCGGTTTTCGGTCAGCAGCGCTTCATACTCATCCACGCGCGCCGGCATCATTTCCAGGAAGCGCTTCACGGGTTCGCGCCAGCCCGCGGGCGGCTCCAGCGCCAGCCCGCCAATGCGGATGTAGCTGGTCATCATGCGCTGACCGGAGAAGCGCTCGAAAATCTTTAGAATCTCCTCGCGCTCGCGGAAACAGTAGAGCAGCACGGACATGGCGCCCATATCCAGCGCGTGCGTCCCGAGCCAGACCAGGTGCGAGGAGATGCGTTGCAACTCGACCAGCATCACCCGGACATACTGCGCGCGTTTGGGCACTTCCAAGCCCAAAAGCTTTTCCACCGCCAGGCAGTACACGAGGTTGTTGCCGAGCGGATTGAGATAGTCGATGCGGTCCGTGAGGGTAATGGCCTGGGAATAGGTCTTGTCCTCGCAACTCTTCTCGATGCCGGTGTGCAGGTAGCCGATGTCCGGCACCGCGCTGACCACGTTTTCGCCATCCAGCTCCAGGAGCACGCGCAGCACGCCGTGCGTGGAGGGATGCTGCGGCCCCATGTTGAGGACCATCGTTTTTGTGGAGCCAACTGCTGTTTCCACCGTAGTCATGGGATCCCAGTCCGCTGAGCGGAGTCTAGTACCGTTCCAACCAAACCGACCAAGAAACGCCAATGCTTATCCAGTGCAAGTTGCCAGCAACGGTCCCAACGGACATTTTCTGCGTCGAGTTGGAACGGCACTAGCGTTTGCCCTCCGTCGGGAAATCACGGCGGAGAGGGAAACCTTCAAAGCCATCGGGCAGGAGGATGCGGCGCAGGTCCGAGTGGCCGGTAAACTGGATGCCAAAAAGGTCAAAAATCTCGCGCTCCAGCCAGTTGGCGCCGGGCCAAACGGGTTCCAGCGAATCCACCACCGGATGCTGCGCGCTGACGCTGGTGCGCAGGTGGATGCGATCGCGCCGCGGGATAGACACCAACTGATAGTGCAGCTCGAAGCGGGGCTCGGCGGGGTAGCGGTCAACGCAGGTGGCGTCGCTCAGCAGATTGAACAGCAAAGCGGGGTCCTCTTTGCATTGCTGAGCCGTGGCGCGCAGCAACTCCTTCGGGACGACGATGGTCGTCTCCCCGCGGTACTCGATCACCTGCGATACCGCCTGCGCGTTCCAGGAGCGCAAGTGTTCGACTACAACTTGAGCGTTTGCGTTGGCGGTCTGCGTCACTTGAACAAGGTCCTTAAGGGCTTGTGCTGGCGTTACTTCCGCGATTTATGCCAGTCGAGTGCGCCCTTCTTCCAGAGATAGATGTATCCGACCAATAGAATGGCGACGTAGAACATCATCTCTACGAAGCCGAACCACTTTGTTGCTGCGTCGCGAGCCAAATCCTTGAAAATGTACGCCCAGGGATACAGAAATATGGCCTCAACGTCGAACAGGATGAATACCATCGCCACCAGATAAAACTTCACGGAAAAGGGCTCGCGGGCATCCCCTGTGGGTGTCACGCCACATTCATACGGTTGCAGCTTGGCCTTGTTTGGGCGGCGCCATCCGATCAACGTGGAAATGGCCAGCAGGGCTCCCGCCAGAACCATGGCGGCAAGCAGGTGTATTAGAAGAGGAACGTATGCATGAAGGCCGGAGGGGGTCATGGTCAAAGCGTTATAATAGCGATTGAGACGCCGCCGGGTCAAATTGTTCTGATCCCCCTCCGAACGGCCGCGCGGTCGAAACTGGCGGGCAACCCCCGCGGGAGCCATGGCGGATTATGGTCTTCGGTCACAATACCAACATCAAGTTGGGAAACGTGACGTACCACGTCCAGACCGAGAACCGGGGCGCAACCCTCGCCCTGATTGACACCACGGTGTACTTCCTCGGGCGCGTGCTGCACCGCCGCACGAATAATTATTACGACCTGCTGCCCCTCAATGACGACAGCGAGCAGGCCCTGAAATTGCGCCTGGACGAGCAGCACCGCACCGTCCTGGAAGAGATGCGCAATGGAACTTTGGATCTGGCCCTGCCGCCGGCCGCGCTGGCTGCAACCGATACACCGCTAACTCCGCAAGAACCAGCCCAGGAACCAGGCGCGAATCAGCCTTATGCTCCGGCAGAAGTGGTGCCGCCTGCAGCGGTTGCCGAAACACCTGATGGTCTCCGCGTGCCGCGGAAATTCTTGCTGGAGTTGCTCAATGCGAAGTCCTGGCTTTCCGGAAAACAGGCCCATTTGCAGGTGGCCGTGAAGGATGAACACGGAAGCCCCGTGGCTGGCGCGCGCGTCATTGTGCAGATAGAGGGCGCGGGCGAGCACGGCCTCCCCGAAAGCGTGACGGGAGAAGCGGGAACCACCGAGGTGCAATTTGAAATGCCGCGGATCATGGGTGGCGAACCGGCGCTCGTGCTGCGTGGGGAAACGCCGGAAGGAATCGGGCAGTTACGTTTTGCCTTGCGCGCCAAGTCGAAAGTGCCCGTAGTCTGAGTGAGAGCCTGATCAAGCCTCCCGCCCGCCGTTCCCACCCTTAGAAAACAACGGCAAGCTGCTTGTGGTCATCGCCCCGCGAGGTACTTCTTCCACGGCCGCCAGTAATACTTGGGCCATCCTTCGCGCACACCCTTCTGATCGTAGGCGGGGACGCCCACGTGGACCAAGTCGACCTGCGCGCCGCCCGCCACGCGGCTGAATGTCAGAATCAGCACTGACCAGTCTTCCTTCTTCCAATGATGCGCCCGCCAAAGCTGCACCAGTCGTTTGCCCGGCACAATCAAAAGGTTTTTGCCCTCCAACTGACCGCCAAAAGCAGTGAATTTCCCACCGACCTTCTTGCTGATCTTGGCGGGCGCACCCGTGGACTCCGTGTGTCTGCGCGAATCCAAATACATGCCGAAGAGTGTCTGGGGAGAAGTACGAAAGCGCACGCTCTGTTGAATGGTAGGCGTCATGAATCCTCACTTCCCCGCGAGGCTTGGCTCAGAGACCCTCGATCAGGTGGCC
The DNA here is from genome assembly GCA_963780785.1 of Candidatus Acidiferrales bacterium. Lineage (GTDB taxonomy): Bacteria > Acidobacteriota > Terriglobia > Acidiferrales > UBA7541 > Acidiferrum. Next base: position 4,524 of record CAWADS010000010.1, read on the forward strand.
CATCTTATGCTTTTTGGTGTGCAAATACTTGCGCGAAATCCTGGAGATGCGCGGCTGGCAAGGCACGCGTTCCACCACGCGCACGCCCGCCGATTCCAGTTGGCGCACCTTGTCGGGGTTGTTGGAGAGCAGCCGAATTCTTGTGGCGCCCAGCTTTCGGAGAATCCGCGCAGGGAAGTCGTATTCACGGACATCCGCCGCGAATCCCAGCGAGACGTTGGCCTCCACGGTATCCATCCCGCCATCCTGCAACTGGTAAGCCCGCAGTTTGTTCATCAAGCCGATGCCGCGGCCCTCTTGCGGAAGGTACAACAGGATTCCGGAAGGAGCCTGGCCGATCTTTTTCAGCGAAAGCTCCAGTTGAGCCCGGCAATCGCACCGTTGCGAAGCAAGCACATCGCCCGTCAGGCACTGCGAGTGCACGCGCACCAGCGGCGCGCTTCGCCCGCGCGGGTTGCCGCGCACCAGCGCCACGGCTTCTTCCTCCGGCCTGCGGCCGGTGAATCCATAAATGGTGAAGCGGCCGAAGCGCGTCGGCAGGTCGGCGTGCGCCACCAACCGTGGAGATTTCCCTGCGTCTCGTTTGCTCTTCTTGCTGAGCGATTTTGTAGCCATAGGAATGTACCAGTATAGCAGGGAGGCGCGCTGCCTCCTTCGGGCCTCTCCGTTTTCACCCGCAGATTCTTTACAATAGAGTGGCAATTGGCTAGCGTAGGCCCAAGGCTGCTGGCGAGCGATGGACACGATTCCCCCAATCCGCGAACTTCTGTTTACCCTGTTATTGAAGGTAGGCGTGGCCTCTTCGATCGCCGCGTTGCTGGCAAGGTGGAATGCCTTCCGCCGCGTGCTTTTCACGGAACAACGCGATTCCGACCAGAAACTGAAACTGATGCTGTTCATGACGCCGGCGCTCATCGTTGGTGTCACTCTGCGCCTGGTCAGCCCGGCATACCGCTTCGCCGATCTTTCTCTCGAAGGCGCATTCCTGATGGGCCTCCTTGGTGGCCGCGTCGTTGGCCCCGTCGGTGGCGCCATCATCACCATTCCCGCGTTGATGGGCCACGAATGGCTGGCCATGCCGGCGGCTTCCGCGGCGGGTTTGCTCGGCGGGCTGATTCGTCAGCTCATACCCGATCGCGAAGATTTGTGGAGCTTCGGGCCGTTCACCTTCCTGAACATTCCGAAAGCCATCATGCGCATGGCACGCGACGCGGAGATTATGTGGGAGATGTTGCCGCTGCTGACCTGCGTCGGCCTGGAACTCGGCCGCGTAGCGCTGGTGATGGCGACAAAACCCAAATGGCTCTTTGCCATCGATCCGCACTGGAACTGGGTGCTGTGCCTCGTCGTGCTGGGCACGCTGATGAGCGTGGCGGCCCCCCTCAAAATCTGGAACAACACCCGCATCGAGATGAACCTGGAGCGCCACCAGCAACTACTACTGCGCGCAAGGATGGATGCTCTCTCCAGCCAGATCAATCCGCATTTTCTTTTCAATACGCTTAACACCGTTTCCGCGCTGATCCGCATTGACCCGGACAGCGCCCGCGGCGTGGTCCTGAAGTTGAGCAACATTCTCCGGCGGCTGCTGCGCAAGCACGAAACGTTCGTGGCGCTCCGCGAGGAACTCTCCTTCATTGACGATTATCTGGACATCGAAGTGGCACGCTTCGGCCGCGATAATCTGGATTTCGTGAAGGAGATCGGCGCCGAGACCCTGGAGATCTTCATTCCCAGCATGCTGCTGCAGCCCGTCGTGGAGAACAGCATCAAGCATGGGCTGGCGTCCAAGCTGGAAGGGGGCAAGATACATTTGCGCACCTCCAACCGCGACGGGCGTCTGCACATCGAGATCCAGGACAACGGTGTCGGCATTTCAGAAGAAAAGATGCCCCACGTGTACGTCGAAGGCATTGGATTGAGCAACGTCCGCGAACGGCTGCACGTGCTCTATGGCGACGACTTCCGCCTGGACATCGAAAGCCACGAAGGGCAAGGAACGATCATCCGTATTGACGTGCCCGAGCTTGTGCCAGTCATCCCCGAAGTGAGCGTAATTTAGCCGGGAAGCCGCCAAAAAGGGTGAGGGAGAAAGGGCTTGACATCTCCCCGTCATTACAGTACTTTCTGTATATACTGAAATGACAGACACCACTAAAACTCCTCTTACTCCCGTAGCTCAGAAATTCATCCTCCACTGGGGCGAAATGGGCACCAAGTGGGGCATCAACCGCACCGTGGCCCAGGTGCATGCCTTACTCTTCCTCTCGCCGCACCCGCTCCCTGCGGACGAGATCTCCTCGACGCTGTCCGTGGCCCGCTCGAACGTCAGCACCAGCCTTCGCGAATTGCAGGGTTGGGGCATCGTGCGGGTGGTGCACGTTCTGGGCGACCGCCGCGACCACTTTGAGACCACCAAGGACGTCTGGGAGATATTCCGGACCGTCTCCGAAGAGCGCAAGCGCCGCGAAATCGACCCGACTCTCCGCGTGCTGGGGGAGTGCGTTGAGGAGTTGAAGGCTGGCCAGCAGGGCGAAGCCTATACGCGGGAGCGGCTGGAAAACATGCTGGATTTTCTGACCATTATGACCGGACTGTTTGAGGAGATTCTGCGGATGCCGGTGGGCGCGCTGAAGGGTGTCGGCAAGCTGCGCGGCAAGGTGATTACGTTGCTGGGCAGCGAGAAGAAGAAGGCCGGCTGAGTCGCTGACTTGTTGATTGAGCGTGCAGCTCGGGAGATGGGCGAAAACATGATTTCACTGGCGAGCGAATACACGGACGGCAAAGGGCGGCATGCCAAAGGCTGGCTGTTCTTTGACGCCGAGTGCGGTTTCTGCACTCGCCTGGCCCGCTGGCTGGAGCCCATTTTGGCGCGGCGTGGCTTCGCGGTTGCGCCGCTGCAGGACCCCCGCGTCGGCGCGCTGCTCGGAATGCCGCTCCAGGAATTGTTGCGCGAGTTGCGATTTCTGCACTCGGATGGCCGCTGCTGCGGCGGGGCGAACGCCGTCATTGCCGTTGCACGTGAGATATGGTGGGCACGTCCGCTCGTCTGGTTGGCCGCGATTCCTGGGGTGATGTCTATATTGCATGCTGGCTATCCTGGGTCGCCTCGCAGCGCAATTGCGCTTGCTGTGACCGTCGCGTGCAATGACCACACTTAGCAGCCTTGACTTCCCCATGCTGCTCTGGAGTGCGAGGCAGGTCTGGGTCTAGTGCGGTGTGAAGAAGCAGAAATTTGAGAAGTGATTATGCGTAACGAGACAGTGGTCATCACGGGCACGTTTAGCTACACAGGCAAATACGCTACCAAGCTGTTGCTGAACCGCGGATACAAAGTTCGCACACTCACAAACCATCCAGGGCGCGAGAATCCGTTTGGCGACCGGGTGGAAGTTTTTCCTTACGACTTTGATCATCCCGAGCGCTTGGCGGAGACCCTTCGCGGCGCTTCAACACTGATCAATACCTATTGGGTGCGGTTCCCACGCGGAAAGACTACGTTTGACTCCGCAGTTCACAACACGCGCACTTTGATCGCTGCCGCCAAGGATGCCGGGGTCAGGCGCATTGTGCACGTCAGCATCGCCAACCCATCACTTCAATCGCCACTAGGCTACTATCGCGGGAAGGCTCAACTGGAACAAACTGTGATTGAGTCGGGTCTCTCGTACGCTATTGTGCGTCCCACTGTTATTTTTGGTCTCGAAGATATTCTCATCAACAACATCGCCTGGTTTGTCCGCCATTTCCCCGTGTTCGCTGTTCCCGGCGATGGCCACTACGGCGTCCGGCCAATCTATGTAGAAGATATGGCACGACTCATGGTAGATGCTGGCGGGCAGGAAGCGAGCACCATGTGCGATGCCGTTGGACCGGAAACGTTCACATTTGAGGAGCTGGTAAGGCTGATTGCAGCCGAAGTGAGCAAGCCGGTCCGCATCGTTCGTGTGCCAGCCCTCGTGGCGTATCTCTGCACGCGCCTAACGGGGCTGATGATGCGGGATGTCGTCCTGACGTGGGAAGAGTACAAGGGGCTCATGAGCAACCTACTCGCCCCTCAAGGACCACACACAGGGGAGACTCGCCTCACTCAATGGCTCTCGGAAAACCGCGAGCAGATCGGCCGCCACTACGCTTCAGAGGTGGCGCGCCACTATGCAGTTCCCGCGTAGAAAAGGAATCAGCAGATCGCAATTACATGCGGGCGGCTAGTGCGCCGGCCAGGACCTGCTCGTAGTAGCGCTCGTACATCGGGATGACGTCGTTCGCGCAGTAGTTTTTTCTCGCATGAATGCGGGCGAGTTTCCCCATCTCCCGGCCACGGTCGGCACGTGACAGCAATTCAATCGCATAGCGCCCCGCTTGTTGCACATCGCCGGGTTCCACCAGGTAGCCATCCACACCATGTTCAATCACTTCCGGGATGCCGCCGGCATTGGTGGCGATCACGGGGACCTCGCACGCCATCGCTTCCAACGCCGCAAGGCCGAAGGACTCCAGCCGCGAGGGCAGCAGGAACAAATCCGCCTGGCTCAACTTTTCACGGATGCCATTTTGTTTTCCCAGAAAAAGGACATCTTTTTGGACGCCGCGGCTGCGCACAAGTTCCTCGGCCGGAACGCGGTCCGGGCCGTCGCCGATCATGACGAGCTTGGCAGGCATCTTTTCGCGCACGAGAGCGAAAATCTCGATGGCGTCGAGGATGCGTTTGACGGGGCGGAAATTCGAGAGGTGCATGAGGATGGGTTCGCCGTCCGGGGCCCACTCCGCGCGCAGTTTGGGATTGGGGTGGTGGCAGTACAAGTCACAATTGACGAAATTGGGAATCACTTCGATGGGGCGTTTAATGCCGAACTCTTCCAGGGTGCGCCGGTACAGATAATGCGAAATGGAGGTGACGCCATCACTCTGTTCGATGGAATAGCGGGTGATCGGCAGAAAATTGGGATTATTCCCCACCAGGGTAATGTCCGTGCCGTGCAGCGTGGTGATGAACGGCAGACGCCGTGGCGCGGCCATCTGGCGGGCGAGCAGGGCGCTGACGGAGTGGGGGATAGCGTAATGGACGTGGAGGATGTCCAGGGATTCCGCTTCAAAAACTTCCAGCATCTTTACGGCGAGAGAAAGCGTGTAGGGAGAATGGTCAAAGAGGGGATAGGAGACGACGGCAGCCTCATGGAAATGGACGCGCGGGTCGTTCGGGTTCATGCGGATGGGCGGAGCGTACGTGATGAAGTGCACGTCGTGTCCGCGGGCCGCCAGTTCCTGGCCCAGCTCGGTGGCGACGACGCCCGAGCCGCCATAGGTGGGATAGCCGGTAATTCCGATACGCATAGAAGGCCTCAACAAAAAAATCGCGCGGCAACCGAGACAGACTACCTTGCTTGCGGAGAAGCAAGCCCAGATACTGGAGTTGCGCGGACCGCGGGCGAAAGCGCCCGCCAGCGAAATAGTACAACGATTAGACGCAAGAGCGGGGGAGAACGTGACACGTTTGATGGGCAAACCGGCGGGCGCACCGGTAGCGGTAAGGGAATTTACTGCCCTTCCCGCGTCCGAAGAGTCTTCCTGGATGACCGGAACGGCGATACCCTTGGACGGCGGGATCTCGGCGTACTGAAAGGGCAGAGGCAGAAATGTCACGAAAACTGAGCAAGGAAGAAAAGAAGGTTACCGCGCTGGTCCGCCGCCGCATGCGCGAGAGCAAAGCCACCGAACTCTTCGGGTTCGACGTGGAGAGCGTTCACGATGGCCGCGCAATTTTCCGGCTCGATGTGCGGCCGAAGCACAAGCAGATCCACGGCGTCGTGCACGGCGGGATCCTCGCCGCCCTTGCGGATACCGCCGCTGCCATTGCAGCCTACACCGTGATTCCGCGTGGAAGGGAACTCGCCACACTGGAATTGAAGATCAACTACCTGGAACCGGTGCCGGGTGGAAGAGTGAAAGCGGACGCACGGGTATTGCGGTCGGGCAGGAACTTCATTGTCACGGAATGCGAAATTTTCAATGAAACCGGGTCGCTGGCGGCAAAGGCTCTGCTCACTTTTTCCGCCGCCTCGGGTCACATCCTGAACAAATAGCGCTTACTCTTCGCCGCCCTGCGAGGATTCCTCGCCGTCCTTATAAACATACTTAATGAAGCGCTTGAATAACATCAGATTCGGCGCACCCTCGCGGGTCAGTTTGATGCAGTCGCGATCATACCATTCGATCAAGCCGCGAAGCTCCTCCCCCGATTCCAGAACCACAATCATGGGCGTGCGGCTCTGCATTTGCTTAACCCAGTAGAAGTTCTCGGCGTGCGTCAGCTCAGGTGGCGCCGGTTTCTTGCTGGGCAGAGGCCCCATGTGCTGGGGGCGCGGGGCGGCGGATTCCTTGGCGTCCGCAAAATTGGGACGAAACAAGCGGCGATTCACCATGGCTGCTCCTTGGAATAGAAAGGGTCTTTCAATACATAAGATGCAGGGTCTACCACTCCGGTTTCGTTCATTATCGCTTTTTTGGGCGGCACCCGAACATCTATTTTTCTAGCTTCGGGCCGGGGAGTCGGTCGCGGCGGGCGGGGCCAGAGAGGCGGCCAAAGCGTCCAATCCAAGCTGGCGATTCAGATTGCGGCGCGCACCGGCGGTAAGCTCATCCAGACCAGAGATCGCGCGCACGACCCACACAGAAGATATATTCCTGGCCACTGCGTCTAACTCTTTGGCGAGGTGTGGGTTCCTCAGCACAGGAGATTTTACGCCGGAGGTAAGTTCCAGAAGGTCGGATAAGAGACCGTAGAACACGCCGGAGAGTTCTTCAAAGGAGGACTCGCGATCCTTCGCGAGCGTGTTAGTGTCTGCGAAGAGCTGCGCGTAACCCTGTCCTCGCGCTGCGCGTTCCAAAACGCGCAACGCGATTTTGCGCTTCTCCGCCGTCTCTTCCACGTTCATTTCCAGCGCCAGGCCCGGACTTCCTTCGGAAAGTTGCGCCGCCAGCTTGACTTGAGATGGGCTGCGTTCACTGCGCGCTTTCAGGATACTTTCTACTTCCGTTTGGGGCAGCGGCGCAAAATGAAACTGCATGCAACGCGAAACGATCGTCGGCAGCAGGCTGAACGGCGAAGTCGCGGTCAGGATCAGCGTCGCCGAGCCCGGCGGCTCCTCCAGAATCTTCAGGAAAACGCTGGCCACGTCCCAGCGCATGGTCTCCGCGGCGTCCAGGATGAACACACGGCGGCGGCCCATCGGTTGGAAATACGCAGCCCTCTGCACTGCGCGAAGTTGCCCGATGCGCAGCACCGGTCGGGCCACGGGACTTTTCAGGCGAACCGGATCGGGCACCAGCGCCCAGACGTCCGGATGCGTCTGCAAGATTAAGGGAATGCGCTCGACGGTCGCCGCGTCCGCGCTTTCGCCGCGTTCTGCCAGGCCTTGCTCGACCAGTTTCTGTGGCTCCGCGAGCAGCGCGATGCGCTGGCAGGTGGCGCACTCGCCGCAGAAATCGTCGGTGAGCCGCTCGCAATTGGCTGCCTGCGCGAACATGCACGCCAGCGTGTATTTGCCGACGCCGCGCGGGCCGGTGAAGAGCAACGCGTGCGGCACCCGGCCGGATCGAAATGCACCGCGCAGCGCCGCCACGATCTTCTCATTGCCCAGAAAATCGGAAAAACCCATGGTTCAACCTTTGCCGAGGTTGGCTAGGAGCGGTCGGACCGCCTGCATAGTCTCCGCCGCAATGTCTTCGGGAAGTCTTACGCAATTATTTTGCGCATCGAAGCACTGAATCGTGGCCCAGGGGCGGCTGCGAGAGAGCATGTCGTACATCTCCGCGGCGTCTTCCAGGTGGTGCAGATTCTGCTCCAGCAGGTCATGTTTTGCGCTGGTATACGCGCGCCCAGTCTTGCGGGCCACGAGTTGCTGCGCTTGCGACGGCGGTATGCGCATGTAAAGGATGAGATTCTCGCGTGGCAGCCCGTAAATCGTGTATTCCAGATGCTCGATCCAGCGCAAAAACTCGGCGCGCTTCTCCGGATTGGCCCGCGCGACTTGATGTGCCAGGTTCGAGCCGACGTAGCGGTCCACGAGCACGACCTTGCCCTCATTCAACGCGGCCTCAATCCCTGGCTTGGCTTCATAGCGATCCCCGGCGTAGAGCAGTGCGGTGAAACGCGGATCGACGCTTTCGAGCGGCCCAAAATCACCGTTTAGGAACTTTCCCACCATGTTCCCAAACCAGGAGTCATACTGCGGGAATCCTGTGGAATGCACAGGGATTCCCTCGGCCTTCAGTGAGAGCTCCAAAAGTCTTGCTTGCGTCTGTTTTCCGCTTCCGTCAATTCCTTCGATGGCAATCAGCAATCCGCGCGTCGTCATGGCACCCATCAGTGGCAGGGGGAGGCTACCTGTGGCAGTCAGTTTAACTGCATAGTGAAACTCGTGCAACGCCTCCGGCCTCGTTGAACTAACCAATACGCCGGAATCGGCGATTGGCCGCAGCGCGTGTTACGATTTCTTCCGGGCATCTTTGGGAATGCTGTTGACCACGATCGCAGACAATCTGACGCGGCTACACGAGCGGATCGCCGCTGCCGCCCAGCGCGCGGGACGCCCCGCGGAGGATATCACGTTGATTGGCGTCTCCAAGACGCACCCGGCCGAAAAGATTCGCGAAGCCTTCCACGCAGGGCTGCGCCACTTTGGCGAAAATCGCGTGCAGGAGTGGGAAGGGAAGCGCGCGGCATTGGCCGGCCTTCCCGCAAGATGGCACCTGATCGGCCACCTCCAGAGCAACAAGGCCGCGCGGGCTGCCAACATTTTCTCTTCCATCGATTCGCTGGACGATTGGGCGCTGGCGCAGCGCATTGACCGCGCCGCAGCGGAAAAATCTTCCTCTGAGCCAATGCGCGCGCTGATTGAGGTGCACCTCGGCGGTGAAGAAACGAAGAGCGGCGTGTCCGAAGGTGAGCTTCTGGCCCTCGCGGAAAGAGTTTTACAGCTCGAAAAAGTGCGTCTGGCAGGACTGATGTGCATCCCCCCGTTTCTGGAGGACCTGGAGGAAGTGCGCCCGTATTTCGCGCGGCTTCGGCAATTGCGCGATGCCCTCGAAGCGCGATTTGGCCGGCGCTTGCCAGTGCTTTCGATGGGAATGTCGCACGACTTTGAGGCCGCCATTCAGGAAGGCGCCACCGAAGTTCGCGTGGGCACTGCGCTTTTCGGTACCCGGTCGTCTCCGCAATGAATCCAATGGCTGCAGCGTCTCACTGAGGAGTGTGTATGTCTCTCTTTACGCCTCTGCGTTTACGGGAAATTGAGTTTAAGAACCGCATCGGAGTTTCCCCGATGTGCCAATACTCCGCGAAGGACGGCCATCCGGGAACATGGCATCTGGTGCACCTGGGCAGCCGGGCCGTGGGTGGCGCGGCGCTGGTAATGACCGAAGCCGCTGCCATTCAAGAGGTGGGGCGTATTTCGCCGCCGGACGCCGGGATGTATCTCGATGCCCACGTGGATTCCTGGCACCCCATCGCCGAATTCCTTAAGGAACAAGGAGCCGTCCCAGGCATGCAATTGGCGCATGCGGGGCGCAAGGCAAGCACGGCCGCACCTTGGTTCGGCGGCGGACCGCTCTTGCAAGATCAGGGCGGCTGGACGCCCGTTTCATCCACCAATGTTCCATTTGGTGCTGGCCATCCCGTGCCGCACGCGTTGGCCTTGGTGGAATTAGATCAAGTCGTTGGTGATTTCCGGCAGGCCGCGCGGCGCGCCCTCGCGGCGGGTTTCCGGTTCGTGGAGATTCATGCTGCCCATGGCTACCTTTTGCACCAGTTCTATTCGCCGCTGAGCAACGATCGCAAGGACGACTATGGCGGCAGCTTTGAGAATCGCATCCGCCTAGTGCTGCGCGTGACGCAGGCGGTCCGCGAGATACTGCCGCAAACTCTCCCGCTCCTGGTGCGCATTTCGGCGACCGATTGGAAAGAGGGCGGCTGGGATTTGGAGCAAAGCGTTGAATTGTGCCGCAAGCTGAAAGGATTGGGTGTTGATCTGGTGGATGTTTCCAGCGGTGGAATTTTGCCGGGCATCAAGATTCCCGCCGGGCCGGGCTATCAAGTGGAATTCGCAGAGGCCATCCGGCGACAGGCTGGCATAGCAACCGCCGCCGTCGGGATGATCACGGATCCCGCGCAAGCGCAATCCATCATTGCCACCGGGCAGGCGGACATGGTCTTCCTCGCGCGAGAGGAGCTGCGCGATCCCTATTGGCCAAGGCGCGCCGCCGCGGCACTGCAGACTAAAATCAAGCCGCCCGTGCAGTATGAGAGGGCTTGGTAAGCGATGAGCTATCTGGAGCTTTCCGACGATGCAGCCAGGGGCACGGTCAACTTCACCGTGCGCGTGCAGCCCCGCGCCAGTAAAGACGAAATCGCCGGCACTTTGGAGGGCGCTCTGAAAATCCGTCTCCGCGCTCCCGCCATCGAAAATCGCGCCAATGAAGCTCTTGTCGTTTTCCTGGCGGAGCTTTTGAAAAGGCCAAAGTCGGCTGTTAGAATTCAAAGCGGCGAACATAGCCGCACGAAGCGCGTCGAAATTCATGGGGTCACGCGCCAGCAGGTGCTAGATCTCCTCCACGAGGAAGCTTGACCGGGGGCTCAATAATGGTTGATGCGAGCTGCTGTGGAAGAGAGCTGCAGATGAATGAGCCTCCGGGGCGAGGATACGAATGAGCCTAAACATTGCCGAAATTCAAAATGATCTGCGCGCCGCCAGGCTCCACGGCTGGCTCTTCTACGATTTCCGCGGACGTGATCCCATCGCTCACCGCGTCCTCGGCCTTCCGGAGGCCATGCGCACGCGCCGTTGGTTCTATTTCATTCCGGCTAAAGGTTCGCCGCGAAAGCTCGTGCACAAGATCGAGTCTGAATCCCTGGCCGCTTTGCCGGGCGAGACCCTTTATTACGCTGGACTGAAGGAACTGCAAGGCGGGCTGAAAAAGCTGCTGGGGCGCGCGAAGATTGTCGCCATGCAGTATTCGCCGAAGAACGCTATTCCCTACGTCTCGATGGTGGATGCAGGCACGATTGAAATGGTGCGCAGCGCCGGTGCGAAAGTGGTCACTTCCGCGGACCTGGTGCAGAAGTACGAGGCGTGTTGGAGCAAAGAGCAACTGGATTCCCACATGGCCGCGGGTGTCGCGATCGACCGTATCGTTCGCGAAGCGTTTTTGCACGCGGCGCAATGCGTGCGCGAGAAAAAGTCTCTGACCGAGTATGACCTGAAGGAATGGATGCTCCAAAAATTCGCCGAGGCGGGCATCGTGACCGATGAAGGCCCGGACGTGGCCGTCAATGCCAACGCCAGCGATCCCCACTATGCGGCGACGCGCGAAAAGGCTGCGCCCATTCGCGAAGGCGACCTCCTGCTGCTCGACGTTTGGGGCAAGCAAAAGGCCGCAGAGAGTGTCTATTACGACGTCACCTGGGTTGGCTATCTTGGTGCTAAGGTTCCGGCGAAATATGTGAAAATCTTCGAATTGGTTCGCGAGGCGAGGGATTGCGCCGTGGAGTTGATTCGCTCCAGCGTGAAGGCAGGGAAGCGATTGCAGGGCTGGCAGGTGGATCAAGCCGCCCGGGCTGTGATAGAGAAGGCTGGCTACGGCAAATACTTCTTTCATCGCACGGGTCACAACATTGGCCAGTCGGTGCACGGCAACGGCGCGAACATGGACGGCCTGGAAACGCGCGACGAGCGCCACCTGATTCCGCGCACCTGCAATTCGGTTGAACCGGGCATCTATCTCCCCGAGTTTGGAATCCGCACTGAAGTGGATGTTTACGTGGGCGAAACGGAAGCCCGCGTAACCGGAGCTGTGCAAACGGAGATTCTGGCCCTCCTTGCGTGAGGCCGGCACGAGGCAGGTATATGGCCGACGAAGTTACACAGCAAACGCCGCTGGAAACGCCAGCGCAGCGCTCCGAATACCGGTGTGCAGCGCGAACGCCTGGCTTGGGCGATTGGCATTGCCGGTTGGCTTTTGCCCGGGTTAGGCCATGCACTGCAGCGTATGTGGGCTCGCGCCGTGGTCGTGTTTCTCGCCGTCGGTTTGCTGGTTGTCGCGGGAGCGACCATGCGCGGCAATGTGTTCAGTTCGAATGGGGGCGATGCCTTTGAAACGCTCGGCTATGTCGCCGATCTGGGCACCGGCAGTTTCTATATGGCGGCGCGTGCCCTGGAGCGTGACGGCGCCGATGTCTCTCATGCCGATGGAGATTACGGCACGCGTTTTCTGGCTACCGCCGGCGTGCTGAATTTATTGGCCGCTTTGCACGCCTACGAAGCGGCGCGAGGACGCAAGGCGTGATTGCCGCGAATGGTTTTGCGTTGACGCATTTCCAGGCCTTCCTGTTATTCGCCGCGGTTATTTCGATCGCCTTCGGCTTCCTGGGCCGCCGCCGCCCGAAGGACCGCATCAAGTACATCCTGTGGTCGTTTTTCCTGTTCCTGGCCGTGGGAATTGGCATCGCCTGGGCCATGTACCCATTTTCGCGCTGAGGCACATTCTGGCAATATCGTACCTGGCGAATTGACACGCATTTTCCGCGAATGCTATCGTCAAAAGTAAGGCCGAGGTAGCTCAGTGGTAGAGCAGCCGATTCGTAATCGGCAGGTCGAGAGTTCAACTCTCTCCCTCGGCTCC
>CAWADS010000011.1:0-22971 GCA_963780785.1 Candidatus Acidiferrales bacterium
GGGGCGACCCCGCTCCTGGGGTGCGGACGGCCAAGACAGGTTCCGCGCTGAACGATGCGGGAGGCCATGGCGGGGCAGCAGTGAAGCCGACTGCAACCACGACAGCGGCCGCGGAAGCGGTGCCTTCGCCCGCAGTGGCGTTACCAGAACCCTCAGCGGGAAGCTGACGCGGACGAAGACCACAAAGGGCAGCACGAAGCCGGAACTGGTGCAGCCCGCGACGGCACCACAACCGACACGAGATGGGCAATCGACGCTGACGCGCACGCTGGGGTTGAAGATTGGGCGAATCGTGATTGACCCCGGACATGGCGGGCACGATACCGGCACCATAGGGCCGACGGGCTTAATGGAGAAGGATTTGTGCCTGGATGTGGCGTTGCGGCTGGGGAAGATTATCCAGCAGAAGCTGCCCGGCGCAGACATTGTCTACACGCGCTCGGACGACACGTTTATCCCCCTGGAAGAGCGAACCCATATCGCGAACGAGGCCAAGGCGGATTTGTTCATTTCAATCCACGCCAACTCCAGCCCGGATCATGGGGCGCGGGGAGTGGAGACGTATTACCTGAACCTGAGGGGGTCGCCGGAAGCGATGGCCGTGGCCGCGCGGGAGAATGCGGTGTCCCAAGAAAGCATTCACGACCTGGAAGACATGGTGAAGCAGATAGCGCGGACGGAAAAGATCGACGAATCGAAGGAACTGGCTGCGGATGTGCAGGACTCGCTGTCGAAGAGGATCCAGAAGACGGCCAGGCCGGTGAAGAACCGCGGCGTGCGCAAGGCCCCGTTTGTGGTGCTGATTGGGGCGGATATGCCGTCGATCCTGACGGAGATATCGTTCCTGAGCAATCCCTCGGATGAACAGCTACTGAAGAAGCCGGAGCACCGGCAGCGGGTAGCGGAAGGGCTGTATCAGGGAATGGCCACCTACCTAGAGAGCCTGAACAGCATGGCGGGGAACTCCTTCGGAAGGCCGAGCCAGCCGGCGGCGATCCTCCCAGTTGAACAATCCAGGAACCAGAAGTAGCCTAGTGGCATCTAAAGGATAGGTTGTGATGCGCAGGATAATCTACGCAGTGATATTGCTGGGCTTGCTCGCCTGGGTGGGAGCTGCGGCGGAGCCTGCGTTGTTGCCGGACCAGATTGGGCCATGGGTGGCTGATGGGCCGGAGAAAACTTACAGCGCAAAGGAGTATTTCCAGAGGCGGATGGAAGAACCCACCCAAGGCGGGCACATCCTGAGTGAATCGGGTCTGGTTCGAGTTGAAGAGCGCACATACAAGAAGGGCGATCAAAGTTGGTCCGTCCGCGTTTGGGAGCTAGGCGACTCGAGTGGAGCTTATGAAGTTTACACAGCGATGCTCGAGGACGCCCATGCGATTAAGCCCAGCGCTGTGGAGGATACTGTCCTGGGCGGCGCAGCATCGTTTTTGACTGGCAATCTTGTAATGCAAGGGCTCTCCTCTTCAGTGGAAATACCCCTGGAAGACTTGAAGGCGCTCAGGACAGCGCTCACCGCTCAAGCTCAAAAGACCCCTTATCCACCTTTGAAGAGCTACTTGCCGGTCACATGGCGGGTGTTCGGGACAGAGAGATACGCATTGGGGCCGGCGGGGTTCCGCGCGGCGATGACTTCACTAGGTCAAGGTGCGTACGCTAACTTGGCGGACCTAGCGGGTTTTCAGCTGGGCGCGGAAGCGATGCTGGCCAAGTACCAAGGGGCGCATGGCAGCGGCGTCCTGCTGCTGTTGGAATACCCCACGCCGCAAATTGCCGAGCAGCACTTGCACCATCTGGAAGAGGCGCTGCCCGAGGCGGCGAAGCGGACGGGGGTGACGGTGGAGCGGAAGGCTTCCCTTCTATCACTGGTGTTCGAGCCCACTTCAGCGATGCACGCGCAAGCCATCCGTGACGAGGTGAATTACAACACCGAAGTGACCTGGAATGAGCCCAGCCACACGGCGACCGACCCGCCGATGGTGGTGATCATGGTGAAGATTTTTCTGTTCACCGGGTTGTTCCTGGGATTTGCCACCGGCGTAGGAATTGCGTTTGGCGGTTTGCGCGTGGTTATCAAGCGACTCTTCCCCGGCAAAGTGTTTGACCGCCCGCAAGATATCGAAGTTCTGCAACTGGGTTTAAGCGGCAAAAAGATCGACGCCAGCGACATGTACTGAACTTCCCTCCCTCGCTAAGAAGGCGCATAGCAACGTCTAAATGGTTGAGTTGTATTTTCCGATGCAGATTCGGGTTCGGTTGTCGTACTATAAAGGGTTCTTAAACCCATGCGCACACTCGTCCTACGACAGTTGACCGCTTCGGGCGGCAGAAGGCCATGCTCTGGGGTGAATACTCTGACCGGGATGCTGCTGGTCTGCGCGCTTTTGAGCGGGTGCGGGCAGAAGCCAAGTGCGGGTAACGCGGCTGGCGGGGCTCCGCAAGCGATGCCCGTGCAGGTGCTGGCTGTTGTGCCGGAGAGGATCGCGGACACGACGGAATATCTGGCGATTCTGAAATCGCGGCACTCGGCCACGATTAACCCGCAGGTGGAAGGGCATATCACGAGCATTGACGTGAAGTCGGGCGATCGCGTGAAGACGGGAGACGCGCTCCTGCAGATCGACCCGATGAAGCAGGAGGCCACGGTCAGCAGCCAGGATGCGGCGCGCGCTTCGCAGGAAGCCGCGGTCAAGCTGGCGAAGGTGAACCTGGGCCGGGCGCAAAAGCTGTTGGAAGCCGGCGTCATCAGCAAGATGGATTTTGACAACGCGCAGACGAATTACGACTCCGCGGTGGCGCAGCTGAATTCCCTGGAACAGCAGGTGCAGCAACAGAAAGTGGAGTTGCGCTATTACCGGGTGAGCGCCCCGATGGACGGCATCGTGGGGGACATCCCCGTGCGTGTGGGGGACCGCGTGACCGTCTCGACGCTCCTGACGACGGTGGATGAACCGGGCGCGTTGGAAGCGTACATCTATGTGCCCGCTTCACGAGCGAAGGAGTTGAGGGTGGGCCTACCCGTGAAACTATTGGATGAGAGCGGGGCGGTGCGAACGGAAACGGAAGTCACTTTCGTTTCGCCGCAAGTCGATTCCGATACGCAGACCGTGCTGGCCAAAGCGGCGGTGGGCAACGCGAAGGCCAACTTGCGCATTGCGCAGCAGGTGCGGGCCAGGATTACGTGGGGAAACCGGGAGGGGCCGGTGGTGCCCGTACTGGCGGTGCAGCGGATCAACGGACAGTTCTTTGCCTTTGTGGCCGTAAAAGAAGCAAACGGGACAATGGCACGCCAGCGGTTACTGAAATTGGGAGAGATCATCGGAAACGACTACCCGGTGCTGGAAGGTCTGAAGCCGGGTGACCACGTGATCGTGTCCGGCACGCAATTTCTGCAGGACGGAGCGCCGGTCACGGAGTTAATGCAGGGAGGCGGCAAAGAGGCGGGCAGCGCAGTATCGCCGGGAAGCAAAGGCCGCTAAATCCCTGGAAATTCGCAAAAATCAGACTGGTTGAAAAGAAAGGCGGAGCAGACCGTTGTTTGTTGATTTCTTCATACGACGTCCCGTATTCGCCACCGTTTGTGCACTGTTGATCATTCTCGGCGGGGCCATCTCGCTGCCCAATCTTCCGGTTGCGCAATTTCCGGATCTAGCGCCCCCGCAAGTCGTCGTCAGCAGCAACTATATCGGGGCAAACGCGCAAGCCGTGGAATCGGCCGTGACCATTCCCCTGGAACAAGCCATCAACGGCAGCCCGGGGATGAAGTACATCACTTCCACCAGCGGGAACGACGGCACTAGCCAGATCACCACGACCTTCGACGTGACCCGTGATGTGGACTTGGCCTCGGTGGACGTCCAAAACCGGGTCAACCAGGCGCTCGGCCGCCTTCCCAACGCCGTGAAGAACACCGGCGTCATCATTACGAAGCAGGCTTCGGGGTTTATCCTCGGCGCGGGGGTGTACTCGCTGAACGGACAGTATGACAGCCTGTTCATGAGCAACTACCTGGACGTGTATGTGCGCGACGCCATGAAACGCGTCAAAGGCATTGGCGACGTCTTCATTTTCGGCGAACGGAAATACGCCATGCGGTTGTGGCTGGACCCGGCGCGCTTGGCCGCGCGCGGATTGACCGCCACGGATGTGGTGAACGCGCTCGTAGAGCAGAACGTGCAGGTGGCCGCGGGACAAGTGGGACAGCCGCCGACGCAAAGCGGCCAGGCCTACCAGATCAGTGTGCGCGCCATTGGACGCCTGACCGAGGCCTCCGAATTTGAAAACATTATTTTGAAAACGGGTACGGATGGCACGCTGGTGCGCGTGAAGGACGTGGGCCGCGCGGAATTGGGCGCGGAAGATTACGGTTCCCTGCTGCGGTACAACGGGCACGACGCCGTGGGCATCGGTATCACGCAATTGCCGGGTGCGAACGCACTGGATGTGGATCGCGCGGCTAAGGCTGAACTCGAGAGACTCTCGCAGAATTTCCCCCCAGGTTTGAGATACGCCGTGGCCTTCGACACGACAACGGTAATCGGCGAATCCATCCGCGACGTTCTGATTACGCTACTCCAGGCCATCCTGCTGGTGCTGCTGGTCATGTACCTGTTCCTCCAGGAATGGCGCAGCACGATCATTCCCGCGGTCACGATCCCGGTATCGCTGATCGGCACGTTTATGTTCGTGAAGGTGCTGGGGTTTTCCATCAACACGCTGACCCTGTTCGGCATCACGCTGGCTACCGGGCTGGTGGTGGATGACGCGATCGTGGTCATCGAAAATGTGGAGCGGCACATCATGGAGGGCATCACGGAACCGCACAACGCCGCGAGCGTGGCGATGAAAGAAGTGGCCGGGGCGGTGGTGGCAACCTCGCTGGTGCTCGTGTCCGTCTTCATTCCAGTGGCCTTGTTCCCGGGAACAACAGGGATTCTGTTCCGGCAATTCGCGCTGACCATTGCGTTTTCCGTTTCCATCTCGGCGTTCAACGCGCTGACCCTCACTCCCGCCCTTTCCGCGATTTTCCTTGGGCGTCATCGCGAACGAGCCCAGAGCATCTTCTTCAGATTGTTCAACAAGGTGTTTGACGCCGGGTCGCGTTTTTATACGACGACGCTTCATGGGGTGCTGCGGCTCCGCTATGCGCTACTCTTGGCATTTGCCGCGACCCTGGCACTGGCTTTCTGGCTGTACCGGACAATTCCCCAGGGATTTCTTACGGAGGATGATCAAGGCTACCTGATGGTGGCGGTACAAACGCCGCAGGGGGCTTCTTTGCAATACACGCGCGACGTCTGCGCCAAAGCTGAGGAGGTGCTCTACCATGTGCCCGAAATTGACGGCGCATTCACCGTCGTGGGGTTTGGTTTTTCCGGCAACGCTCCCAATAAGGCGATCATCTTCGTAAACCTTAAACCATTCCGCCAGCGCAAGGGAAGAGAACACACGTCCTTCGCTGTCCTAAGCAGAGTTCGCGGCCAGCTGCTGGGCATTCCGGGCGGAATCATCGTGCCCTTCAATCCGCCCGCGGTACAAGGCCTGGGAACCTTCGGAGGATTCGCTTATCAACTGGAGGACCTGGGACGCAATACTCTGCAGACCCTGGCAAACACCACGAATCAATTGGTGGCAGAGGGCAATAAGAGCGGAAAGGTCACCGGGCTGTTCACGAGCTTCACGGCCAACGACCCGCAATACCTTGTCAAGATTGACCGCGAGAAGGCCAAGAGCCTGCAGGTGCCCCTGAGCCAGGTTACAGATGCGCTCCAGGTATTCATGGGTTCCGTATACGTGAACGATTTCGATTTTAACAACCGGTCGTATCGCGTTTATCTGCAGGCGGACCAGCAGTTTCGTTCGGGAGCTAAGGACATTCGGACGTATTACCTGAAGTCCGCCACGGGCAAGATGGTGCCGTTGGACAACGTGGTGGAAATCGAGCAGACCGAAAATCCGCAGGTGATTTCGCACTTCAACCTGTTCCGCTCGGCGGAAATTGACGGTTCGGCTGCGGCGGGACTGAGCTCCGGTGCGGGCATCGCGGCCATGGCCGAACTTTCCAAAAGGCTGTTGCCTCAGGGCATGAAGTATGAATGGAGCGGATTGTCACTGGAAGAAATCGAATCCGAGGGAAAGGCGGCCATCTTATTCGGGCTGGGGCTGGTCTTCGTGTATTTGACGCTGGCGGCACAATATGAAAGCTACGTGCTGCCGTTCATTGTGCTGCTGGGCGTTCCGGGCGCGCTGCTCGGGGCGCTTGGCGCGGTATGGACGCGCAGCCTGACGAATGACGTGTACTGTCAGATCGGGCTGGTGATGTTGATTGGTTTGGCGAGCAAAAATGCGATTCTAATCGTGGAATTTGCGGAGCAGTTGCAGGAGAAGGGCCTCGGGACTCTGGAAGCAGCGGTGGAAGCGGCGCGCATCCGGCTGCGGCCCATCCTGATGACGTCCATGGCGTTCATTTTGGGCGTGGTGCCGCTGGTGATTGCGGAAGGCGCCGGGGCCGCGGGACGCGTATCGGTGGGCACTACGGTCTTTGGGGGAATGATCGCGGCGACGACGCTGAATTTGCTATTCATTCCGATGCTTTATGTGGTGGTGCGGAAGATCGTGCCGCGAAAAAGGCCGCAAGAAGTTGCGGCCTAGGCAGCGGGTGGGAGCGGGCTCAGCGGAGTGAGCTGCTGCGAACTGTTATTTGAAAGTGTTGAGGATGCTGCGTGTGGGCACGAGAGCGCGGCAACTGTTGCAGAAGCGGCTGGTTTTCAGGTCAATCCATTCCACCCCGTGAGAAGCGGCCATGGCGCACTCGTAGTCCTCGCAGTGCGACAGATTGAGGGTGTGGCCGAGTTCGTGGACAGCTTCCTTGAGCAAACGCTCGTGCTCCAGCCTGGGATCCGCAGGCAAGCCATAAAACTCCTGACCCAAACGATGAGAGGAAACTACCGCGCAGGTACCGGGCAATTGGGCTTCCCCAAAAACGAAGGTGAGGATAGGGATGTAGAGATCCAGAGGGGTGACACCCAGCAGGCGCCACTTCGCTGGAGTGTTGCGCTTCAGCATGGCCGCGAGGATTTCGGTGGATGAGTACTGCTGCCGGGTGAAATTGAAGGCAAAAGCAGGTTCCGGCTCCGGCGGAAGGATTTCGCAGGGGACAGCGAATTCGCGTTCGAGTCCCGCGCGGAGTTCGGAGAGTGTCTCCGCGGTGGCGGGGCCGAACGGGAGTAGCTGAATGAGGTTCACAGGGCGTCCGCAGTGACCCGCTTCCAACCATACTTCTTGAGCTTGTTGTGCAAGGTGACGCGATCGATATCGAGGACTTCGGCGGCAAGGGTCTGGTTGCCCTTACAGTCTTCGAGGACGGCGAGGATGTGGGCGCGCTCCATGTCTTCCAGAGTGCGGGGCTGGTGTTCCGTAAGTGGCAGGCGCAGGGCAAAGTCTTCCTCGCGGATTTCTGGCTCCTGCGCGACAACCATGGCGCGTTCGACAGCATTTTCAAGTTCGCGGACGTTGCCGGGCCACTGGTAACGGTCCAGGAGAGCCATGGCGGCCGGTGAGACGCGATTGATGCGCTTGTTCATGGAAGCGGAGAACTTGCGGACAAAGTGTTCCACCAGAATCGGGATGTCGCCCTTGCGATCGCGCAACGCCGGAAGTTGGATCTGAAAAACATTCAGACGGTAGAAGAGGTCGGGGCGGAAGCGGCCTTCTTCGATGAGTTGTTCGAGTTTCTTGTTGGTGGCGGCGATGCAGCGGAAGTCCACCTGGATGGGATGGGTGCTGCCGACGCGCGTGATTTCCCGTTCCTGGAGAACGCGCAACAAATCGGTCTGGGTTTTCAGGCTGATGTCGCCGACTTCATCGAGAAAGACCGAACCGCCTTCGGCAACTTCAAAGCTGCCTTTCTTGCGGTACTGCGCGCCGGTAAAGGCGCCTTTTTCATGGCCGAAAAGCTCGCTTTCGAGGAGCGTTTCCGCCAAAGCGCCGCAATGGATCACCACCAGCGGATTGTAGTGGCGGGGGCTGGCCGCATGGATCGCGCGGGCGCAAAGTTCCTTGCCGGTGCCGCTTTCGCCGGTGATCAGAACGGTGGCGTCGGTGGGGCCAACCGTTTGTATGGCTTCAAAGACGCGGACCATCGCGGCGCTTTGGCCGACAATTTCCTGGGGACGGACCACGGAAGCAACGGTTTCGCGCAGGCGGACGTTCTCCTGTTCAGCGCGCTTGTGGGAAAGGGCGTTGTGCACGCTGTGAGCGATGTCGTCCGGGTCAAAGGGCTTGGAAACATAATCGTAGGCGCCATTCTTGAGGGCGGCGACGGCGGTCTCCACGCTGGCGTAGCCGGTCATGATGATCACCAGCATTTCGGGGTCGATCTCGTGCATGCGGCGCTGTAGCTCGACGCCATCCGTGCCGGGCATCTTGATATCAACGAGCGCCAAGTCAAAGCGCTTCGCGGCCATTTTGGTTAGGGCGTCCTGGGCACTTTCGGCCACGGTGACGTCGTAGCCTTCCTCGCGAAACCACTTGTCGAGAGAGTCGCGAACGATCAGTTCGTCATCAACTACCAGCAAATTTGCTTTTGTGGCCATGATAGCTGTTCCTCACCCCGCGACAATCGCGGCTCCGTTGTTCAACACCACGTTGGAATGCACCGGCAGCGTAATCGTGAAGGAAGTGCCGCGGCCAGGCTCAGAAGCCACTTCGATCTTGCCGGCGTGGCGATCCACGATGTTGCGGCTGATGGCCAAACCAAGGCCAAGTCCGCGGCCGTGTTCTTTGGTCGTAAAAAAAGGTTCAAACATATTTGCGAGGACGTCCGGAGGCATGCCAACGCCGTCGTCCCTGACTTCAATCTGGATGTTGCCGGTACCCGGCAGAGAATGGGAGTTCAGGGTCAGGTTTCCACCATTCGGAAGCGCGTCGATGGCGTTCATGACGAGGGCCAGGATGACCTGCTCGATTTGGCCGGGATCGCAGCGGACGTTGGGAAGATCCGCAGCAAGATTGAGGTGGAGTTCGATGTTCTTCAGCTCCAACTGGTGCTGAACGAGGCGGATGCAGCGATCAATGACGGCGTTCAAGTCGGCTGGTTCGCGGCTCAAGGATGTGGCGCGCGCGAAGGTCATGAGATTTTTGACGATTTCGCCGCAGCGGCGGCTCTCGGTCTCGACTAGGTCGAGCATTTCGATGTTTTCTTTCTGGTTTTCTATTTGTGCAGTGGATTCCCGAGAAAGGCGCTTCTTGAGCAGTTTGGCGTAGGTAAGAATGCCGGCGAGCGGATTATTGATTTCGTGAGCGACGACGGCGGCCAGCTTGCCGATGGAAGCCATGCGCTCCACGCGCAACATCTCGTCCTGAGCCCCCTTCAGCTGGCGGGTTTTCTCTTCAACGCGGGCTTCCAGAGTTCGCGCCCAGGCGTTGATTTCCTGGTGGGCCGCCCGGAGCCGAGAGCTCATGGTGTTGAAGGAGGTGGCCAGGTCCTCCAGTTCGCCGTGCGACGGAATCTTGATCTGGTAGCCGAGGTCGCCCGAACCGATGCGCTTGGTGCCTTCCGTGAGAGCGGTAAGCGGCCCCTGAAGCATGCGGCGCACAAAGCCGACACAGATTATGGCCACGCCGAAGACCGCGAGAATGGTGTAGAGGAGCACTTGGCGCGTGCTCTCCGCGACGTTCCGTTCGCTGCTGGCAAGAGAAATGTTGGTATCGAGGACGCCCAGGACCTTCACTTCCGCGGGATGGGCGTGGCATTCCGCATTGCTGCAGGCGGGAGCATTTTCAATGGGGTCGATGACGCCAAGGGCGCGCTCGCCATTAGGGAGCCGGTAGGTGCGAAAGTTCTGCTTGATGTCCGAGATGCGCAGCGCGCTGCCCGGCACGGTGGCATCGTGGGCCTTCATGTTCTGGTCCACGTACTTGTACATCTCGGAAGTATCGGAGGAAAAGCTGATGCGCCCCTGATCGTTGATGATGCGGATGCGGACCATGCCGGGCTCATCGGCCATTTCGGTGATGATGTGATAAAGACCATCGCGCTGATTGCGCAGCATGTAGTAGGAGGTGTTGCGTTTGATGACGCTGCTGGTGCGGGCGGCATCCGCGAGAGCATCACGCTCCAAGTGCGTGCGGTGTAATTGAATATTCAGGTAGCCCAGCACTCCGAAGACAAGGGCCATCGAAGAAACAAGCAGCAGAAGCAGCTTGGAACTGAGACTGCCTGTAGCACTCTTCCAAAGGTACGATAGACTCGATCGATCTTCAGGATTCGACATGGGAAAGCTCCGGAAGCTTGCCCCGGGCGGTTTCCGGCTCTTCCACGGGCTGGCGAGACGGCATGCTGCCGAAGATCGGCAGGTACTTCACCGCCAGTGCAAAGACCAGGAACCCGGAAGCAATAATGGCCAAGGTGACGGAAATCTCCGTCCACTTTGGGAAGTATTTGTTGTCGGAGGACGCCAGCATGCCGGTGATGGCGACATTCATGCGGTTGGCAACGATGCCCAGCAGAGTCAGCACCGAGCAAAAATAGAGCGCCGCGCGATTGGTATGAACACGGCGGCGAAACAGCAAGAACATCGGCACGAGGAGCAGGAACATTTCCAGTGCAAAGAGGTAAGTCTCCGGACGCCGTTGCAAGAGAAGATGAAAGGCCTGGCGGCGCGCCAGGTCCACGGCACGCAGGCTGAGGTAGAAGGAAAGTACCACGGCCAGGACGCGGCCCAAGCCCGTGAGGAGCGGAAGTTCCACGCGCTGTTGGAAGGATTTGTCCGCATGCCAGGATTCAAATATGGTCATGGCGAGGCCCGCGCAAATGGCCGAGATGAAGAAGAAAACCGGCTCGAGGGACGAATACCAGAGCGGGTAGAGCTTGCCGGGCACGATCAGATAGAGACTGCCGAGTGACGACTGGTGGAGCGTAGAAAGAATCACGCCCGCGATTACCAACGGAATCATGATGGTGTGCATCCAGGCAAGCTGGCGCTTCCAGCCAAGGCGCTCGAGCACCACCGGAAGGAATTCCAGGAGAAGCACGGTGGTATAGAGCATCACGCACCAGGCAATTTCAAACATGACGGAATGGTGGTTCCACATGATGATGGGGTGCCAGATGCGCAAAGGCCTGCCGAGATCGAGAATCAGGGAGGCGATGAACATGGAGTAGCCGAGGAACGCGGTGAGGATCATGGCTCGCAGGAAGGGACGATAGCGTTTGAGGTTGAAGATATAGACAACGGCGGCAAGGGTGAAGCCGCCACCGGCCAGAGCCACGGAGAAGAGTTTGAAGCCGACCCACAGTCCCCAAGGAAAATCGTCCGTCAGGTTGGTGGATTGCCCGAGGCCGTGGGTGAGACGGTAAATCAAGGAATACACACCCGGAATGAGGATGACGATTAGTATGGTCTTCCAGAATGTTAATTTGAACTTCGGCATGGTCCGTTGATCCTCATTTCTGGGAGGCGGGGCGGGGAGTGTTTGTGCTTCCCTCGGCCTCGGCCACTTCAATTCGGCGATTGGAGATCCACCAGATGCCGCCCAGTAGAACAGAGCCTAGCGTGACGACGTCGGGAACGTGCGTAAGAACGCGGGCCGTCAGCAGGGGCATGGGCTCGGTGGTCTGGTCTGTGTGGAAACCAAACTCCTCGAAGGGGACGCTAGAGAGAAGGAGGACGGAAGTGCCGCCCACTTCATTGAGGCCATAGATGTGATTGACGTAATTGCCGGGATTGTCGCGGAGGCGCTGCTGGGCTTCGGCGATCAGGGCATCGCGGTCGCCAAACTTGGTGGCGCCGGTGGGGCAGGCATCGGCGCAGGCGGTCTGCAAACCCTGGGCGACGCGATCCGCACACATGTCGCACTTGCGGACGAGAGGTGAGGTCTTGCCCCATTCGTACTTGGGGACGAAGAAGGGGCACGCCAGCATGCAGTAACGGCACCCCATGCACTTCGAAGCGGCGTACGTGACGGGACCCTCTGCCGTCTTACGAAATGCACCGACGGGACAAACGGAAACGCAACTCGGATCCTGGCAATTCATGCACAGGCGGCGCATGAATTTGTCCTGGTGCGTCAGAACCACAGTGAACTTGTGTTCCGACTGCTTCTGTTCAGCGGCAATCGTGTCGTCATAGGGGAGGCCGTTTCGCTCGGCACACCCTTTTTCGCACAATTTGCAGCCGATACAGAGAGTCGCGTCGTAGAGAATGCCCTTGCTCATAAACGCCCCCTGTAGCTAGCTACGTCCCCGCCAGATGCCTTGAAAGGAGTGAGCGGGGACAAGAATCGCAAATTCCCAACCGGCTCAGATCGACACCTGGAGTTCGATGTAGCGCCGCGAGAGGTGCCAAAGACTGGCGGAGGGTCGTCCGAACATCTGGGCCAGACGACGCAGAGAGATGTTCGAGAACTGTAGAACAATTCAGCAGGGGTGACCTCGTCAGCGATGAAACCTTCTGCGCAGTCGCTGACCCAAGTTGAATATAGTGGAGGCGGGGTCGCATTCCTGTGCGATTCAGCACTCAGGGGAGTGACCTGCGTCACGTCAGTCTGCGGACTATTTCAGCTGCCCAGCTCTAGTGACTGCACTATGTGTGGAAAAGCACCAAGGCCCCAGTCCACTCTTGGCCGGGGCCTTGGCTGGAGTTCACTAAGAAGCTAGGTCAGGAAGAACTCGCGGGTGATTTCTCCCCACTTTTCCGCGGGCATTTGCGCGGTCAGATCATGTATAGCCGGGCCTCCATCTTGCGCGACGATACCGGCAAGGGCCGGCATGCGAGCCTGCAGGCGGCTAGCGGAATCAGCCACCCACTTGCGTGCCAGGCTGCCGTTGAGGAGGTTGCGGAAGCTGATCTGCAGATCGGGGGAGATCACTGAAACGAACCAACCCTCCCCATAAGGGTCCGTGTTCGCCAAGGAAGTATTGGCAGTGAGGGCTTCGTTGACGTTGGTGACTTCGCCTTCGATCGGAGAAACCAGATCAGTGCGCTGGCCGTCGCGGATAATGGTGGCGAACTTCTGTCCTTGCCGCAGCCACTGGCCGCGCTTTGGGAGGACGAGACCATCAAGCTTTCCGGCAAGCCGCGCACCAAAATCGTCGATTCCCACGCGAACCAAGGTGGGGCTCTCTTGCAACGCCCAAGTGTGGCCTGGGTGATAGCGTCGGTTATCGGGCAACTCAAAACCCGCTACAAAGCTGGGCAACATGCGTTGCGAAAGCGCCGCCGCTTCTTCTCTTCCTTCTGCAGTGTGTGGCACTTCTTTCCGCTTCCTCAAATAGTCGATGGTAAGGAAGATCGCGAACATCGCAAGCATCAGAATGACTGTCATGGCCGCCTCCGGGGTTCCTGGTGTGGTCCTACCCCAGCCTCTGTAGGGGCAACTGACCTGCCAATGTGGATGGATTCTGAGCGATGCTGCCAAATTGCTCATAACAAAAGAGTTCGTAGCAATCATAAGAAGGGAGCGAGAAATGTTCGATGAAAAGCGAAGCCCGCACCGTTGAGATTTGCAGCGGGCAATATCGTATCCGATCCAGCGCGCTTGGCTAACTCGAAGAAAAGAAGGGGCATGGCAGAGGAAAGCGGGCTGATTAGAAATACAACAGCGGGTGATTAGGTATTCAGCTTGACGCGGCCGCTTGGAGTCACCGGGAGAGTTGCCTATAAAGATATTCGACTGCTGCCACGAAAACCTCCGGCGAGAAGCACCCGTCGCTCTAAGCACGATTGCAGTCGGGTGCTCTGGGAGAGGATACCCTCCCATTTCAGGCAGCTCCCTGAACCGCGCGGAAGGCCGCCGTCGATTGGACGATGAGGTCCTGCTGGGCATCCTTGGCCTCAGGGAAAACGGGCAAAGAGGGTACCTCACTGCTGAGCCTGGGCGAGGAAACGTTACAGAGACTGTACTCGCCCTGGGTGTAGCCGGGCGCCCGTATCTAAACAGGAGAGGAGCGCTGCGAGAACAGGGCAGATCTGAGTCCCGCTCATAGGAAACAAGCCGCTGATCGTCGGGTTCCTAGGGAGGTGTTCTTCTTCACTTCACAGGATAAGCCGCTAGCGCTTGCTGGATGCCCGCTTCCACTTCCTGCGCGCTGCGTTGAACATTCCGGTCTATGGCATCAACGAGAGAGGCGACATCTTTGCCGTTGCTGGGCTCGTCATGATTGTAAGTGTACGTCCAGACGGTTTTGCCGGCCTTCAGATCGCGTAGCTCGGCGTCAAAGCTGATGCGCGCGACGATGCCATTGCCGGACACTTCCTTGAAATCGTAAAGATGGCCGGTGAGAAGGAAATCCCCGCTGGAATCGCTGCGAAGGGCCGTCACGTTGCGAAAGCGGCCCGTGGAGCGCAATTCACGCACCAGGGCATTCTGGAGCATTTCGGCGGGAGGCTCGCTCCAGCGCTCATTCTGATACGTCCCCATCTGGTCCGAACCGGAACCATACACAATGCGATCCTCACGATAAAGATGAGAGGTGGCAAAGGTGCGCACCAGGAGCGTGGCGTTCAAGGGTTCCTGCTTGGCCGGACCAACCGCGGGATAGGAGATCTCGTAATACCTGACAGGCTGCATGTGGCCGCACCCGGCCAGCAACAGGGCGAGTGCCGCGAGGGCCGGGGAGAAACGCATCAGCCTGGTTCTTTCTACATGAACTGGCGAGAAGCAAGGATGATTTTCAACTCTGCGCGGAGCGTGGCTCATGGACGTCCTCCCGGTACATGCTGGCGCGGACTGCCGGAATGGATAAGCGAGGAAGGCTGGGTCTTGATGATGTCGGAAAATTCTCTCATGTTCTCCGTGATATGGCGGAGGTTCTCCAGAATTTCATCAATGTTTTCGGAATTGACGTCCAGCATCTGATCCAATCGCCGCGTAAGGCCCGCTACGTTGTTGAGAGATTCATGGAGTTTGGCAACCGAGGCGCGAACTTCTTCGCGATTTTCCCCGATCATGCCGTCCGCATGTTTCAAGGTTTCGTTGGCCTGATCGATTGTTTTGTGCAACTGGTCGAGGAGAGGCGTTATCTTCTCGGTGGCGACATTTACATTCTTCAAGGCTGACCTGACAACCGGACGGTCCTCATTAAGCATGCCGTGAAGATCGGCAAGACTCGCGGAGATATTCTGGCGATTCTGGTCGTTGAGCAGGTCATTTACGCGCGTGATGGTGACGTTTAGTTGTTTAATGCGGTCATTGAGATTGGTGAGGAGTTCCTGGGCTTGAGGTGTAAGTTTGTTGATCTGCTCCGCCAAATCGTTGAAGCCGAGATAGGGCTTGGAGGCCAGGAGAGCGCCGGAAGGAGCGGGAGGCGCGCCAGGAGTTCCGGGCAGGATTTCCAGGTGATTGTCGCCCAAGGGACTGTAGCTCAGAATGGCCACCCTGCTGTCGGCCTTCACGGGAAGTTCGCTTTTCACACTGAAGGTCATGTCGATGAGAGAAGGATCGCCGGGATCGATTTGCATTTTTTCGACGCGGCCAATTTTCTGGCCTCCGGCGTAGTGAACGGAAGCTCCAGGTTCCAGCCCCGCGGCGTTGGGGAACTTGGAGTGAAAAGTCTTCGCGGCGCCTTGGAAGGCGCCGGTGACGCCGAAGACCGTAAAGATCAACAGCGCGGCGGCGATCAGCACGAAGAATCCGACAAAGGCTTGCTCGCGTTTTGCTTCCATCTCTACCTGCTCTTCCCCGGAGACTGCACACCCTGTCTGGGCTGCTGCTCCGTCAACATCTGCAGATAATCGAGTTCCTGGGCCACGGCGGGTTCGGGGACGCGATCCAAGAATTGGCGAACCCGGGGATGCGTGCTGGTCTGCATTTCCTTCACGGTGCCCATGGCCACCACGTCTCCTTTGTTGATCAGGACCATGCGGTCGGCGATCAGAAAAGCGCTGGCCAGTTCGTGCGTGACCACGATGATGGTCATGCAGAACGCCTGTTTCAAATCCAGAATGAGTTGATCGATGCCGGCGGCAATGATCGGGTCGAGCCCCGCGGACGGCTCATCGAAGAAGAGAATCTCCGGATCCATGGCCAGGGCACGCGCCACGGCGGCGCGCTTCTTCATGCCGCCGCTGAGTTGCGAGGGCATGTACTGTTCATACCCGGAAAGGCCCACCTGGTCGAGTTTGAGGCGAACCATGATGTCGATGGTGGAATTCTCGAGCTTGGTGTGCTCGCGCAAAGGAAGCGCGACGTTTTCGCCGACGGTCATGGAGCCAAAAAGCGCACCGCCCTGGAAGGACATGCCGATTTTCTTGCGGATATCGTCGCGTTCCGCCTCGGAGATAGCGGAAAAATTCTTCCCGGCAATCCAGACTTCGCCGGAGGTCGGTCTTTCAAGGCCGACGAGAGCCCGCAGCAGCGTGCTCTTGCCGCATCCCGAGCCGCCGAGGATAACGAGAGTCTCACCGCGCTGGACGTCGAAAGTGATACCGTGCAGGATTTCCCTGCCGGAATAGCTGACGCGGACGTCCCGCAAGGAAATCATCGGTCCATCCAATGAGGTGCTGCGAGTTGTGTCCGCGATTCCAGCCATAGTTCTCAGTGCGCTCCGAGGAAAAAGAACAGCGTCGTGAACACCAGATCGACGAGGATCACCAGAAAAATGGAAACGACGACGGCGCGCGTTGTGGAGCGGCCGACCTGCTCAGCGCCGCCCCCGGTTGAGAGTCCTTCGAGGCAACCCACGGCGGTGATGGTGACGCCGAACATGACGCTTTTGATGAGACCGGTGACGACGTCGCGGAGAAACAGGGCTTCGAGCGAGGCGTTGATGTAGCGGCCCCAGGTGAAGTCCGCCTGCAGCACTCCGAACAGAGATCCTCCCAGGATACCCATGGAATTGGCCCAGATGGTCAGGCAAGGCAACATCAGAACCATGGCAATGAACTTCGGAGTGACCAGGAAGTGGACGGGATCGATGGCCATGGTCTCCAAAGCGTCAATTTCCTCGGACACTTTCATGGTGCCGATCTCGGCAGCGAAGGCCGAACCCGAGCGTCCAATCACGACGATGGCGGTAATCAGCGGCCCGAGCTCGCGCGACATGGAGATGGCCACGGCACTGGCGACGTAGTTCAGCGCGCCGAACCTCTTCAATTCGTAGGCGCTTTGCAGCGCCAGGATCAGGCCGATGAAGAATGTGATGAGAGAAAGGATCGGCAATGCACGCACACCCGCTTCCATAGCTTGCTCGACCGCGCTCTGGAATCGAACCGGCCTGCCGAGAAAAGGGCCTATGAAAGCGGCAAAAGCGGCACGCCCGCCCAGCGCGGCCAGGGAGCCGAGATAGGAGAGAGCATTAATGACGGCAGCGCCGACTTTTCGCGCAAATTCCACTGGGCCACTCTACCTTTGCGGGGAAACTCTTTCGGTCACCTAAGAAGCGAGAGCTTGCTCCTCGTCTTCGTAGATCTCAAAGATCTTTTGCAGGCGCGAGAGTTGCATCACTTCGCGGACGGTTTTGTTCAGACCATACAGGATCAGGCGGGATCCTTGATCGCGCGAGGCTTTCAGACCTTCGACAAGAGAGGCGATACCGGAGCTGTCAATGTAGCGGACATTCTTGAGGTTGAGGAAAACCTTGGGCGTATGCTTCTCTTTGATTTCGCCAAGCAGGGCCTTGCGCATGGCGGGCGAGTGCGACAAGTCGATATCACCGGAGAGGTCCAGGATCGTCCAGCCTTTTATGGGACGCACGACAATCTGCACGGTCTATTCTCCTTCCGGCGCTGTTGGGGGAGCAGCCGGAGCCAGGTACTTCACCAGGCGAAGCTGATTCTTGCCCTTTTTGCGGCTGAATTCAACTTCGTCCATGCTCTCCCTCATGAAATGAAGCCCCAGCCCACCGGGGCGAACTTCTTCAAGGGGACGGCTCTTCATTTTCGCGGGATCGGCCCGTACGCCGGAGTCCCGCAAAACAATTTCGATTCCGCTGACGCACGCGCCATTTTGGGTGCCGTGCAAGTGGCGACAAGTCACTTCAATGGGATGGCCTGATTTCCCCTGGTAGGCGTGGCGTATGACATTGGCAAGGGCCTCATCCACGGAGCGCACAATGGCACGCGACTCTTCTTCATGAAAATGCAGAACCTCCGTGGCGCGTTCGATGGCGGCGCGCACAAGACCGAGCGCAGTCGGGTTGCTCTCCAATTGCAGCTTGAGGAGCAACTCAGAATGGAAAGCGCACTTCCCACAAGAAAAGTTCACGCCGTGTTTTATGTTTCTCCGTCCGCCTCGCACCTTGCCACCAAACAGAATCGGGAAAAGCCAACTTTCCAGCTTGTGGAACCTGGTCCGCCTGGGGGAACACTCCCCCGGAGTGGAGACGATGCCACTTTATTCGCCCGCTGACAACCAAAAAATTCTAGAAGCGGAGTTGCCCGCCTTGCCTATGCCGATGAGGGGCAGCCGGGACCATGCAGTAGGTCAGGCGTTATGCACCATTGGCGCGGAGAGGTGGTGGATGCCCCAAATCTTGCGGCAGTACTCATCAATGGCCCGATCGGATGAAAAGGCCCCCATACGCGCAGTATTGAGGATGGACATCCTGGACCAGGCTTCCTGATCCCGATAAGCCTCGGCCACCTGATCCTGGCAATGGATATAGGACTCATAGTCGGCGAGCAGGAGAAAGGAGTCCTGATTGAGGAGCGAATCGAGCAGCGGGCGAAAGAGTTCGCGGTCACCGTGGGAGAATTGGCCGGAGTAGAGCGCATCAATCACACGGTGCAGAGCGGGGATCGTTTCGTAAAAGTGGCGGGGAGCATGGCCGGCAGCCCATGTAGCGCGAACTTGCTCCACGATGAGACCAAAAAGGAAGAAATTCTCAGCGCCGACGGCTTCGCGAATTTCGACGTTGGCGCCGTCGAGCGTGCCGATGGTGAGTGCCCCATTCATGGCGAACTTCATGTTCCCGGTGCCTGACGCCTCCGTGCCTGCCGTGGAGATTTGTTCGCTCAGGTCGGCCGCAGGATAGACCAATTGCCCAAAGGTCACGTCATATCCGGGCAGAAAGACAACTTTGAGACGGTCTTTCACATCGGGGTCCCGGTTGATAACGTCACCTACTGAATTGATGAGTTTGATGATGAGCTTGGCCATGCGATAGCCGGGAGCCGCTTTGCCGCCAAAGATGAACGTGCGCGGTGTGATTTCAAGATTGTGATCATTCTTCAGACGCTGGTAGAGAGTGAGGATATGGAGAACATTCAGGTGTTGGCGCTTGTATTCATGAATTCGTTTTACCTGGGCGTCGAACATGGAGTCGGGATCGACAGAAACGCCAGTCTCTTTCAAGATGAAGCACGATAACCGGGCCTTCACGGCGCGCTGGACCTTCTGCCAATCCCCGCGGAAGGCGGGATCTCCCGCCAAAGCTTCCAGGCGCTTCAGATCTTCCAGGTGATCGATCCAGGAGTCGCCAATCCGGCTGGTCATGAGTTCGGCTAGTTCGGGGTTGCTGACGGCGAGCCAGCGGCGCGGAGTCACGCCATTGGTTACGTTGACGATCTTGTCCGGCCAGAGTTCGGCGAAATCGCGGAGCAACTCGTTCTTCAGCAACTGTGTGTGGATTTCGGAGACGCCATTAATCTTGTGACTGCCCACGCAGGCGAGATGGGCCATGCGGACGTACTTTTCACGGGATTCGTCAATGAGGGACATTCGCGCGACCCGGGCTTCGTCATTCGGGAAGTGCTCGCGCACTTCGGCCAGGAAGCGGGCGTTGATTTCGTAGATGATTTCGAGATGGCGTGGCAAAAGCGAAGCAAAAAGCGGCAGCGGCCAGCGCTCCAACGCCTCTGGCAGGAGCGTATGATTGGTATAGCTGAAGGTCTGCGAGGTGATGCTCCAGGCTTGCTCCCAGGTCATGCCATGCTCGTCAACGAGCAAACGCATCAGCTCGGCAACGCCGATGGAGGGATGCGTATCGTTGAGCTGAATAGTCCATAGTTCGTGAAAGCTCTCGAGCTTCTGCCCTCTGCGCAAGTGCCTTCGGATCATGTCCTGAAGCGAGCAAGAGGTGAAGAAGTACTGCTGCTGCAGGCGCAATTCCTTGCCGCGGAAATCCTCGTCATTCGGATAGAGAACTTTGGTGATATTTTCGGCGAACACTTTTTCCGCGACCGCGCCGCCGTAATCGCCGCTATTGAAGCGCTCGAAATAAAAGGATTCCCGCGCTTCGGAGCGCCACAAGCGCAGAATATTGGCGACGCCGGAGCGATAACCCACGATGGGCGTGTCGTAGGGTATGCCCTTCACGACTACCTGTGGTATCCAGCGCACGCGGTAGCGCCCCTCGCCATCAGTCCATGGTTCGGTCCGGCCATGAAAGCCCACTTCAACGGCAAGTCGCGTCCTGCGCAATTCCCAGGGATTACCGTTGCGCAACCAATGGTCGGTATATTCGACCTGCCAGCCGTCCTGGATTTTCTGGTCGAAGATGCCGTACTCATAGCGGATGCCGTAGCCGGTTGAGGGAACGCCCAATGTTGCCATGGAATCGAGGAAACACGCGGCGAGGCGTCCCAAGCCACCGTTACCGAGTCCCGGTTCGGCTTCTTGGTCGATGAGCGCGTCCATGTCCAAGCCCAGCTCCTTGACGGCTTGGCGGAACGGCGCATCCAGCCCAAGATTCAGCAGATTGCCGGCTAATTGCGGCCCCATAAGGAATTCCGCGGAGAGGTAGCTGGCGGCACGCACGGGGGTTTCCATGTAGGTGTGAATTGTGTGCATAAAACGCGCAAGGATGCGGTCGCGGACGGTATAGGCGAGAGCCAGGTAGTAATCAGTGGGCCCGGCGTGTTCGGCAGCCCGCCCCACAACGTAGAACAGATTGTCGAGGATGGCGCGTTTCAGGGTTTCGACTCTCGAGCCCGTGCGGTCATCTTCAACCTGCGTGCCGTCATTCATGGGAAGTGGGTCTGGCATGGTATTCCTCGCTTGCCTTCGTAGAGCCGGAGCTGCCGATGATTCGCAATTCACTCAGCTATCATTCTCTCAGGGTAGGGATGCCCGGGAGCAAGCGGAGGTTGCGGACAAAGTGATCGCGATTGCGAGATAAGCGATCATCCGGTCCGGTTTCATTCCCTGAGGGAGTGCTCGACCCGCTATGATACTCCGTCCCCGGAAAATGATTACATCTCTGGTAGGATGAATTCTGGGCGAAAATCACGGGCACTCTGAGATGAAGTATTGGAGTTCCCGGGCGAGCAGTGGTATCACATTATGATCGATGTTGAGGTCAGACCAAATGTCACAACCACCGGCCGTTCCGAATGAAGCGGATGACAAGACGCATCTTTCACCACTTGCGGGACTTCCCGCGCCCAAGGAATTGCTGGTGGATCTCGCGCAACTGGAGCGGAGCTACTACGAGCGCCAGCCGGATTTGAGCGATCCGCAGCAACTCGTCAGCTTCGGCACCAGTGGCCACCGCGGCAGCTCGCTGAAGGGCACGTTCACGGAAGCGCACATCCTGGCGATCACCCAGGCAATCTGCGACTACCGCCGGGCGCAAGGCGTCGACGGGCCGCTCTTCATGGGGAAGGACACGCACGCGCTTTCCGCGCCGGCGCAGCGCACCGCATTGGAAGTGCTGGCTGCGAATCGTGTGGAAACGGTGATTCAGCAGAACGACGGCGTAACTCCAACGCCGGTGATTTCACGCGCGATTTTGGTTTACAACCGCGGGCGAAAGGAACATCTGGCGGACGGCATCGTCATCACGCCTTCGCACAATCCCCCACGCGACGGAGGGTTTAAGTACAACCCGCCGAATGGCGGCCCAGCGGACACGGACATCACAAAATGGGTGGAAGCACGCGCGAATGAACTGCTGCGGGCGGGCAACGCCGGGGTGCAACGTGTTGCTTATATCAAGGCTGTGACTGCAGCCACCACGCACCAGGATGATTTCGTCCTTCCCTATGTGAAAGACCTTGGAAACGTCGTCGACATGGAGGCCATTCGCGTCGCACACCTGAAATTGGGGGTGGATCCGCTGGGCGGGGCCGCGGAGCCTTATTGGGAGCCGATCAATTCCATTTACGGGCTTGAGATTACGTTGGTCAACCCGAAGATTGACCCCACGTTTTCCTTCATGACCGTGGATCATGACGGCGAAATTCGCATGGATTGTTCAAGCCCGTATGCCATGGCGGGACTGGTGAAAATGAAAGACAAGTTCCGGGTGGCGTTTGGAAACGATCCCGATGCGGACCGGCACGGAATCGTCACGCCCTCGGCGGGGCTGATGAATCCGAATCACTATCTGGCGGTGGCGATCCAATACTTGCTGACGCACCGGCCGGACTGGCCGGGCGACGCGGTTGTGGGGAAGACGCTGGTGAGCAGCGGCATGATTGATCGCGTGGTGCAGAAGCTGGGCCGCAAATTGCTTGAAGTGCCCGTGGGTTTCAAGTGGTTCGCGCCCGGGTTGTTCGATGGCTCCTGCTGCTTTGGCGGGGAAGAAAGCGCCGGGGCCAGTTTTCTGCGGCGAAACGGCGCCGTTTGGACGACCGACAAAGATGGGCCGATTATGTGCCTGTTGGCGGCGGAGATCACCGCGCGCACAGGAAAAGATCCCGGCGAGCACTATCGCCAGATGACTGCTGAATTCGGCACGCCGCTTTATACACGAATTGACGCGGTGGCCACGCCCGAAGAAAAAGCCAAGCTACTGAACCTTTCACCAGAGGCCGTACAGGATGCGACGCTAGCCGGCGAGCCAATCACGGCGAAGCTGACGCGCGCTCCGGGGAACAATGCAGCTATCGGCGGGCTAAAGGTCATGGCAATGAATGGCTGGTTCGCGGCGCGCCCCTCGGGGACGGAAAACATCTATAAGATTTACGCGGAGAGTTTCATCAGCCAAACGCACTTAAACGAAATCGTGAGAGAGGCGCAGACCATGGTGAATCGAGCCTTGCAGAGCGCGTAGAAGCCCCAAACAGCAGCAAAGAAGAGAATATT
>CAWADS010000012.1:0-25626 GCA_963780785.1 Candidatus Acidiferrales bacterium
TATGTTGTGTACGTCTACTGGACGCCGTTACGTATTGCTCGCCAGAATGTTTGCGTCGTAGGCGACGAGGATCAGTCCATCTACCGCTGGCGCGGCGCCGATGTCTCCATTTTGCTCAGTTTTGCGCGGGACTTTACCGGCGCCAAGGTCGTGCGCCTGGAACGCAATTACCGCTCCACGCAGAAAATTCTGGATGCTGCCGCGGCCGTGGTCGCCAATAATCCCGACCGCCTGGGAAAAACGCTAACCGCGGAAAAAGACCTGGGTGACAATCTCCGTTATTTCGAAGCCCGCGACGCCCAGGCCGAGGCCGAATTCATTGCGGAGGAACTCGACCGCATTCTTGCCAGCGATCCAGACCAGACCTGCGCCGTCGAATACCGCACCAACTTTCAATCGCGCTCCTTTGAAGAGGTGTTTCGCCGCCGCGGCTTGCGCTACAAACTGGTGGGCGGATTCAGCTTCTACAACCGCGCGGAAGTAAAAGATGCGCTCGCGTACGTGCGCCTGGCGCTGCACCCGGAGGACGACGTTTCCCTCCTGCGTGTTTTGAATGTGCCCGCGCGCGGCATCGGCAAGACCACCGTGGACGCTCTCCGCGAAATCACGCAGAGGGAAAGCCTTTCCTTCTGGGATGCCATGGAATCGCTGATGACCAGCCCCAACGCCAGCCGCTCCGTCGCGCCGCTGCGCGTTTTCCGCGAACTTATCCTGCGCTTGCAGGAAGCGTATTCGACGAAGGAGCCCGCGGACTTCCTCCGCTACGTCCTCGAGGAAACCGGCTACATGAACGCGCTGAAGGATCGCAACACCCCGGAAGACGTGGCGCGCACCGAAAACCTGGAAGAACTGGTGCGCGCGGTGGCGGAAAGCATCGAGGCCGGCGAATCCTTCACCGAATTTCTGGACGCCGCCGCGCTGGTCAGCGACGCCGATTCCTACGAGGGCAAGCCGGGCGTCACGCTCATCACGCTGCACAGCACCAAGGGGCTGGAGTTCGACCACGTCTTTCTGACCGGGCTGGAAGATGGCATCTGCCCGCACAGCCGCTCCATCAGCGAAGAAAAAGGAATCGAGGAAGAACGCCGGCTGGTGTACGTGGGCATGACGCGCGCGCGAAAATCGCTAACGCTGAC
Organism: Candidatus Acidiferrales bacterium; assembly: GCA_963780785.1. Lineage (GTDB taxonomy): Bacteria > Acidobacteriota > Terriglobia > Acidiferrales > UBA7541 > Acidiferrum. Next base: position 1,137 of record CAWADS010000012.1, read on the forward strand.
CCGCGCGCTCTACCGCCGCATTTTCGGCAACGAGCAGCAGATGCGTGCTTCCCTGCCCTCGCGCTTCCTGGGAGAAATTCCCAGCGAACTGGTGGATACCGTGCGCGGGTCGATGGCGGAAATCGGCGAATCGCGCCGATACGAGCCCGACCCCGAATATTCCTATTCCGCCGAGGAATTTCTGCGCCGCGCTCGCGGAACGTCTGCGCCGAAGGAGCGCGCATCACAGCGGCGTGCCTCTTCCGCAAGTTCCTTCAGCCGCCCGGCCATAAGACGCGGCGGAAAAGCCGATCCGCTGCTGGGCCAGAAGGTGCGCCATCCGGAGTACGGCGTGGGAACGGTGGTCGGCGTGGAAGGCGAAGACGACGATCGCCGCATCTCCGTGAGTTTCCCCGGCCGCGGCACGAAAAAATTCATCGAACGCTTCGCGCATTTGCAGCCGGTGTAATTGCATGAGCACCCGCCCGGACGCAGGCACCACCGACGCTGCCAGCACCGCCATCCGCAAAATCCAGTTGCGCATCCTGCCATTTATTTTTCTGCTGTATATTGTCGCGTTTCTGGACCGCGTGAACATCGGCTTCGCCGCTTTAACCATGAACAAGGAGCTGGGCATCAGCGCCGAGCAGTTTGGTCTGCTCGCCGGCATTTTCTTTTTCGGCTATTTCCTGTTTGGCGTGCCCAGCAACGTGCTCCTTCACAAGCTGGGTGCGCGCGCGTGGATCGCGTGGATTCTGGTGAGCTGGGGAATCGTTTCCGCGTGCACCGGCTTCGTCCAGAACGCCACGCAGATCTACGTGGTGCGATTCCTGCTGGGGCTGGCGGAGGCGGGCTTTTTCCCGGGCATGATCCTTTACATGACCTACTGGTTCCGCCAGCGCGAGCGCGCCCAGGCCGTGGCCTTTTTCATGACCGGCCTGCCGATTTCCAGCATCGTGGGGGCCCCTTTTTCTGGGCTCATTCTCGATCATATCCACTGGTTCGGGATCAGCAGTTGGCGCTGGCTGCTCGTCCTGGAAGCCGTGCCCGCGATTGTGTTGGGCATCCTGACCTATCGCCTGCTGCCCAATCGTCCGGCAGACGCGCGCTTTCTGACGCAACCCGAGAAGAACTGGCTCGCGGCTGAACTGGCCAAGGAAGAGAAAGCCGCAGGAGCATATGGCCACGTTTCGGCATGGAGAGCGTTGGGCAGCGGGCGCGTGTGGCACCTGGCGATCGTCTATTTCACGATCATCGTCGGTTTGTACTCGATGAGCTTTTGGCTGCCCCAGGTTGTGAAAGGAATGTCCAAATTGTACTCGAACACAACAGTGGGGCTCCTGGTGACGATCCCGCACATCTGCGGCCTCATCGCGATGCTGGCGCTCTCTCGCCATTCGGACCGCACGCAAGAGCGCCGCTGGCACGCGGCCATCCCCGCCATTCTCGGAGGCGTCGCCCTTCTCATCGTGGGAAGAATCACTTCACCCGCTCTGTCCATCGCGCTCCTGGCCTTGATGGCCATCGGCGTGGACAGCTTCTTCGGACCTTTCTGGTCGTTGCCCGGCAAATTCTTGACGGGCGCCGCGGCCGCTTCGGGAATTGCCCTCATCAACTCGGTGGGAAACCTGGGCGGCTTTGTGGGCCCGTACGTCATCGGCGCCGTCAGCAAACGCACGGGAAGCACTTCCGGCGGGCTGGCGTTCGTTGGCGTTTCGATGATCGCGTCGGCAATCCTGGTCTTGCGGTTGAAAGACAAGAAGACGCCCACAAGTTTCCGGTGAGGGCTCCAGTTGAGAAAAATCTCTAGTGGCCCGCAGGCTGCGCCGCCGTTTCCCCAACTTTGATCGCCGTAAGCCCCAACAGCCGCCGCGCTTCATCCAGTATGCCCACCGTTCGCGTGGCCCCGCACCGCGAAACACCGAGCGCCCGCACGGCCAGCAACGCATCCAGATCGCGCACGCCTCCCGCCGCTTTCACCTGCACCCAAACGGGAGAGTGTTGACGCATCAGGATAAGGTCCGCGTGTGTCGCACCGCCCGAGCCGTAGCCCGTCGAAGTCTTCACCCAATCGGCTTTCAGCTCACCGCAAATCTCGCACAAGCGAATCTTGTGCGCGTCCTGCAAATAACAATTCTCGAAGATCACCTTCACTTTGGCCCCGGCCGCGTGGGCGATAGCAATGACGGCTTTGATGTCGTCACGCACGTACCCCCAATCGCCGCTCAAAACCTTGCTGATGTTGGCGACCATATCCAGTTCCTCGCCGCCGTCCGCGATGGCCTGGCGCGCTTCGGCCGCTTTGATCGCGGTGGTATTCACGCCATGCGGGAAAGCCGATGGTCGTGCTGGCCTTCACGCTGCTGCCGCGCAGCAATTCCGCGCAGCGCTTCAGGTAAAACGGCATGGTGCACACGCTGGCAGTATCGTAAGCCAGCGCCACCCCGCAGCCCGCTTCCAGATCATCGCGCGTCAGCGTCGGATTCAACAGCGAGTGATCAATCATCTTCGCAACGTCACTGTACGTATAGTCCATGGGAAACCTCTCCAAATTACTTTGCAGTGAATCCCTACGGGCCGCTGCCTCGGTTTTAGGCGCTCACCGGTTTCCAGCCCATCCAATCCAGCATCCAGCGCCAGGAGGCTTCTTGGGTGCGATTGACCGGCGGTGGCGGGAGAGCATGCGTGGGGAATACCACCGTCTTCCCTCGATAGGCGTCGGCAAGCTGCTTGAATACCTTGCCCTGTTCCTTCACTCGTCCGTCATTCGTAAGCAGGCCAAGACTGTATTCCAGCGAGTTGAACTCGAACTTCCGGTCCACGTCGTGGGTGTCCCAATAGCTGAACCAGCTCACACCCGAATCAATGGCTGCCAAAACCGCCTTCTCCAGCCATTCGGCCTGTTGCTTCTCATTCAACGCTTCAATGCAAGTGTTGAACTCCTCCGCCCAAACGGGCTTCCGGGGATCGCCGGCATAGGAGCGCACCAGAGCCGCCATCGCTGCCAGCAGTTTCGTGCTGGGCGGATCCATTGCGCCACCGTACTTCAGCGCTCCAGACCAGTAGGGGTAGCAGTGGATGACCGGCATCGGCGCGGATGCCAGGGCCTGCGGAGAGAACGTGTTCACTTCGAACCACGGCCCTTCGTCCACTCCGTTGACGTGGAGACCGTCAGGACTGACCGACGCCATCAGCGACATCATCTTTTTCATCCAGGCGTCGCCCACCCGCGGTTCCGTGCTCCAGCAAGTGTTGATCTCATTTCCCACGTCGAAGCCAATGATGTTGCGTTTTTGGCTGCATCACGCGCGCCAGTTGCCGGATGAAGAGTTCCTGGGCCGCCCAAATCGTTTCATCGCTGTAGAAGCCGGACCCGGTTTTGTTAAAGGGCGGCAAAAAAAACCAGCCACTCAATTGACCCGTGAACACGGTCACTAACGCGTCCAATTTGCGCTCGCCCATGAGAGTGAGCAGTTGATCCAATCGTTCCAGGTGAACCGGGCTGATCCACTTCGGATTGGGCTGGAAGTAGGGCCAGATCAGCAAAATGCGCAGATGGTCCGCGCCCAAGGAGGCGATGGCATCCAGGTCACGCTTGATGGGGTCCGCATCCCACTCGTTCCAACAAAACCACCAATTTTTAGAGGGAGTATAGTTCACGCCAAAGCGGTGGCGGTCCAGTTCATGCCCCTTGGGCTGAGTCGTATCCGAACGCGCTACACTCGTTGCGCTAAGGTTTATCTGCTTTGCAAGCAGCAATGACCTGGAGGCTACTGAGCTCACAACCCCAGCCCGCGTCGCGCTCCATAGAAAGTCACGCCGGTTCATTTCGCCGCTCCCCAGGGAATCCGGAGACTTCGGACATACGATGGGATGCAAACCCCTCGCGGATCACCTCGAATCCCATCATTCAATTCTGATACAGCGCAATTGTATACCCCTGCCGCGACTAGCGAGCCAGCTCTCGCTCACTTCCTCGGCGGCCGCAATTGCCTCCGCCCGGTTGCGCCTGTTCCCATATCGCGATACATTGAAACCCATCATTCTTTATTCCGTATCCGGCTGAGTCCAACTGCCCCATGCGCCCGGATGCGAACGGAGCGCCCGCTTGGCCGCACATCTCTTCCGATGTAAGAGTATCGACCAGCTTCTGTCTGACTCCGAGAACGCCGAAATCAAATTAAAGAAATCCTTGGGCTGGCTGAGCTTGACCTCGCTGGGAATTGGCGCGGTCATCGGCTCGGGCATTTTCACCGTGATCGGCACGGCCATCGCCGGGCAGAAAATGCAGGTATCCTCCATACTGAACGCGCCTCTGCTCCAGTTCCTGATCTACCATTCCAGGTCCTACGGCCGTCCCGGCGCTGGCCCGGCCATCGCCCTATCGTTCATCCTCGTGGCCCTCGTCTGCGGGTTTGCTTCCGTCTGTTATGCGGAACTCGCCGCGATGATTCCCATCGCCGGCAGCGCGTACACTTACACCTACGCCACCATGGGCGAACTCATCGCCTGGATTATCGGCTGGGACCTGATTCTGGAATATGCCGTCAGCAACATGGCCGTCAGCGTCGGCTTTTCCGCGCACATCGTGGACTTGCTCGACTGGTTCGGCTGGCATCCCAATCCTGAATGGATTTCACCCGCTTATCTCCCCACTGGCTTGCAAGACCTGCAGGGAAACATGATTTACGGTCCCGGCTGGCATTTTGGATTCAACTGGCCGGCCTTCATCATCGTCATGCTACTCACCGTAATCCTCGTCCGTGGCATCAAGGAGTCCGCCGAAACCAACAACGTCATGGTTTTCCTGAAGCTCGTGGCCATCATGGTGTTCGTCAGCTTTGCTGCGCGCTTCATTCACCCCGCCAACTGGCACCCCTTCGCTCCCAATGGCTGGCCGGGAATTCTCACCGGTGGCTCGATTGTCTTCTTCACCTACATCGGGTTTGACTCCGTTTCCACCGCGGCCGAGGAGTGCAAGAATCCGCAGCGGGACCTGCCGCGCGGCATCATCGCCACGCTGGTGATCTGCACGGTGCTGTACATCGCCGTAGTAGTCGTGCTGACGGGACTCGTACCCTGGCAAACGCTGCTCGACGACGCTGCTCCTGTCGTCAATACCATGAAGAAGCTGCACTTTGGCAATGTGCGCCTAATCGTTCTAATCGGCGCGCTGATGGGCATGATCTCCTCGTTGCTGGTCTTCCAACTGGGCCAGGCGCGCGTGTGGTTTGCGATGTCCCGCGACGGCCTGCTGCCGCGTATTTTTGGCCGCGTCCACCCGAAATATCACACGCCGGACTTCTCCACCTGGCTCGCGGGCTTCGTCGTGGGAATCCCCGCTGGGCTCCTCGATATCGGCACACTCGCGGACCTCTCGAATATCGGCACGCTGTTTGCCTTTGCGTTGGTGGGCGCCGGGGTGCTCATCCTGCGCTACCGTGAACCAGACCGTAAGCGGGCCTTCCGTGCGCCGGGTGGACCGCTGGCTCCCGTAATCACTATTCTTACGTGCCTTCTGCTGATGGCCGGCCTGCCCATCATGAACTGGCTGCGCTTCTTTGGCTGGCTCATCATCGGCCTGGTGATTTATTATTTCTATGGCCGCAGGAAGAGTACGCTGAGGATTGCTAACGCCAAGTGAGGGCATCCCGGAAATGTTGCGCCGCTCTAATTCCAGGTTCGGAGGTGCCGCGAGTTTCCTTTTATTCGCCGCGGGCCTCGCCATGCTCTTTCCTCTTCACGCGACGGCCTGGGGAGATAACGCCCAGCGGCTGATCGTCAATCATGCGGTCGATTCGCTGCCCTACGACCTGCGGTCTTTCTTTGAAGCCAACCGCTCCTACTTCGTGCAACACGTCAACGACCCGCTTACTCTCATTGATAAACATCCCGGCGAGCGCAGTAACTATTTCATCGAACTCGACAAGTACGGAAAATTTCCCTTCGACAAACTCCCGCGGAATTACAAAGCGGCGATCGGCCTGTACGGTAAGTCCAAAATCGATGCCACGGGCCTTCTTCCGTGGCAGATTGGCGTCTATAGCCAGAAGCTCACCGAAGATTTGAAGAATGGCAAATGGGAAAACGCCAAGGTGGATGCCGCCTTCCTGGCGCACTTCGTGGCCGAAGCCCACGACCCGTTCAATACCACCGAAAATTATGACGGACACGCCAGCGGGCAAAATGGGGTCAATCAACGATTCAACGCCGCGCTGGTTGACCGTTTCGGCTCCTTTTTCCCGGTCAGCCCGCACGACGCTTCCTTCATCAGCGATCCCACGGACCACGCCTTCGATGCCTGCCTTTCCGCGCATAGCCAGGTGGAATCGCTGCTCCTTGCGGACCGCGCCGCAAAGCGCGGGCTATCTGCCTACACCGACGAATACTACGACCGGTTTTACAACTTGGCCGCTGGGTCCCTGATTAGGCAGTTGTCGGATGCCTCCACCGACGTGGGCTCCTACTGGCTAACCGCGTGGATCAACGCCGGCAAACCCCAACTCCCCCACTGAGTGCCTGCCTCGGCTGCCGTAAAATCCAGGCCATTGTCATTCCGAGTCCCGGTTGCTTCTTGAACGGGTCGAGGAATCTGCTTTGCCTAAGGTCTTTGGCGAACACCAGATCCCTCTCCTGCCTGGCGGGATCCACCTATGTTCGCACTTTAGCCGACATTGTCATCCCGACCGGAGCGGCCCGACTTTTTCCTCCGCGCCGCATTCTGGCGCGTCGGGTCGCGCAGTGGAGGGATCGTGGCATTCGCGACCACTCTCAAGCACTCTCATTCTTTCACTCTTTCACTTCTTCCCCCGCTGCCCACGCAAATTCGCGCCCTAGCAGCGATGTCACCCCGGCCGGAACAATCCAAATCTTTCTTCTATTGCCCCGGAAATGACCACGACCCTGCTAAAATTCCAGCGTGAAACCTTCCTCATTGCCTCCGCGCATCGCTTGCCTTCCCAAAACCGAATTGCATCTTCATCTTGAAGGCTCGATTCGCCCTGCCATTGCCTGTGTGCTATCCGCCCGCCATGGCGTCGGGCTAACCGAAGACGAGGTACGCCGCCGTTACGATTACCGCAACTTCACCGAGTTCATCGAAGCCTTCAAATGGGTGACCTCTTTCCTCCGCGAGCCGCGCGATTTCGCCTTGCTGGCCGCCGATCTGGCCGAGCAACTCCTCGAACAGCATGTCGTTTATGCGGAGGTCACGCTCTCCGTCGGCATCGTGCTCCTGCGCAAGCAGGATCCCCAGGCCACCTTTGACGCCATACTCGCGGCCACGGAGCCATTTGAGAAGCGCGGTTTACGCCTCAACTGGATTTTCGATGCCGTGCGGCAATTTGGGCCGGAGCCGGCTCTCGACGTTGTGGAAGCGGCGCGCCGTTGCGCCTCGCCGCGCATTGTGGCCTTCGGGATTGGCGGCGACGAACTAAGCATCCCCGCTCACGAGTTCCGCTATGCCTATTTGCGCGCCAAAAGCAGCGGGATGCGTCTGCTTATGCACGCGGGCGAGGTTGGCGGGGCGGAGAAGATCCGAGAGGCCATCGAGATTCTTGGCGTCGAGCGCATCGGCCACGGCATTGCCGCAATCCACGATCCAGCGCTTATGGACCTCCTCGCGGAGCGCCGCATCCCCCTGGAAGTTTGCCCCACCAGCAATCTCCGCACCGGCGCCCTCGCCCAGCAGTTGCATAATCCAGGCGCAACGCTCCAGCAGCACCCCTTGCCGCAACTTCTCCGCCATGGCATCCCGGTAGTGCTTTCCACCGACGACCCCGCCATGTTCCACGCCTCGCTCCTCGGCGAATACGAAATCGCCGCGCAAATGGGCCTCAGCGAAGCCGAACTCGCGGCCCTCCATCACGCAGGAGTGGAACATGCGTTTCTTCCCAAGGAAATGAAGCAGGGTTATCTTGCCGGCCTGTCACGAACCTAGCGTGTGCGAATGGAAAAAACAAAGACGACGAACACACTACTCTCGATTCAAGTACAATCACCTTTTGGAAGCCATCTGGACTTCCATTAAGCTCGGAGCCTTCAGCTTGCCCGTCCGCCCTAAGGACTCTCCAAAGTCCTCGTGACGAACCCTGGGAGGATCATGTGCGGCCCCATCGCGATCATCTCAAACGTTTGTGGATGTTGCCCTTGCTCATCCTTTCATTTTCTGTTCTCTTCGCGGCCAAGGAGACCACTTCAGAGACCTGGTATGTCGTCGTCAAGCCCGTGGCCAACATGTACCGGAACCCCAACGTCAACTCTGACGTGGTATCGCAGGCGATCTACGCCAGTAATGTGACGCTGCTCCAAACCAGAAGGCATTGGGCATGGATCAGGACCCCAGACGAGTACAAGGGGTGGACCCAGCGCGCAAATTTGCGGAAACTCAGTGGGCAGCAGTACGCCGTGCAGGGTCCCGCGGTCCGCGTCTCGCAACTCAGCGCTAATCTCTATCGCGAGCCCGATGTCACCAAGCATGCTCCAGTCCTCACGATTCCATGGGAAAGCCGCCTGCAGGTCCTCTCCGATAAAGTGCCGGATAGCGAGGGCTGGCTCAAGGTGCGGCTTCCCAACGATTCCGAAGCCTTCATCCAGAAGGGCGATGTGAGCTCAGACTTCGCGCCTCTTACCATCGACCAGATGATCTCCGTCACGCGTAAATTTCTCGGCGTCACCTACACTTGGGGAGGCAGTTCGTCTTTCGGTTTTGACTGTTCCGGCTTCACACAGATGCTTGAGCGACAGCGTGGCGTCATTATGCCGCGTGACGCCGATATTCAGGCGAAATGGAGCGGCGTCAGCGAAGTTCAACGCAAAGATTTGCGGCCCGGTGACCTGCTCTTTTTCGGACGTGGCGCTGAACACATCACGCACACGGGGATGTACATGGGGAACGGAGAATTCATTCACGATACTACCCACGAACACCCAATGGTTCAGATCAGCAAGCTGGACGATGCGCCATGGACCGAACTTCTGGTGGCCGCAAGGAGGATAAGGCCGTGAATCGACGCCAATGGTTGAAAGTTGCGGGAGCTGCGGGAGCCTTCACCTTGAGGCCCATCGGGAAGTTGCTTGCGGCGAGCAGCGCGCCCCCGGCGAGCGACCACAAGCCATCCGTCCAAGTGGATCTGAAGCGCCTCATGTTGCGCCACACTTGGACCACCACGATGTCTTCCAACACCTATCGCGATACGGTGAACCTCCGCTACACGCGTGACGCCATCACCGGATTTGGTGAAGGCGCGCCCATTATTCGCTACAACGAATTCCCCGAGCAGGCGAAGGCCGCCATCGACGCCATCCTCGACAAGATCGCTGCCGGCGATCCCTGGCAATTCGACGCCTTCCTTGCGGACATCCGCAAACTCCTTGGGGAGCGCCAGCATGCGGCCCTGGCCGCCGTGGATATCGCCGTGATGGATTGGATCGGCAAGGCACTCAATATTCCCCTGTACAAGTATTTCGGACTTGACCCCGCCGCCGCCCCCATTACCACATTTTCGATTGGCATTGACACTCCGGAGATCACCAGACAAAAGACGGCGGAAGCGGCCGCGTACCCCGTCTTAAAAGTAAAGGTGGGCCTGAAGACCGATGAAGAGACCATTGCCGCTGTCCGTAGCGTCACGAATAAACCGCTCCGTGTTGACGCTAACGAGGGCTGGACCGACAAGGAAGAGGCCGTCCGCAAGATCAACTGGCTGGAGACCCAAGGGGTGGAGTTTATCGAGCAGCCCATGCCCGCCCACATGTTTGAGGAAATCAAGTATGTGCGTGGAAAGGTCCACCTCCCCATCATTGCCGACGAAGCATGCACCAGCGCCGCGATGATCCCGCAACTCAAGAGAGCTTACGACGGCATTAACGTGAAGCTCGACAAGGCCGGCGGCATCATGGAAGCCTATCGCTGGATCAAGATGGCTCGAGCTCTCGACTTGAAAGTGATGCTCGGATGCATGGTTTCCAGTTCGTGTTCCGTAACCGCCGCGGCTCACCTTTCGCCGCTTGTGGATTACGCCGACCTGGATGGCAACCTGCTCATCGCCAATGATCCATTCGCAGGCGTGACCGTGGAAAAGGGCAAGCTCATTTTGCCGCAAGGCCCAGGTCTCGGCCTGCGCGTCCTTAACTAGCTTGCGCTTTAGAAGCGACCGGAGATGGCCGTTCTCTTACGGATTCCGCGTGTCATGCGGCGAGATCACGCGCCCCAATTCGGAAGCGCGGCTTAACCGGTCAAACATCTGGTAAGCCGCAGTCGAGATGCTCACGCTTGCTTCCCCGCCGTCTTGTTCGTGGCGCAGATACGTCGTCATCACGCTGATCACATACGGCCGCTTGCCCGTAATGACGATACCCGAATCATTTCGCACGCCTTCCAATTCAACGGGCTTGTTGGCCACGCGCAAATCTTCCGGCAATTCGCGCGGAACGCAACTTTCCTTATGGATGCTCAAGCGCTTGAAATAATCTTGCGTGGACTGTTTGTTCAGGACCATCCCATGGTAAAGCGCTTCCAGCAGCAACATCATTTCGCGCGGCGTCGAGATGTTTTCGCGTCCCTCGCTCGCCGCTCCTGGGGGCACTCAATAACTCCTGCTGCCTTTCGCACCCTGCCAAATCTCCAAGCGCTTGGCGATTTTCTGCGCCCCTGCTATGCTCTCCCCGTTCTTCTCTCCAACGGCAAAGGAAACCACGATGCTCTCTAGAAGACCCTTCGTTTCGTTCGCTTTGTTGTTCGTTTCGCTTACCGTGCCCTTTCTTGCCAACGCGCAAAGCAAAAAGGAGGCCCCCAAGGAACCTCCTCGGCCTTCCTATGAATCTCCACAGCCCGTCACGGAGCCGCTCGATCTTTCCATGTACCAAAGCATTCGCCAGGAGGCCATCACTCACACTCACGTCATGGAATACGCCTCTGCGCTCATGGACGGCATCGGCCCTCGCCTCACTGGCTCTCCCAATCTCAAGCGCGCCAACGAGTGGACTCGCGAGCAATTCACGGCCATGGGCTGCGTCAACGCGCATCTCGAGGACTGGGGCGAATTCGGCATGGGCTGGCAGCAGTTGAATGCAGGACTCCGCATGACTTCGCCGGACACTTCCGTTTTCATTGCCCAAGCCGCACCTTGGTCCCCCGCCACAAAGGGACCTGTCTCCGGCTCCGCCACTTGGGTTGACATTAAGGACGAAAAAGACTTCGACAAGTACAAGGGCAAGCTCGCCGGCAAGATCGTGCTCTTCGGGGAAATGCGCGAGGTCAAGCCCGTGGATAAGCCACTTTTCACCCGCGACGAGGACGCCGACCTCAAGAGGATTCAGGAATACCCTCTCAACCCGCCGAACCCCGCCAATTCCTTCCATGCCTTTCTGAAAACCCTGGCCCTCCGCGAAAAAATTGGCAAGTTCCTGGCCGCAGAGCAAGCGCTCGCGGTCATCACCCCCAGCCGCGACGGCAGAAACAACGGCGGCTCAGGCGGCACTTTCTTCGACGACTCCGGCGCCGGCTTCGGTTGGATGATCTACCAACGCGAACACGCCAATCCGCTGCCCGTCGCCGTTACCGCCATCGAAAATTACGGCCGCGTTTATCGCCTCCTCAAAGCCGGTGTTCCCGTCACACTGGAAATCAACATTGACGCTAAATTCACCGGCGACCACGAGCACGGCTTTGACACCATCGCCGAAATTCCCGGCACCGATCCAAAGCTCAAGGACGAGCTCGTCATGGTTGGCGGCCACCTCGATTCCTGGGCTTCCGCAACTGGCGCAACCGACAACGGTGCTGGCACAGTCGTCGCGATGGAAGTCATGCGCATCCTCAACGCGCTTCACGTCAAGCCGCGCCGCACCATCCGCGTCGCACTTTGGACCGGGGAAGAACAGGGCGAATTCGGCTCCTACGGCTATGTTAAGCAGCGCTTTGGTGAAATCCCCCGCTCCACGGAGCCCGACCAGCTTGAAGTGACCGAATATGATCGTGACGCTTCGGGGCCCATCCAGCTCAAGCCCGAGTACCAGAAGATTTCCGCTTATTTCAATGTGGACAATGGTGGCGGCAGAATTAAGGGCATCTATCTTCAGAAAAACGCCGCCGTGGCTCCCATCTTCGCGCAGTGGATCGAGCCTCTGAAAGATCTCGGCGTCACTACCTTAAGCATGCGCAATACTGGCGGCACCGATCACGAAGCCTTTGACGCTGTCGGCATTCCTGGCTTTCAGTTCATTCAGGATCCGCTGGATTACGGCGCGCGCACGCATCACTCCAACATGGACACGTACGAACGCCTGCAGCCCGAAGATCTAGCCCAAGCTGCCGCGGTCGAAGCTATCTTCATTTACAACGCCGCTATGCGCGACCTGATGTTGCCTCGCAAGCCCATCCCGCATCCCGAACTCGAAAGGCAGCTCGCCACACCTCTGAAAGGAGTGATGCCCGGCGCCGAAACACCCAAGGACTAGCGCAGCCACCCGCTAATCGTGCCAGTCTTCGTCATTCTGGGGAAAAGCAGTCTTCGGAACCTCTCCCACTGCCGCGGCTTTTCCGGTACGGCATTCCGGTACTGCTTTCCACCGACGACCCCGCGATGTTTCACGCCTCGCTCCTCGGTGAATCCGAGATCGCCGCGCAGAAGAGCCTCAGCGTAGCCGAACTCGTGGGCCTGCATCGCGCCGCCGCAAAACATTTGTTTCTCCCCGACGAAGGCCGCCGCGCCCACCTCGCCACCCTCCCACGCAAATAGCGCCGCCGTCGCTCTGCGATGGGCCAGCGTGAAGACGCGCGATGGAATTGCTATACTGTTGCCCATGAAAGCTCACGTCTGGGTCATGCCGAAACGCACTGTTCTGGACCCGCAGGGTCAAACCATTCAACACGCTCTTTCCAGCCTGGGTTACGCGCAGGTTTCCGACGTACGCCAGGGAAAATTCTTCGTCCTCAACCTGGATGGCTGGAACCGCGACGAGGCGCAGCAGCAGCTCGAGCGCATTTCCAAGGAAGTACTCGCCAATCCAGTGATCGAGGAATACCGCTTCGAGATCGTGGATTAGCGTGGAGACTCCCGCGAGCCGCCCTATGAGATATCCAAAATCGCAGGAAAAACAGGTGGCCAGCACAATTGCTGGATGCCCGACCGAGGCGCAAGATTCTTGCGCCCCTACGAGGAAAACCCTCGCCCGCCGCGGCCCACTTCCTTTCTGCTCGTTCTTACTTTTGCTGGCGCTCCTCGCCGCAAGTTGCCAGGACTCTTTCATGAAGGTCGACGACCCGCAGCTCAAGCCCATCCAGCAAATGATCGAGACGCAGTTACCCAAGGGTTCCACAACCGAGCGCGTCACAACTTTCCTCTCCGTGCGCGCCTATGAGCTGCAGCCACCCGAAAAACCGGGCACCCTAGTGGCCGTTATCCGCCACATTGATACCCGGACGGTGCGGCCCGTCACCGCGCGGGTGACTTTCCATTTCGACGCCAATGGCAGGCTCACCAACGTTGCGATGATCCGTATTCCTAATCAGCCCATCGAGTAACTTTCTCTAAGGGTCCCGTTTCCTTTTCGCCCTGGCGCAACATTCCGCGTGTTACCCTGAGGATACTTCCCATAGGAGAACTCCAGCATGTGCGGCATTGTCGGCTATATCGGCCCGAAAAAAGTCGTCCCCGTAATCATCGAAGGCCTGCGCAAGCTTGAATATCGCGGCTATGACTCCGCCGGAATCGCAGTGGTCAACGCCGCCGGCAAAATGGAGATTCGCCGCGCTCCGGGCAAGCTGCGCAACCTGGAAGAGGCCATCCAGAAAGCGCCGCTCGACGGCACCTACGGCATTGGCCACACGCGCTGGGCCACGCACGGGCGTCCCACGGAAGAGAATGCTCACCCGCACCGCGATTGCACCGGGCAATACGTCGTGGTGCACAACGGAATCGTGGAAAACTACCTGGAGCTGAAGGAGAAACTGCAAAAACAAGGCCACAAGTTCGTCACCGAGACGGACACGGAAATCGTCGCGCATCTCGTCGAGGAATATGCCAAAACGCTTCCCTTCGAGGAAGCCGTGCGCCGCACCTTGAAGGATTTGCGCGGCATCTACTCGCTGGTATTTCTTTCCGCGAAGGATCCGCAAAAACTGATCGCCGCGCGCATCGGGCCTCCCTCCGTGATCGGCCTGGGCGATGGTGAATACTTTGTCGCCAGCGATATCCCGGCGCTGCTGGAGCACACGCGGGAGATTTTCTTCCTCGCCGATGGCGACATCGCCATTCTTTCGCGCGACGGTGTGCGCGTTACCGATCTCGACGGCAATCCCGTCAGCCGCCCTTCGCATCACGTCGCGTGGGATCCCATCATGGCGGAAAAGGGCGGCTACAAGCACTTCATGCAGAAGGAAATTTTCGAGCAGCCGCGCGCCGTTCGCGACACCATCCTCAACCGCATTTCCCAGGACACCGGCAAAGTCTTCCTGGACGAAATGCAGATCACCGACCAGCAATTTCGCGGCTTTGAGAAGGTGCGCATCGTCGCCTGCGGCACGAGCTGGCATGCCGCACTCGCCGGCAAGTTCATGATCGAGCGGCTCGCGCGCATACCCGTCGAAGTGGACTACGGCAGCGAGTTTCGCTATCGCGATCCCATTCTCGATTCCAAGGCGCTGACGGTCTGCATCAGCCAGTCCGGCGAAACCGCGGACACGCTGGCCGCGCAGCGCGAGGCCAAGCAGAAAGGTTCGCCAACGCTGGCAATTTGCAACGTGCTAGGTTCCATGGTCACGCGTGAAGCCGCCGGCACCCTTCTGACGCACGCCGGACCCGAAATTGGCGTCGCCTCAACGAAGGCGTTTACCTCGCAACTCGCTTCCCTGGTTCTGCTGGCTTCCTACCTCGGGCAGCTTCGCGGCAAGCTCTCGCCCGAAGCAGCGCGCCACTTGATGCTGGAATTCACGCGTATTCCCCACAAAATCGAGAGAGTTCTGCAGGCGGATGAAAAAGGTTTATACGAGGGGCTGGCGCGCCAGTATTTTCGCCAATCAGATTTTCTGTATCTCGGACGCGGTGTCCATTATCCGATCGCGCTCGAAGGCGCGCTGAAGCTCAAGGAAATCTCCTACATTCACGCGGAGGGCTACCCTTCGGGCGAAATGAAACACGGTCCGAACGCCCTGATTGATGAGAACCTGCCGGTCGTCGTGCTGGCCACGCGCGACGATTCTGATCCCGCCTCCATGACTTTGTACGAGAAGAGCGTCTCCAACATCAAAGAGGTGAAGGCGCGCGACGGCATCGTGATCTCGGTGGTCACTGAAGGCGATCACCTGGCCCGCGAGGCCTCCGATCACATCATCGAGTTGCCCCCGGCCCCTGAATTGTTGGCAACGATGCTGGAAATTGTCCCCCTGCAATTGCTCGCCTATCACATCGCCATCCGCCGCGGCTGCGACGTCGATCAGCCCCGCAACCTCGCCAAATCCGTCACCGTCGAGTAGCCACTCGGGAGGATTCTGGATTGGACATGCGAGACCCTTGGTAGGGCGCGCTAGAATTTTGTAGAATCGCGGCATGAGCATCCACCGATTCCTTACTCTCGTAATTGTTTTCCTTCTTCTGGCTTTGATTCCAACCCGCGCGCAAACTGCACCGCAGCGCCAGATTGCCATCACGATTGATGATCTGCCGGCAGCCAGCGCAAACTCGATGACTGGCGCGCAAATCAACGAAATGACCGCCAAACTTCTCGCCACCTTGCAGAAGGAAAAGGTGCCGGCCGTCGGGTTTGTCAACGAACGAGGGCTTTACAAACTTGGCGAAGTGGATGATCGCATCAAGGCGCTCAATCAATGGCTCGATGACGGCTTTGAACTCGGCAACCACACGTTCGGCCACACTTCCCTTAACCAGGTCACTCTGCAAGCCTGGGAGGATGAGGTCATTCGCGGAGAAACGGTCACTCGCATCCTCCTCGCTCAACATCACATGAAAATGCGCTACCTCCGTCAGCCTTATCTGCACACCGGCCGGGACATGCAAACCCGGCGCGAGGCGGAGGCCTTCCTCGTGTCCCGGGGCTACCGCATTGCCCCCGTGACTCTGGACGCCGGTGACTGGATGTACGCCGGTGTCTACGAGGACGCCCGTAAGCGCGGCGACGCCGCGCTGCAGCAGCAACTCGTGAGTTCCTATTTCACCCGCCTCGGAGACGTGTTCGATTACTACGAGAAGCTCTCCAAGGATGTGCTGGGTTACGAGCCCAGGCAAATCCTGCTGCTCCACGCAAACTGGTTGGAAGCCGACCACGTTGCCGAGCTTCTGGCCGCGTTGCGCAAGCGCGGCTACCAGTTCATCAGCTTGCAGGATGCACTAGACGACGCCGCCTACAGCGTGCCGGATGACTACGTCGGGGAGGTAGGCAGGGTATGGATCGATCATTGGGCCATCTCGCGTGGCCGCCCACAGTCAAATGCCCCTTGGTTTCCGCAGTGGCTGCTCGATCGGGCCAAGGCATTGCCGCAGCCGCCGCCACAAGATCCGGTCTTCTAGGAAGACCTCTTCGTTGGGGCCAGCCTTGTTTAGCCTGACCCGCGAGCAGATGGAGCGCGGGTTTCTCACCCGTAGTACCTGAAGTGTTGCCAGAATTCAGGCCAGGGCTGACGCAGGTTGCGACAGACAAATACATCGGTATAACCAGCGATCGTGGCATTCTCGATGCCATACCGATTCGTCAAACGGCCTGCCAACTCGCAGGACTCAAAGTTCTGCTCCACAAAATCGCGGTGCTCACCCAGCACGATCACGGTCTGCGGCGGCGGATTGCCGTAGCCGCGAAACCAGTTCGAGTTCATCCCGCTGATGGCCCTCGGCAGACCATACGCCGGGCCGTAGAGGTTGACGGCGCCGGCCTCCCCTTCGTCACCCGCCAGAATACCCAGCCTGGCCTGCTCCCGCGCGGGCAATGAGTCACGGATCTTGGCCACCGTTTCCACCAACTCCGGCCAGCCGATCTGCATATTGAAATTGCCGCCGTTCATACCATCCGCCACGCGCCACCACGCAGAGTTCAGTGGTGCAATCGGGAGTGTCACTGCGGCGCCAAGCAAGCCCGCGACCCCCAGGGTTCTCCAGGTGACTTGCCGGACTCTTGAAGCGGAGCGAGTGCTCAGTGAACTCACCCGCCGCTCGCCCCAGACGGCTCCTGCCGCGAGGAGCATAGGGTAGGCGGGAGCGAGATAGTAATCGCGCCCTCTGGCGACGAATAACGCCAAGAGCGGAATAACATACATCCAACCCAGCATGCGGTAACGCTTGCCGTCCGGCACGGCGAACAGGTACCAAAGCCCAGCGCACCATAGCGGCACTGTTACGATGTTGGTGCATTTCCAGAGCTGATTCGGCAGAAAGTAATCCGTCCAACCCCAGCGAATGTCGCGTGCGTGAACACTCTTCAGCCACTCGAGTGCGAACAAAATGATGATGGATCTGCCAGACGATATTGGGCAGCATGATTAGCAACGCTACAGCCGCCCCGCACCACAACCATGGACTCTTCAGGTAGCGCCGCGCCGGCGTGAGAAGCATGCCTCCCACCACCCCCAACACCAAAAACGCCATCGCATATTTGGCCATCATGCCCAAGCCGATCGCCGCACCGATCGTGACCCACCAGCGCGGATCATCCGATTTGAGCAGCCGGATCACAAAGTAAGCCACCGCCACCCACCACAGATAGTCGAACGAGGTGTACCCCAAAAACCATCCAGCAACCAGCGACGGGCCTGCGGTTGCTGTGGCCAAGGCAGCCAGAAGTTGCGCTTCGCGCTTGCCGCCGAGTTCGCGGGCGGCGAGACCCGTGAGGAGCAGCACCAGTCCTTGCGAGACAGCGGCGAAAAAACGGAAACCTCTCAGCGAAGTGCCAAAGAGTTCCAATTCCACGCGGGCAAGGAATGGCGTCATCGGTGGATAGAGCACGTAACCCCATTCCAGGTGGCGTGCGTTGCTGAATGTCAGCAACTCGTCGCGGTGGAATCCATACTGACCGTTGGTGAGTGTGTGCAGGAGAATGATGGCCAGCGCCAGAAGTATGAGTATTCCTAAATCACTCGCCCTCACGCCTTGCCAGATGCGCTGCTGCCTGTTCGATAACTCGTCGTCCGGCATCGGTAGCGATCCTGTCCGCCCCGTCTTCACAACCATGGGCATGTTGAAGAACAGGGGATTTTACTACGCGCGCAAGACGATGTCGCACGCGTCGAAGCCGCTCCATCCAGTTTGCGCCCCATTTCACGCGCGTCGTTTTGCTCCCGCTGCATGCAATTGTTGGATTGCGCGTTGCAGGTCCCCTTGATCGGCGCAAAATGATAGTGGAAAGCCGCTGGCTCTGGCACAAAGATTCCAAACTCCATTCGGGCGGTCACTTGATGTATCATGCCGTTCCACAGGATAGCGGGCTCTCGGAGAAGGCATGAACAAGAATACTCTAAGGAGTATTGGCGCCGTGGTCGCTGGCGCGCTCGCGGGCATCGTTCTCTCCCTCGGCACAGACGCGTTGCTGCGTGCTATTGGGGCTTTTCCCGCGCTTGGCCAGCCAATGAGCGGCTCATACTTTCTGCTTGCGACCACCTATCGCACGGTTTACGGCGTCATAGGGGCGTACATCACGGCTCGGCTCGCACCCGCTCGGCCCATGTTACATGCTTTGGTCCTTGGCTCATTGGGGCTTGCCGCGAGTACTGTGGGCGCAGTCATGACCTGGAACAAAGTGCCCTCCCTCGGGCCCCACTGGTATCCCCTTGCGCTCATTGCGCTGGCGATTCCGCCCGCCTGGCTCGGCGGCAAGCTTCGCCTGTTGCAGTTGCGCGGACGAGTCGACAGCTAACACTGAGGTCCGTGCGCCAGTCCTCTTGATGATGCTGTAATGAAGGTTTCAGCACAATCTTCAGAATCATGCGCGTGAAATTGAGTTTGACTAGGATGACCCGTGATGAGCGCTTGAACCGTCCATGTGGGTACTGGGGCACTGCTGTGGGTATGCAGTTTGGAGCTAGTGCGCTCTATGTCCTTCAGCCCAGATTTTAAGTGACTCTCCCGGCAGCGGCTTCGGCTCTTCATGGAGGAAGTAAGAGTGTCCGAGAGAACGACAAGGAAGGTTCCCGATTACACGGTCGGACGCGGCACGGACCGGAAATCCACCGTTTTGGATGGGAGCTGCATTGTTGGTCCCGCTAAAACCTCAGGAGCGATACAATTTGTGTGAGTTGGCGCCGAAAAAGGAGATTCCCAATCAAATGAATATCAACCGAAGATCCTTCATCGCGATGACAGCCGCGGCAAGCGCTCAAGGATCTCTGCTCGCCGCAAATTCTCATGCATCGGTCGCGGCCACTAGTTCTATCCGCTTGGGCGGACCTATATTCCTCGAATCCAATGATCCGGCCGTCCTGGCTCGCGAGCATCGCCGCCTCGGATACAGTGCCGCCTATTGCCCGCAGATCGCCACCCTCAAAGATCAGGACCTCCTCCGCGCTATCGAGAAAGCCTTCGCAGCGGAGAACGTGTGCATCGCCGAGGTAGGAGCCTGGAAGAACATGCTCGATCCGGACGCGGAGAAGCGCCGCCAGAATCTGGAATATGTGGTAGAGCGCTGCGCCTTGGCCGAAGCCGTGGGCGCGCGCTGCTGCGTGGACATCGCAGGATCCTATAACCCTGACTCGTGGTATGGCCCTGATCGGAAGAATCTTTCCAAGGAGTTCTTTGATGCCACGGTGTCCAATTGCCGGCATGTGATTGACTCCGTCAAGCCGACGCGGACGCGCTTCACGATTGAGATGATGGGCTGGAATCTCCCCGACGGCCCCGAGTCCTATCTAGAGTTGATTCGCGCCGTCGACCGCAAGGCATTCGGCGTCCATCTGGACGTCTGCAACGGCATCAATTCTCCACGCCGGTTCTATGAGAATTCCGCCTTCATCGAGGAATGCTTCGAGAAACTTGGCCCGTGGATCATCTCATGCCACGCGAAGGACCTTAAATGGATCATCGAGATGAACGTGCATTTCCTCGAGGTGGTTCCGGGCCGCGGCCAGATCGACTACAAAGCTTATCTACAAGGCCTCGCAAAACTCGGGCGAGACACTCCCCTCATGCTGGAACATCTGAACACGGCCGCAGAGTATGACGAAGGGCGCGAGTACATCTTCAGGGCTGGCAAAGCGGCCGGAGTGACGTTTGCTTGACCAGAGCGTCCGCCGCTGTAACCCTTGTCTATCCTGTTGGCCATTTGGTTCAAGGAAATTCGCACCGAATTCGTAAGTTCAGCTTTTCTTCCAGCGTCTTTCCCAACGTAGAACTCACTAACGATTTTGACCGAAACCTCTTCAACAACTTCGCTCATGACTTTGTTAGCCCGTTCCTTCACCTGTTCTGAAATATCGATCATTTCCAATACAAATGCGCTATTTTCAGAGTTGCCCTTTAGTTAGGACTAGCCAAGTCCCGATTAGCGCATCACAAAAGAACGCGCTAACCGGAAACTTGAAGTACTGGAAAGGCATTTTTCGGCTTTGCGACCTTTCGAGGGTTAGGATTTCGGACGGGCGTCGGGAGCCCTCCCGATGAAGATCGCTTCACCATATCGCGAACGGGCGAGATGGACATACAATAGTGCCGTTTTCGAGGTCACAAAGGAAATTCCGGATGAAACTCGTTCTTCGCGTTTGTTTGCTCGTGTCTTGCTTTTCCACGGGCGTTTTTGCGGCGCCCGGCGCGGTCCGCTGCGGGAAACTGGTGGACGTTCGCACCGGCAAGGTGCTCGTGGACCAAATGGTTGTCTTTGATGAAAGTGGCACCATTACGGCTGTTGGCGCGGCCGCATCCGCTAGTCTGCCGCCAGGCGCCATTCCCATCGACCTTTCCGGATCGACTTGCCTCCCCGGTTTAATGGACGTTCATACGCACCTTACCGGTGATCCGTACATGAGCGGCTATGAAGGTCTTGGCGTCTCTTATCCGCGCGAAGCCATCATCGGGGCGAAAAACGCCAATAAGACCATACGCGCCGGCTTCACGACCGTGCGCAACGTCGGGGCGAGCGGTTTCTCCGATGTCGCTCTGCGGGATGGCATTAATGCGGGCGACGTTCCCGGCCCGCGCATGTTTGTTTCCGGCCCGCCGCTGGGCATCACCGGAGGGCATTGCGACAATAATCTTCTCCCTTTTGAGTTTCACTACAAGGAGACGGGAGTTGCGGATGGCCCGTGGGAAGCGCGTGCCAAGGTTCGTGAAGTGGTGAAATATGGCGCGGACCTCATCAAAGTCTGCGCGTCCGGAGGCGTGCTGAGCAAGGGTGATCTTCCCGGAGCTCCGCAGTACTCGCTGGAAGAACTTACGGCCATTGCCGAAGAGGCGCACAAGCTCGGCCGCAAAGTGGCCGCGCACGCCCATGGCACGCAATCCATCAAAGACTCGATTCGCGCCGGGATCGATTCCATCGAACACTCCAGCTTGATTGACGACGAAGGCATCGCGCTGGCCATAAAGCACAACGCTTATTTGGTGTTCGATATTTACAACGACGACTACATTCTTTCCCATGGCGCGAAAGTGGGCATGCTGCCCGAATCCATCGAAAAAGAAAAGAAGCTCGGCCAACTTCAAAGGGAGAATTTCCGGCATGCCTTCCAGTCTGGCGCGAAGATTGCCTTCGGTACGGATGCCGGCGTGTATCCCCATGGCGACAATGCCAAACAATTCGCCAAGATGGTCGAGTGGGGCATGAAGCCCATCGACGCGATCCAGGCCGCGACCATCAACGCCGCGGACCTGATCGGCCAGCCGAACAAACTCGGCGCGCTGGAGCCGGGCCACTACGCGGACCTGATTGCGGTAAGCGGCGACCCGCTGACGGACGTCAAGGCGCTGGAGTCCGTATCCTTTGTCATGAAGGCCGGAACCGTGGTGCGCAATGACACCGTCGTGAAATAATCTTTACCCCATGTCAGCGGGCGCAATGTGTCATCGGAATGATCTCCCGGCGAAATCGAATTGCCTCTTCGCCGCCAACCGGCCGGCAACCGCGAGCAGAGCGACAAGCGCCGCCAGTACCGTCAACCAAAGCAGCTTCAAGACTTCCACAACCCAAGCGGGTGCCTTTCCGACTTTCTTCAACAGGAATGGCAGGAAGTTCCATGTCGTGATGTGTACGTAATCCCAAGCGTCCTCCTGCATGGCCTCATTCGTAAGGCCCCAGGCGCTCATCTTGCCCGACGCGAAGGCCACGATGTTCTTCAAGCGCAGCCACACCACAAAGGTCGGCGGGCTGAGGGTTTCCATCTGATACCTCTCCAATGGGCACCAGAACGCAACCGAACAAAGCTGGATGACAATGCTGATGAGGATGATCGCCAGCCCCACTCGCCACACGACCTTGCCAACCTCTGTGCGATGCCGCAAAAGCAGCGGGACGGCCATCAGCGCAACAAACTGCGTGGCGGTGGCCAGGTAGCGATCGCCCCAGGCCGTGTCTCCGCTCCAGTCTGTGAATCTCGCGTAGAAGCTCACGTAGGCAAACAGCAACGCGCCGAACGCCGCAAAATAGGCTTTAATCTCCGGGCGAAAGTTTTTCCATGCGAACGCGATGACGATGCCGGCGAGCACCAGAAGAGGATCGAACAGGAAAATCGACTTCTCTGGCGTAAACAAAGGGCCGAAAAATCCTACGTGAAACGGAGTTTCGAACGGAAATGCCGCCGGCAGAGAAGGATTGAGCCGCTTCCATTCCTGGCCAAAAACCTGCATGTAGGTGTTGAAAAAAGATCCAAAGCGAACATACTGATACGCGCGGTCGAGGAGCACAAACACGCCGTAAATCGGCAACGCAATCCGCGCGTAAAGAGCGGCGCGTGATCGCAATTCCCCGCCGCGAACGTTCGTGAGCCACGCGGTCAAAAGCAGGAAAAGGCAGACCGCAAGCAGATCCATCCCCGTGGTCAGACGCGTGAGCAGGTTCGCCCCCAGCGCCGCACAGCCAACCACCAGCGCCCAACGCTTCCCGCTGAGAAGCCAGTCGTACTGAAACGTCAGACCGCTCAACGTGAGTAACGCGATGTAGTTGTTCTCCGTCATGTTCTGCGTGTAATGCAGAAACGTAGTGCCGAATAACAGAGCCAACACGCCCGCGATTCTCTGACTCGCCGTGAAGTCCAATAACCCGAGAAACCGGAAGCAGACCAGGCAAGTCAACACGCAGAGGAGGATGTTCGTGCTGTAGCTTACGACAATAGAGCGTACGTTGGGATCCGTCCCCCGGTAGTCCGCAAAGACGGGCAGATTGTCGAGGTATGTCCCCAGCACATCGGACGGCAGCATCAAGAGCGATTGGCCGATGCCGTACCATCCGTGGAGCGTGCCACCCCGCCCGTGGATCCCAAAGTCCGGGTACTCATCGAGAAGAACCGGCAGCTCGGAGGTCCAAAAGGAGTGGGTGGTCTGCAGACGGTGAGTCGTATCGCTCGAGCCCAACTCCCCGGACTGCACCAGCACCGCGGTCAGTAAGGCAATCGCGGTTAGGAGAAAGATAGGATTGCGGAGAAGTTGGCCGACGCGAACAATCATCCCGGAGTTTCCGATTTGGACCTTTCGCTCGCGTATCCTACGCTTCTCCCGCCCACGGCACAACCATTTTGCCACCTGCCCTGTAAACACATGCACCGCCGAAGTGGGTACTAGCCATCACTTCTCCGGTAAGGCCGAACAGGCACTTGGTTTCGTATTCCCAACCGAGAACGCCGTGATCGTGAGCCAGTTATTTCACGAAATTCTGGGTGTTAACGCCGTCGGCGATCGGAAGGATATTTCAGAGAAGCTAAGCCGGATGTTGGACAGCATCGACCGCGATAGAAGGTCGTTGAGGAAGGCTGCCCAGATCATCGAGAGGCAGGAAGGGATCCATCAGTATGAGGCGGATCGCATGGCGCGGTATGCGTCGGCGGCGGCCGGGTTTTCACCACAAGCTTATGTGGAACTTTCTGACCGTTCGGCGGGAACTAATGGAAGGGGTGGGAGTGTTCTGACTGATTTCTTCGGGGCGACAAACTCGAATCTAAGGCGCCTTCGGGAGATAAAAAAAACCTTGAGGCAGCTCCCCCTACCCTGTCGGGAAATTGTACCTGGGGCCTCTGCCGAGTTCCTAACATGGCAGGCTGCGCTCATTTTCTACCCGGATCTGGCCCGCCGACGATGGATGCCAGCCGGGCTGAAAGCAGCGAAGCAAGCCCGCGGTCAGGTTACAGCTTGGAAACCCTCGCGTCACATATGCAAGAAATACGTGCGCGCGTCGCTTATTCTATAGATTCGTGTGAGTCGAAGAATGAATCAGTCCCCAGGCCGCCGACACTTTGCATCGCTTTCCCGCACAAGCTTCTGCGTGTCGGGTGTGTCCCGGCAATGGCTGTTGGGACTGACTGTTGTAATCGTGTTTTTGTTCGCGCCCTCCTTCATGGTTGCGCAGAAGACGACGCCAAAAACCGATAACG
>CAWADS010000013.1:0-45351 GCA_963780785.1 Candidatus Acidiferrales bacterium
CGTGGAATTCCTTTTCAAAGAGGTCGGCGCTGCGTTGGGCGTCGCGCAGGTCTTCGGTGGCATCGCCGCGGGCGTGGACTTGCAAAGTGACGCCGCCGCGTTGGAACGACGTGCGAATATTTTCAACGCGCTGGCGATGCGAGTGGTCGAGCCCTTCGGCGATGCGCAAAATTGCGGCGAGGCGGCGCGCGATGCGCTTGTCGTTGTTGTTGAGCGCGGAATAAGAGGGATGGTGGCTGGCCGGCTCCGACTTGCGGTTGTGATAGCGCACGATCGCGCCCACCATGCTGCGGTCGCGGCCCTCCAAGCCCGGGATGTCGCCATTCAGCGCGAGGTATTCGCCGTGCTTATGGTGGCCGCGATGGCTGACGCGATGCCCCACGTCGTGTAAAAGCGCGCCGGATTCGAGTTGCACACGCGCTTGCTGCGGCAGGTGGTGCACGGCCTGAAGCTGATCGAACAGCATCAGGCTGAGTTCGCGCACGTGTTCGGCGTGCTGCTGGTCGTACTCGAGGCGGCGGCCGAAATTCCGCGTGGAGAGCAGCATGCGGCGGGCTTCCGCGTTGTAGCGATGCGGCTCCTTGCGCGAAAAAACTTCGTGGGCGGTTTCCTGCAGCAGGCCTTCGCGGATGCCCACGCTGGGAATCATGAAGCGGCGGACATTGAGGTAGCGCGCGACGGTCAGAAAAATGATGGCGGCGATGGCCATGACGTCGGCGCGGTCGCGGCGCACGCCATAGGCCTTCATGCGGTCGCGCAGGTCGCGCTGCAGGATGTCCGGCAGGCGTTCGCGAAGCAGCGCCACTTCGATTGAGGGGAGTCCTTCCTGGCGCGGGCCCGGCGCCACATTCGCCAGCGTCTCGGCGTTTCCGCCGAGCGCGACGGCGATTTCGTCGGCCAGATTCAAGCGGTTGGGCAAATGCGACTCCAGCAGCGCGCGCACATAACGCCGCACCTGTTCGGCTTGCACCGGACGAATCACGCCGAGAATGTCGAGCGTGGTCATCAGCCGCACGGTGCCGATAGGAAGTTGCACCCCCTGGACGACGCTGTGATCGCGAAGGATGCTGAGTTCCAAGCTGCCGCCGCCAAGATCCACGATGCAGCGCGGCTGCGCGCCGGGTCCCATGGCCGCCAGAGCGGCGACGCGGCCGAGGCGGGATTCTTCCTTGGCGCTGACCACTTCCAGGCGCAGCCCGCTCGCATGCTTGACGCGGTGAACGAAGGTGTTCCGGTTTTGCGCTTCCCGGGTGGCGCTGGTGGCCACGGCGCGATACTTCGTTACGCCAAAGTCGTCCATGATTTCGCGAAGGCGGCGGAAGGCTTTGACGCTTTTCTTTAGCAGTTCTTCGCTGAAGTGGTGGCGCACGAAGACGCCCTCGCCCAAGCGCAGCGGATAACGCTCCGTGGTCAGAGGTTCGATGTCCAGCGCCGAGTAGGCGCGGGCGACGGAGAGGCGGACTGCATTGGAGCCGGCGTCGATGGCGGCGATGTGGACCGGCTCAGGCATGATCGTCTTCAGCGCCAGAGGTGCGCGAGGGCTGAGGAGGGCGTGTATTTGGTGGAGCGGATGCCGAGGTGTTCGCCGATGTGCTGGCGCAGTTGCTTGTTGACGGCGGAAACGCTGGATTCGCCGTCCAGTTCGATGAACGAGTTTTTCTTGGCCATAACCTCGAATTCGCGCTTGATCATGGTCTGGTAACGCACAAAGGACCAGTAGAGGTCGTGCGAGAGCGACATATCGCGGCCGGCTTCCCAATAACTGATGGCCTGGGCTTTCTTGAACTCGCGCGCGAAAGCGGTTTCCGGGCGCACGTTGAGCCAGAAAGTAAGGTGCGGGCGCAAGGCCATGGCGTAGAGGCCCGTGAGGTAATCGCGATTGATGCCGCGCACGACGCTGCGCGCGATCAGCGTGAAGATGAAGCGGTCGGCCAGAACGACCGTGCCGGAGCGCAGCGCGGGCACAATGCGGTGCTCCAACTGGTCGAAGAAATCCGTGGCGTACATGAGCGCGAGGGTGAGGCGGGTGACGGCGTTCTTGGCCAGCAGTTCATCAATGTCGCGTCCCACGAGGTTGGAGCGCCGCAGCCCGCTGGTCTGGACCGCGAAGCCTTCCGACTCCAGCCATTCCTGCAGCAGGGCGATCTGCGTGGAGCGCCCGGAGCCATCCAGGCCTTCCATGACGACGAGCGTGCCGTTCAGCTCGCCGGGGTCGAGACCTACCAGCGGCTCGCCGAAGAAGTTCTGCGCGTCTTCCTGGTCAGAGGGGGGCGCTTTTGCGGCAGGGGCGGCCGCTTCGGCGGCTGGAGGCGGAGTCGATTTGTCCTTTTCCTTCTCTTGATCGGGCATGCTTATTCCTGCTCCTGTGAATACGGCGCAAAGCGCTTGAGGTCGATTTTGGAAGCAACGATCTCGCGCATCTGTTTTTGCAGTTTGTTCACGGGCAGCGTGCCATCGAGGACCACGAAATTATCCGTGTCCACCATTTTGTCGTATTCCTCGAGGATGCGCGCCTGAAACAGACGGAAACTTTCGGCGCGTTCGTAAGAGAGGCCTAGGTCCATCCCGGCCTCGTAATACTTGAGTTTGGGCCGGCCGCTGAGGATGCGTTGCACGGCAACATCGAGCGGCGCGCGAAAATAAAAAGTGATGTCGGGAACGGGAGCAAAGCGGTACAGATTGCGCAGCCAGCGCTGCGCGCAACCGCGGGCGGCATCGCGCGCAAACGCGGTGTAAATGTAGCGGTCGGCGAGCACCAGGTAATCGCCCTGGAGCAGCGGCATGATCTGGCGCTCGCAGCGGTCGGCGAAATCGGAAGCATGCAGCAGGGAAAACGTCGTCGGTGTGAGCAGACGCTTCTGTTTGCCGCGGCGCGTGGCCGATTTCACCAGCGGCGAGGAGTTCCACTCCGTGAAATGCAGGCGATAGCCGCCAATTTCCAGCCAGCGCTTCAGCAGGTAGAGCTGCGTGCTTTTGCCGGAGCCGTCGGTCCCTTCAACGACGATGAGCGCGCCGGGGTAGGCGCGGCTGGGCACGGGGCGACCAGGCTGCGGCAACGTGGTCTTTGAAGCGTCGGCGCGGACCGGCTTTGGCGTAGTGTCCTGGATTTCCATAGGCTGGCTGAGTTGCAGCGATGCAGCGTTTTGAGCGTAATTGGTCATTGTTACAGGAGCATTACAACACAGACAGAGGGGCGGAGGCAAAATCGCCGGGAAGCGGTGGAGGGTCAATTCCCGATGGGCCGGACTGGCACAAGTGCCGCAGTGAGGTAGGATTTCTGCGGCGCAATTCGGCACACCGAAAGGCCCTGCTCGGTCCGAGCGATCCGCCCTGGGTTTACAGGCGCAAAGTTCTTCAGCGTCGTCACTGCACTGGCGGCTGCAGCAGAAAAAATGTAACTTACTGCCACGCGCGTCAGTAATAACGAACAGAAGCCCAGAATGACGCTTAATGGCGGCAGCAGCGGGGGCTCGACCTTCGGTGCGGGTGGAGGCGCTTATGACCAGCGGACAGACTGAAATTGGCGGAGATACCCAACGTGACGCGCATTGGCCGACAACACTTGCCTCGCTGGCTGTGGGCACCGCGTTCTTTGCGCTGTGGTTCTGGTTGCTACCGTCCTGGCTGGGCTTCCAAGTTGACACGCTTGGTGCGGCGCGCTGGCGCTGGATTGCGGCGCTGCCGTCGGTGCTGGGTTTCGCGGTGGCGCTCAGGTGCGTATGGGATTTCGGAAGGACGGGACACGGAACGCCCGCGCCGATTGCTCCCCCGCAGAGGCTAGTGGCGGTGGGATTCTACCGCTATGTACGAAACCCGATGTATGTGGGTTTCTTCGTGGGATGGGCAGGCCTGTGGGTGGTCTTCGGACGGGCGAACCTGGGGGCAATCCTAGTGGCGCTCGCAGTCGTGGTGGGCGTAGCCCTCTTTGTACAAGATCTACGAGGAACCGACGCTGCGACAGGATGTTCGGTGAGGAGTACAAAGAATACTGCAGGAACGTTCCGCGGTGGTTCCCACGAATGCGCGCATGGAGCAAGTGAGACGCCTTTGAGCGCACGCGGTCTGTCGAGAGTGTTCGCGTCATACGCGCTTCGCTCGTTTGGGCGCCTGACCCAGTGATCGGATTGCTGCAGCTCTGGCGCGCAAGATGTCCGGAAATCCGCCTGCTCAGGAATTAGCCTCACCTATTACCGCCCTCTTGCTGGGGCCAAAACAGTGCGCTAGCATCCCCAAACCTCTCCCCAGATAGGTGTCTATCGATGCGACCTGAAAGACGCCGAGCGCCCAGGCAGCCGTTCATTGCCACGGCCGATATCGTTGACGAAAAGGAAAGCGTCCGTACGACTTCACGAGTCAGCGATCTCAGTCTGCACGGATGTTACGTGGAAATGATGAACCCATTTCCTCAAGGGACAAACGTGCTGATGGAAATCTATACCGAGACGGAATTCCTGGAAACCCATGCGACCGTGGTCTATTTCGAGCCAAAGCAAGGGATGGGCCTGAGCTTCACGGAAATGCCGGCGTGCTTCGCAGGTGTCCTGAACAAATGGCTCGAACAGGCGGGCCGCTGACAAGGCAAGTGAGCTCCTTACCACCGGATGACCGGCAATCCGAGAAACCAGAAATCAGCGGAATTCGGCCGTTGCGGACAACCGTAGGAACCGCCACTCAACCTTATCCGGCAGGCAGCTCAATGGTCAGCGCGGCACCGTTGGGCTCGAGGTTTTGCGCGTAAATGTTGCCATTGTGCTCTTTGACAGTGCCGTAACAGATGCTCAGGCCTAGCCCCGTTCCCTGGCCAACGGGCCGCGTGGTGTAGAAAGGATCGAACGCGCGACTCACGTCAGTGAATCCCCTTCCCGAATCGCTGAAGCGCACGATAATTTTTTTATCCAGCAGGTACCCTTCCACCAGGATTTTCTTTTCCAGGGCGTCCTCCAGGGCATCCGCGGAGTTACTGAACAGGTTCACGAATACCCGCTTGAATTGGCCTTCATTCAAGGCCACGCGCGGCAGGTTCTGCGCAAAATTCATTTCCACATGGATTCCACTGCTCTGCAATTGATGTTCGCAGAGCATCAGGGACTCCCTGGCCACGACGGCGATGTCCATCAAGCGGCGGCTTTCCGTCTGGGGCCGCGCGAAACTAAGGAGATTGTCGAGGATGAGCTTGATGCGGCGGGCTTCCGCGCCCAGTCTTTCCAGCTGCTTCCGGGACATGCCACTCGCCTCCTGCTCCAGAAGAAGGTCGGAGTAACCGATCACTGCGGTCAGCGGGTTGTTCAGCTCGTGGGCCACCCCACTGACCAATTGCCCGACTCCCGCCAGTCTCTCCTTTTGCATAAGCAGGCTTTGCGCGCTTTGCAGTCGATCCAGAGTGCCCCTGGATTCGAGCAGCAGCCTCGCCATCTCCCGATTCAGGAGCATTTGCCGCAGAAAGACGAACACACCCATCAGCAGGATGCCCGCCAGGGTGACCGAGACGCGATGCAGAAGCAATTGCCCCCCGTTGCGGTCCCGAAACAGCTCGTAAAGACCCATCACTGGCAAGGACAGCACCGCCAGCGCCGCCAAAATTCCTGGCATGTCGGCGGCATACTCGCGTTCACCCTCCGTCAACGGCTCTGACGGCACATTCCGCGCGCGCACCGCAATCAGAATGAACCAGCAGATGGCGGCGTAGTTCGGTACGTCGTAAATACTTCCGCTGTAGTACTCATCGCGCTCCAGCGCGGCATTCAGCCACTGGTAGGCGAGCAGATACAGTGAGCTCGCAAGGAAAAGATGCCAGTAGATCTTTCGCCAGGCGCCTTGCGCCACCAGCGCCATGCCCCCCAGAACGGCAAGCAAAACCGAGAACTCCAGAATGAACAACGCATAGTAGTAGCTGTTGAATGCGACTTTATTGGGCAGGATGTATTCGTTGGGATAGACCAGAAACATGTACACGCACACCCACCACAGCAGAAGGATCAGAAAATTCAGCGTGGTCAGGTGGAATTTTTGTTCCCGCTGCCGCGAACCCGGCCGCATGGCGGCCGCAGCCATCATCGGCACCGGCTGCAAAAAGAGCGGGATGTCCGCCCACAACGGGTCTGGCGGGGCCCGGCCCAGGATGACCTCGTAGTACAACCACGCACCCAGGTTGCAGCCCACCATCCCGGCGCTGGCGGCCAGCAGAATCCAAAACCACCGCGTGCGTCCCTGGTTACTGAACGCGGCGCACAGCATCATGGCGATGGCCACGAGCCACAAAGCCGTGCCGGTAATATCGGAAAATGCGTTCAGGGCAAAACTGGGCCGGACCACCACGGACACAACGGTGTACAAGAGCAAAAAGCCGACAACCGCAGCGAGTTGCGAACGTGACGCTCGCTTCATGGGGATACCTTATAGCTCAATTTAGTGTGCCAGTAAACAGTGAGGGGATTCGTCGAGGGTATAAGGTGCGCCTAGAACAGCGATAACTTGATGTGCAGGAATTTCTTGGGGTTGGTGCGAAAATCACCGATAAGTTTGCGCATGTCACCGGTAACGCCGGTCAAGTTGTCGTAAAGCTGGGGATCGGAGAAAAGCTTTCCGGCCGTGTTGGTGTTTTGATTTAGCTTGGCAGTGGCCTCGGAAACGTTGCTGCTCGCCTCGCGGAGCTTGTTGAAGAGAGTCTCGTCGGTGGCGAGTTTGCCGAGCGTGCCCTTGCCGGCGCGAACGTCGCCGAGCACGGCATTGCCATTGGTGAGCGCTTCCTTGGCCTGATCGTAGAGCGTGGGATCGTAGAGCAGCTTGCCCATGGTGCCCTTTTGCGCGCGGAGGTCGGCAAGAATGGTGTTGATCTGGTCGAGGGCCTGGTTCGCTTTTACAGAGGTGTCATCGCTCATGAACAATTTGCCGACCGTGCCCTGCCCGGCTTGCACGTTGGTGACAAGCTGATCGCCCTTGTCGAGGATGCTGTTGAGGTGATTGTAGACCTTCTCGTCGGTGAGCAATTTTCCAAGCGTGCCCTTGCCGCGCTGCACGCCCTGGATGAGGTCTTCCACGTCGTTACTCAGGGCTTTGAGATTCGACAGCACATCGGCGCTGCGCTCGACAACTTCCTTGATGGCCTTTTCTTCGGTGCCGGGAACCGCCTGGCCTTCTTCGAGAGGCACGCCGGTGTAGCCGCGCGTGATGGTGACGTAACGGTTGCCGAGCAGCCCTTCGGTCACGAGACTCGCTGCGGAGTCGCTCAGAACGTATTTCTTATAGTTGCGGTCAATGCGCATCACCACTTCGATGTTGCGCATGCGGTCGGGGGTCTTGCCGGGCTCGCGCGGCACCAGGCGAATTTGATCGACTGTGCCGATTTCCACGCCATCGAGACGCACGGGCGCGCCGGTAGACAGGCCGGAGACTTCGGGGAGATAGGTCCTGATGCGGTATTTGGGCCCGAAGACGCCGGCCCCGGTCACGTAGAAAATCCCCACCGCCAGGATCAAAAGGCCGACAAGGACAAACAGACCCACGCGCAATTCCGACCACGTCAACTGTTTGCGCTGCGCCATGCGGAAGCTCCTCCGTGCCTGTGTGCCAGCTTACTCCACAGAACCTCGACGGCGATTACAGATTTTTTCTTACTGCACCGGCGGCGCGAATTCCGCCGTATCCTGTCGCCGGGGAGAGAGCCTAACTGCACACTATACAGGAATTACCGAAAATTACTGAACGGCGTAAATCGTGATTCTACACACGACCCAAAACTAAATCAGAAACCGCTGCAGGTACGGATCATTGGCAGCCAGAAGTTCCTCGGGACTCCCTTCAAAATAGACTATGCCGTCGCGCAGAACGAGGAAGCGGGTCACGGTGGCGCTCGAGTTTTCCCGAGTCGTGTCCCGGCGGACACGCCGCGTGGCGGAATCGAAATGAAAATTGGCGAGCGCGAAGCCATCTTGCAGGCGCTGCGTAGCCAGCAAGGCGGTGACCCCATAGACGTCGCGCAAGCGCAGAATGAGCGTGATGATGGTCTGCGAGGTGATTGGATCGAGACCCGCCGTTGGAGAATCGTAAAGCACAATGGGCGGACGGTTGACGACAGCACGGGCGATGGCAACCCTGCGGCGCATCCCTCCGGAAAGCTCCGAAGGCAACTGATCCATGGCGTGGCCGAGTTCCACGAAATCCAGCACTTCGCGGACGCGCGGCGCGATCTCTTCCTCGTTCACATGATCTTCGTACAGCCGGTAAGCGACATTTTCGCCGACGGTGAGCGAATCGAACAGCGCCCCCTCCTGGAACACAAAGCCGAGCTTGCGGCGCAGCGAAAGCAATACGCGCTCGGACACGCGGGAGACGCGCTGGCCCAGAACGTCCACCGTGCCACTGTCAGGATGCAAGAGGCCCGCGGCGAGCTTGAGCGTAAGCGTCTTGCCGGAACCCGTTTCCCCGAGTAGGACGAGCGTCTCTTTTGGCTGCGCGGAGAAGGAGACGCCGCGGAGGATTTCGCCTTCCGCGAAACCAATGTGCACGTCGCTGAATTGAATGACCGCCTCGCTGGATTTTTCAGGCGTGGGGGCGAACCGGCTGGGCGATTCCATCATGGCAAAGATCAAAAAACCTTGTCGGCAAGAAAAAGCGCGATTTTCGTGAGGAAAGCATCCGCGACAATAATGAGCACGGAGGAGACCACCACGGCCTGCGTGGTGGCGCGCCCAACCCCTTGCGTGCCGCCGCGCACGTTTAGGCCTTGATAGCAACCGACCGTGGCAAGGATGAAGCCGAAAACGACGGTCTTGGAAAAGCCCTGCATGATATCCGAGAACTCCAGGATGGCGATGGCGCGCTCCCAAAAGGTGGTGGCGCCGAGGCGGAGAGAGAACACGCTGGCCACCATTCCGCCGACGAGGCCGATGAACACGGAGATCGTTGTGAGCAGCGGCAGAGTGATCAGGGTGGCCAGCACGCGCGGGGAAACCAGTTTGCGGCTGGGGTCCGTGCCCATGGCGCGCATGGCGTCCACCTGTTCGGTGACCTGCATGGAGCCGAGCTCCGAGGCGATGCCCGAAGCGCAACGCCCGGCGACCAGCAGGCCGGTAATCGTTGGGCCCAGTTCGCGCACCAGAGCGATGGCAACGACGTCGCCCGTGAGCATGGTCTGGCCAAAACGCTCAAACTGCGCGCCCGTTTGCAGCACCATCACCGCGCCGATGAAAAACCCGGAGAGCAGAACAATCGGGAGCGAGCCGACACCGATATCATCCATCTGCGTGAGGGTGTCTTGCATGTAGCGCGGGGAGGTAGCCAGGTTGGTGAGGGAGCGGAAAGAAAGCTTCGAGTAGTCCTGGACTTTCAGGATGGTGGTCTTGGCGGCGTCAACGAGCACCTCGACAACGGAGGGCGTCTCCGGCGAGTTGATCTGGGGCTGTGGAACCTGGAGCGGCGTTTCGGCCACGTGTCTTCCGTTGAGGACTGCGAGGAAAGCGTAACCGTCTACGCGAGCAGCGTCAAGAATATATAGACACGGGGCTGCGAAGGACATGGAGCGAGACTTGGGGTCAGGTTCTCGTTCGCGTCTGCGCAGGGGCCGAGGTAGAGCCAGAAGTTCGTGCTCGCCAGGTAGTCAGCACGGCAAGGCTTCTGGCACAAATGTCTTCGGGAGACCCGGTGGCGGCTACCGGCAGCAGCAGACCAAGGTTTTTATAGAACGCAATGAGCGGCGCGGTGCTGCGGTCGTAGGCCTCGAGCCGGATGCTGATCGATTCTGGCCGGTCATCCTCGCGCTGGAGCAGCTTGCCGCCACAGCGATCGCACGTGCCTGCGACTTTTGGGGGCCGTTCGGTCGCATGGAACACCGCCTTACAGGTTGCGCAAGTGCGCCGGCCGCTGAGCCGCGCCACGATGGCACTCACGGGCAATTCGTAGTTGACGACGGCGGTAAGCAAGAGGCCCTCATCTCCCATCAGCTTTTTCAGTGACTCGGCTTGCGCCAGGGTGCGCGGAAACCCGTCGAGGATGAAACCGCCGCCACAACGCAGGCAGCCGCTGCGCTCGCGCACCATGTCCCACACGGTGGCGTCCGGCACAAGATCGCCACGACGCATGTACTCGAGAGCGGCTTTCATGGCGGGGCTCAACTCACATTCGTCTCGGCCCTTCGCGGCGCGGAAAACGTCCCCAGTGGAAAGGTGGCATGCGCCCAGGCGCTGGTTGAGCAGGTCGGCCTGGGTGCCCTTGCCTACGCCCGGCGCTCCCAACAGGACAATCCTCCAAGGAGCTTGCGCAGCCTCTGGCACTACCGAGCATTGGGCGGAAGGCCCGTGCAGCCATGCGGCGCGATCGTTGTTGTGTTGTGCGGTCATGTCCACCTCATCCATAGAACGGTATGGGATTTGGGCGAACTTCGCGGTGACAGAAATCACAGCGGCCAGGGAAGGCTAGATTGACCGGCTACATGCGGACAATAAAGGAGTTGGCGAAATCCGCCTGACAATTTTGGATGAGATCAATAGGTCAACGAGGTGGGTCGATTGACTGCAGAGATAGCAGAAAAATTGAGGGCGACTCGGTGTGACCGTGTCGCCCTCTTTTGATTGAGTCGCGAAGTTTCTCGCTTCCCGATTCAACTTATTCGAAGGCGGTTCGGTTTTACCCTGGCCGCCTCCTGTAAATTGATTCGTGAAGCTCTACTTCCAGGTCCAGCCCACGATCACGTCTCGGTTTTAACCTTGGCGCATCTTTGAGTGCACCGTGAAGCTTTTCGCTTCCGCTTGCGTTCAGAGCAGCCCAGTTTTATCCGTGCCGCCTTGAACTCAGCCGCGAAGCGCGCTCCACAATCCTACGCACAGGAAGCTGGCTCGGTTTTACCCTCACCATCCCTTTGCATCGAATCGCGGAGCTTTTCTTCTCAATTCAATTCAGATGAGGCTGACTTGGTTTTACCCACGCCGCCTCAGTGAATTGAACTGCGAAGTTTGCACTTCTCATTCAACTCGAGATGGACTTGCTCGGTTTTACCCTTGCCGCCACCTCTGAATTGACTCGCGAAGTTTTTCTTCCCGATCAATCTGGGGCGGATACTAGGAGCATGCAGAAACGCTGGCAAGAGCTATTTCAGGGAAGAACTGTGGATATTTGTGCATGACTGTGCAAGAAATTTTCGTGAAAAATGCGCGGGCAAATTCTTCCTGACCTACGCGCGGGACGGCTTGCGGCTCACTTGGCGGGCTTGACCGGCGCGAAGGCGAGTTGGCTGGAGAAAAATGGAATGAGCTTGGTTTCGATGCGGTCGGCGATGTGATTCAGGTGATCGCCCTCGTAAACTTCAAATTGATGCGGGATACGGTAGCTGGTCAGGACGCGATCGAGATCGCGGGAATGTTCGGTGATGCCGTCATCATGGTCGCCGACATCCATAGCGATGCCGTGCAATTGGCGAAGGTTGGCGATGTATTGGTCAATCGTGGCAAGCGGGTCGTTGGCATGCCACTTGGCGGCCACAGTGGGTTGCAGTTCGCCATCCTTGGTGGGCAGCGCGAGGTACATCGGAGGATTCTGCGGATCGGGTGACCACGCGGCCGCCAGGGCCAGTGACGCCTTGGTCAGGAAATCGGCTTGATCCACCTGCGCAGGATCTTTGACCGCCTCGGCTTTCTTGGATCCCGCCGTCATTCCAGCGTCAGGAAGCGCCATGCAACACGGGCTGAGCACATAGACGCTGGAGAAAATTTCCGGATGCCGCATGCCGATGCGCAGGGTGCCGTAGCCGCCCATCGAATGGCCGGCCAAGCCTCGGCTCGCCGCTTGCGGAAGCGTGCGGTAATGCGCGTCGATGTAGGGAACCAATTCGCGGGCGATGAAATCTTCCCAATTGCCGGTGGTCACGGAATTCGAGTACATGCTGCCCTGATAGCGCGTGAAGGCGTTGGGCATGACCACGATCATCTCGCGCGTGCCGGGCTCGCCAAAGGTTTTGTCGAGAATGGAGGGCAGATTGATCCAATGTTTGGTAAAGCCGAACCACTTGTCGTCGCTATCGGTGAAGCCGTGGAGAAAATAGATGACGGGATAGCGGCGCGTTTTTTCGCTGGCATAACTCGCGGGGAGGTAAATGGAAACATCGCGGTCCGGCGAGTCGCCTTCGAGATTGCCCTCGAGGGATTGGCCGTGAACCTTGATGCGCTCGACCGTGCCTTTGCCACCAGCGGAACACAGGGATGGTGCGAAAATCAAGGCCGCGGCGAGGAAGAGACCAGCAAATTTAGTTTTCATGCAATCAGCTCCAGGGCGAAGGGCCATTGTTCCACGGAAATTGGTTTTTGCGCAAAGCATCCGCAGGTTAGGGAGAGAGTTGCTCTCGACGGGATCGTAATTCCCGGCTTACTGCAGACCATGCCTGGAGTTGGGGTTGGCCGGCAAGCGGTCGCACGCAAAAGGGCCGGGCAGAGTTCCACCCGCCAATCGGGAGATTCATTCCCGCTAAACCCGCGGGATGGAGCAGAGTTGGCGTTCCCGGCGGAGTGCCGGAGGGATGCGCTGGACGCGCGGGGCGGTGGCCGATACACTGGAATGTTTATGCTGCGATTTTATACCGCCGGGGAGTCGCATGGGCAGGCGCTGCTGACGTTTCTGTCAGGGTTGCCGGCGGGACTGCGCGTGGATTTGGAGTTTGTCAATCACGAGCTGCAGCGGCGGCAATTGGGCTACGGGCGCGGCGGGCGCCAGAAAATTGAAAAGGACCGCGCGGACGTTTTCGCAGGCGTGCGGCACGGGCAGACGATTGGCGCGCCCATTGCTCTCCGCATCGAGAATCGCGATTGGGCCAATTGGGAAAAGATTCTGCCGGTGGAAGCTACGAATGACCCGGCAGCGGCTTCGCGAAAGCTGGTGGCGCCGCGGCCGGGCCATGCGGACCTGGCCGGCTCCCAGAAATTCAATTTTCACGATGCGCGATACGTCCTGGAGCGGGCTTCGGCGCGGGAAACGGCAGCGCGCGTGGCGGCGGGCGCTTTTGCGAAATTACTGCTGCGGGAATTCGGCACGGAGATCGCCAGCCACACGATTCAAGTGCGTAACGTGCGCCTGGAACGCGCCGCAACGTGGGAGGAAATTCGCGCGGTGAATGCGGACCTGGAATCACCGTTGCGCTGCGTGGATGCCGCCGTACAAGAGAAGATGATGGCCGAAGTGGACGCGGCGCTGAAAGCGGGCGACACCGTCGGCGGCGTGTTTGAGATCGTGGCGCATCCTGTGCCCGTCGGCCTCGGCTCGCACGCGCAGTGGGACGAAAAGCTGGATGGCAGACTGGCGCAGGCGTTGATGAGCGTGCAGGCGGTGAAGGCCGTCGAGATCGGCTCGGGGATTCTCGCCGCGGGTTCCTTCGGCAGCGAAGTGCAGGACGAAATCTCGTATGACAAGAGCGCGCGGAAATTCCGGCGCGCCTCCAATCGCGCGGGCGGCCTGGAAGGCGGCATCACCAACGGCGAGGATCTGATCATTCGCGGCTTCCTGAAGCCGATTTCGACGCTGCGCCAACCGCTGGGCACCGCCGACATGGTGACCAAGGAGCCGGTGCAGGCGGCCTACGAGCGTTCGGACTGGTGCGTGGTGCCGGCCGGGGGTGTTGCCGGAGAAGCAATGGTGGCACTTGTGCTAGCGGACGCTTTTCTGCAAAAATTTGGAGGAGATTCGCTCGCCGAGATGCGGCGGAATTTCGAGAGCTATGCCCAACAAATCGACGAGTTCTGAACTTATTGTGAAGGCGAGCACGGTGCAAGCGGCTGAGCCGCAAATCGCCCAGGCGCCGGTGCGCACGATCTACAAGATCGTCAAGTACGGCGACCCGGTGCTGGAAAAGCCCGGCGCCATCGTCAAGAAATTCGACGCGGCAGCTCGAGCAACTGGCCGAGGATATGTTCGCGACGATGTATGCGTCGCAAGGCGTGGGCCTGGCCGCCCCGCAGATCGGGAAGAGCATCCGCCTGACCGTGGTGGACGTCACCACCGGCAAGAATCCCGAAGCGAAAATCGTGATGGTGAATCCGGAGATCATTCACGCCGAAGGCGAAGTTCGCGAGGAAGAAGGATGCCTCTCGATTCCGGGGTTTCGCGGGTACGTCATCCGGCCGCAGTTTGTCACCGTGCGGGCGCAGAACGCCAAGGGCGAAACGTTTGAGATTCGCGGCGAAAATCTGCTGGCGCGCGCCTTTTGCCATGAGCTTGACCACCTGAACGGCGTGCTCTTTCTGCAGCATCTGAGCATGCTGAAGCGCGACCTGATCCGGCGCAAGATCAAGAAATTACGGAAACAAGGCGAGTGGTAATTTCAACGCGTGCGCAAATAATGAGGACACCGTGAGCCGGTTGCGGATGGTGTTCTGTGGCACGCCGCAGTTTGCCGTTCCCTCCTTGCAGCACCTTCTCCAGCAGCCGGATTTCGAGGTTGTGGGCGTCTTCACGCAGCCGGACCGGCCGAAGGGTCGCGGCCAGGAGATTGCGTTTTCACCCGTAAAGGAAGTGGCGCTGGCGGCGAAATTGCCGGTGCACCAACCGGCGAAAGTGCGCGCGCCGGAAGTAGAGAGAGCAACTGCGCGCGCTGGCCCCGGACGTCATCGTCATCATTGCCTACGGCCAGATCATTCCCGCGCGGCTGCTGACAATTCCCAAATTCGGCTGGATCAACCTGCACGCTTCCCTGCTCCCAAAATACCGCGGCGCCGCGCCCATCAACTGGGCCATCGTGAACGGAGAAACGCGCACGGGAAATACGACCATGCGCATTGATGCGGGCATGGACACCGGCGAAATCCTTCTGCAAGAGGAACTGGCCATCGGTCCGGAAGAAACGGCCCCGGAGCTGGCAGCACGCTTGGCCGCAGCGGGCGCGCCACTCATGGCGAATACGCTGCGCGGGCTGGCAGCGGGCACGCTTCCAGGGCGGCCGCAAGACAACGCTGCGGCAAGCCTCGCACCGATCTTGAAACGAGAAGACGGGCGCATTGACTGGGCGCTTTCTGCGCAAGAGATTTACAACCGCATGCGCGGCTTTGCGCCGTGGCCCGGCGCCTACACAGAGTTTCGCGGGCAGATCTGCCACTTGTGGGGCAAGCCGGTGTCTAAAGAAGAAGTACAGTCTGATGGCGGGGCAGTCGTGTGCAAAAGCGGCGGCGAGCCGCCCTTCGAGGCTCAGGGCAAGCCGCACTCCAAAACAGTGGCAGCCGCGCCGGGCACGCTGCTGGCGTCCAGCGGCGGTTTGCGGGTGGTATGCGGGCAAGGCAGCGTATTGGAGCTAACATCCGTCAAACTAGAAGGACGCAAGCAAGTATCGGCGGTCGAGTTTGCGCGTGGCGCGCGGCTGCAAGAGGGTGAACGTTTGGGCAAAGCGTAATTTGCGCAACCTCTCCCGCTAAGTCATACTCACGCATTACACCCACGATGAAAAGTGCCACGGGATACCGGGAGTCAAACCTTCATGAATAGCGTGTGCCCACAAGGGCGAAAGCCGCGAAACACAAATCGCTTTTGTTGCGATCGCCGGTGGTGATCCGCCTCGGCCAACGCCTGCGGCAGGCGGCGGCGTGGCTGTTGGCCGCGCAACTGGCTTGCTTCGCGCCGGGCGCCGTTGCCACTGCCGCGGACAAGGTGCCTGCTGATGCGGCTTCCGCGGCGGCGGCCGACCCGCTGCTGGCGAGCATGCAGGCGGAACTCACCCGCGCCAAGACGGACCTGGCCAAGAGCGATACGCCTCCCTACTACCTAAGCTACACGGTCTACGATCAGGACCAGATCGTGATTGCCGGAGCTTACGGTGGACTGCTGACAAACACCGCGGTGAGGCGCCGTTCGGCGGACGTCACCATGCGCGTGGGCGGGCCGGCACTCGACAACACGCACGGCCAAAGCCGGCAAAGCGGCATGACCAGCGGCACGTTGCCTCTGGACAATGATGCGGACGCCACGGCGCGCGTCCTGTGGGAACTCACGGATCGCGAGTACAAGCGCGCCGCGCCAGCGTTCCTCAACGTGAAGACGAATACCGCGGTGCGCGCGGAAGAAGAGGACAAGTCGCCGGACTTCTCAACGGAAGACGTTAAAGTGCACGTCGGCGAGAAGCTGACCCCGCCTGCGCTGGACCGCACGGCGTGGGAAGGCGAAATCCGCCGGCTTTCCGGCATGTTCCGCAAATACCCTGACGTCTACTTCGCCAGCGTGATGCTGCAGGTGTCCGCCGCGAGTTCGCGAATCGTTTCCAGCGAAGGCGCCATGATCACCATCCCCAGCGCTTCCACCCGGCTGGTGATCGAAGCGCAGACGCGGGCCGATGACGGGATGGACCTGTTGCGCGTGGAAACGTTTCAGGCGCCGTCCGCGAAAGGTTTGCCCAGCGAAACGGAGTTGAACGCCAAGATTGAGAAAATGGCCGCCGACCTCAGGGCCTTGCGCAACGCTCCGGTGGCGGAGCCCTACGAGGGGCCCGCGCTGCTCAGCGGGCGCGCCGCGGCCGTGTTTTTCCATGAAGTGCTGGGGCATCGCCTGGAAGGTCACCGGCAACGCGACGAAGAGGAAGGGCAAACGTTCACAAAAAAGATCGGGCAGGAAGTGCTGCCGAAATTTCTGAGCGTGGCCGACGATCCGACGATCCGCAAGCTGGATGGCGTGGAACTTGCCGGCACCTATGACTACGACAATGAAGGAGTGCCGGCGCGGCGCGTGGAAGTGATTCAGGACGGCGTGCTGAAGAACTTTCTGATGTCGCGCATGCCCATCAAGAATTTTGACAAATCCAATGGGCACGGGCGCAATCAGCCAGGATTGATGCCCACGGGCCGCCAGGGAAACCTGATTGTGTCCTCCAGCCAGAGCGTGCCGGAAGCGCAGATGCGCGAGAAGCTGATTGAAGAGGTTAAGAAAGAAGGGAAACCCTACGGGCTGTATTTTGACGACATCCAGGGCGGCTTCACGCTGACGCGCAGGTCGCTGCCGCAGGCTTTCCAAGTGCTTCCGGTCATCGTTTACAAAGTGTACGCCGACGGGCGGCCGGACGAACTGGTGCGCGGCGTGGACATCGTGGGAACACCACTGGCCGCGTTGACGCGCATCATTGCGACCGGCGACAAGCAGCATGTCTTCAACGGGGTGTGCGGCGCGGAAAGCGGCAGCGTCCCGGTTTCGGCCATAGCGCCGGCGATGCTGTTCAGCGAAATGGAAGTGCAGAAGCGCGCCCACGAGCGGGAACGTCCGCCGATTCTGCCCGCACCGGGGACGGAGACCACGGCTTCGAGCTAAAGATGCCGGCAACAAGGCGGAGGTGAAGCCGTGAAACGGAAGCTGGAGACGAAACAACCGGCCTTAGCGGCAGTTTTCCTGATAGCGTGCGCGTTGGCGCAGCCGCTTTTTGCGCGCACTGAAAAAGCGCCGCATGCGGATGGACCGGCGGCGGCCGCGCACGAAGCTGCGAAAGGCGATGCCTTGTTTGAGGCGCTGCTGACCGAACTGGACCGCTCCAAGGCGCAACTCAAGATGGACCAGGTGCAGGCACCCTACTACATCGAATATCGCGTGAACGACGTGGATGAATTCAACGCGGAGGCGGCGTTCGGCGCGTTGCGGGAGAGCCAGAGGTCGCATCTGCGCGTGATTCGCGTGGTGGTGCGCATCGGCGATTACAAGCAGGATAGTTTCTACGGCCAGGGCATGGGCGCGGCTTCGATCCTGCCGCTCGATGACGATCCCATCGCACTGCGGCGGCAGATCTGGCTGCTGACGGACGAGGCCTACAAGTCCGCAGCGAACGCTTACGCGGAAAAGCTTTCGGCGTTGAAGCAATTCACGGCGGATCCCAACCCCGTGGACGATTTCGCGCGCGCGCCCGTGGTCTCTTCCGTGGGTCCGTACGGTCAAGCTGAAAGTGGACGAAGCCGCGTGGAACAACACGCTGCAGGATGTCAGCAATCTCTACCGCCAGTATCCGGAAGTGCAATCGGTGAGTGCGTCGGCGCGCTTCTCGTCCGTCAACGAGTATTTCGTGAATTCGGAAGGCACGATTGTGCGCAATGGCCGCACCACCGCCACGGTGACGCTGAGCGGCGCGACGCAAGCCGCGGATGGCATGCGGCTGAGCCGCAATCCTTTCTGGACCGAAGAGCGCCCGGAGGAACTCCCGGCGCACGACGCGCTGCTGAAAGAATCGAAGCAGATGCTGGACACGCTGAAGGCGCTGCGCGATGCGCCCATCGTGGAGGAGTCCTACCGCGGCCCGGTGCTCTTTGCGCCGGATGCCGCAGACGACGTCTTTGCCGGGCTGATCGGAAGCAACATCCTGGGGCGCAAGCCGCAACTCGGGCGGCCTAACCGCACGACGGGAACGTTTGCGACCAGCTACAAGACGCGTGTGCTGCCGAAATTTGTCAGCGTGGTGGACGATCCCACGATTCATCAATTTCAGGGAAAAAATCTGCTGGGCAGCTACGACGTGGATGACGAAGGGCGTAAAGTCGCAAGCGGTTACGCTGATCGGCGACGGCACGCTGCAGAACTACCTGGTGGGACGCCAGCCCATCCGCGATTTCCCTGCTTCGAATGGCCACGGGCGGGCCGCGCCGGGAACCCCGCCGCAACCCGCGGT
The DNA here is from genome assembly GCA_963780785.1 of Candidatus Acidiferrales bacterium. Lineage (GTDB taxonomy): Bacteria > Acidobacteriota > Terriglobia > Acidiferrales > UBA7541 > Acidiferrum. The sequence goes on from CAWADS010000013.1 coordinate 18,596, forward strand.
CGGCACGCTGATTCTGAAGAGTTCGGAGCCGGAATCGCCCGCGGATTTGAAAAAGCAGATCATGCAGATGGCTTCGGAGGAGAGCAAGCCGTATGCGTATCGCGTGGACACGCTGGGGCCGGGCAATTCGCCGCGGCTGCTCTATCGCGTGTACGCCAGCGACGGCCACGAAGAACTCGTGCGCGGCGCGGTGTTCAATGAATTGGATGTGCGCGCGCTGCGCAACGACCTGATCGCCGTGGGCAACGACCCGCTGGTGAGCAACCGCATGGGCGGCGTGCCGCAGACGATCATCTGCCCTTCGCTGCTCTTCGATGAACTGGAAGTGAAACGCGCGGACACCAGCAAGGAGAAGCTCCCGGAATATCCGGCGCCGCCGCTGCGGTGAGGCAGTTATCAGTTGTAAGTTTTCAGTGGTAAGTCAAGAAAGAGTTGAGGATGTTGCCACGATCCCTCCACCCCGGCGAAGCGCACGGGGCGCACAAATCGCGCTACGAGGCCCAGCGCGCCAAAATGCGGCGCGGAAGAAAAAGCCGGGTCCCGCCTTGCGGGATCGGGATGACAGAGTCGGTGAGCCCGCAAACGGCGCGGTGCTGCAATTGGGATGACACAGCAGGTGAAATCGCAAAGGACGCGCGGCAGGGGTCCTTGCGCTAAGCTCGCCTCGCAGATCAAGGAGAGGGCAGTGCAGGCGGGATAAAAATGGCTCCTGGCCTGGCGGCACCTTCCTCGCACCCTGCCAACGAGTTTGCTACGCACTTCCCCGCCAGAAAAGAATTGACGCCGCTGGGGTAACGTCCGAAACTCCTGCGTATGAGCATTCTCGAACGAGTGGAATGGCTGAGCCGCATGGGTTTCCTCGTGTTCATCCTGGCCTCCGCGGCCTTTCTCAGCGCGATCACGGCGATGCGCATCGCCATTCACGGGCGTGAAACGACCATGCCCAACCTCGTCGGAAAAAATGTGGCCGAGGCCAGCCAGGCCCTGCGGGCGAAGGGACTGATCCTGCGCGTCGCGGACCGCGTCTACAGCGACGTGCCCATCAATCAGGTGGTGCGTCAGACGCCGCCGCCGGGAATGTTGATGAAAGTTTCGCAGCAGGCGCACGTGGTCCTTAGCCTGGGGCAGCGCGAATTGCAGATTCCAAACTTGGAGGGCAACACCCTGCGCGTTTCGCGCATTGAATTGCTGCGCGCGGGGCTGCAGGTCGGTGAAGTTTCCTCGCTGGCCCTGCCGGATCAGCCGATGGATACCGTCGTGCAGCAGAATCCCAAGCCCGGGAATGGTGCGGCGACGCCACGCGTGGATATGCTGGTCTCCACGGGACAGCGTGAAACGTCCTATGTGATGCCGTACTTCATCGGCGCAAATGAGATCGAAGTGCAGCATCGCCTGGACCAGACCAACCTGCGCCACAAAACAAACTACGTTGCCGCGTCGCAGTGGCCCCATGGCACGGTGATCGACCAGTCGCCTCGCAGGCGGATCGCGCATCCCCGCCAACACCGAAGTGGAATTGACGATCGCCAACTGAAGTCTGCTCTGAGCGTCGCCCCGACTCCTGCTCCACAAAGCCATCGCACAAGAACGATCGGTAAGGAAAGTGATCGCGTTTTGCGCAACTGACGAGTCGCATTAACCGAAATGGAGATCTGTTTGCCGATTAGTGTCTTTTATCGAGCACCAATTTGCTGGCGGTGATAGCATCTTTGGACTCAGCCTAGACTGACAGGTCGTCACGGGTTCTTCCGTACACACGTGAAAGGCGCGACGAATTTATGACCTACAGACTACCTCTTGCCGTGGTTCTCTCATGCATTGGCGCGGCGCTGCTGCACGCGGCGGAGACGCCGCAAACTACTCTGCTCGTGCTCGCCAAGACCGATCAGGCCTTGTTCATCGTTAATCCTGCAACCCTGACCGTTGTGGGCCAGGTTCCTTCGGGACCTGATCCGCACGAAGTGATTGCCTCAGCGGATGGCAAATTCGCCTACATTTCCAACTATGGCGGCGGATCGTTCAACACGATTACTGTGGTCGATCTGGTGGAGCAAAAAGCATTGCCCGCAATCGATCTCGGCGCGCTGCGCGGCCCTCATGGACTTACGTTTGTTGGGGGAAAACTCTGGTTCACCGCGGAAGGCGCCAAGGTGATCGGCAGCTACGATCCTGCAACAAATAAAATCGACTGGGTTGTGGGCACCGGCCAGGACAGAACACACATGATTTACGTGTTCCCTGACCTGAATCGGATCGTTACCTCGAATGTGAGCTCCGCGACCATGACGGTCATTGAAAAAACGAACGGCCCCGCACGTGGTTTCGGGCCCGGTCCCGGTGGACCACCGCCGCCTGCGGGGCCAGCTGGCGGAGGCTTCATGGGAACGCCCCAGATTAATTGGACCGAGACTGTTATCCCTGTGGGCCACGGCGCGGAAGGCTTTGATGTGTCGCCTGACGGCAAGGAGATTTGGGTGGCCAACGCGCAGGATGGCACGATCTCCGTCATTGACGTCGCCAGCAAGAAAGTGGTGCAGACGCTCGATGCCAATGTCCGTGGCGCGAATCGCTTGAAATTCACACCGGATGGAAAGCTGGTGTTCGTCTCCAGCTTAGGCGGCCCGGACCTGGTTGTACTCGCCGCCAGCACGCGCAAAGAGGTGAAGCGGGTGAAGATCGGACGCGGTGCCGCGGGCATATTGATGCAGCCCGACGGATTGCGCGCTTACGTTGCCTGCACGCCCGATGATTACGTTGCTGTGATTGATGTGAAGTCCCTGGAGATGACTGGGAAAATCGCGGCGGGCAAGCATCCGGACGGACTCGCCTGGGCAGTGCGGAAATAATCCATTACTCGCCGCCCGCCAGGAAATAAATGAAAGCGACTCTTCGGCGTGATTGGCTCTTTTGTAGGGGTCCAGCACTGCTGGACCCTAGTTAGCAAAATCGTCAGGACTCGAAGCTTTTTTGGATTCGTCAGGAAATCGCAGAGATGAACCGCTGGTGATCTTGCCAAGGCCGCGGACCGCCTCGGAAGGCGGTCCCTACACAAAAAAGAAATTGGGTTAGCGCAGATAGCCCCAGTTGTGCAATTTGTCGGAATCTTCCACCCAGCGGTCGCCGATGTCCGTGCGGTAGTACATGTTGGGGATGAGGATATTCTTGATGCGCGAATAGACCTGCGCCTGCGCCTGCTTCATGGTCTGCCCGGTGCCGCAAACGATCAGAACCACGCCCGAAGTGCCCGCGACAACCCACTGGCCGTTGACTTCCTTCACGTCTTCGATGTGGATGCCTTCGTTCATGGGCCGCTTGAAAACGATGGCGGCATTTTTGGAGAAGGAGTTGAAGGTTTCTTCGTCGTCGAAGGGAAAGGGCGGCACCACGATACGCACGCCGATCTGAAAGCCGCTGCGCGTGCGCCATTTGGGCTCCTGTCCATTGGCCAGGTCCCAGAAAAACTCGCTGATGGGCGTGAGCATGCCTTCCTGCTGGATGCTGATGGTGGGATAGCCGAAGCGCGAGGTGAATTCGAGCGGATAGATACCGTAGTTGTTCACGATGCAGTTCACGTCAATGTAGCCGACGTAGCCTTCTTCGGCGAGCTTCGGCTCCATTTTCAGCAGCGTGCGGTTGAACAGAGCGTTGGGCTCGCTCCAGAACATCGAGGTGCCCATTTCGCCGGTGGGCGGGCCGACTTCCCCGGGGAAAAGTTTCTTGTGCTCGAAATTGATATTGATGGGCGTGATGAATTTCTTGCCGTTGAAGAAACCGCCGACGGCCACTTCGACGCCGTTGACGCGGCGCTGCAACTGGAAAACCTTGATCTCTTCGGAGAAAGCCCGTTTGTAGGCTTCGAGCATGCCGATGACGTCGATGCCGTCTTCTTCCTCGCCGACGAAGAGGCGGCGCTTGACGTTTTGCGCTTCGCCGCTGGGCTTGATGACGTAGCGATCGGGATTTTTCTTGACGAATTCGATGGCGGGATCGAAGGAATCGAATTCCTGATACGGAATGATGGTGACGCCGGCCTTCTTCAGCTCTTCCTGGCCGAAGGTGCGGTCGTCTTCGAGATTATCGGTGTACGGCGTGCCGCCGATGACGGGCTTGCCGCCGGCGCGCAGAGTCTGCGCTCGCGTGCCCTGGCCCAGGGTGTCGTCAAAAACAACGATGTCGGCCCAAACGGCGTCCTTTTCCCAGTCCTTGGATTTGCCGACAAGGCCATCGGCGATGTCGCGCTCTTTTTCCGCTTCAATGTAGTAGCGAACTTCGTGGCCTTCTTTGCTAACCTGCCAGGCGATATCCCCGATCAAGCCAGAGAGCGAAGCAAAAAGAAATTTTCGTTTATCCATGAGAAGGGCCTGCCGACCCTGCGGCGAAGGGCATGGAAGCATTGTAGTTAGATAGGGCCGGAGTTTCTATTACAAAACGTTAAAAAATTACAGGCTGGCGGCGAGGGCTGAATTCGGCGGCGGCAGGTTCCGTGCACGGTGTGCAGCATCCCTCGACTGCCGTGTGCGCAGGGAGGCATGCGGCTGGATAACCTGGGAGCGGGCTGGGGGCATCCTACGTGCGTAGAACGGAGACCTGGACCTGCGGGCAAAGTTCTTGGACCACCTGGCCATTCGTTCAGGGTATACTCAAGAGGTCCGCGCCGGTGGTTCCGGGAACCCCCGCGCCAAGCGAGACATCGCGGCAGACGACCTGCTGGAAATCCAACTCGAGAGGTGAGGATTGCGGCGAATTCCGCTTCTTCTCATGTGTGCAGTGTTGCTGGCAAGCGCCAGCCCGTGCTCCGCTCAAATTTTTCACAAGAAGAAAAAGCCCAACAAGTCCACCGAAGCCAGCAACACGGCAGAGCCGGACAAGCAGCTCTACGAAAAGGCCATGGATGACATCAAGCATGGCAAGCAAGAGGTGGGCCGCCTGAGTCTGCAGACCCTTATCAATACCTATCCGGACAGCGAGTACCTGGCGAAAGCGAAACTCGCCATTGCGGATTCCTACTACAAGGAAGGCGGAACCTCCAACACCACGCAAGCCGTCGCCGGCTACAAGGATTTCATCGTCTTCTTCCCCTTCATGCCGGAAGCGGCTTATGCCCAGATGCAGGTCGCCATGGCGCACTATAACGAAATGCCCAAGGCCGACCGCGACAATGACCACGCGCGCTTGGCCGAAGAAGAGTTCCAGACCTTCCTCCAGAAATATCCCAATGATCCGCTCGTTCCCCAGGCCCAACAGCACCTGCGCGAGGTGCAGGAAGTTCTCGCGGAAGGGCAATTCCGGATTGGCTACTACTATTACGTTAAGGGCGACAGGCGCGCCTCGGCGGGACGGCTTGATTCCGCTGACGCGCCGCTACCCGCTTTACAGCAAATCCGACACGGCCTTGTGGATGCTGGGAGACATCTTTGAGAAGAGCGAGCGAAAAGACATCGCAGGCATGTACTACGCCCAGATCGTCAGGAACTACCCGCTCTCGAAGCGCGCCGCCGACGCCAAAGGTAAGCTGAAAGCCTTTGGCATGCCGATTCCTCAGCCGGACCCCAAGGCGGTGGCGTGGATGACCGCGGAACAGAATGCGCCGCGCCCGCATGAGGGCTTGGTGCACAAGTCGAAGGGGATTTTCCATTCCGGGCCGGACGTGCACATGGCCGCAGTAAGTGGCACACCGCAAATGGAACCGGAAAGCAGTACCCTGCCCGGTACGGACATTTTGTCCGGCGGCAGCGCAGACAGGGACCAGGGGCGGGAAGGAGTGGGATCGTCGCCACAGTGGTGCCGGGTGAAGCTGCGTCCAGCGGGACTTCCCCGGCAGGCGCGGCAACGGAAGATGTGAACACTGCGCCGGCGAGTGATTCGACGAATGGCGCTACGCCTGCCACGGACCCGCCGGCAGCCACGACGCCCGATGCAGCCGCACCCGCCGCAGCGGATGGGACGGCCGCCAATTCCTCCAGCCACGGACGCAGCGACAAGCGACCCCGCCAAGACGGACGGCACCGCTCCGGCTACCAATGCGGCCGCAACGGACTCCGCAAAGACAGATGGCACGGCGCCGGCGGCCGATTCGAAGAACCAGAAAGAATCCAGCAGCAAGAAGAAAGGGCTCAGGAAGCTCATTCCCTGGTAGCGGGGATGCGGCCCGTCCTGGCCGCAGCGGAAAATCGCTCTAGGTACTTCAAGGGGTGCGACTTGGGTCGCACCCCTTGTCCTTTGGGACAGGTTGTAGATAAGAAACGCGCCATGTCTACTTCCGACACACGGCGCTTCGTGGTGATTGACGCCCTCTCGCCTGAATGCTCCAATACAGTTTGAATCTCCATCCGTGGTTGGTGTGGGTTGTTGGGAGGACGTTCGGTGGCCAAGATCCTGGTTGCGGACGATAACAGTAACATCCAGAAGATGGTGGGACTGGCCCTGAAAGATCAGGGAATCGACGTTGTTGCCGTGGGCAACGGCGAAGCCGCCGTGCGCAAGATTTCCGATATTCATCCCGACCTGGTCCTCGCTGATGTCTTCATGCCCGTGCGCAATGGCTATGAAGTTTGCCGCTACGTCAAGGAAGATTCGACTCTTAAGCACATTCCCGTGATTTTGCTGGTGGGCGCGTTTGATCCGCTGGATGAGCAGGAAGCGCAGCGCGTGGGCGCGGACGGCGTTTTGAAGAAGCCGTTTGTGCCGCCCGATCCGTTGATTTCGATGGTGAAGTCGGCGTTGACGCGCGCGGGCATTTCGATTGGCCCGCCGCCTCCCGTGGAGAAGACGCCGGAGCCCCCGCGGAAGAGCGCTCCGGAGTGGCTGAAGCCCGCTGCCGCGTCGAAGCTCGCAGCACTCACGGCGGGAAAGACGCCGGAGCCGGAAGAGGAGACCTCGGACGTACCCGAAGAATTCCCGACGCAGCCGCAACAACTGAAGATCGCCGCCGGGCAAGGGCCGGTGGCCTTTGGCAGCCTGCTGGGCACGCACGAACCCGAAGAAGATGAGGCCGCTGCTCAGACCACCGCACATTCCCAACTGGCGGATGAACGAAAATGGGGCGCGCACGGCGAAGAGGAAGAAGAGGAACACGAGGACGGGGACAACTCGCTGCACGCGCGTTGGCGGCCCGATGGCTTGGATGAGGCCCTGCAAAAAGCGGCCGTTCCAAGCAACGACGTGGCGGATTGGCGCGATGAAGCATTCCATGGAAGCTCTCCGGCCAAAAATATTCCTGTCGCCGCCCTGGCAGACCGGCGGCGCGAAGTCACCCGCGACGGAAACGGTTGAGGCCGTTGCGGTCTCCACGCTCGAAGCCAAGCCCGCGGATTCGCCAGTTCCCTTCTCCGGCGACGCCTGGGCCGCGGCGATGGCCGCCGGCGTCGAAGAGAAATTGGCGCGCACTACGGAAACGGTTGAGAAAGAACCCGAAGCAAAGCCGGAACCCGAAGCGGTCGCCGAAGCTCACAAGGAAGCGCAGCCCGCGAACAGTTGGTTCTCTGCATCCTCGACGCCTTGGGAGACGGAAGCGCGCAAGGCTTCGCAGCTTGCAGCGACTTGGGATGCACCGGCGGCGGAAACGCCTGTGGCCGAGGCAGTAGCTTCCCACGAGGAACCTGTCCAGGAAACAGCGCCGCCCGTTCTGGAAGCCGAGCCGGAGCCGGTAGCAGAATTGCCGAACGTTGCGCCAGCGGAAGAGATTCACACACCAGAAGCGGCGCCTGCGGCGGTGGAAGCGCACGCGGCTCCAGTGGTCCAGCGAAGCCAGCCCCGACGAGACGCAGGACAGTGCCTGTCTACAAAGCAGCAGAGCCAAGTTGGGCCGCTCCTGCGCCCGTAGAAGAAGCGCCTGTGGCTGAGGCGCCCGTGGCAGAAGCGCCCCTACCCGAGGCAGCGCCTGCGCCTGAACCAAAACAGTCAGACATCGAAGCCCTGGTCGCGCGGGTCCTGGAGAAAATGAGTCCCGACGTGATGCAAAAGGTCACGCACGAAATTCTGAAGCCGGTCATCGAAGCCCTCGTCAAAGAAGAGCTGAACTCCCACAAGTCTTAGCTCGAATCCATCGCATATTCCTCATCTGAAGCCTCGTAGTCGGTTCTGCGATCGAATTGACGCCGCGGACTGCCTGCCCGTATATTCAAAGATTACCTTGCAACATCAAAGGCGCGCCTTGCGCCGATGCGCGGGAAGACCAGGAGAAACCTGCGGGATGCCCCGAGAGATCGCCAAAGCGTACGAACCAAAACAGATTGAGCCGCGCTGGGCGGAATTCTGGGTGAAGGAGGCGCTCTTCACCGCGAATCCGCAGGCGCCCGGGCCGGTTTTTTCCATCGTCATTCCGCCGCCGAATGTGACCGGAATGCTGCACATCGGCCACATGCTGGACCACACGGAAATCGACATTCTGACGCGCTGGCACCGCATGCGCGGCTACAACACGCTGTACTTGCCGGGAACGGACCACGCGGGAATCTCGACGCAGCGCGTGGTGGTCCGGCAATTGACTCATCAGGGCATTCATTACCGCGATCTGGGCCGCGAGGAGTTCATCCGGCGCGTATGGCAGTGGAAGGAAGAGAGCGGCGGCACAATTCAGCGCCAGATGAAGCAGATCGGGGAGTCGTGCGACTGGTCGCGGGAAAAGTTCACGCTGTCGCCGGAATTGTCGCGCGTGGTGCGGGAAGTATTCGTGCGCTTGTACGAAGAAAAACTGATCTACCGCGACAAGCGCATGGTGAACTGGTGCCCGGGTTGCCGCACGGTCTTGAGCGACCTGGAAGTGATCCACGAAGAAAAGCAGGGGCATCTCTGGTACATCAAATATCCCGTGGCGGGATCGCAGGAATTCCTGATTGTGGCCACCACGCGGCCGGAAACGATGCTTGGCGACACCGCCGTGGCCGTCCATCCGGAAGATGAGCGCTACCGCCACCTGATCGGAAAAAACGTCCTGCTGCCGCTGATGAATCGCGAGATTCCCGTCATTGGCGACGAGATGGTGGACCGCGAGTTTGGCACCGGCGCGGTAAAGATCACCCCGGCGCACGACCCCAACGATTTCGAGGCCGGCAAACGCCACAACCTACCCCAGATCGACGTCATGACCGACGACGCGCACATGAACGAAAACGCCGGTGCGTATGCGGGCCTGGAACGTTTTACGGCGCGCAAAAAGATTGTCGAAGACCTGCAAGCGCAGGGGCTGCTAGAGAAAATTACCGACCATATCAATGCGATTGGCCACTGCGAACGCAGCCGCACCATCGTGGAGCCGCGGATTTCCACGCAATGGTTCTGCAGCATGAAACCGCTGGCGGAGCCGGCGATAGCCGTGGTGGAGCGCGGAGAGATCCACGTCACTCCAGACAATCGCCGCGAGGAATATCTGAACTGGATGCGCAACATCCGCGATTGGACGCTCTCCCGGCAATTGTGGTGGGGCCACCGAATCCCTGCCTGGTATTGCGAGGACTGCAAAGAGATTATTGTCGCGCGGCAGGACCCGGCGAAGTGCCCGAAGTGCGGCTCGACAAAGTTGGAGCAGGATCCGGACGTGCTGGATACGTGGTTTAGCTCGGCGCTATGGCCCTTTTCGACGCTGGGCTGGCCGGAACATACGCCCGATTTTCAGAAATATTATCCGACCAGCGTGCTCATCACCGCTTACGACATCCTGTTTTTCTGGGTGGCGCGGATGATCATGATGGGGCTGCACTTCACCGGGCAAGTGCCCTTCCGCGCGGTGTACTTGCATTCGCTGGTGCGCACCGCCAGCGGCGAGAAAATGTCCAAATCGAAGGGCACGGGCCTCGATCCCGTGGCCTTGAATGAACAGTATGGCACCGACGCCATGCGCTTTTGCCTGGCTTCCATGGCGGCGCCGGGCACGGACATTGTGCTCTCGGACGACCGGCTGCTGGGCGCGCGCTCGTTTGCCAACAAAATCTGGAATGCCGCGCGCTTTTTGTTCGTGAATCTCGATAAGTTCGAGCAGGGCGGAACGTCGCTCGAGGACTTGGCCGCGCCGGAAGTCCGCGCACAAGCGCCCCACTCCTTTGCCCGGCAGGTGCCGCTCGTGGATCGCTGGCTGTTTGCGCGCCTCGCGGCTACCGTGGAAACGGTGAACGCCGCGCTGGCCGAATACCGCTTTCATGAAGCGGCCCAGAACGTCTACCAATTCTTCTGGGGAGATTTCTGCGACTGGTACATCGAGTGGGTGAAACCCGAATTGCAGCATGCCGATCGCGCGCGCGCGACCGTGGCATGGAAAAACCTGTTTGCCGGATTTGATGCCGCACTGCGGCTGCTGCACCCGTTCATGCCGTTCCTGACCGAGGAGCTATGGCATCAGTTGCCGCAGCGGGCAGAGGCCAAGTCCATCGCGCTGGATCACTATCCGGAAGCGCGGGCCGCCTGGAAAGATGAGCAGGGTTTGCGGGAATTCGAATTAGTGCAAGAGGTGATCCAGGGTTTGCGCACCGTGCGCGCGGAAATGAAACTCGATCCCAAGAAAAAGGTGACCGCGGAGTTTTTCAGCGCCGATGCCGCGGTGCGCGGAATCGTGGAGTCCAATCGCGAGGGCATCGTCCGGCTGGGGCTCCTTGCTGAATTGCGCGTGACCGCGGAGAAGCTGCGCGAAGGGAGCGGCGGAATGCGCTCCACGGCGCGGTTTGATTTGCAGATCCCCTACCCCGCCGAGACAACAGATGCGGGCACGGAAATCGCCCGGCTGAAGAAAGAGATGGAAGGATTGAAGAAGGCCATCGCGTCCAAGGAGAACCAGCTCGGGAATGAGACGTTCCGGAGCCGCGCCCCGCGAAATATCATTGAGCAAATGCAGCAGGTGCTTGCGGGCCAACGCATCGAATTGCAGAAAATCGGCGAGCGCCTGAAGCAATTGGGTGAATGAGAGATCTTGCCAAGCTGGGGCGCAGCAATGCCGCGCCCCTACGAGGACGCTCAATGGACTGGAATTCAGCGTACATCGCGGAACTGGTTAAGCGGGCTCTGGCGGAAGACATTGGCACGGGCGATGCAACCGTTGCGGCCACGATTCCGCCAAATGCCATGGCTGAGGCGCGCGTCCTGGCGAAGCAGGAGCTTGTTTGCGCAGGTCTGCCGCTGGCCGAAGCAATCTTCAAGAGACTCGATCCGCGAATGCTTGTGGAACTTTGCGCCAGAGACGGCCAACTCGTCAAAAAGGGCGAAGTGCTGCTGCACCTTTGCGGCAAGGCGGCGGCGATTTTGACCGGGGAGCGCACCGCGCTGAATTTTCTCGGGCGATTGAGCGGCATTGCCTCGTTGACGCGCCGCTTCAACGAGCAGCTCGCCGGAACGCGCGCCAAGATCCGCGATACGCGAAAAACCACGCCCGGCCTGCGGCTGCTGGAAAAATACGCCGTTCAAGCGGGCGGCGGCACGAATCACCGCATCGGCCTCTACGACGCGATTCTGCTGAAGGAAAATCACATCGCTCTCGCTGGGGGCGTGAAAGCCGCGCTGGACCAGGCGCATGCCTTCGCCGCCGCACAGATGCAGCCGCGCGCCATGACGGCTTATGAAGCGGTGGGCACGACGCCTTCCCCCGCCGAGGCCGCTTCCCTGCCCATCCAGATCGAGGTGCGCAACGATTCTGAATTGCGCGAGGCGCTGGAAGCAGGCGCGGAATCGATCCTGCTGGACAACATGCCGCCGGAAGAGGCGAGCCGCTGCGTAAAGATCGCGCGCGCGCTGCGGGCCGACTGCATCGTGGAAATTTCCGGCGGCATCACGCTCCAGAATGCGCGCGCGTACGCGGAGACCGGCGCGGACTTTCTTTCCTCGGGGGCGCTCACCCATTCGGCTGCCGCGGCCGACGTAAGTTTGCTTGTGGACTGCATCCAAGAAAAGTAAGCTAAGGCAACAGAAGCACACAACCGGGGCCTGATGCCGCAAGCCACCTCTTTACCAGGGACAACCGATCGTCGCATCGCCGCGTTGCTGACGCTGCTCGCGGAAAACGCCACCATTGTCATCAGCGGCGCGCGCATTGCGCGCGAAATCGGCGTATCGCGCTCCGCCGTGTGGCACTGGGTGCAGCGCCTGCGGGAGCTGGGTGTACGTGTGAAGGGACAGCAGGGCAAAGGTTACTTCCTGGAAGAAGTTCCCGATATCCTGACGCCCGATTTGCTGCGCAAGCGGATGAAAGGGAGTCTGTTCGGCAAACGCCTGTATCACTTCTTCAAGACCGATTCGACGAATCGCGTGGCCATGGAGTTGGGCTACGCCGGCGAACCGGAAGGCGCCGTGGTGCTAGCGGAAGAGCAGACCTCGGGCAGAGGCCGCGCGGGACGCAGTTGGCATTCCGAGCGCGGCACGGGAATCTACGTGACGCTGCTGCTCCGGCCCAAGCTTGCGCCGGTGTTGGCGCCGCTGCTGACGATGTTGGCGGGCTTGTCCTCGCGCGCCGCGATTCAAGCGCAATCGGGATTAACTGCCGAGTTGAAATGGCCGAATGACCTGCTCCTGAATGGCACAAAATTGGGAGGCATCCTGACGGAGATGCATGCCGAACCCAACCTGGTGCGCTTTGTGGTGATCGGCCTGGGCATCAACGTCAATCAACAGAAGTTTCCTCCGGACATTGCGGGGCTGGCCACTTCCCTGCGCAAGGAATCCGGGAAGGCTCATTCGCGGCTGGAGCTGCTGGTGCGGTTGCTGACGCAATTCGAGACCGACTACAATCGTTTCCTGCGCGAAGGGCCGTCGTACGTTGTGGAGCGCTTCCAACAGGAATCGGATTTCGCCCAGGGCAAACGCGTGAAAGTGGAATCGGGGAGGGAAACTTATTTCGGGAAGACCAATGGCCTGAGCCCCGAGGGATTGTTGCGCGTCGAGAAGGACGACGGGCAAGTGGTAACCGTGATTGCAGGCGACGTGACCGAGGTTCGCTGAATGCTGCTAACGATTGACATTGGCAACACCAACACGGTGCTGGGCGTCTTTCGCGGCGAAGAGCTGATCGCCAACTGGCGCTTGACCACCGCGCGCGCGCAGACCGTGGACGAATACGGCGTGCTCACCCGCAACCTCTTCAGCCTCGCCGGACTCAACCAGGAAATGATCACCGGAGTGATGGTCAGCTCGGTAGTGCCGCCCATGAATTGGACGCTGGCGGAGATGTCGCGCGTGTACCTGGGCAAGAAGGCGCTGTTCGTGGAACCCGGCGTGAAAACGGGCCTGGCCGTGCTAGTGGACAATCCGATGGAGGTGGGAGCGGACCGCATCGTCAACGGTGTGGCCGCGTTTCATCAATATGGCGGGCCGTGCATCGTTGTGGATTTCGGCACCGCCATTACCTTCGATGTGATCTCGGCGAAGTGCGAATACCTGGGCGGGGTGATCGCACCGGGGCTGGGAATTTCGTCGGAGGCGCTGTTTACGCGGGCGGCGCGCTTGCCGCGCGTGGAAATCAAGGATCCCGGCAAGGTGATCGGCACAAATACCGTGACGCACATGCAGGCCGGTTTGTACTACGGCTGGGTGGATTTGGTGGATGGCATGATCGCGCGCATCAAGGCGGAGCTGAAGGCGGAAGCCGCCGTCGTGGCCACCGGCGGACAGGCGCGGTTGGTGGCGCGCGGGTCGAAGCACATCCAGCATGTCGAGGAATTTTTGACGCTGACGGGTTTGCGCTTGATCTGGGAGAAGAACCAGCACCCTGAGGGACTCGGGAAACACGCGGAGCCGCCGGTCGTGGCCCCGAAGGCAGCATCGAAAAAAGTTCAACGTTAGTGGGGCTGCTCGGCACATTGCAGTTGATGGGAACTTTCTGTCGGGGCTGACCTCTGTCTTATTTTGAAAGCCCCACATCAAGGTCAAGGCTCGGGTTCCGAAAGAAAAGAATTTCTCCACAAGTTATTCGGCATCCAGCTGCGTAAAGCGGCGGCGGCTCGTCATGGACAACTGGAACTACTTCAACTACTTCACGGAAATCGAGGAATACTTCTGGAAGAAGCGCGGTGCGCACCTCCTGGTCTCCCCGCTTGATTGGGCCATCATGGAGACTTGGCAAAAGGCGGGCGTGCCGCTGGAAGCCGCTCTCAAGGGGATTGACCGCGCCTTTGAAGCCTATCAGCGCTCGCGGCGCGGCGCTGGCAAGCCGCTGAAGAGCCTGGCCTATTGCACCGATGCCGTCCTAGATGCGGCGGAAGAATCCCAGGAAGCGGCCGCCGGCGCGCACTCGCCGAACGGCGCAAAAGCGGCGGAGCCCTTCGCACGCAGCGAGCTGCGCCAGTACATCGAAAGCAACGCGGCCCGGCTGAAAAAGGCTGCGGAACGTTTTGCTCGCTCGCAGCCCGCCGTCGCCGCTGTCTTGCTGCACGTGGCGGAATCCCTGGCGGAATCGCTAACACTCCTCGACGCTCCTGGAAACCTGGACCTGGAGGATTTTGAACGACGCATGACCATCCTGGACGACAAGGTACACGCAACCTTGCTCAGCAACGCCAGCGAAGAGTTGATGCTCAAGATCCGCAGGGAAGTCGATTCGCAATTGTCGGCCTACCGGAGGAAAATGAAAGCCGCGCAGTTGGCCCTGGTGGAAAAGCAGTATCTTCAAAAGCGGCTGCTGGACGAATCTCAATTGCCGCGGCTGAGCCTGTACTATTTTTCATGAACACAAGGGCCCGGCTGTTTTCTGGAACGCACCCGATGAAAGGTCGCGCCCGCAGGCAAAGACGCATTACACCCGGCGCTCTTAGGCTCCTCGGAAGCCCGGGAGACAGGCTGCGACAGCGGACCTCTGAAAATGCAAGGCATAAGATAGGACTGGACATCTATGGCTGATGAGTTACTATTATCGATTGAGAAGCTGTTGTACGGGGGTGACGGCCTGTCGCACGCCGAAGGCAGCACCGTATTCGTCCCCTATGTGCTCCCCGGCGAGCACGTGCGCGCCGCCGTGCGTACAAAAAAGAAAAAGCTGGTCCACGCGAAGCTGCTGGAGGTGACCAAAGCCGCGCCCGCGCGCATCGCACCGGAATGCCCGCACTTTGGCGTCTGCGGCGGCTGCCATTACCAGCACATTGCGTTTGGCGAGCAGGGCCGCCTGAAAACCGAAATTCTCCGCGAGACACTCGCGCGGCTGGGCGGCGTGACGTGGGCCGGAGAAATCTACACGCACACAGGCGAGCCTTACGGCTACCGCAACCGCGCGCAATGGGCTTTTCGCGACGCCCTGCCGCGCGCCTTCGGCTATTTTCTGCCTGAAAGCGCGCACATCATCCCGATCGACCGGTGCCCGGTGCTCTCTCCGGGACTGGCGAAAACCTTTGGGCAATTGCAGGAGCTGGCGCGCTCCAATTCCCTGCCCCCAGGAATCCTGGAGATTGAAGCGTTTGTGGATTCCGAAGATGCCAAGCTCGCTCTCAACATCGCTTTCGAGCGATTTTCCAAGCCCGCCAAGGACCTGATCGCGGATTTCAAAACCGCGCTGCCACAACTCGACAGCTTGCTCCTGCTCGATCAGAGCAAGAATCGCTTTGAGCTTTCCGGCCCGGGCTACCTGACGCATCAGGCGGGAGGATTCTCTTTCCGCGTCAGTCACCTGTCATTTTTTCAAGTCAATCGCTTCCTGATTGAAGAGATGTTGCAGAGCGTGTTGGAAGGGGCGAAGGGCGGCTACGCGCTCGATCTTTACGCGGGCGTGGGCTTTTTCACGTTGCCGCTGGCAAAATCGTTCACCCGGGTGGTGAGCGTGGATGCCAATCTTTCAGCAACACGCGATCTGCGCGTAAACGCGGAAGCCGCGGGCGTGCAAGTCGTCTCCCACAACGAGCACGCGGAAGAGTTTCTGAAAAAGGAGCAGGAGCAGCCCGATTTTGTGCTACTGGATCCGCCGCGGTTCGGATTGGGCGCCGAAGTGGCGGCGCGCCTTGCGAATCTCGGAGCACCGGAAATTGCCTATCTTTCCTGCGATCCTTCAACCCTCGCGCGCGACCTTGCGGTACTGACTGCGTCGGACCGCCGCCCGGCCACCGAAGCGGCTCCCGCGTACCGGTACGAAATCAGGCAAGTTCATCTGTTCGATCTGTTTCCGCAAACGTTTCACATCGAAACCCTGGTGAGGTTGCGAAGAGTCACATGAAACTGCCGGCCGTAGCACTTGCCGCCTCGTTTGCTTGCGGCATTTTG
This sequence comes from Candidatus Acidiferrales bacterium, assembly GCA_963780785.1. Lineage (GTDB taxonomy): Bacteria > Acidobacteriota > Terriglobia > Acidiferrales > UBA7541 > Acidiferrum. The sequence goes on from CAWADS010000013.1 coordinate 34,751, forward strand.
CTCGGCCTGCAGCCAGTGGTAGCGCGACATGCGATTTCGAGAAGTTTTCTGGCGGCCCTCATCGTCTTCCTGCCCGTTTGCCTGCTGGCCGCAATCGTGCTCATCCGACGCTACAAGTTGTGGCCGGCTGCGTCCTGCTCACTTACGGCGTGGGTCGTTCTTGGAATCTTTGCCGCCTGCGTCGCCGAGCAGCCCCTGCCTCCCGACCATATATTGAGCCGCATGACCGCAGGCCAAATCAGCGGCAAGGTTCCGTTGCGCTACGCAGGCCGACTGCGGAATGAAGTTTCGCGCTTGCCGTGGGGATACGGTTTGGAGCTGGACCTGAGCCGCGTGGAATCGGCAGACGGAGCGTTCCCGTTGCGGGGTGGCATGCGCGTTACATTCACGCCGAAAGATGGGGAACCTGGCCTGCCGGAGCTCCACGCTGGAGATGAGGTCGCCGTGCTCACCGCGGCGCGGCTGCCGCTTGTATATAAGGATGAGGGCGCGTTCGACCGACGCGCATTCCTGGCGCAGCAAAACATCCACGTGCAGGCAACTCTTCGCGCAGGTACCCTTCTTGAAAAGCTCGGGACTCCCGCGCCTTCGCTGGAGACGCGCCTGGCGCGCTGGCGCGGCAAACTGCGCAATGAATTGGACGCTCTCTTCCCTGCCTCGCCGGAAGTGGCCGGGATTTTGCGCGCTATGCTTTTGGGAGATCGCGCGTTCATCGACCGCGTGGAATCGGTGGACTTTCAGAAGACCGGCGTGTTCCACGTCCTCGTCGTGGCCGGCTTGCACGTTGGGGCGCTGGCCTTCTTTCTGTTTTGGCTGACGCGGCGCCTGCGGCTTCCGCACTCCCTCTCGACGCTGGTCATCCTCCTGGCCCTCTTTGCGTACATTGCGGTTGTCGAGCAGCGTCCGCCGGTGCTGCGCGCGGGATTGATGACCGGCATTGTCGTGCTCGGAACATTCTTCTACCGCCGCTTGGAGCTGCTGAACTCCGCCGCGTTGGCCGCGCTCATTCTGTTGGTGGCGAAACCCAAAGCCGTGGTGGATACCAGCTTCCAACTTTCGTTCCTCGCGATCGGATGCATCGCAGGGATTGCTTTGCCCTGGATGCAAACCCACATTCAGCCATTCGTCCACGCGCTGAAGAGCTGGCGCGACGTGACGCGCGATGCGGCCTATGCGCCGCGACAAGTGCAGTACCGCCTGGACCTGCGCGACACCGCACGCCTGTTGACTGCTCGGCTTTCGACGCGTGCGGCGGCGTGGACACAAAATACCGGGGTTGCCACATTGCGCGGGACGTTCCGTGCTGTGGAACTCTTCGCACTTTCGCTGGTGCTGCAATTCGGCATGCTGCCGCTGATGGCGCGGGATTTTCATCGCATCACGCTGTTCGGGCCGCTGGCGAACCTGCTGGCCGTGCCGTTGACCGGACTCATCGTGCCGCTGGGATTTTGCAGTTTGGGACTGGCGCTCGTTTGGAGCGGATTGGGGCGCATGCTGGCAATGCCGCTGGCGTGGCTCGTCCATTTGCAGGGTGGGATTGTGCATCTCTTTGCGCGCATTCCGCGCGGCAGCTATCGCATTCCCGGCCCACCTCACTGGGTCATCCTTTTGTTTTTTGGGGCTATCCTCGCACTCGCAGCAGGCCTGCGATTTCAGCAGGCCCGTGGGCGATCCCTGCGCCGGTCCGCGATTGCCGTAGCCGTCTTCACGGCGATCTTGATTGCCGGCTATCCGTTCCGGCCGTCGATTGTTCCCAACGCGCTGGAAATGACGGTGCTCGACGTCGCACAAGGCGATTCCATCCTAGTGATATCTCCGAAGGGCAGTACCCTGCTGATTGACGGCGGTGGAGCTTTTCAGGGATTCCAGGGCCGTGAAGAGCCTCGCGGCCCCGATCCCGGCGAAGACGCTGTGTCGCCGTACCTGTGGTCGCGGGGAATACAGAAACTGGACGCGGTGGCGCTGACGCATGCTCACCAGGATCATATCGGTGGCCTCACGGCCATCCTCCAGAACTTCAAGGTCGGCCAGTTGTGGCTGGGACGCGAAACAGCCGCGCCTGCCTTCGGGCGCTTGAAAGAAGAGGCCGCGCTCCTGCACGTGCCCATCCAGCACGAATTGCGCGGCCAGCATTTTTTGTGGGACGGCGTGCAAGTGGATTTTCTTTGGCCCGAGATTCCGCCGGAGGAAGTGGCACCCCTCGCGAAGAATAATGATTCCCTTGTGGTCCGGTTGCACTATCTCGACAGAACGATCCTGCTGCCGGGCGATGCGGAGAAACAAGCGGAGGCCGCGATGCTTGCGGAAAACGATGCCGCAGCTTTGCACGCCGATGTGCTGAAAGTCGGGCACCACGGGGGCAAGAACTCCACCATGCCGGACTTCCTCGCCGCCATTGCGCCGCAGATCAGCATCATTTCCGCGGGAGAAGAAAACCCGTACGGGCACCCGAGCCCGGAACTTCTGCAGCGACTTGAGGAGAGCGGGACGCGGCTCCTGCGTACCGACCGCAACGGCGCGGTGCGCGTGCTTACTGACGGGCATTCCTTACGAGTAGATTGTTTCGTGGCCTGCCCGGAACCCGTGGCGCCATCACAGAGCGCGCCAGCGCCAGAGAACCGCCAGCAGAATTAAGAAAAGTAGAAAACCAACCAGCGCTTCATATTCGTGGTTGCGTTTGTATTGCGCCCAGGAGAAAGTCCCGCTCGCCCCGCCCGGCAGGGATCCCGGCGCGAGCCTCGGAAAAAAAAGCGGCACCGCTGCGGCATACGCATCGAACGCCGCGCCATACTTTCCGCGAAGCTCCATCTCTTCCCGGCGCATCACGAAGGTGTAGACCACCGCGAAATAGACAAGAATCAGCGCCGCCGCGAGCCAGGAACGCACCGCCACCGCCGCTCCCAGCGCCAGGATGCTGCTGCCGAGATAGAGCGGGTTGCGCGTGTAGGCGTAAGGCCCCGCCGTGGCCAGGACCTCCTGCTTGTGCAAGTGGCCGGCGGAATAGGCGCGGATGGCCAGGCCAATGATTCCCACCGCAGCGCCAAAAAAAATGGAACGCGGAGCCGGCCGGGCCAAGAGCAAGACAACCACCGCGAGAAGATAACCCATACGAACGCGCCAACGGGCGAAAAAATCGCGTGCCGTCATGTGTTTTTGCTCACGGACTTCCGCACCGCATCGAAAACTTCTTCCACGGAGAGGGCCAGCAACGAAGGATCCGCCGTGTTGCCACGGCCGTAGGTCGTGTGCGCTCCGGGACTCCGCAGGACGATATGCCGCGGCGGGTAAGGTCCATTGCGCGCCGGGTCGGTTGGCCCGAAAAGCGCGACGCCGCGAGCGCCCAAAGCGATGCCCAGGTGCAGCGGTCCCGTATCTCCACCAACGATGCATTGCGCGCCGCGCAGAAGCGCCATCAAAACTCCCATCTCTCCATCATAGGCCACGGGACGCGCATTACCGCTGGCGGCCTGAACAGCCGCGACGAGTGATTCTTCCCCAGGACCATAATTAATGACGCACGGAAGCCCCAACTCGCCGCGAATTTTCTGACAAAGCGCGCCGAAGCGTTCGACCGGCCAGCACTTGGCGCGCCACCCGCCGCCGGGGCTGAGCACCACGTAGCGCGATGCGCCTTGTTCCTGCAGTTCCTTGCGGACCACCGCGCTGTCGGCTTCCGCAACCTCAAGCTTTACTTCACCGACAGATTTCGCCGCGCCGACGCGCAGCGTAAGCTCGCCATTCTGATCGGCGATGTGCGTGGTCCGGCAAGCCACGCGCTCGGTATAGAGAATCGGAACCCCAAATTCGCGTATGGTCGCGGAAGAAAAGCCGATGCGCCTGGCGACTCCGCCGAGAAAAGGTAGTGCGGCAGACTTCCAGAGTCCCTGGTAGTCAATCGCGGCCGTCCAATCGTCGCCGCGAATTCTCCGAAGAACACGGCGGACGCAGCCCAGATCGCGCGAATCCACCGGCCAGATTTGAGTGGCTAACCGGCTGCTGGCGACGAGTTCCACCCAGCGCGGGTGCGTGAGCCAGATGATGTCCGCGGAGGGAAACGATTCGCGCAACCCGGCCACGGCGGGAAAAGTGTGCACGATGTCGCCGAGCGAACCCAAGCGCACGACAACGAAGCGTTGCTCAACCATGCGGCCCCTTGCGGATGGAATCGAGCAGCCCGCGTGTGGAATGATCCTTGGGGTCGCCCACAATCGCGACGCGTATGCCCAGACGATCGGCGACAGCGCGCTCCGGAACGCTTTCCGCCGTGTAATCCGTGCCCTTGGCGTGAACGTCGGGGCGCAACTCTTCCAGCAACTTCTCCACGTTCAGTTCCTCGAAGAGAACAACGAAATCCACATCGCGTAATGCCGCAACCAGTTCGGCGCGCGCATGTTCGTTCAGGATGGGCCTCCCGGGACCTTTCAGCCGGGCCGCGCTGGAATCCGCATTCACGCCCACGACCAGGACGTCGCCTTGCTGCTTTTGCGCCGGAAAGATAGCGCACGTGGCCGACGTGCAGCGTGTCAAAGCAGCCATTGGCAAACACGATGCGCTTGCCATGGCGTTTGGCGCCGGCCAGAAGAAGTTGGAGCTCTCCACGCGACTTGATCTTCGATTCGGCTTTTCGCATGCCTTTCCTGCGCGACGGACGGCCTTGCCATCCTTCCGGGCTCGGTAATCTTGCGCTCAACTAATCCCCTGATCCAGTGACCGCGGCCCGGCGAATGGCCTCGAGAAGCTCTTCGCGGGAGACCGTGGCCGTGCCACGTTTCATCACTACCAGGCTTCCGGCTATATTGGCGATGTGCGCCGCCTCGAGAGCCGAAGCGCCGCTCGCCAATCCCAGGGTGTATGCCGCAAGGACGGTGTCGCCAGCGCCGGTGACGTCCACGGCCTGATCGCTTCCGTGAACCGCAATGTGCAGCGGCTTCTGCCCGGGCTGGAAGAGGGCCATGCCGTCGCGGCCGCGGGTCACCAGCAGCGATTTCAATTTCAATGTTTCACGTGTGGATTCGCCGCAGCGTTCCAGTTCCTTCAGATTGCTCCCGATCGCCGTGTGATGCAAAGCTTCCATCTCCGCCTCGTTGGGAGTCGCCGAAGTAATCCCCGTGTTCTTGTACCTGTGCAATTGGTAGCGCGAGTCCAGCGTCACGGGAATCTCCCGCTTCGCCCCGCTGGTGGCGCCGCGGACTTCTTCGGGAGTGGCGATGCCAAAGCCATAATCCGAAACGGCCAGGGCATCAGCCCGGCGAATTTTCGCCGCAAGCAATTGCGCCAACTTTTTGCGCGTCGCCTCGCTTGAGCGGCTCCCCCGGCTCGTAGTCCACGCGAAGAACCTGTTGGCCGACCGTGTGCGCCCAACCCGCCAGGAACCGCGTTTTCGTGGGAGTGGTCCAGCCCTTCACGCGGACAATGCCGGAGACGTCAACTTTCTTCTCCCGGAAAGCGGCCACAAGGCAGTCGCCCGCCGCGTCATCCCCAACAGCGGTGACGGGCGAAACTTTTGCGCCAAGCGCCGCAAAGTTGTTCGCCGCGTTGGCGCCGCCACCCGGCACAATCTGTGTCTCGCGATGCTTCAGGATCAGCACGGGAGCTTCGCGAGAAACTCGCGTAATGTCGCCGAATTGAAACGCGTCCGCCACAAAATCGCCGAGAACAACCACTTGCTTCCCAGCAAAGCGCTCCACGATGTCCGCAAGCGCCATCAAGTCCACGGATGGAGATGAAATCACAATTTTCTTTGCACGCGTCATTACTTCCGCCTCAGAATCCAGTCCACCGCGCCCGATAAGTCTTCCGCAATAAACTCAGGCTGCTTCGGCCACTCCTGGCGGTGCCACGTCCACTCGCCCAGGCCATAACCGCTGCGCACGAGTATGGCATGCGCGCCGGCGCGAAACGCCATGTCCATATCCCCGTAACGGTCGCCCACCACGTACGAGGCGCTCGCTTGCAAACCCAGATCGCGTTCCGCCCGCTGCATCATCCCGATATTCGGCTTGCGGCAGTCGCAGCCGTCGGCGGGGCTATGCGGGCAGTAATATATACCGTCCAGTCGCGCGCCTTCCTTCGCCAGCGCCGATTTCATCAATTCATTGACTTCCAGCACTAGCGCTTCCGGGAAATAGCCGCGCGCGACTCCCGATTGATTGCTGATGACCACCACGGCCAGACCCGCTTGATTCAGCCGCCGGATGGCCACAGGCGCAAAAGGAAACATACGAAATCGCGCGGGATGGTTCAAGTAACCCACTTCCTCGATAATGGTTCCGTCGCGATCGAGGAAAACGGCTTTGCGGCGCGGCGTCTGTTCAGGCAGGATGCACCTCCAACTTGTTTAGCCACGGTTTTGCGGCCGCCGCAACCATTTCCGGCGTGATGTTTTTCATGCAGCGATGATCGGTGGGACAGCGGCGCAGGAAACACGGACTGCAGTACGGCCTTTCCTGCACGATGCTGCAACGCGGTGTGACGGGCGCGGTGCCCAATGGATCCGTCGGGCCAAAGATAGCGACCACCGGCAATCCCACGGCTGCGGCAACGTGCATCGCACCGGAATCATTGCCCAGGAACAAGTGACACTGCGAAAGCAGCGCAGGCAAATCGCCGATCGCGGTGTTCCCGGTCACGTCAATGGGCTTTTTCTTCATGCCCGCGATGATGGCGTTGGAAACGCTGACTTCCGCCGGCGTGCCGAACAGGATCACCTCGCCATCGGTTTCCGCCTGAAAACGGTTGGCCCAGTCGGCGAAGCGCTCGGGCAGCCAACACTTTGCCGAACCGTAGGATGCGCCCGCACCAATGGCGACACGAAGAGCCTGTGGCCGCGCTCCAGCTTCGAGCAATGTTGCCGCGGCTTTCACGCGGCGTGCCTCGGGAACGTGGAGAGTGATCTGCGTCTCATCCTGCAACCGATCGATCCAGCCGGCGCGGCGCAGCAACTCCAGATAATAGAACTTCTCGTGCGCGGGGATCTCGCCAAGCTTGGGCACAGCGATCGCTTTTGTCAGCAGCAGACGCCGGCCGTCGCGCGCGTAGCCGATGCGCTCCGGAATTCCGGCGCGCCAGGCAAGCCACGCGGCGTCAAAGGCATTCTGCAGCAGCAGCGCGACGTCGAATTTTCTTGTGCGCAGCTCGGCAGCCAGAGTGGCGCGGCCGCTCCAGCCACGGTCCGCCCCTTTGGGGTCATAGGCGAACAATTCGTCGCAGAGGGACTGGCCTTGGTAAATTTCCGCCACGTAGGGCCGTGCCACGATGCTAATGCGCGCCGCGGAAAATTTCTGGCGGACAGCACGAATCGCGGGCAGCGCCAGGATGGCGTCGCCGACCCAATTCGTCGCGCGGATCATGATGTTCATGCTGCTGCACACCTGCTGCCGGGAGAGACTCTATGAGCCCCGCGAAAGCGGCACTGCGCTCGCGCACTCCCAATTTGTTGTGACGTTCCTGGCAATTCAGTGCACCATCCGGGAGGGAGCTTTGGCCACGATTTGTGCCTGAATCGCTTCCCAGAATGCCGCCTCCTGGGAAATAACCAGATCAATCACTGCCACGAATACGGGCCATCTCCCCGAATTGCGCATCCCCAAGGTTTTGCGCATCTTTTTCCGTCGTAACAAAAGCGCGCGCACCCGCCGCCCGTGCCGCTTGCGCCAGCGCTTGCGCATCGCGGGCAGTGTAGCGATGGTGGTCGGGAAAAGCCTGCGCACGGACTACCGGGATCTGCCAGTTCTGCAAATCCAGAAAAAACGCGCGCGGATTGCCGATCCCGCAAAACGCCATGAACGGCCCCTCTCCGATTTCCGCAGGGGTCAGCACTTGCACGCCTCCACCAAACCTGCGGAAGCCCAGCAAGCGCGTAGCGGCCGAAAACACCGGATACTCCTGCAGCTTGCCGAGGGCCGCCGTGGCGCCCGCCGAGGTTTCCGTGCGCGTAAAAACGAGCAAACTCGCCCGGCCCATGGCGGAAACGGGCTCGCGCAAGCGGCCTGCCGGCAGAAGCATTTCCCTGCCCAGTGGCTGCGCGGCATCCATCAACAGTAGATCCACATCGCGGGCAAGCCGCAAGTGCTGGTAGCCATCGTCGAGCAAAAACACGTCCACGCCTTGTTGTTCCAAGCGCCGGCCCTGTTCGTAACGATTCGCGCCAACGCCGAACAATACGCGATCGTTCAAACGATATCTCATCAATTCGATCTCATCGCTCGTATCGCCGCTTCCCTTGTAGCCGCGGCTCAAAATGCCAACGCGCTTGCCTGCCGCCAGAAATCGCTCCGCCAGCCAAATGACCATGGGCGTCTTGCCCGTTCCGCCGACGCTCAAATTGCCCACGCTGATCACGGGCGTGCGCAGGCGTTTCGTCTCGAAAGTGCCCCGAGCGTACAGCCACAATCTTAGCCGCACCGCGATTCCGTACACCAACGACAACGGCCAGAGCAGCCAGCGCAGGATTGGCGGCAGGTTCATCGCGGCGTGCCACCCAGTTGCCGCGAAATCTCCGCCAGCGCGCGGTCCAGGGCGCCGCGGCTCGTTTCCACCAACTGCCGCGCAGCCTCTCCCATCTTCTGCATTTTCTCGGGATTCTTCAGCAGGTGAATCCATTCCACGCCCGCATCCTCGGGGCTGGTCACCTGAATCGCGGCCCCGGCCTCCACAAATCGCGAAGCAATGGCCGCGAAGTTTTCCATGGAAGGGCCGAAGACGGGCACCTTGCCAAACGCGGCAGGCTCCAGAATGTTGTGGCCGCCGGACGGCACCAGCGAACCGCCGACAAACACGCCGTCGGCCAGGCGATAGAGCGACGCCAGTTCGCCGATGCTATCGAGCAAGCAGCACCGTGGTGTTCGCCGTGAAACTCTTGCCGTTGTTGCTGGACGGCGCGGCAGGCCCCGCCACGGCCAGTTCGGAGCGGCGCACAAACTTGTGATGCGCTTCCTCGATGAACTCCGCGGCAGCGGCAAAGCGCTCCGGCTTGCGCGGCGCCAAGACCAGCAGTGCCTTGGGGTAGTCTCCCTGCACCACGCCAAAAGCGATTAGCGCCAGTGGCTCCTCGTTGGCCACCACGCTGCCCGCCACAATCACCGGCCAGCGCCCCTGCTCCTTGCACTCCGTTTCCAGCCAGGCGGAGAGCGGTGTGGCCGCGGGCAATTCCTGGTCGTACTTCAAATTCCCGCTGACCTTTACGCGGTCTGCCGGAGCGCCAAGCGCGCGCAGGCGCTGCGCGTCGGTCTCCGTTTGCATCAGGAACACCGCCGCATTCGACAGCGCCGAGACCAGCAGCGGCCGGAGGTAGAAGCCCAAGATGCCGAACCACTTCTGAAAGCGCGCGAAGGAACGATCGGAGATTCGCCCACTGGTGAAAATCACCGGGACCTTGCGCCGCCCGGCTTCGCGCAGAAAATTGGGCCAGATCTCCGTTTCGAGGACGACTACGACGGCGGGTTTCACGGCATCCATGACCTTGCGCACGCAAAACGCCCAATCGAACGGAAAATACAAAACAGCATCCGCGAAGGGCATGCGCTCTCGCGCCACTTGTTGTCCTGTGATGGTGGTCGTGGAAATCACCAGCGGCCGCTGCGGATAAGCTTTCTTCAAGCCTCTTGGCCAGCGCCACACCCGCCAGCGCTTCGCCCACGGAAACTGCGTGAATCCAGATGGCGCCGGGGTGATCCGCAGGGAGCCGCGCGACGCCGGGAACGGAAAACCCCAGCCGCTCGCCCAGATTCGAGAGATACTTGCCGTGGCGCAGGCCCTGAATCAGCCAATAGGGCGCAGTGATGATGGCGGCCAAGCCCATCATGCGCCGGACCCACCACCACCACCTTCATGGCCCGGAGCTGCTTTACGAGAGGGAACAGAGTCGCGTCGTTGTTTGCATAGTGGAACACGTCGGCGTCGTGCCAGTCCAGCGCAACCGCGTTGGCGTCGAGAAACGCGCGGATGGCGGTCCCCATGTCGCGGATGGCACGGTATTGCATGCCGCACCAGTAGGCCGGCCGCGAAACGAGCGCCTCGCGCAAATCTGCGCCGAGTTCGGGAAAAAACTCGTGCCCGTCGCAGTTTTCGCCGGGACGACCCAGTCTGGCGTTCCATTCCCCGTCGCCGAACCGGGAGAACGAAAAGGGCTTCCCCGCGGCCATCATCGAAACATAGTGCGACACCGGCCTGGCCTTCACCCGAGCGAGCAAGCCCGGAAGATATTTCTGGCGAAATCGTTCAACAAATCTCAAGCGGTTTCCTCTTTGTTGCAGTGGCGCGGGAAGACTGCGACGGCGCCCTGAGGCATGCCCGGGGCCACGCGCCGGCGAACCCTATCAAAATACATTTTCTCGGCGCGGAGCCATACGGCCGTCGTCAAATCGAAACTGCGGCGCGGTCCTTTTCATTTGCGTCCAGAGCGGACATTGCCGCGCCGGTATATACTATATTTTTCGAACGACATTTTGTGCGGGAAAATCCCATGCTCGACTACATTCTCCTCCAATTCCAGCGCCTGCGCGGCCGGCGCCGTTACTTCCCTGCAAAGAACCGTCTTTACGGCCAGCGCGACTATTGGAACTGGCTCGCCGACGGAAAGCCGGCTGCGGTGCCGCATATTG
>CAWADS010000014.1:0-4942 GCA_963780785.1 Candidatus Acidiferrales bacterium
CGTCGTCCCCGAGCACGGCATCGAGCAGCACGCTGCCCGTCTTGATCGTGCAGCGCGCCCCAATCTTCGTCTTTCCAAGCAATTGCACGCACGGCTCAATCACGGTATCTTCACCCGCGATCACGTCCGGATCGATCAGCACCGTCTCCGGCAGTTGAATCGTTGCGCCGTTGTTCATCAGCTCGTCGCGCTTCCATTCGCGGAACGTGCGGTCCACTCCCGCCAGGTCGGCGCGTGTGTTGCACCCGAGCGTCTCTCGCGCATCCGGCACTACTTCCGCCAGCACCGTTTCCCCGTTCGCGTTCAACTCAGCAATGGCATCAGTCAGGTAAATTTCGCGATGTTTGTTGTTGGGCTTCACCTGCGCCAGCGCCGGCCACAGTTTCGCCGCGGTAAAACAATAAATGCTCGAATTGATTTCGTTCAATTCGCGCTGCTCCGCGGTCAATTGCGACTCCTCAATAATCGCCGCCACCGTGTTCCCGGACTTCCGCACAATCCGCCCGTAGCCCGAAGGATCAGCCAGCACCGCCGTCAGTATCGTCGCCGCCGCTTCCGCTTTTTTGTGCTTGTGGATCAGGGCCCGCAGCGTCTCCATTCGCACCAGCGGCGCGTCTCCCGGCAGCACCACCACGTATTTCGCGTTGCCGATCGCCCGTTTCGCCACCAGCAGCGCGTGACCCGTGCCTTTCTGCGGTTGCTGGACCACCGTTTCCACTTCATACGGTGCGACAACTTCCGCCACCTTTTCCGCCTGGTAGCCGATCACCGCGATTGTTTTTTTCGCGCCCAGCGGCTCGCACGAACGCACCACGTGCTCCACCAATGCGCGCCCGCCGGCGCGGTGCAGCACCTTCGCCAGGCTGGATTTCAGCCGCGTGCCTTTGCCCGCGGCCAGGATCAGGACTGCAACATCGTTGTTGGTCATAGCGTGAGCATTGTCCCGTGGAATGGCCACTTTTGACAATGCGGAGATTTATCTTGATTTTAGCTGGCTTAATCGGCAGCAGATGCGGGCACGGCTTCTTGCGCGTTCTCTTCCATCCCCGCGCCTTCCGAACGCCGCGTGGTTATCTGCCAGGCTGAGGGGTCAGCCAGCAACCTGCTGACCAATTGGGTATGCAAGGAATGGCCGGCTTTGCTCGCTTCCACCCGCCCCAATAGAGGGAGCCCCACCAACGCCAGGTCGCCAATCAGGTCCAGCGCCTTGTGCCTCCCAAACTCGTCGGGAAACCGCAGCGGTCCGTTCAAAACACTGTCCTTTGTCAGCACGATCGCGTTTTCCAGCGAACCCCCGCGGATCAGCCCCATGGCTCGCAGGGGCTCGATGTCGCTTTCAAAACAGAACGTCCGCGCCCGCGAAAGCACTTGCCGGAAGCTCTCCGCGTTCACCACTATATCCACTTCCTGCTGCCCTACCAGCGGATGCGGAAAATCCACGTAGCACCGCACCCGGAATTCGTTCGCCGGAAAAATCCCGATCCGTCGCCCGTCTTCGATCACCTCGACCGGCTTCACCACCTTCAGGTACCGCCGCTTCCGCCGCAGCCTCCGTACCCCCGCCTGATCGATCAGCCGCATGAACGGCTCCGCCGACCCGTCCAAAATCGGCACCTCAATCGCATCAATATCAATAAATACGTTGTCGATTCCGCACGAATAGATGGCCGCCAGAAGGTGCTCCGTGGTCGAGAGCAGCACGCCTTGTTTCATCAAACTTGTCGCGTAGCTCACCCGCGCCACATTCCGCCCTTGTGCTTCAATTTGGAACTCGTCCAGGTCTACTCGCCGGAACACGATTCCAGTATCCGCAGGAGCTGGCACCAGCCGTACTCTTCCTTGAACTCCAGTGTGGAGTCCAATGCCATGCGTCTCGGCCGGTCGCTGAATCGTGGTTTGATACATTCTGGATTCACCAACGATAGCACATTGCAGGGCACTTTGACCCCTGTTTGTGCTTTACTATCAACTGTTTAGATGCTTGGACAGGCAGTATAGTCTTATGCCGTGTGTCAGAAATACAACAATCCCCCCTGTCGGCGTGTCTTTGACGCAACCACTTCCCTTCTTTCCACCCAAACTCCCGCCTATCCAACTCTCCAGGCCTCACGTCTCATCTCAATGCTATACTTAGGGTTTATCTTCGCTGAAGGTGGTGTTGGATGAATCGTTTCACGCGTTACGCGATTATCGCCGTTTCCGTCCTCATTATCGGTTGGGTGGGGTTCGGGAAGGTGCTGGGCCGCAGCGCCAACGATAATACGTACAAATCGCTGATCGTCTATAGCGAAGTCCTGCAGAAGATCCAGCAGGATTATGTCGACGAGCCCAACATGCACCTCGTCACCGCGGGTTCTCTCCACGGTCTCCTCGAATCCCTCGATTCCGAGTCCAGCTACCTCACACCGCGTGAGTACACGGAGTACAAGCAGAAGACCTCCAATCTTGTATCCAGCGACACAGGCCTCAACTTGAGCAAGCGCTTCGGCTACATCATCGTCACTTCCGTTCTCCCCGATACCTCCGCGGAGAAGGCTGGCCTTCATAGCGGCGACATCCTCGAATCCATCGCTGGTTTTACCACTCGCGAAATGTCCGTTGGCCAAGCCAAGAACCTTCTGACGGGTCAGCCGGGCACGGGGGTGAAAGTCGGCGTCATCCGCCGCGGAAAGACCGATCCTGAAGAGGTCGAGGTGGTTCGGGAGAAGCTCACCACTCCGAAGCTCATCGCGCAGCGTGTTGACAACGAAACTCTTGCCTTGCGTTTCCCTACCCTGGACACTGGCCGTGCCGACGAAATTCGTACGCGCCTGCTCGACGCCCAAAAGCAGGGCGTTTCCCGAGTCATCCTGGACTTGCGTGCATGTGGCCGTGGTCCCGTCTCTGAAGCCATCGCCATCGCGCGCTTGTTCGTTCCTTCGGGCCAGCTCGTCGCTCTTCGCGGCCAGACCATGCCCTCACTGGTCTTTTCCGCGGATGCCAGCAAAGTTGTCTGGAAAGGGCCCGCTTCCATTCTGATGGACGGCACCACAACCGGAGCTGCCGAAGTCCTCGCCGCCTCTCTCGCCAATACCAAGCGCGGCGACCTGGTTGGCGACCGCACCTTTGGCCTCGCCTCGGAACAAAAACTCATCCCTCTCGACGACGGCGCGGCGCTGTTTCTCACCGTTGCCAATTATTACAATGCCGACGGCAAATCCATTCTCGAGGAAGGCGTCACACCCACGGAGATCGTGCATGCCTCTGCCGCCTCCACTGACGATTCCGACGATGGCGAAGACGTGACCTCTACTCCCAGCACCCCCAAGGACTCCACCATCGGACTACGTCCCCTTTCTTCCGAGGATCCCGTTCTTCGCAGGGCCCTCGAACTTTTGAAAACTCCGGTGAAGAAAGCCGCTTAGTCCTCTCGTGTTCTTCTTGTTTGCGGGCGCAAGGAAACAACCTCGGCTCCCCATCACGCTTTTTCTGCTTGCTCTATTCGCTTGCCTCGCCGCTTGTGACAATCCCAAGTCGCCCGGGAATCTCCGTTCCAAAGCATGCGATGCGGCTAAGGGACACGCCACGCCGCATCCTTCGTCCGCCGCCCGCGCCAGCGCTCCTCGTCTCGCCATCATTCTCGACGATTTCGGCACCGATCGCTCTGCTGCCGACTCCGTCTTTGCCCTTCCTTACCCCCTCACTCTTTCCTTCCTCCCCTATCACGCCAATTCCCGCGAGATCGCGGAAGAAGCCCACCGCCGCGGTTACCAGGTCATGCTTCATCTGCCCATGCAATCCCTCGGCAACGAGATGCCCGAATCGCAGCAACTCCACTCTGGAATGACCTTGTCCCAGATTTCCGAGGTCTTGGGCGGCATGCTGCAGAACGTCCCCTATGTCGTCGGTGTCAACAACCATCAAGGCTCACTGGCCACCACTGATGGCCCCTTGATGGCCGATCTCATGGTCATTTTGCGCGAACACAACCTGTTCTTCATCGACAGCCGCACCACCGCCGCCACGGTCGCCTATGACGCCGCGCAAGACGCCCGCGTTCGCTGCGCTTTCCGCAATGTCCCTTTTCTGGATGATGTCGAGGAAGTCTCGGCCATTCACAGACAACTGCAGCTTGCCCTGCGCGACGCCCAGGAAAAGGGCGAAGCCATCGCCATCGGCCATCCCCATCCGGAAACGCTTCGCGCTCTAAGCGAGTTCTTGCCCCAGGCGGAAGCCCAGGGCGTCCACCTCGTTCACGCCTCGGAATTGGTCCACTAGACCTGAAATCCGAACCCAACCAATCATGGGCGAGAACGTGTCGCTTTGTTTCAATCGATTGTCACGGGAATATCTGGCTCGCCGGAAATGTCATTCCGACCGGAGGGACGGCGCATTTGGCCGTCCCGGAGTGGAGGAATCGCTCCACAAATTCGGAAATACATCAAACTAATTTGCTGGAACCCCAAGTCCAGCAGGCTGCTCCGCCTCTTTCTTCGGAAACAGCCACATCACCACCAAAAACTGCAACCCCATCGTCAAGAAGCAAAACACGCTGCCTTCGGGTCCTACCGACCCGCCTGTCAGCCACTTTGGCCCATGCAACACCGCGTTCGAGAGATGACCCTGCATCATAATCCCGCTATCCGGAACCGAATACAGAAACGTCTCCCCCCAGTCAAAGCTCGCATGCAGTCCCACCGCATACCAGAGATTCCCTGTCCGCCGCAGCGTGAAGCAAAAGAACACTCCCACCAGCACCACGCTCGCTGCGCCGATCCAGCCTTCTCCAGGATTCCCCAGGTGCACTGCGCCAAACCCGACCGACAACAAAATCGCCGCCGGCCAAAATCCGATGCCGTCTCCCAGCGTGAATTGCGTGTACCCACGGAAGAAGAACTCCTCGAAAAACCCCACGAACGTGAACAGCACCAAGCAATACGCGGCAACCTACGAAGACACGTAC
>CAWADS010000015.1:0-29243 GCA_963780785.1 Candidatus Acidiferrales bacterium
TTCTCCTCTTCTTTCTTCTGTTCCGCAGCTTGCCGCTTTCCGAAGCGGGCGCCTTTGCCGCGTCCTACCCAAATCCGTCATCCGAGCGGACGGCCCGATTTTCTCTTCCGCGCCGTTGTGGCGCGTCTGGCCGCGTGGTCGAGGGATCCCTCCGCCGTTTTTCTCTTCTCTGCGATCTCTGTGACCTCTGTGTTAATCGCTTTCCTTTTCTCTTCTCCTACCGCTCTTTCCCCCCAAAGAACAACTTGCGACCGCCACCATCACCACCCCCCCCACCGACGACGCCGCCAACAAAAAGTCAAGTATTCTCGTCACAATCCCGAGCTTCGTGAAGATCCATCCCGCCAATCACGGAAGCCGATCAGCCCCAGCAAAATATCCCCGCTACCCCCCATAGCCCGTTCGGGCACCAATTTCGCCGTCAGCCATCCCGCGATCAATCCCACAAAAATTCACACCCAGCAGCCCATGGGCAGAAGCTGCATCCACATGTCTCGATCTTCCTTCCACTTCTGGCTCTTGCATCATCAACGCCGCAATCGTACACAACATTTAGGGTTTCCTTCTGAGTCTCTCCTTGCAGTTCTACTCTGTGAACCCTGTGCATACTCTGCGCCTGTGCGTTATCTTTCCTTATTTCTATTTTCCAATTTCAATTTTCTAACTCCCCGCAACCGGCTCCTGCTGCGTCATGCAATGGATCGTTCCCAATCCCAGCACCAAATCCCGGCAGTGTATCCCCACCACCTCGCGCCCCGAAAACACCTTCCCCAACACATCCAGCGCCACCCGGTCATTCGCATCATTAAACGTCGGCATCAGCACCAATCTTATTCGCAATATAAAAATTCGCGTAGCTCGCCGGCAGCCTCTGCCCATCAAAATAAACCGGCGCCGGCATCGGCAGCGTCTCCACCTGCAGCGCCCGCCCATCCTGATCCTTCATCTCCGAAGCCGCGCCAAATTCTCCTGCAGCGCCTCATAATTCGCGTCCCGCCGGTCCTCTTCCACAATCGTCACCACCGTCGTCGCATTCACAACCGCGTCAAATCGTCCACATGCCCGTGCGTGTCGTCCCCCGCAATTCCATTTCCCAGCCACAGCACATGCGTCACTCCCAAATACTCGCGAAACATCGCCTCATAATCTTCCCGCGCAAATCCCGGGTTCCGCTCCTGCGTTTGCTCAACAAACACTCTTCCGTCGTCAGCAGCGTCCCTTTCCCATTCACGTCAATCGATCCGCCCTCCAGCACCACCCGCCTTCCTTTATACTCCGGCAAAATCACCCGCCGCTTCAGCCGCCGGTTCGCCTTCGCCACCACCGCCGCATCCTTCTTATGGTTTGCGTATTTCGCCCATCCATTGAACACAAAATTGTTGTACGCCACCTCGCCCGCTGCGTTCTTCACGCCAATCGGCCCCGAATCTCGCAACCACACGCGGTCCGTCGCCACGTGAAAAAATTCCACCGCCTCCAGCGTAGCCCCAGCCTTCTTCAAAATCGTCCGCGCCCGCGCTTCCGCCTCGCGATTCTCCACCAGCAAAAACACCCGCTCCACGCGCGTCAAGTGCCGCACAATTTCTGCAAACGCCCACGGAATTGGCGCAAATTTCCCCGGCCAGTCCGTCAACTCGTGCGGCCACCCCAGCCACGTAGCCTCATGCCCCTCCCACTCCGCCGGCATCCGCCATCCCAGCCCCATCATCTTCTGCCTCTCCCCTTTATTGCTTCCACCACGTTCCAACGCCCGTACCTTCCGAGCAGTAAAGCGCCGTCTGGTTTTACATCGACCCGTCGTTTAGTGCGATGAACCCTCTGCTTCCGCCTCCGTCTCCTGTCTTTCTCGAGCGGAGCGGCCGCGATTCTCTCTTCCGTGCCGCCTACTCTGGCGCGTAAGGCCGCGCATTCGAGTTTTTTCTTTTTTTTTTTTTTTCTTTTTTTTTTTTTCTCTCTTGCTTTCCTCTGTGCCCCTCCTCTGTGTCCTCTGTGGTGATAATTTATCTTTCTTCTCCGTCCTCAGCTCTTCATCATCCCAACCACCTCTCCAAAAATTCCCCCAAACGCATCCACCCTCCGGTCCCTGAAAAACGGCCAATTCCTCCGCGTCTCCTCGCTCTTCGCCGGATCGCACTCCACCACCAGATATCTCTTCCTTCACCTGCGAAGCCTCTGCCGCCACCACCCCAAACGGGCCCGCCACAAACGAATTTCCCCAAATTCCAGCCCCGCATCGCCCTTCTCCGGCTTGCCCTCGAATCCCACGCGGTTCACCACCGCCACATAAATCCCATTCGCCACCGCATGTGCCCGCTGTATCGTCCGCCACGCATCCAGTTGTGCCGCCCCAAACTCCGCCTTCTCGTGCGGGTGCCATCCGATGCTCGTCGGATAAAAAATCACCTGCGCCCCGCGCATCGCCGTAATCCGCGAGCCCTCCGGATACCACTGGTCCCAGCAGATCTGCACCCCAATCCGCGCGTACTTCGTATCGAAATTCAAAAACCCCAAATCCCCCGGCGTAAAATAAAATTTCTCGTAGTACAGCGGGTCGTCCGGTATGTGCATCTTCCGGTATTTCCCCAGGTACGCCCCATCCGCATCCAGAATCGCGCACGTGTTGTGATACACGCCCGCCGCCCGCCGCTCGAACACCGACACGACCAGCGCCACCTTCTTCTCTTTCGCCACTCGCGCCAGCCGCTCCGTCGTCGGCCCCGGCACCGCCTCCGCCAAATTAAACAGCTCCGCGTCTTCCGTCCGGCAAAAATATTCCCCCGCAAACAATTCATGCAGGCAAATGATTTGCGCCCCGCGCCTTGCCGCCTCGCGGATCTTCTCTTCCGCCCGCGTCAAATTCTCTTCCTTATCTTTGGTGCACCGCATCTGCACCAGCCCCACCGTAAATTTATCCGCCATATTCCATTTTCCTCGCCCTCTAACTCTCCATCCTCGGCGCTGACCCCGACCGCGTCAGGGTGGCCGGGTGCCCCAGGCACGGAGTGTGTGCCTGGGTCTTGGGTTTCTCTTTTCTTTCTCTTCTCCTAAACTTAAAACTTACAACTGAAAACTGTGAACTCTTCCCCCGTGCCTGGGTCTTGGGTCCGCCTCCCTCTGTGCCCTCTCCGCTACCTCAAACACTGTCATCCCGAGCGAAGCGGCCCGATTTGTTCTTCCGCGCCGCAGTTTGGCGCGTCGGGCCGCGTAGTCGAGGGATCCCTCCGCCGCCTTACCCTTCTCTACAAACTCTGCGTCCTCTGTGACCTCTGTGTAATCGTACTTCTTTCCTCTTCGTCTCTCTCGTCTTCCCAGCGCAACTCTTTCCGCGAAAATCTTCGCCCGCATCCCCGCCATCTTAGCACGGAGAAATTTTCTTCCTCACCGCAATTTCCAGCCTCTTCTTCGCCTCCTGATATCTGATCGCTGATTTCTGATATCCTTTTCCCAATTTCGAGTACACTGATTCCACGAAAAACAAATTCCCCGCATTCATTTCCGTATTCCAGGAGATTCGATGGCCAAAAAATCCTCCAAAACCGTCACCGGCCGCGTCCTGCACGATCCCGTCAAGGACAAGCTCCGCCCTATCTTTCCCCTCGACCTCTCCAAAATCAAAACCATCGACGGCCTCGTCCGCGCCATGGCCGACACTGCCTACACCGCTCGCCAGATCGGTGACGCCGCCGACGTCCTCGAAGCCATGGCCCGCGATAAAGACTGCTTTGTCGTCATGACCCTCGCCGGCGCCCTTACCGTCGGCAAAATGGGTCTCATTTTTTGCGATCTCATCGAATCCGGCATCGTCAAAGCCGTCGTCTCCACCGGCGCCCTCATGGCCCACGGCCTCGTCGAAGCCACCGGCCTTTCCCATTTCCGCTACGATCCCTCGAAGATGGACGACAACGAACTCTTCCTCGCCGGCTACAACCGCGTTTACGATTCTCTCGAACCGGAAACCAATCTCGATCACGTCGAAGCAGTTGTGGACGCCATCCTGGAAAAGTGGGATCCCAACGAAATTGTCTGCAGTTGGAAGCTCCACAGACGCATCGGTGAATTCCTCGTCAAAAACACCAAGGGTCGCGGCATCCTCCGCTCCGCCTACGAAAAAAATGTCCCCGTCTTCGTCCCCGCCTTCAGTGATTCCGAACTCGGCCTCGACTTCGCCCTCAATAAATACGCCCGCCAGCGCGATAAGCTCCCGCTTCTGCGCTACGATCCCTTCGAGGATTTTCAGACCTTCGCCGATACCATGATGGCCACCAAAAAAATGGGCATCTTCACCGTCGGCGGCGGCGTTCCGCGCAATTGGTCGCAGCAATTCGGTGTCTACGCCGAACTCATGGCGCGCCGCGGCTACAAAAATCTTCCTCTCAAGCGCTACAGCTACGGCCTCCGCATCTGTCCCGAGCCCGTCCACTGGGGCGGCCTCAGCGGCAGCACCTACACCGAAGCCGTCTCCTGGGGCAAATTTGTTCCCCCCGAAGAAGGCGGCCGCTTCGCCGAAGTCCTTGAAGACGCCACCGTGGCCCTTCCTCTAATCGTCGGCGCCGTCCTCGAGCGCCTCAACTACTTCAAGCGCTAACCTGCGCTGTTTAGTTTCCGTGTTGCGGTGCACCCCAGCGTACTTGAGGGTGCCCCATCCTTCGCGAATTGTGCGAAGGGTGGGGCTTTCGATCCAACGTCACGATTCTTCTTCTCTTCTGGGTTTCGCGAGCCTCTGCAGCTGCCGCTTTCCATCTGCCCGCCGCAGGAGGGAATCCGGCGCCTTTGCCGCGTCCTACCCATATCTGTCATCCCGATCCCGCAAGGCGGGACCCGATTTTCTCTTCCGCGCCGTAGTTTGGCGCGTCGGGCCGCGCAGTGGAGGGATCTGCTTTGTCCGTCCCTCTCTGTGAACTCCGCGTCCTCTGCGCAAGCCTTTCTCTTCGTCCGTCTTCTTCCCCCCCACCTCTGTTACACCCCGTCTGCAATTCATCTTCAATCTCGCATTCGTGATACATTTTTGCTTCGGCTTCGTACCGCGAGAAAAGAAATGAAAAATAAACTTCGCGCCTCATCTTTCGTCTTGTTCTTACTCGGAGTATTCACGATCGTCGGCTTGTCAGCGAGCACGCTCTCTCGCCCTTCGTCGGTGCAAGCCACGCAAAAGGAACCCGTCATGACTCAACACGCAACCGGTCCCTTCGATGTAAAACTCACTCCGCTCGATCCTGCTTTCAAAACCGAAGACAATTCCCTCGGCCGCATGTCTATCGACAAACAATTCCACGGCGCTCTCGAAGCCGCCAGCAAAGGCGAAATGCTCACAGCCGCCACTGCCGTCAAAGGCTCCGCCGGCTACGTCGCCATCGAGCGCGTCACCGGCGAGCTCGACGGCCGCACCGGTTCCTTCACTCTACAGCACACTGCCACCATGAACCGCGGCACTCCCACGCTCGTTATCTCGGTTGTCCCCGATTCCGCCACCGGCCAACTCGAGGGACTAACCGGCACGATGACCATCATCATCACCAACGGCAAACACTCCTACGATTTCGCCTACACCCTCCCCTCCAAATAGAGTAGGGGCGCAGCATGCTGCGCCCCATGTCCGCACAATCCGTCTATCTCGAGTCTTTTTTTCCTTACTAAGCTGTCATCCCTCAGCCATTCGCTGAGGAAAGTCAAAGAATCCGAATCACCGTGCCTCTCTCAATCCACGATGCTCACCGTTCCCAGCCCCGCATACACATAGTTCTCCCCGTACGCCTTCTTCAATCTCGCGAATGCAGGCTCCCCTGTGCAATGCCCCGGCGCAATCCGTTGCACCTTCCATTTGTTCTTCAGGCTGTCCACTAGCGCATCAATCTCCTCCGTCGGCGTCGTCACCAGGTGTAGTCCTCCAAACACGATATCCGTTCTCGGGTCCGTTGCGCTCGCCTCTTGCAGTATCGCTTCAATTCCGGCGTGTGAGCATCCATCCACCAACAGCAGTCCTTTGGGCCTTCGGATCGCCAAGGTTAATTCCGGCAGCTCCAGCGTCCCTTTCTTCTGCGAAACCGTCCGCAACAGGTAGATTCCCGGCGCTACCTCCGTTGTTTTATCCACCAGCAAGAAATTCCCCGTGTCATAGAGCTTCCCTGCGGCGAAATGCTCCGGCTCTGCTCCACCGAAATACCGCATCTTTGCGGGCAAACTCTCATCCGCCCGCAAAAATGTCTTCGGGATGGTTACTCCCCCAAACCCGTTCGCACCATCCGCGGGGACATATACCGTCACGCTTGGATTTACGCTCAACACGTAGCGTAAGCCTGTTGCATGGTCTGTGTGACGATGCGAGATCACCACAAAGTCCAGTTTCGTCAAATCCACCCCAAGTGTCTTGACGTTATGCTCAAAACTTGCGGCATTATTTCCCGTATCGAACAAAATCCGCTTTCCCTCATGTTCCACAAGCGCGGAATATCCCCAGTCCTTCGTCAAATCCCTGGATTCTCCAAACGCATCGTAAAGAATCGTCACGCGGTCCTGCGCCTGGCAGGGAACTGCCCCAGCGCACAGGCATGCACACGCCAGAATCCGCAATAAATGGATTCGCAAAGCGCACCTCCAATTGTCGATTGAGAAGGAAATCAAGACGCTCTAGTCATCATCACCAATCAAAACCGCCGCCGTCAGCACCGTGCTCCACAACCCGCGCTTGTCGCCTACCGCCGATTGCGTGATATTCATCGTTCGCACGATCTTGTTCGAGATCCGGTAAACCTCTTTTTTCTCGTCCCACGACAAATCCGGATCGAATTCCACATTCAGCGTCGTCGCCAGCATCTCCGCGGCCAGCTCTTCCGCGTACTCGCCCGCCACCTCTTCCGTTTCCCCAAACGAGTGATGCTCGCTCAAATAGCCGTACATCGGCCGCTCCGCCGGCAGCGCCAATCCAATGCTCGCCGCGATCAGCCGGTGCGGCTCCTTCGTCGAATTCTCGCTGATCACCGTGAACGCCACCTGCCCCGGTTTGATCAGCTTCAATCCCTCGCTCCGCGATATCAATTTGCAGTTCGGCGGAAAGATCGACGACACCCGCACAATGTTGCATGCGGCGATCCCCGCATTGCGCAGCGCGAGCTCGAAGCTCGACAGCCTCTCGCGATGTTTTCCCACGCCCTTGGTCAGGAAAATTTTCTTAGCGACAAACGCCATAGCGGCTTGTGCCGTCCTCCGTTACGAATTTCTCGCGTAAAAAATATCTTGCTTGTTGAAAAGTAACAAGAAGGTCCTGCACTGTCAATCGAATACAGACACTTCCGTCCCCAAATGTTTTCTCCTGCTCCCGACAAATTTTCTGTGATTGTTCCCGCCCGGCGTGCTCGTCCCGACTTTGCTTCACTCTTCTCTGCGAACTCTGTGCCTCTGCGCCCTCTGCGCAAGTCTTCTTTTTCTTCTTCTTCTCCTCCTCCTCCTCCGTCTCTTTAACTGTGAACTGTCAACTGTAAACTTTCTTCTCACTCTCCCCCAAAATGCTGCACCAATCTCCCCAACGGCCGGCACAACGCCAGCACCTTCCCCAGATCCTCCGCCGAAAAATCCGGCCCAGCCGTCCCCGTGCTCGTCCCTTTCCGGCTGATCTGCATCACTCCCACCACTTTCCCTTCATATAGGATCGGCGCGCTGATGATTTTGTGGATCGATTCTCCGCTTGTCGTCGCCGTGCGCACCCCTTCAAACACGCTCGCGTGCCGCACTCCCGAAAAATTGTTGTTGATCTCCGGCCGGCTTTCCCGCGCCGTCCGCGCCGCCAGCGCCGAATTGCTCGTCAGTGGGATGAACCCCACATTCTTCAGCGGCTCCGGCGCCAGAAAATGTAAATGCCGCCATTTCGTGGACACCGCCAGGATCGCCACTTCATCCGTCTTCACGCCCAGTTCTTTCGCGATTTTCTCCCCCACCGCCACTAGGGAATATTCCACCGTCGCTCCCTCTTGATCCACCGCCGCAGCCATCTGCTCCAATTCGCTCAAAACGCTTGATGCCATAGTGTTCCTGTTTCTTTCTCCGTCGCGCTGCAGGGTGGGAGCGGGGCCCTGCCTTGGAGAATCTCCATTTCTTCTCTCTCCATGTTCCCCATTCCCGCTCCTCCTCGCAAGAAAATTTCCATTCATTTGTGCCCTTCAAACAGATAGCCCGGCTGGCCAGTAGACCAACTTCGGCCTAGCAGGCGTTCCACCTAGAACTCGGCGAGCTTGGCCGAAGCAGTGGTACATTTACACCGTGCATATCTTGACTGCCGTCATTGTGGCTTTGTTGCTTGCGGGCGGCGCTGCCGCGCATAAGACCGTTTCCTTTCCGACCGAGGACGGAGGCTTAATTTACGCCGATGTTTATGGAAAAGGTGACAGAGGCATAGTGCTGGCCCATGGGGGCCGTTTCAACAAGGAGAGCTGGGAGCAGCAAGCTCGAACGCTCGCCTCCGCAGGATTTCGCGTTCTGGCGCTCGACTTCCGCGGCTACGGCAAATCGCGTGGCCCGGGTGATTCCGACCCGATGGACGCGCCGCTACACTTCGATGTCTTGGCCGCTGTCCGCTACCTGCGAAAGACCGGCACGAAGAACGTGTCGGTAGTCGGAGCAAGCATGGGCGCAGGAGCTGCCGGCGATGCATCGATCGCTTCGCGGCCAGGCGAGATCGCTCGCCTCATATTGCTTGGCGGTTCGCCGAACGGCCCCGCCGAAAAACTCAAGTCGGCCGCTCTGTTCATTGTGGCACGCGACGATTCCAGCGGCGATGGGCCGCGTCTTCCCAGGATTCAGGAACAGTACGAAAAAGCGCCCCAACCAAAAGCGCTAATCATTGTTGAAGGCTCCGCGCACGCCCAATATCTTTTCCAAACAAACCAAGGCGAGCGCGTGATGCGTGAAATCCTACGCTTCCTTTCCGCGAACTGAACTACTTCACACACTCCGGATGATTGAGCACCAGGTGAATCTAGCCGCCTATCACCGGAGGAGAACGCGCAAACCCCGAACTCCCCCTTCTCCCTCCGCTTGCATCACTTTTCTTTACTACCTATACTGATTGAGCCGCGCTCCCTTCGCGCCTTCGTTTCGTGCTCCTTTCATCACTGGGGGATTTTTTGCGGCGGAGAGGGCATGTCTTTCACCGCAACCCAACCAGCCAGCAGTTCTCTTCTGCCCAAACTTCACTTCATATCTGGCGTTAGTCACACCACACAGAAGGGCCCATACATTCCATGAGCGCGACTGCGGTAAATTTCCCGGGCGGCAGCTTGCGGTTTTGGCAGACCACCGTCGGCAAGAAAGCGATAATGGCCCTCACCGGCTTTATCCTTTTCGGTTTCATCGTCGGCCACCTGCTCGGCAACCTGCAGATCTTCCTGCCACCCGAAAAAATCAATCACTACTCGGCCACGTTGAAATCTCTCCCCGCCCTCTTGTGGGGCGCGCGCATCACGCTGCTCATTGCCGTAGGCCTGCACATCTGGTCGTCCTTGCAGCTCTGGCTCCTCCAGCGCGCCGCACGGCCCATAAACTACGTCAAGAAATCCAATCTCAATTCCACTTACGCTTCCCGCACCATGTTGTGGAGCGGCCCCATCATCCTCGCCTTCCTGATTTTCCACCTCCTGCATTTTACTTTCGGCACCGTGCACCCCGGCGGCCCCTTCGACGAGCACAACGTCTACAACAACGTGGTCACCGGCTTCCAGGTCTGGCCCGTCTCCGTTTTCTACATCATCGCCATGATCATGCTTTGCTATCACCTCTATCACGGCTTGTGGAGCATGTTTCAATCGCTCGGCTTCAGCCACCCCGTCTATACGCCCTGGCTGCAGCGCTTCGCCAAGGTCATCGCCATCCTCATCGCCGCCGGCAACATTTCCATCCCGGTAGCCGTTCTCGCCGGCTTCATCAAACCCGTCTAGCACAATGCTGAAAATCTACAAATTCGTCATTCGTAATCCGGTAGCCTCGGCATCCCCGCCCTTCTTCGTCTCGTCAAACGCAAACTTGTCATCCCGACCGGAGCGGCCCGATTTTCTCTTCCGCGCCGAATTGTGGCGCGTCGGGCCGCGCAGTGGAGGGATCGTGGCAAGACCTAATTGTTCACCCAGTCCCGTCATTCCGAACGGAGTCCGCGAAGTGAGGAATCTCTCTTCTTCTTGCTTTTTCAGTCGCAATCTCGCTGGGAGCTCGATCCCATGGAACTAATCTCCCACGCCCCCACCGGCCCGATTGAGCAGTCCTGGGACAACCATAAGTTCGCGCTCAAGCTCATCAATCCCGCCAACAAGCGCAAGTACAACATCATCGTCGTGGGTTCCGGCCTCGCTGGTGGCGCTGCCGCCGCCAGCCTCGGCGAGCTTGGCTACAACGTGCAGTGCTTCTGCTATCAGGACAGCCCACGCCGCGCTCACTCCATCGCCGCACAGGGCGGCATCAACGCTGCCAAAAATTATCACAATGACGGTGACAGCGTTTTCCGCCTCTTCTACGACACCGTCAAGGGCGGCGACTTCCGCTCCCGCGAAGCCAACGTCTACCGCCTTGCGCAAGTCAGCGTGAACATCATCGACCAGTGCGTCGCACAGGGCGTGCCCTTCGCCCGCGAGTACGGCGGCCTCCTGGACAACCGCTCTTTCGGCGGCGCTCAGGTCTCGCGCACCTTTTACGCCCGCGGCCAGACCGGCCAGCAACTCCTTCTCGGCGCTTATCAAGCCCTCGAACGCCAGATCGGCCTCGGCTCCGTCAAAATGCACCCGCGCATGGATATGCTGGACCTCATCGTCGTCGACGGCCAGGCCCGCGGCATCGTCACCCGCAGTCTCTACGACGGCAAAATCGAAGTCCACATGGCCGACGCCGTCGTGCTCGCCACCGGCGGCTACGCCAACGTCTTCTACCTTTCCACCAACGCCAAGGGCTGCAACGCCACCGCCATCTGGCGCGCCTACAAGCGCGGCGCCCTTTTCGCGAATCCCTGCTTTACGCAAATCCACCCCACGTGCATTCCCGTCGCCGGCGAGTATCAGTCCAAGCTAACCCTCATGTCGGAGTCCCTCCGCAACGACGGCCGCATCTGGGTTCCGAAAAATCCCGGCGACAAGCGCGCTCCCGGTTCCATTCCCGAAAGTGAGCGCGACTATTACCTTGAGCGTCGCTACCCCAGTTTCGGCAACCTCGTCCCTCGCGACATCGCTTCCCGCGCCGCCAAGGCGGAGTGCGACGCCGGTCGCGGCGTCGGCCAAACCGGACTCGGCGTCTACCTCGATCTCGCCGATGCGATCCAACGCCTCGGAAAACACACGATTGCCGAGCGCTACGGCAACCTAATCGAAATGTACGAGCGCATCACTGGCGAGAATCCGTATGAAGTGCCCATGCGCATTTATCCCGCCAGCCACTACACCATGGGCGGCCTCTGGGTGGACTACAACCTGATGTCCACCATTCCCGGCCTATTCGTCCTCGGCGAAGCCAACTTCTCCGATCACGGCGCCAACCGCCTCGGTGCCAGCGCCCTCATGCAGGGTCTGGCTGACGGCTACTTCATCATTCCCTATACCATCGGCAATTACCTAGCCACCGCCAAGCCCGCGAAGGTTGCCGCAGATGCCCCCGCCGCGAAGCAAGCCGTGGAAAATGCCTCCACCATCACAAAGAAGTTGCTGAACGGCAACGGCAAGCGCACCGCGGACTCCTTCCACCGCGAACTCGGCAAGATCGTCTGGGACTACTGCGGCATGGCTCGCAATGATGCTGGCCTCCAGAAAGCTCTCTCCCTCATTCCCGAGCTCCGCGAAGAGTTCTGGAAAAATCTCCGCGTCCTTGGCACAAACGAGGAGTTCAACCAATCCCTCGAAAAGGCCGGCCGCGTCGCCGACTTCTTCGAGCTAGCCGAACTGATGTGCGTGGACGCGCTCAACCGCAAGGAATCCTGCGGCGGCCATTTCCGCGAAGAGTATCAAACCTCCGAAGGCGAAGCCCTCCGTGACGACGCCAACTCCTCCTACGTCGCCGCCTGGGGCTACCAGGGAGAGGGTCGCGCCCCCGCCCTCACCAAAGAGCCTCTTACCTTTAACTACGTGCATCCTTCTCAACGGAGCTACAAATGATCCCCCTTTGGAGTGCGGCGGCTCGCCGCCGCTTTTGCGGCCGCCACCGAGCCACCAAACCCTATTCCTGCTCGACCACCACACCCCGTCATTCCGACCGGAACGACCCGACTTCCGCTATTTGTCATCCCGAGCGGAGCGGCCCGACTTTTCCTCTCGCGCCGCCTTCTGGCGCGTCGGGCCGCGTAGTCGAGGGATCGTGGCACGATTTTGACCTTTTCGCGATACATGGAACCATTCCTCCGAACGTGCCGGGTGCCCCAGGTTCGGTTTATTACCTGGGTCTTGGGGTTCCACCTGTGGCACAGACACTCTTGTCTGTGCTCTTGGCTTTTACTCTTACACTCTTAAACTTTTGCACTCTTACACCTCTTCCTTCTTCTCTTCATCCCACCGTCGCCTTTCCGCTCTTCCGGAGCCTCAACTAACATGAAACTCACTCTCCACGTCTGGCGCCAAAAAAATCCACAGGATAAGGGCCGCATGGTGCGCTATGACCTCCCCAACGCCAGCGAGCACATGTCCTTCCTCGAAATGCTCGACGTCCTCAACGAGACCCTCATCCACAAGGGCGACGATCCCATCGCCTTCGACCACGATTGCCGCGAAGGCATCTGCGGTATGTGCGGCTTCATGATCAACGGCAAGGCCCACGGCGGCTTCAAGGGCACCACCGTCTGCCAGCTTCACCTGCGCCACTTCAAGGACGGCGACGAGCTCTACCTGGAGCCCTGGCGCGCCAAGGCCTTCCCCGTCATCAAGGATCTCGCCGTTAACCGCGCCTCCTTCGACCGCATTATCGCCGCCGGCGGTTTCATTTCCATTCCCACCGGCAGCGCCCCGGACGGCAACGCCATACCTATCAGGAAGCAGGACGCCGACCTGGCCATGGACGCCGCCGCCTGCATCGGTTGCGGCGCCTGTGTCGCCGCCTGTCCCAACGCCGCCGCGGCTCTCTTCGTCGGCGCCAAAATCTCTCATCTTGGCCACTTGCCACAAGGCCAGATCGAGCGCGACCGCCGCGCCCTCGCCATGGTCCAACAGATGAACCTCGAGGGCTTCGCCAACTGCACCAACATCGGCGAATGCGAAGCCGCCTGCCCCAAGGAAATCAAGCTCGAAGTCATCGCCCGCACCAATCACGATTACATCAAAGCCGCCTTCACCGAGCGCCCCGAATCCACCTCCTCCGCCGCAGGCTAACACCATCCGCCGCAGCATGAGGATCGTTACGCGGAACGCTTTCATCCTGAGCGCGCCTTCCGCGCGAAGGATCTCAACCCCGCGTCTTGTCTCCCACCGATCCGTGCCCCCTTCCCGCTTTTACTCTTTCACTCTTACACTCTTGCACTTCCTCTCTTTCCTGCGCCTCCCCTCGCCGGATGCCCCAGGCACGGAGTGTGTGCCTGGGTCTTGGGTTTGCCTTTCCACTTTTGTCATCTCCAACCTTTTTTGCATTAAACTGAATTCACGTCCTCACATACCTTTTGTGGAGTTCTATCGTGCATCCGAGAATCACTCTCTTCTTCGTCACCTCTGCACTCGTGCTATTACCGCTTATCCTTCCGGCCGATGTCGCGCCACGCGTCGCCGACCCGATCCCGAGAAAATGACGCGGGTGGTCTATCGGTGGCTGCCAGAGATAAAGAGCAGGAGGAATAGCGCGTCATCCCTTAAACGTTTCCGCACGGTGAACATAATGCCGCTCGTAGTATTTCAGATATTCACCCGAGCGGGCGTGTTCGAGCCAAGCTGTGTTCTGCACATACCAATCAATCGTCCGTCGAATACCCTCCTCGAACGAGACTTGAGGTTTCCAGCCGAGTTCCCGCCGCATCCTGGAGCTATCGAGCGCGTAACGGCGGTCATGTCCCGGGCGATCCTTGACATACTTAATCAGGGAATCGGGTTTGCCCAGGTGCGCGAGAATCGTTCGAACGATTTTGAGGTTTGGCTGGGGAAGGCCAGCTGAGACGTTGTAAAGGGAGCCTGGCTTCGCTTTTTCAAGGGCCAGAGCAATGGCACGGCAATAGTCCTCGACGAAGAGCCAGTCACGCTCCTGCAGCCCGTCCCCGTAGATCGGGAGCTCTTTATCCTCGCGGGCATTCGCGATCATAAGGGGAATGAGCTTCTCGGGGAATTGAAACGGTCCGTAGTTGTTCGTGCAGCGCAGAATGACGGCGGAAATGCCGAACGTGTTGGCATAAGCGGAAACGAAATGGTCCGCTGATGCCTTACTGGCAGCGTAAGGGCTGCGGGGGTCGAGGTGAGCCTCCTCCGTGAAGCTCGCGCCGGCAGGAGCGCTCCCGTAAACTTCATCGGTGCTAATGTGAATAAATCGCTTCAGGCGGAAGGTGCGTGCAGCGTTAAGCAGGCACTGTGTTCCGAAAATATTCGTCATCAGAAAGGGGGAGGCGTCCTCGATGCTGCGGTCTACGTGGGTTTCTGCTGCGAAATTGATAACGGCGTCGAGACCCTCTTGGAAGACCTCCGTCACGGCATGGACATCCGCGATATCTCCCCGAATAAAGGAATACCGCGGGTTCGCAACGACATCGCTTAGGCTTTCAGGATTGCCGGCATAGGTCAGCTTGTCGAAATTGATGACTTCCAGGTCGTTTCGGGTAAGCAGCAAATAACGGATGAAATTGGAGCCGATAAATCCAGCCCCACCGGTAACCAGAATCTTCACGCCAATTCTCCCTTCCGAGGGACGGAGACCAGGTAGTTAAGGATAGCTTACTCCGTGTGTTTCAGTTGACGGGGTGGCGCACCACGGCCGGCTATCTTGTTTGCACCGGTTTCCGCGGTGAGGTTGGTAGCGCGAAGTAGAGACTCAAAGGTCCCTGCATCTGTCCACCAACCGTCGAGTATGCTATGAGTCAACGTGCCTTCGTGGAGGTACATGTTGTTGACGTCCGTGATTTCCAGTTCATTGCGCCAACTGGGTTTGGTGCGGCCGATTTTCTCGAAGACTGTGGCATCGTAAAAATAAATGCCGGTGACGGCGAAATTCGATTTCGGGAGCTTCGGCTTTTCTTCGATAGCTAGAATCCTGCCATCACAGATATCGGGACAGCCGAAGCGCTCGGGGTCCGGCACTTCCTTCAGGATGATATGAGCGCCCTTTTCCTGCTTTTCAAAAGCGATTTTGGGGGCACAAATATTGTTTTCGATGATGTTATCGCCGAGAACGACGCAGATCTTTTCGCCTTCGACGAAGGGTTCGGCAAGCCGCAGGGCGTCGGCAATGCCCCCCTCGCCTTCCTGGTACGTGTAATGGATGCGGCGAAGATCAAAATCCTTGCCGTTCGAGAGCAGGCGGAGAAAATCACCGGAGTTCTGTCCACCGGTGACAACAATGATGTCGCGTATGCCGGCGTCCACCAATGTTTGGATGGGGTAAAAAATCATGGGCCGGTCATAGACCGGCAGGAGGTGTTTGTTTGTGACACGAGTGAGGGGTGAAAGGCGCGAGCCTTTACCGCCAGCTAGAACGACACCTTTCATTTGGAACGATTCTCCCTTCGAACTAGCAAGACCTCAATTGTCATCCATGCTGAGATCGTTAGACTTGTGAACCTAATGTTGTGCCCCCCAAAAGCTGCGTTTGTAGAGCTCGTCCCGGGAGAGTTCCGCTTAGTAGCGCAAAGCTACTTCTGCGTCTAGCAAGCCCTGAGAGAATGAAAAGTGAACATGTCTGTTTTCAATATGATACGTATTCTTGCATTTTGACAAGTTCTACAAAAGGGGGAAGTCACGAAAAAACTTCTCGCCTGTGACCTATTTTTTTGGCTCTCCAGCCCGTGTAGTTGAGCAGGAATTGTTCCAGCCTTCCGCTTCAAGGGGCGCCCTATTATATTGCGTCGTGCCCAGTGCCCCGCCGCTGCGCAAGTTGAGAAATCGGCCCAATCCATTCCATAGCAGTTGTTTACGTGGTCCAGGGATTTGCGACTCCTCCCGACGCGGAGAATGATCTGTCATTAAGAGCTAGACCCAGCGCTTACCACCCGCAGCATCGTTGGAGGTGCTAAGCTCTATTGGGTCACACTGATTTTATCGCCACAAACCTTCACGGAAAAGGAGAACATAGGTCTCTTGCAACGAATCGCGACATCGCTGCCAGGTGTTTACGAACTACGTCCCAAGGTCTTCCGTGATTCGCGTGGCTTTTTCATGGAAGCGTATCACCGCGAAAAATTTGCCGACCTCGGGATCAAAGATCTTTTCGTTCAAGACAACCACTCTCTGTCTTCGAAAGGGACCCTCCGTGGGCTTCACTACCAGCTACGACACCCCCAGGCAAAACTCTGTCGGGTGATAGAAGGGGAAGCATTTGACGTTGCCGTGGACATACGCATCGGCTCGCCCACTTTTGGTCAATGGGCGGGACTGATTCTTTCCTCTCGCGAACTGAACCAGATCTACATTCCCCCTGGGTTTGCGCACGGCTTTGTGGCTCTCACCGAACGAGTTCAGTTCCTTTACAAGTGCAGCGATTTCTATGATCCCAAGGACGAGCGCGGAATTCTCTGGAACGACCCGGCGCTCAATATATCCTGGGGAGTTGCCAATCCTCTGATCTCGGAAAAAGATGCGAAATATCCAACTCTCTCCGGTGTCTTGCCGGAAGATCTGCCGCAGTATCCAGGAAAATGATCACTCCTGCCCCTATCCTGCTCACCGGTAAGAACGGCCAAATCGGCTTTGAACTTAAAAAGATCCTTCCGCGCTTAGGAAGATTAATCGCCGTGGATCGTGAAGATGTAGATCTTTCCGATTCCAGTGCGACTCGCCGCATGGTTCGGGAACTGCGCCCAAGGCTCATTGTGAACGCCGCCGCTTATACGGCGGTCGATCAGGCCGAGACGGATCAGCACGCCGCCCAGGCCCTCAACGCGGAAGCTCCCGCCGTTCTTGCCGAAGCGGCAAGAAAACTTGGTGCGGCGCTGGTGCACTTTTCAACCGATTACGTTTTTGATGGATTGAAGAACTCCCCGTACCTAGAGGACGATCCGCCCAACCCCTTGAGCGTCTACGGAAAAACGAAGCTTGCCGGCGAGGAAGCCATTCGCCAAATCGGAGTTCCTCATCTTATTTTTCGTACCGCATGGGTGTATGGGACGCGTGGACGGAATTTCCTCCTTACGATTTTGCGCTTGGCGTCGCAACGCGAGGAACTCAGAATTGTTGGAGATCAGACCGGCGCCCCAACCTGGTGCCGGGAAATTGCCCAGGCAATCGCATCGATTCTTCAAAGTCTTTCGGACGCTTCCCCTTCCGCCCTGTCCCTTTCCGACCTCAGCGGTACCTACAACGTAACGGCTGCCGAAAGCACCACTTGGTTCGAATTTGCCCGCGCGATTCTCGATGAGGGTGCCCGCACCTCGCCAGGTGTTCCTTGGTTTGCTGATGCAACCTCAGGTAGGCCCCTGACCATTCAGCGCATTGTTCCCATCACAACCGCCGAATATCCGACGCCTGCCCAACGCCCTGCCTACTCTGTCCTCTCCAACGAACGCCTTTTCCGCACGTTCCATGTTCGTTTGCCCGATTGGCGAACTCAATTGCACTCAGCCTTTTCCGACCTGTGATTTACTTCAGCTACCAGTGCATCTGCGGGCTTTCCACCCACCTTACTGGTCCTCGCCGTCAGGTTGGCGACAGACCGTAGACGTTCAGCTGACCCGGTACAGTAGTACAGGGAGGATCTCCGATCTGAAGCGTTCCAGCAGTAAATCGAACTAAGTTGAACCGACTTTATGGCGCGGGTCTTGTGAATCCAGATGGAATGTCCATATCGTGTATCACACGCTGGATGGGGCATCGCGATATGGGCCGAGCTGTCGTAGGGCTGTGCCCTATGACAGAGCGAGCTGCCCGGTAGCACGAACCACGTCAACGGCGTCGTAACGGCTCGCCGCTTCCACCTGTCGCAGGACGTGGCTGATATGATTCTTCACCGTGAACAGAGACAAATTCAGATGTGCCGCGATTTCTTTGTTCGTCAGGCCTTCAGCCACAAGCTCGAGGAGCTGGAGTTGCCGCGGCGTGAGGGCCTTGCGATCCACATCCCGCGGATGCGGTGGTTCGAATTTCTCCGCTCTCTTTTTGCTCAGATGTTGAATCAAAGCCATGCAAAGGTTCGGGGGACAAGTGGCTTCCCCACGAACAGCGGCACGCACGGCCGCGACGATCTCCGTAGCTGAAGCATCCTTGAGCAGGTAACCGCAAATCCCCAGGAAGACCGCGCTGAAAAAGACCTCCGGGTCCTCATTCATGGCGAAGAGGAGCAGCTTGATTCCGGAGCCGTGGTCGAGGACGTCGCGCAAAAAGGTCGAGCGGGCCGTGTTGTCAAAGCAATCCGTCAAGACGACGTCACAAGGCGAGGAGAGTATCTCGTCCTTTACGCTGTCCGAAAGGCGGCTCACGCCGACAACGTTAATCTCCGAGCGCTTTCTCAGGAGCCGGGCCAGAGTATCGCGAACCAATCGGTTCTCGGTAAGGAGGTAAACACCAACTTGGGGGGACACCTTGAGGTCTTCTGTCTGTCCCATATACACCCTCAGTTAAATGCATCCTTTCGAGAGGGATAAAAACCAAGCGCGAGGGGGGGGAAGCGCAGTGGCCACTTCGTCCAACTAGGAACAGGACTCTAGTATCGTAAAAGGTAAATGTCAAGTCACTTTATATTGATCTATAAAATATAGATAAAGGTGACCCACTTTGAAACTTGTTGGGTCCGAATGGCGACCTTGCCTGTGCTTCATGTGCCAATTCGACCACCTCCTTCGATTACTAATCAGCTTTAGTCCGCGTGCTATTGGAGGAGCTAGCTCCTTGGACTATCCACAAGTCTCCATTTCGACTAGTGCCTTGCGGCCAAAGGCACCTTTTGACTGCAGTGCCGAAATGATTCTTGATTGGACCTACCGTTTTTTCTCAAACGATAAATACTCAATCTCCAAGAGGGCATAGCAATGGTCAAGACCTTCCGAATTCTTGTGGCGAACCAGCCGAAGCTGATGAGAGAGCTGCTTGTCGAGATGCTCGCAGAAGAATCGTGGATCGAAATCGTCGGGGAAGTGGCACATGAACCGGAAATTCGCGAGTCGGTGCAAAAGACTGCGCCGGACCTTCTGGTGGTTACAGCGGACAAACCTGGGAAGCGGCCCGCGATCTGCGACGAACTGCTTCGAGAATATCCGGCATTGCGGATCATCGCGGTCGCACCCCACGAAAATTACACCGTTTGTTATTGGGCCTCCCTCGATATTCATGCCGCCGACATCGAATCATCGGAACAGGGCTTCCTTAGCGCCGTGAAAAGCGTGGCCGAGACGGTGAGCAAAAGCAGCGAGATCAACTGACGAGGAGTGCATGGACATGCTCAGAGCCAGCAAGGTTACCAGGCTGTTCGTTTCCTTCGTCGTCCTTGCCTTTTGTGTTTCCGCGCAGCCACAGGAAGCCAATCGCCAGCAACACCAGTCCAGCGGCACATCACGCAGTGCCAGTTTGGAGGTTTCCGAACTCGAAAATGAGAATCTCTTACGGGTTGCCGCGTCCCCTTCACAAATTCAGGATGTGCTTCTGGGCCAACCGGGAATCCTGGTGGAGTTGAAACGATGGCTTGCCAGGCAGGCGAGCGACAACGGGCAGATCGTCAGCGACGAAGATCTTACCGATAATGTTGTTTTTGAGCGGTTGAGGAACGATGTGGCGTTTCGCTCGGTTGCTACCCGATTGGTGCAGCGCTATGGCTATTTGCGTCCAAGCGTGAATCCCGCCTCCGAAATAGGAAAGGAGCAGGACCTTCTTCTTAGGGAGCGTGTGCGGCGCCTCGTGCAGATTGAAGCTCTCGAAGACTCGGAGTCGGTAAAGCCTCCGTCTGCGGGGACACGCGAAGCGAGAGCGGTACCCTGCGACGAGAATGAAGACAGAGAATGCGGGCAGGGAGCGGCGTCCCGCCCGCGGCGCGCCATCTCAACCCCCGAAGAATACTTTCCGCAGAGAGAGCCACCTTCCAATGATTCCAACGAAGGCCAGCCACTGACGCCATCTCCACGCGTCATGCAAACCGACCTCAATCCAGAGGGTGCCTCGTTCGGCGGAACCGCGGACGGAGGTGTTTCGCTCCAGAGTGTCTCTGGCACGATCAAATCCCCCCGTGATCCGTCGCTCTACGGCAATGGATCTCCGGATCCACTAAGCGGTTCCTCCGTGGAGCAGTCGCGTGGTCGAACAATGCGAGGCTCTGCAACGGAGGCGGCTGCCGGAGAAACAACCCTTTCGACAGGTGCAAAGTCGGCGATGGGGGCGGGAACTCCTGGGCGGCGTGAACCAAGTCTCGCGAAGGAGCGTGACCTGACACCCGGTGCGATGGTGCGCCGGCCGAATCCTTACGCGGATATTCCATCTTTGTATGACCTCTATGTGCAGGCGCCCTCCAGGGATCGTCCCCCGCAACGTTTCGGGACTGATATCTTTCAGGACGGCTTGCGCGATCTTCGCAGCCTTCCCATGGATTTGCCTGTGGGACCTGACTATGTGGTGGGCCCCGGTGACAGTCTATCCATTGATCTTTGGGGAGGAATTTCGACAAAACTGGTGCGGGTGGTGGATCGTCAGGGCAGGGTCAGTCTTCCGGAAGCAGGTCCCTTGCTCGTCAGCGGCAGATCTCTTGGCGAGGTGCAGCAATCCGTACAAAGAGCCATTGGGACGCAGTATCGCGACACCTCGGCCGATGTCTCCGTGTCCCGGCTGCGCACGGTTCGTGTCTACGTTGTGGGAGAAGTCGAGGAACCCGGCGCCTACGATATTAGCTCGCTTTCCACGGCACTGAACGCGCTTGTGGCCGCCGGGGGAGCGACGCCGCGCGGTTCTTTGCGTTCACTGAAACACATGCGCGGGCGGCAGCAACTCGAGGAGATCGACGCGTACGACCTGCTCTTACACGGTGTCACACCGGACGCACAAAGGCTCGAGAACGGCGATACCTTGCTGGTGCCGTCGGCGGGTGCGCAGGTCACGGTAACGGGAATGGTGCGGCGGCCGGCGATATACGAGTTGCACGGCGAAACAACCGTGGCGGATGTGCTCGAACTTGCTGGCGGCATCCTGCCTGCGGCGGCTTTGCGGCACGTCGAAGTGCAACGCCTCGAAGCGCACGAAAAGCGCACCATGTTGAGCCTGGATCTGTCCGTTGACAACTCCGCGCCGTCGCAACTCGCCTCCTTCCGGATTCAGGACGGCGATGAAATTCATATCTTCCCGATCGCGCCCTACAACCAGGACACCATCTACTTGCAGGGACACGTTCTCAGGCCGGGGCGGTACTCCTATCGCGAGGGGATGAAGCTGACCGATCTCGTCGCCTCGTACAAAGAAATACTTCCCGGAACCCGCGGCGCACTACGCGGAAATCATTCGTCTGAATCCCCCTGATTTTCGCCCTAGCGTCGTGAGTTTTGACCTGGCTGCAGCCATGGAGGATCCCACTACGGCTCCGCAGTTGCAGCCTTTGGATACCGTGCGGGTTTTCAGCCGCTTCGATTTTGAGGCGGCCCCGGCGATCTGGGTGAGCGGTGAGGTGCGGCACCCCGGGAGATACGGCATTCCCGGGCAGATGCATCTCCGCGACGCGCTCTACCTGGCAGGCGGATTGACGCCGGACGCAGCGCAAGCGGGTGCGCAGGTCTTCCGGACGCAGGCTGACGGCACGATGAGGATTCTAATCGTTGACTTGAAGGAAGCGATCGCAGGCAATCTGGCGGAAAACATCCTGCTGTCGCCACGGGATCGCTTGCTGATTCACAAGAGTGTGTCAAGGGCGGACCCGGCGACAGTTTACGTCAATGGCGATGTGGTCAATCCGGGCCGCTACCCTCTCGTTGCCAATATGCAGGTTTCCGATCTCGTACGTTCTGCCGGGGGATTGCTGCGGAGTGCGAATCCGAAGAGCGCCGATCTGACCCATTATGCAATCTCAGATTCGTCGGGGGAACGCGTGCAAGCAGGGCAGCAGGCCGTGAGTTTGGCCGCCGCGCTGGCAGGAGACGAAAAACAAAATGTACCTCTGCGGGATGGCGATGTGCTGACCGTGCCGCAGCAGGCCGGTTGGAAGGACGTCGGCGCGGTGGTTACATTGCGCGGAGAGGTGCGCAAACCTGGTGTGTACGGCATCCGCCCCGGCGAGCGGCTGAGTTCGCTAATACAGCGCGCGGCGGGGCTGTTGCCGACAGCCTTTCCGCGGGCGGCGGTGTTTGAACGGGAAGAAGTACGCGAACTTCAGCAGAAGAACCGCGAGGAAATGATCCAGAGGCTTGAGCAGGAGTCCACAGTCGTGAAGACGGCGGCATCTACGACCGGGACCGAAGAAGCTGCGCTGCAACAGGCCGCCATGCAACAGCGCCAACGCGTGTTGGAGGCGCTCCGCAAAGCCCCAGTCTCAGGACGCTTGGTGATACATCTGCGTCCGGATCGCACAGGTTTTACAGGGTCGCCTGACGATATCGAGCTTCGCGCGGGCGATTCGTTGTTGATTCCCAAGCAGCCTGGGGCTGTGCTGGTCATCGGACAGGTGTACAACGCCAATGCCCTCACCTATACGCCAGGGAGAAATGCCAACTGGTATCTCTCTCTCGCGGGAGGTGCCACATCGCTTGCAAACAAAAGCGCCATCTTCGTGCTTCGCTCGGACGGTTCGGTCACGAGTGGCAGTCAGGGCCGCCTTTGGTCCGGTGGTGTGCTCTCGGCGACCATGGGTCCGGGCGACACGATTGTGGTGCCTGAGCGGCCCATTCTTGGCAGCAATACTTTGAAAAACTTTCTGACGGTGGCGCAAATCGCGTCGTCCGCCGCCTTGGTTGCAGCTGTGGCTATTCCCTGAGCGCGCATGCAGATACGACGCCAGATCGGGATTTTCGGAGCGGCGCTGCTTTTCGGCGTTTGCACCGTTCGCGTGTCATCGGCGCAAGAACAGGGAGCAGGGCCTTCGGCTTCGGGAACTGAATCGGCGAAGCGCGAGTCCTCTTCACTGAGCGACGCGATGCCGGAAACCGACGGGGTAACAACAACGTCTGAGGGAACGCGGAAGGGATTGGTGGGAAGGTTCATGGACGATCAGAAAGGAATATGGACCAGCCCGGCTCATCTTCGCTTCTCTGATACGGAATGGCTGGTGCCGCTGAGCGGCGTTACAGCGGGATTATTCGTTACGGACAGTGACGTTAACAGGCACATGTCGCAAAGTGCGTCGACGATCAGTCACTACAAAACCATCTCCAGCGCCGGCGTTGCAGCGCTCGTGGGCGGCGCTGGTGGGATGTGGCTCCTCGGCCACGTCAAGCACAATTCCCACTGGACCGAGACCGGATTCCTTTCCGGCGAGGCGGCGCTGAATAGCTTGGTGACTGTCGAGGCATTGAAGTACTCACTGCGGCGCGAGCGGCCTTACGTGGACAACGCGAATGGGTCCTTCTTCCAACAAGGAGGCACCTCATTTCCCTCCGAACACGCCGCGGCGGCCTGGTCTGTCGCAGGGGTTATCGCGCATGAGTATCCGGGCCCCTTAACCAAGATCATGGCCTATGGGCTGGCTTCCCTGGTGGATTACTCGCGCATTCGCGGCCAACAGCATTTTCCGTCCGACGTGCTCGTCGGCAGCATAATCGGAAACCTCGTGGCGCAGAACATTTACAGCCGCCACCACGATTCGGATCTCGGCGGCGGGGAGTGGAGATCGCTTAGCCAATTCTTTGGTGGGGGCGGAGACGCTTCTCCCGCAAATCAAGGGTCGCCCTACGTTCCTCTCGATAGCTGGATCTACCCGGCCCTCGACCGGTTGGCGGGGATGGGCTTGATTGACGGCGGGTTTTCGGGAGTTCGGCCATGGACACGGAGCGAATGCGCGAGAATCCTGACTGAAGTTGCAGATAGGGTTGACGGGGGACCTACGGAGGCGCAAAGGATTTATGACCTTCTTGAGACAGAATTCAGGGAAGAGCTGGAAGACTCAAGCATGGGCTCGCCATTTCGTGCACGGCTCGAGTCTGTTTACACTCGTTTTACAGAGATTTACGGCCAACCTCTCACGAACGGTTACTATTTCGGTCAGACTCTCATCAATGATTTTGGCCGACCGTATGAAAGAGGGTTCAACTCTGTCACTGGGTTTTCTGCGTGGACCACTGCAGGCCGCTGGGTTGGGTATGTTCGGGGCGAGTACCAGCAAAGCCCTTCCGCGCCTGCGCTCCCGGAGTCGACGCGATTAGCAATGTCCGGGATCTTTCCTCCCAGCCCGATACCGCGAGCTACGCCCACGCCAGCGGTTCATCAGTTTCAGCTTCTTGACGCCTACGTTGGGTTGAATCTCGACAATTGGCAGGTCACTTTTGGCCAGCAGAGTCTCTCGTGGACACCCGGTGAGAGTGGATCTCTGGACCTCAGCTACAATGCGCCGCCGATCAAGATGTTTCACATTAACCGCATCACGCCGTTGGAATTGCCCCGCTTTTTACGATGGCTGGGGCCGATGCGGACGGAATTTTTCTTCGGCCAGTTGACAGGGCACGAATTTATATTGAACCCCTCTGGGCTGGTGGGGCAGTACGGCCAATCCCTCGATCCGCAGCCCTTTATGCACGGACAGTTGATCAGTTTTAAGCCCACTCCTAATTTTGACTTCGCTTTTTACCGCACTACGATCTACGGTGGCCCGGGCTATTCCCTGACGTTCCACCATCTGATCAGCAGCCTATTTACGACGGGGAATTCACCGGCGGGTAGCGCCGACAAGCCGGGAAAACGAACGTCGGGGCTGAACTTCAGCTATCGCCTCCCCTACTTGCGTAACTGGTTGACACTCTACGCCGATGGCCTCACCTACGACGAATTTTCACCGATCGCTTACGTGAATGTCTCGGCGTGGCACGCTGGGCTCTATCTGTCACACTTTCCACGCGTCTCGCGGCTGGATCTTCGAGTCGAGGGCGTTTACACGGATATACCCGGAGGAACAGCCGCCAACACCAAATTCCCGGGCTCATTTTATCAAAACGGGACTTGGCGCAGCGGCTACACAAACAACGGGGACTTGATGGGTAGTTGGGTCGGTCGCGGCGGACAAGGCGCACAAGCCTGGACGAACTACTGGTTTAGCCCACGCAACCGTTTGCAGTTCAATTTCCGGCATCAGAAGGTAAGCCAGCAGTTTGTTCCAGGAGGTGGCTCGCTCACGGACGCGGGTGTTCGAACGGATTTTTCATTGCGTCCGAATCTCAGCCTTTCCTTTTCGGCGCAATATGAGCGCTGGTTATTTCCAGTGATCCAGGCGAGTGAGGTGCGAAATGTAACCACCTCAGCTGGAATCGTCTTTGAGCCGCAAAAGATCTTTCGACCTTCCAAAACTGATAGTGCGTCTGCACCGGCGTTTCCAGGAGGGCGTCCGTGACTTTCGGAGGCAGCGCTCCCGTTCGACAACCGATGCCCGAGTTGCCGGAACTCGATCTTCCCGCTGAGCCTGGACGTGAAGAGGCCGTTCAGGGAGGTGGGACCTCTCTAGTACATCTCCAGCTTCTTTGGCAGCAGCGACGTCTGCTGACCCGCGCCACTCTCGTTGGTTTGCTGGCCAGCGCGCTACTCGCATTTCTGATCCCGGCTCGCTACGAATCCACAGCACGCCTTATGCCTCCCGATAGCAATCAGGGAGGGGGACTAGCGATGGCAGCGGCCGCGCTTTCTGGGGGCACCAGCGGCCTCGGAAGTATTGCCAGCGATATGCTCGGCCTCAAGAGCACGAGTGACATCTTTGTCGGCATCCTCTCAAGCCGCACGGTCCAGGACAAGCTGATTCAGCAATTCGACCTGAAGAAGCTCTACGGTGTTGGCCGCATGGAAGACGCACGCAGGAAGCTGGCCGAGCGCACGGGCATTTCTGTGGACCGCAAAAGTCAGATCATTACGATCACAGTGACCGACCATGACCCCAGGCGTGCAGCTGCCATGGGGGAAGCCTATGTTGTCGAGCTCAACCGGCTAGTCGCGGAATTGAGCACGTCATCTGCGAGACGGGAGCGCATTTTTCTGGAGGAGCGACTGAAAGCCGTGAGTGAGGAATTGGAGGCGGCGGAAAAAGACTTCAGTCAGTTCTCGAGCAAAAACACTGCAATTGACATCAAGGAACAGGGCAAGGCCATGGTGGAAGCGGCTGCCACCTTGCAGGGGCAATACATCGCGGCCCAATCAGAACTCGAAGGGCTCAAGCAGATCTACACCGACAACAACGTGCGCGTCCGCTCCGCGAGAGCGCGTATTGCGGAGCTGAGACGCC
Organism: Candidatus Acidiferrales bacterium; assembly: GCA_963780785.1. Lineage (GTDB taxonomy): Bacteria > Acidobacteriota > Terriglobia > Acidiferrales > UBA7541 > Acidiferrum. The sequence continues at coordinate 26,443 of CAWADS010000015.1, forward strand.
AACTCGAAAAACTTGGCGGGAAAGGTGAACAAGGTTCAGAGCCATCCGATCAGCAAGCGGATTACCTCTACCCTTCAATACGCAAGCTACCACTACTCGGCGTTACCTATGCGGACCTTTACCGCCGAACAAGGGTGGAGGAAACGGTCTATGAGTCCTTGACCAAGGAATACGAACTCGCCAAGGTCCAGGAAGTGAAGGAGATTCCGAGCGTGAGGGTGCTCGACTCTCCGAATATTCCGGGGAGGACGTCGTTTCCTCCGCGTCTGCTGATCACTTTCCTGGGAATGACGTTGGCTTCTGCAGGCGCTATGACTTGGGTATTTGGAAAGAGGGCGTGGGACGAAACGGACTCGAACGATGCGCGGAAGGTGCTGGCTCAGGAAGTCTTCACCACAGTGAAGGCGCGCATTCCGCTGTTCTCCAAGAATGGCTCGGGTAACCATACTGGCAATGAGAGTTTCTCAGGTGGCATTCATCGGCCTTCTGAGGAAGAAGATGATCGCAGGGCGCTGAAGTAGGCTCTAGTTTTGCTGTAGGTCGTTAATTCTGAATGGGTTAGGTCACAAACGCCCCTGTAAGTGACGGGGCGAAGCTGTATACGCAGAGTGGAAGAAGCGAGTTTGGGATGGAAACGCGAACAGTGAACGCCGGTTCGTCGCTAAAGCAGTCGCATTTGCCTCTGGAATACCTCGAGCCACGGTGGTACGCGATTTACACCAGCGCGAACCACGAGAGGCGCGTGGCGGAGCAACTCGGGGTGCGGGAAGTGGAACATCTCTTGCCGCTGTACGCGTCCGTGCGCCGCTGGAAGGACCGTCGTGTCACGCTTCAATTGCCCCTCTTTCCAGGCTATGTCTTCGTGCGCTTCGCGCTCCGCAACCGTTTCCAAGTGTTGCAAATCCCCGGCGTTGTCCACCTGGTCAGCTTCGGCGGCCACCCCTCTCCGCTACAGGAAGAAGACATTTGTGCCATACAAAACTGTCTGAGCCACGGCAATCGCGTCGAACCGCATCCTTACTTGCAAGCTGGGCGTCGTGCAAGAGTGAGAAGCGGACCCTTGCAAGGACTGGAAGGGATCATCCTCCGAAGGAAGAACAGGACGCGCCTCATCCTTTCATTCGATCTGATCATGCGGTCGGTGGCAGTGGAGATTGACGAGATTGACCTGGTGCCAGCCAACGGGCCCATCTCGAGCATGGCTGAAGATGCTGCGTCTCCCAGGATGCCTTCTTGGGCTTTTGATTAGGTGCCAACGCTGTGACCGCACTACAGACCACCATGGGGAACATTCCTCAATTGAATCGTGACGAGGCATTGCGCGTCCCTCGTACTTTCACGAACGGAAGCGGGTTCGGACGGCAAAGTTGCTGCGCGCGTCCCTCGCTACACTGCCCACACTTCCAAGCTGATGCCGATTGGCTACAGCTTTGCGGACCAGGCTCTTGCAGTGGGAGGTAGTTTCTTTGCGAACATCGCGCTTGCTCGTACGCAGACCAAGGAAGAATACGGGATGTTCGCGCTCTCTTATTCCGTTTTCACATTCCTTTCCGGCCTGCACAATTCGGCCATCCTCGAACCCTGCACCGTTTATGGGTCCGGAAGGTACCGCAGCCGCTTTTCCGAGTACCTGCGGCTGATGGTGCGGGCTAATGCATTCGTCGGGCTCGTGCTCATGATGCTGGTGCTTCTGGTCTGTCTGGTTTTCTACTGGGCCGCGCCACAGTACCTCTCTCGCGCGCTGCTAGGCTTGGGAGTATCCGTAGGCTTTCTTCTGTCCGGCGCGTTTCTCCGGCGGATGTTCTACCTCCAGCGCCAACCGGAGCTTGCTGCGCGAGCCTCTCTCATCTGCTTCCTGACAGTGGCCTGTGCGCTCTGGCTGGCGGCAAAGGCTCACGTCCTAAACGGTTTCTCGGTTTTCGCCATTCTCGCGCTGGGATGGATCGCCGCAGGCATCGGCTTGGGAAAGAAACTCGACCTGGGGCACCCAGCACACTCCTTTCTGGACTCCGAGCCCGACTACTGGCGTGAACATTGGAAGTATTCGAAATGGGTTTTCTCGACCGCTTTTGTATTCCAATTGACGACGCAGGGCTATTACTGGCTCGTTGCCGGATTTCTTTCGGTCAAGCAAGTCGCCGAGCTCCGGGCAACGCAAATGCTCGTCGCGCCGATGGACCAGGTTTTCGTTGCGACGTCATTTTTGGTGATTCCCGCATTGGCCGCCCGGTACGCGAGCAGGAGGATGGGAAATTTCCTGTCTTTTGCAAAGCGCTATGGACTGGCGGTTGTGGGCGCCACCGCGCTGTTCGCTGCGGCCGTCCGCCTGTTGGGGAGGCCCGCGATGCATCTGCTGTACAACGGAAAGTTTGATGATCTCGCACCCGTGCTTTACTTGCTCGCATTCCTGCCGCTGCTCATGGGAATTGGCAACGTCATGGCCTGTGCGCTGAATGCCGCCGAAAAGCCAAGGCTCGTCTTCCATGCCTATGTAGCCAGCGGGGCCGCAACGCTCCTTGGCGGCATTCCCTTGGTGATTCACTTTGGCTTGATGGGTGCTGCTTACGGGCTGTTGCTTTCCGCGGTGGTGTATACTGCCGCCCTTTCGGTGGGCTTTCGTGCGAGTCTTTGCGGGAAAGCACTTCAATAAATCATGTCGGTTCCCCAAGCGAATCTTTCATCGAATCCATCGGCACGGCGTGATTCTTCGTCGGCCTTGCCGGTGTGTCACCAGCGATCTCCGCGTCAGCTCGCTCCCATCGCCCTATTCGTCTACAACCGGCCTGAGCATACCCGGCAGA
>CAWADS010000016.1:0-88614 GCA_963780785.1 Candidatus Acidiferrales bacterium
CGCTGGAAGAAGTGGAAGGCCAGCGCAACGGCAAAGAGATCAGCGTTGCGGGGCTCATCGTCGGCACGCGTCCCATGCGCTCCAGGAAAGGCGCGCGCTGGGCCATCTACACGCTTCAGGACATGACCGGCGTGCAGGAACTTCTGGCGTTTCCGGAAAGCTTCGCCCGCCTGGAAAATATCCTGAAGCCTGGCGAACCGCTGCTCTTGAAGGTTCGCGTGCAGGTGGAAGAAGCGGGCACGCGCCTTTCCCTGCAGGAAGCTCGGCGTGTTGCGGACATTGCCGAGCGTGCCGCCTCCGAATTCCGGGTGCGCCTGGACCTCGCCCGGCTGGACGAACGCACCCTCGACCAGCTCGACGATTTATTTGCAAGCGCGCCGGGGCCAAGTACGGTAGTGTTTGAGTTGCTCTCGCCTGACGGGAAGGTGGCGCTATTGCAGTCGCAGAAGAAGATTCGCATCCAGCAGGAACTTATTGACGCCGTGCGGCAGATTTGCGGCCAGCAGGCGATCCAGATGGTGGCGTAATGTGCGCAGCACATAAAGAGAAGAAGGGCACAACCACGATTGACCGCCAGCGCGAAATTGAGCGCCTGGAAAAGGACGTTGAGGAGTTGCGCCGCCTCGCGGCCACCGATGAAGGCGAAGCCGAGGTCGAGCGCCTGAAGCAGCAGGTGCTGGAACTCCGCCGCGAATTCTACTCCCACATGGGCCCGTGGCAACGAGCGCAGATCGCGCGCCACCCGCAGCGGCCCTACACCCTGGACTGGATTAGTCTCCTGATCACCGATTTCATCGAGATTCACGGCGATCGCGGTTTTTGGGATGACAAAGCGATGATCACCGGCATGGGTAAATTCCACGGGCGTTCCGTCGCCGTCATCGGCCACCAGAAGGGCCGCGACACCAAACAGCGCGTCATGCGCAATTTTGGCCAGCCCAAGCCCGAAGGCTACCGCAAGGCCCTGCGCGTCATGCAACTCGCCGCAAAATTCGGCCGCCCGGTGCTGTGTTTCATTGACACGCCCGGCGCGTATCCCGGCATTGACGCCGAGGAACGCGGCCAGGGCGAAGCCATCGCGCGCAATCTGCGGGAAATGGCGCGCTTGCCCGTTCCCATCATCGTTACCGTCACCGGCGAAGGCGGCTCCGGCGGAGCGCTGGCCGTGGCCGTCGGCGATCGCGTCAACATCATGGAGAACGCCTTTTACTCCGTGATTTCGCCCGAGGGCTGCGCTTCCATCGTCTGGCGCGATTCCAGTAAAGCGGAAACCGCGGCCATCGCCATGAAGATCATGGCCAACGACCTGCGCGAATTGGGCATCATTGACGACATCATTCGCGAGCCCGATGGCGGCGCCCACAGCGATTACGAAGCGGCCGCGAAACTCTTCGCCGAAGTCCTTGAAAAACAATTGCTCGTGTTGACCGACCAGAGCACGAAGGAACTGCTCCACGCGCGCTACGAAAAGTACCGCCGCATGTGCCAGTTTTTCGACATCATCCGCTAACCCCATTCCGCTTAGGCACGCCGTAACTGTTCTTGTGGCTCAACTCCCCGAACCTGTCATTCCGACCGGAGCAGCCCGATTCTTCTCTTCCGCGCCGCATTGTGGCGCGTCGGGCTGCGCAGTGGAGGAACCTCTCCGCAACTTCAGCTTAAAAGCAAACCTTCGAGTTGCCACGATTCGTCCCAGCGCAGAGTGAAGCCCTAAGCTATAGGGCTGATCTCGCAGTGCCGGAGCGCCCAGTACTGCCCCCGTACCACATTAGCTACGCGCCGCGCATCCCGGCGTTGTCCGCGCCCATTGCCCGCACTAACCTGATAAAGCATCGCAGGATTCACAGGCCCGGGGGGAAACTGCGTCGTGCGGCCACACCCAGCGAACAGAGAGCAGGGCACAATTATGTCGGAACCGTTTCGTCCGTACGAAAAATTGGTCGAGATCACCATCATGGGGAAGAAGTTTCAGGTGCCCGAGCGCAATTCGCTGCTGCGCTGCTTTCAGTTCATCAGCCCGGAGACGATCCCGTACGGGCGCTTCTGCTGGAATCAGGATTGCCAGTATTGCCGGGTGACCTGCCAATTGCCAGATGACGACGAGGCCCGCGAAATGCAGTCCTGCAAGTTCATCGTGATGCCGGGCATGGAAATCACCGATTTGAGCCAGGAGCTGAAGTGGTGCCTGCGCTCGAAGCTGCCCGCGTCCTCAGCCGCCGCCGTCTCCAAATGACATTTCCGCCAGCTCTCCTGGCCATTCCCGCGACACAATTGAAGCAGGCAGAGGTGCCACCATTCACCATTGTCCTGCGGGAGGGTGGGCTGCTTCCGAGTTGCCGACCACTGGCTCAGAGACTCTTCTCTCCTTTCCCACAAGGGCGATAGTAGGATCCAGACATTAATGGCTGCCCACGCATACAATATTGGGCACATTCTGTCCCTTTAGCACTAGTGGCCCATAGCTATACGCGCTTCCGCCTGCCAGGCTGTTGGCGTTGGCATTTGACTGCGTTGCGTGGCGGAAAGCGGCAGCGGAGCGAGTCGAATCGGGTAGCGAGCCGCCGTTCCTTTCCTATCCTTCTTGGTTATTGTCTTTGGAGTTTCTCAACGGGGAGACGCGCCCATGAGCTTTCTAACGAGGGCCACGGTGGCTGCTTTCTTCATGTTCGCACTGCTTTCCTCGGCGGGAGCTCAGGCACCGGTCCAGACTTCGAGCCAGGCGACAGCACTGCCGCCGGACAAAGACTTTTATTCTGTTCGCGAGCCCGCCGCTGCGGGAGATGCGCAGGCGCAGTTCGCCCTCGGGATCCATTATTTTAGCGGCGTCGGCGTTCCTCAAAACTACGGTCAGGCGCTCCTCTGGTTTACGAAGTCCGCGAACCAGGGCTTTGCTCCGGCTCAAAACCAACTAGGCTACATGTACCAACATAAGTTTGGCGTGCCGCGGAATTACAAGCGAGCCGTAGCCTACTATCGTTCCGCAGCGAAGCAAGGCTATGCGCTGGGGCAATATAATGTGGGCGGCATGTTCGAGGATGGGCTTGGCGTCAAGCGTGATTACAAGCAAGCCCTTGACTGGTACCGCAAAGCGGCGGACCAAAATCTGCCGCAAGCGGAAAAGCAAGTCGGCTACTTTTACCAGTGCGGATATGGAGTGAAGCAGGATTATGCTCAAGCGCATGCCTGGTATCTCCGCGCGGCGGGACACGGCAACTCCGACGCCGAAAACCAGTTAGGTTTCTTCGCTGAAGAAGGATGGGGCCAGCCGAAGAACTACGCCGAGGCTCTTGCCTGGTTTTACAAAGCCGCGGAACATGGCAGCAACGACGCCGAGGAAAACATCGGCTATATGTTTCAAAATGGCCTCGGCGTGCAAACCGATTATGCCGAGGCCATGTCTTGGTTCGTCGAAGCTGCGGCGCGCGGCAACAGCAACGCAGAAAATCAGCTTGGTTGGATGTATCAGTTCGGCCAAGGCGTAAAGCCCGACGACGCCAGGGCCGTGACTTGGTACCGCATGTCCGCTGATCTTGGCAATCGACGCGGCGCCATCAATCTCGACGCTTTCAAAAATGTGCTGGAGATTCGCGGCCCGGGAAATTGGGACGCCGCGAACACCACCGTCACCGATGCTGCCATCGCCCGCGCTCAACGCTGGGCCAACATCCAAGATCTTCAGCGCCGCATTGCCGGATTGGAAGGCGACGCACAAAACCAAGACGATCTTGCCGACCAACTCGAACATACCGGCAAAGGCAAAAACGATGCTATTACCAAGATTTTCAATGCCATGGGCAGCGTCCCCGCCGTCAAGTACCATGCCGAGGCGGCAAAGTATCGCGCCGAAGCGGCACGACTGCGCGAGGAACTGGCTCAACTCGAAAACCAACCCCAACCGACTGCCAGCGTCCCCGCTCCCTAGCGTCTTTCACGCTCGCGTGCCGGAATGCGGTTTCGTACTTTCCCCATACTGCGGGTCAAACGATTTACGAGATCCTTCCCGTCTGACGGGCCCCTCGGAAGCTACGTGTCCTCGCGTGCATTTGTGCCGGAGCATGAGTTGGACTACGCTTTCTAAAGACCATGACAACTCCACTTTCGCTCCCATGCGATGGCTGCGGGCAGAACGCTTCTCCCGCGCACCTGGCGCGACGCCTGCAGCGGTTGGAATGGACCACGCGTTACCGCCCGGTGCACATCCAGGTGCTGATGTTGGGAGGCATTGCGCCCGAGGCGGACGCCGCCTTTCTTTATTGCCCGGAAGGGAACTACCAGGGCGAAGCGGCCAACCTACTGGAGGCGTTGCGAATCTCAATGGCAGGGAGGTCCGCTGATGCCATCCTCACGGACTTCCAAAAGGGCGGCTTCCTGCTCACGTATGTTCTAGAGTGCCCCTTGGAGCCAGGCGTGTCCCCCGCCGACGCCCAGCAACTCCTCGAAAGGCAGTTTCCCGCCGAGATCGCCCGTATCCGCAGGTCCCTCAAGCCCAGGCGGGTAGTGCTGTTTTCTACGGAATTGGCCACTCTGGCGGGGAAGTTCACGGAAGCAGCCATAGGATGTCCCGTATTCACAGGCACTTACGGACCGTTTTCGCTCGATGGCAGCCCCAGTGAGAGCGAAATGGAGGCATTTCGCCGCGCCTTGCCCGCCGGGAGTCTGCTTTGACCGGGAAGACTTTTGTGACGGAAGTCACTGCGTGGAGTGATGGGCTAACTGAAACTGTGAGTGTCTCGCACATGCTGTTGATTATGGTAACATTGCAGTCTGGCGGGTTGTGTAAGGAGTGATTTGTGCAGAATCGCGCTAAATTTGGCGTCGGCATCAGCGTCATCGTCGTCTCGCTGGCTTTCCTGGCTTGGATGGGCTACGGCGAGAGCAAGACCTACTACCACACCATCGCCGAATACCAGCAGCTTCAGGGCTCCGCGCGCAATCACCGCATGCGCCTGGCCGGCACAGTGGCGCCCGGCAGCATCCATCACTCCACGGGACGCACCGATTTCGTGCTCGAAGAGCAGGGCAAGACCCTCTCCGTCAGCTATGTGGGCAGCGATCCGCTTCCCGACACATTCGTGGACAAATCTCAGGCACTCGTAGAAGGCCGCCCCGGTTCAAACGGCCAATTCGTCGCGGAACACGTTCAGGCCAAATGCGCTTCCAAGTACGAAACGGCGCCCGGTGGAGACAAGCCCGCAACTTCCAGCACGACCCAACAGAGCAGCATGTAGCACGCCCAGCAGAAAAACCTTCGGGGGAGAGGCGGAAGGCTTATGGATGTATTCGGCTCGTTTACACTTCTGCTCGCGTTTGTCTGTGCCGTCTACGCTTTCGCGGGGGGCATTGCCGCCATCATCACGCGGCACCCGCTGCTCGTTAAGAGCACGCGCCAGGCGGGCATCGCCACCTGCGTTCTGATCTTCATCGGCACGTTCAGCCTCGAATACCTGCTCTTCAGCGACAATTTCTCGCAGGCTTACGTGGTTTCCCACAGCAATCGCGATCTCTCCGCTTTCTATAAAATCGCCGCTCTGTGGTCCGGCCAGGAAGGTTCTCTGCTGTTCTGGAGCTTTCTCCTCGCCGTTTACGTCATCTCAGTTCTGATCGCCTACCGTCATAAGAACGGCGAATTGATGCCTTACGTCGGCGTGGTACTCGCCGGCGTGCAGATTTTCTTTCTCACCCTGAACAATTTCGTGGAAAGCCCCTTCAAGGCCCTCGCCAACGTCAGTGCCAGCGGTGCGCTGGAACCTTTCACACGCTTGGATGGCAACGGCCTCAATCGCGCTCCTGCAGTACCCGGAGATGGTCATCCATCCGCCGAATCTCTATTCCGGCTACACCGGCTTCACCATTCCGTTCGCCTTTGCGCTCGCTGCGTTGCTCGCCCGCTACCCTGGCGAAAAGTGGATTCACCTCACCCGCAAATGGACCATGATCGCCTGGTGCTTCCAGTCCATCGGCATTCTTCTTGGCGCGCACTGGGCCTATGCCGTGCTCGGTTGGGGCGGCTACTGGGGTTGGGATCCTGTCGAAAACGCTTCGCTTCTCCCCTGGCTGACGGGCACCGCGTTCCTGCACTCCGTGATGATGCAGGAAAAGCGCGGCATGATGAAGGTGTGGAATGTCTGGCTGGTCTTCTGCACGTTCCTGCTGTGCATTCTGGGGACGTTCCTCACGCGCAGCGGCGTCGTCAGTTCCGTCCACGCCTTCGCCAATTCCCAGATCGGGCCGTGGTTTGTCGGCTTCATGATATTGACGCTGGTCGTGTGTTTCGTCGCCTATGTCAAGAATCACGACTATTTGAAGAGCGAGAACCAGCTCGACTCCATGATCTCCCGCGAGTCCAGCTTCTTGTTCAACAATTTGCTCTTCCTCGTCGCCTGCATCGCCGTTCTTTCCGGCACGCTTTTCCCGGTCTTTACGGAATGGTTCACGCCCTCGCGCATCAGCGTTGGCGCGCCCTTCTTCAACAAAATCATGATTCCCATCGGCCTCGCCATACTTTTCCTGACTGGCGTTGGCCCGCTGCTCGCCTGGCGTAAAACCTCGACTGACAGCCTGAAGCGCAACTTCACCTGGCCTCTTGGTGGCCGGCGCGGTTTCCGCCGTTCTTGCCTATCTTCTTGAACTATCGCAATGCCTTCTCGCTGGTTTGCCTGTTCCTGTGCGGCTTCGTTTTCTGGACCATCGTGATGGAGTTCTACCGGGGTGCAAAGGTGATTGCCGCGCGTTCCGGCATGAGCATGATGATGTCCGCGCACGAACTGGCCATGCGTAACACGCGCCGCTACGGCGGCTATGTCGTCCACTTCGGCATGGTGCTGATCTTCATTGGCTTGGCGGGCGCCGCGTTCAATACGGACGTCCAGAAAACCATGAATCTGGGCGATTCCATGAAACTCGGCCCCTACACGCTGGTGCTACAGAGCGCCGACACGAAACCCGAGAAAAACTACACCGCCGAGCGCATGATCGTGGAAGTCATGAAAGGCAACAAGCAACTCATGATGCTGTACCCGGAAAAACGCGCGTTCCAGGGCCGCGACCAGTCAAACGGCACCATGGTTGCCATCTATTCCACCTTGCGCGAGGATGTCTACGTGGTGTTCGCCGGGATGGACCCGGACACCAATCTCCCCGTAATCCACGCTTTCCTGAATCCGCTGGTAAAGTGGATTTGGCTGGGCGGCGTTTGGGTGGTGATGGGCACGCTGCTGGCGTTGATGCCCAACCGCCGCGCCGCGCTGGTGATTGCCGGTGCCACGCAGCCGGCGGCCTCGCCCGTGGCTCCGGCACTGACGCCGTCAGTAACTTTGAGAGAAGGCCATGATTAGGAGCCATCACAGAATTGATTCCCGGAAGGGCACGGCTCCAGCCGTGCCGAACAGCTCCGGAAGATCAGGGGTTTTAACCCCCGAGGTGAGCGCGAAGGGATGGCAGCGCATTCATGAGATAGGCTCTAAACGTCGCAGTCTATTTGCTCTGTCCTCATGGTCGCCCTGAGCGTGCTTCCGCTGGTGGCCCAGCAACAGCAGGCCGACCGCGTCAAAGCCATCGGCGGCAAGTTCCTGTGCATGTGCGGATGTTCCCAGGTCCTGACCCAGTGCAACCACGTCGGCTGCACCATGTCCGCGGCCATGCTGAAAAATCTGGGCGAGTGGGTGAATCGCGGCGATTCCGAAGCCACCATCACGCAAGCCTTCGTGCAGCAATTCGGCACCACGGTTTACGCGGAGCCGCCCAAGACCGGCTACAGCATGATCGCCTGGGCCATGCCGGCAATCTATTTCGTTGTCGGCGCCGCGCTGGTGCTCTTGGTGATTTCCAGGTGGCGCAAACGGCCGCAAGCCGCGGGCGTGGACGCAGCGGCGCCCGTCACCGCAACGGGTGTTAAGATTTCCCAGGAAGCCATGGAGCGCGGGCGGGCGAAAGCGGCCCGGGAGACTGAGGACTAACGTGATTCTCGCAGGAGTGTTTCTGGCACTGGCGATAAACCCACAGGACCTGGCCGTTGGCGGCGCGTGCCTCGGGCTGGCCGCCGCCGTCTTTCTTTTTGTGTTCTACATTCATCCGGACGCTTCCGATCTGGCTCCCCACCGCACCAAGCTCGATCAATTGCTGGAGCGCCGCGATGCCATCTACGACAACCTGCGCGACCTGAAATTCGAATACCGCGCCGGCAAATATTCCGAAGGCGATTACGAGACGATGAAAACCACGCTCGAAAACGAAGCCGCCGTCGTGCTCACGGAAATCGAGCAGGCCACCGAATTCCAGGTGCGGCCGACCTCGCGGCGTCAAGCCCGTCACAACGGAGCGGGGCGCTCGATGAATCGGTTCTGTCCGCGAATCCTTCTTACCATCCTCGCCGCTTTTCTCGTTGCCGCTGCCGCTCACGCCGGAACCGTTCACGGCACGGTCATCAATCGCACCACCGGCAAGCCCGCTGCGGATATTCCGCTGACGCTGCTGAATCCCACCGCGGGCATGGTGGAAGTTGGCTCTGCCAAGAGCGACGCGCAAGGCCAATTCACTGTCACCAGCGATGCCATCGGCATGGGGCCCATCCTGATTCGCGCCACTTATAAAGACAATTCCTTCAACACGTTTCTTCCGCCGGGGCGCCCGGAAGTGGAAGTGGACATCTACGAAACTTCGAAGGATCCCAAATCCATCACGCTCGATTCTCACATCATCATCTTCCAGCCCAGCGGCGACAAACTGATCGGCGCGGAAGAGTATCACGTGCAGAACAACTCCAATCCTCCCGTCGCCTATTTCCGCACCGAAGGCAATTTCGATTTCGCCATTCCGGATAAGGCCACGCTGCAGCAAGTCAGCACAATCAGTTCGCTCGGGATGGCCGTGCCGCAAGCCTCCATTGATAAAGGCAAGGGCCGCTATGCCGTCGCGTATCCGTTCCGGCCCGGCGAGACGAGCATCCGTCTCTCCTACGAACTCGCTTATCCCGGAAATGCCGCGACCGTGAAATTGCCGGCCACTTATGGCGGATTGAAGATGCTCGTCGTCGCGCCTCCAGGCGTCACTGTTTCCGGCGACGGATTGAAGCCTGCCGGGCAAGAGCAGGGCATGATGGTGTACACGCACGAGCCGTTGGCCGCGAAGGCGAGCTTGCTCCTGCAGCTATCTGGAGTTGGCAATCCGCAAGCCGCCGATGCCGGTGGCGCGCAAGGACAACAAGGCGGGCAAGAAGGGAACTTCGCGCACGGAGAGCGAAAATATTCAAGCGGTTCCTCGGGCGGCTCGACGATCTGAAATGGCCGCTGATGATCGGCCTGGCCGCGCTGTTTGCTCTCGGCGCGATTATGCTCTCGCGGAAGCAGGTGCTTGTGGCCGAGGGTCCCGCCGCGGAACTCGAAGATGCTACCCGTCGCCCCGCGCAAGACCATCGGCAAAAGCCGCCAAGCCGGGGCCACCGGTTGGCGCCGCTCCAACTGCCGCATCAGCGAACAGCGTCGCCGAGGTGAACGCCCATGTCAGTGCAAGCCTCGATTCGCTGAAGGAGACCATCTTTCGCTTGGAACTCCGCAAGCAAGCCGGTACGATCTCCGAGGAAGAGTACGCCCGTGAGCGCGCTCGGGTCGAAAAGCTACTCGCGCGATCTTGTCCATGGCTGAGATCTTGGAGTGCGGCGGCTCGCCGCCGCTTTTACGGTTCAACAACGACGAGCCTCCAAATGATACCGTCATTCCGAGTGGAGTCTGCGGAGCGAGGTACGGTTTTCCATCGCACGTCTTTTGTGCGATGAATCTCTCTTAGATTCTGTAGAGGCACGCTCTCCCCAGTGGGGTCAGTTCTTCGGTTTCTCTTGGGTCTCTTTCGGCTTTGTGACACACTCAATCTCATCCATGCTTTCTGATTTCCTTATTCCATCGCTTCATTCTGTTCTGACGAGAGGCCGGGTCACTTGCCAGCTTGAAAACGCCGTCCCGGAAAACGATCTGTGACTTCGCTGCGCATACCTCCAACCGGACTTCGCTTCGAGAACATCGACAAACGCTATGGCGGACTTTTCGCCCTCCGCCGCGTTTCTTTTGAAATTGCTCCCGGCGAATGCGTGGTCCTTGCGGGACGCAACGGCTCCGGCAAAACCACGCTGTTGCGCATCGCCGCGCAAATCGTGAAACCCACGGCAGGAAAGCTGAGTTTTCCGGGCGCGAACCCCACGCCCTCTGCAAATGGCACTCCCGGCTATGTTGCTCATGCCACCATGGTCTACGACGAGCTCACCGCCGAGGAAAATCTGGTACTTTTCGCCAGACTTCAGAATGTCGAAAACCCCGCGGCCCGCGCCGCAGAGCTGCTGCGCGAAGTCGGCCTGATCGATCGCCGCGATTCTCTGGTGCGCACATTTTCCCGCGGCATGCGCCAGCGCATCGCTATTGCGCGCGCCCTGATTCATCGCCCCTCGGTGCTGCTCTTCGATGAGCCCGCCACGGGCCTCGATCCGCCCGGCATCACCTGGCTGGCGCATGCCTTGCGCGCACTGAGTCGCGCCGGCTGCACCGTGGTCATGAGCCTTCACGGCGAATCCGAAATCTCTGCACTGGCCACACGCGCCGTGCAACTCGATGCAGGAAGCGTAGTGGCGGACTCCCAGTCCGGCGCGTCGCTTCATTCGATCCTCACCTTTGGGAGCGCCGGAGCGACGCCATGAGCCTCTTCTCCAATACGGCGATCCTCCTCGGCAAAGAGTTGCGCACGGAATTCCGCTCGCGCGAACTGCTGACAACCACCGCCGTCTTCATCCTGATCGTTCTGGTGTTGTTCAGTTTTGCGATCAATCCGGGCACCGAAGAAGCGCGGCAATTCGCCCCCGGCCTTCTGTGGCTGGCGATTCTTTTCGCCTCCTCGCTGATGTTTCAATCCTGTTTTCTGCGTGAACAGACCAACGACACGCTCAGTTCGCTGCGCCTGGCCGTCAGCGACCCCTTTGCGATTTTTCTCGCCAAACTCATCGCCAATACGCTATTCCTGCTGATGACCGAGTTACTGATGCTGCCGTTCTTCGCCATCTTCTACAACATTCCGCTGTGGTCCAAACTCCCCGTCCTGATCCTCGTGCTGTTTGTCGGAAGCCTGGGCATCTCCATCGCCGGAACCGCCATCTCCGCCATTTCCGCGCAAGCCCGCATGCGGGAATTGCTGCTGCCGCTGCTCCTGTTGCCATTGCTCACCCCCGTTCTGGTGGTCAGTTCTCTCGTCACGGCAAGTCTTCTGGACCGCGACCCTGTTGTGCAGTGGAAGGGCATCGGATTCCTGGCCGTGTTTGACCTCATTTTTTTGACGGCGCTATGGCTTTTCGGCGAATATCTTCTGGAGGAGTAATCCGCAATGGCTAAACGCATCATCCTCGGCGCGGTTGCCATCCTGTTGGTCATCGCGGCGGCCTACGCGTCGTTTTATGTGGCCCCCGAAGAGCGCACCATGGGCGTGCTTCAGCGTATCTTCTATTTCCACGTCGCCAGCGCCTGGGCCGGCATGGATGCATTCTTCCTTTGCTTCATCGCTAATCTGCTCTACGTCTGGAAGCGCGGTCAAAAATATGACTGGCTGGGCGTCTCCAGCGCCGAAGTCGGCCTGGTCCTTACGACCGTGGTGCTCATCACTGGCCCCATTTGGGCAAAACCCGCGTGGGGCATCTATTGGACGTGGGATGCGCGCCTCACCTCCACGTTCGTGCTCTGGCTGCTCTACGTTTCTTATCTTCTCTTGCGCACCCTCATCGAAGAACCCGAACGCCGGGCGCTTCTGAGCGCGCTCTTTGGCATCTTCGCTTTCATTGACGTTCCGCTGGTTTTCTTCTCCATCCGCTGGTGGCGCACGCAGCATCCTGCTCCGGTCATCATGGGCGGCCCAGGTTCCGGACTCGATCCCACGATGAACAAGGTCTTTTTGTTTAGCGTTTTGGCCATGCACGTGTTTACGGCGTTCCTGATCGTCGAACGTTACATGCTGGAAAAAATGAGATCGGAAGTAGAAATCCTGCGGCGGGAAGCGGAGGCCCAATGAAGAACCTGAACAGCGTGTTTGCGGCATACCTCATTGGCTGGGGCGTGTTCTTTCTATTCTATGTTTCCATCGCCAAGCGCACCAACGATCTGCGCGCCGAAGTCGAACGCCTGAAGAACTCCTTGCCGCGCGGCAAGTAAGAGTGGAGACTCCGTCATTTCGAGCGGAGTCCGCGGAGCGAGAAATCCCTCTTCATGCCCGAAGAAAAGGAAGCATCCTTGAGCAGCAACTCCAAAAAACGCGTCGGCATCGTCCTCTTTCAGCTCGGCGGCCCAGACTCGCTCGAAAACGTCGAACCCTTCCTCCGCAATCTTTTTCTCGATCCGGACATCATCCCGCTTGGCCCGCTGAATTTCATTCGCGGCCCGCTGGCGCGCTACATTGCCAAGAAACGCTGCGTGCCCGTCGCCCAGCGCTACGGCATGATCGGCCGCCGTTCGCCCATCGGCATTCTTACGGAGCGCCAGCGCCGCAAGCTCGTGGCCGCGTTGCAGCCTTACATCGAGCCCGTCGCCGTCACCGCCATGCGCTATTGGAAGCCGCTCACCGAAGATGCCGTCTCCGCATTGAAGAAGGCTGGCCGCCTCGATGAACTCGTGCTCCTGCCGCTCTATCCCCACTATTCCTACGCCACCACCCTCAGCAGCCTGAAGGAGTGGCGCCGCGTCTACGGCGAGCCGGTTGATACCCTCCCCGAGCGTACCATCGAGTATTTCTACGATCATCCGCTCTACATCGAAGCGCTCGTGAAAAATATCGGGAAAATCCTGCGCCAGTTTCCGGATAGCTCCCGCGCGCACTTGATTTTCAGCGCGCATGGCCTGCCCATGAGCCTCGTCGAAAAGGGCGATCCATATCCGAAACACGTCGAAGAAACCGTGCGGCTGGTCTGCGAACAGGGCGCCCGCGAATATCCCAATTGGCCGCGCACGCACATCCTGTGCTTCCAGAGCAAGGTCGGCCCGGCAAAGTGGCTCGAGCCTTCTTTCCTCGCCACGCTCGAACGCCTGGGCCACGAAGGCATCAAGGAAGCGCTGGTGGTGCCCATTTCGTTTGTCACCGAGCACATCGAAACGCTTCACGAAATCAACATGGACGGACGCGCCGACGCCAAAAAATGGGGCATCGAGCGCTTCCGCATGATGCCCGCCGTCGGTGATGGCCCCCTCTTCATCGCCGCCCTAAAGGACTTGGTCCTCCGCGCTGTGGAAGTTCCCGCCCCCCCCCCAACTTCCTAGCCCTCCTCCCAACCACGTCATTCCGAGCGGAGTCCGCGAAGCGAGGAATCTCTCTTCGTCTCCATCCCCTCCAAGACTCCCTCCATTTCCTTACCATTCCTTGCTACAGTCCTTCCCGTTCCAGGTCAGGTACGGGCACACGTTCTCGTTTTTCTTGCGCTATAATCCGTCTTTCGGGTATTGAGGCCCGAAATTCATGAAAGCCACCTATCATCCTGGCATTCATCGCTACGCCCTGTTCGTGGTGTGCTGGACTGTGGTCCTGCTCACCGCGGGCGCCCTGGTCACTTCCGAGGACGCCGCCCTCGCCGTGCCCGATTGGCCGCTCTCCTACGGCACCCTCAATCCTCCGATGGTTGGCGGCATCGCCTTCGAGCATTCCCATCGCCTGATCGCTGCGGCCCTCGGCTTCCTGGTCATCATCCTGGCGTTTCTTCTCTGGCGCAAAGACGAACGCCCCGGGGTCCGTTGGTTGGGCGCCTTTGCCGTGGTGGGCGTTTGTCTGCAGGGCGGCCTCGGCGGCCTCACCGTTCTGAAGCTTCTCCACTACTGGCTTCCCGTGATGCATGCCTGCACGGCGGAGATCGTGTTCGCCCTGCTCGTCAGCATCGCCGTGGTCACCAGCCGCTGGTGGATGGAGAATCAGCCGCAATACGAAGACCGCGGCACTCCGCCGATTCACACCATCGTCACGCTCAACGCCTTTGTCATTTTCGCGCAGATCCTGGCCGGCGCCGGCTTTCGCCACAAGTATCTCTCTCTGAAGCCGCACGTCTATGGCGCTCCGCTCGTGCTCCTCATGGTGGTTTGGACGGCCCTGGTGCTTCGCAGCCGCTTCCCGCAAGTGCGCGAACTGGTCCGCGCGCGTGTGCTCCTGCACATGATCGTGGGCATTCAAATTCTTCTGGGCCTCACGGCGCTGTGGGCGCGCATCCAAAGTGCCAATGACCCGCAGCCCATGCCCTTCACGGTGTTCTCGACCGTCGTGCATACCGTCGTCGGCGCAGTTCTCTTTGGCACGTCCATCTTGACCGTGCTTTTGTGTTACCGCCTCGTTCCCCGGGACAGGGAAGTGCTCCTGGCGACGACGCGCGGCGAGGTGCCCGCGCAATGAGCACGGCCGGGGCCACGGAACTCACGCAACCCAGCAAGCTGAGCGCGTACATCGCGCTCACCAAGCCGGATGTGTCTTTCCTGGTCCTGATGACCACAGCCGCGGGCTTTTACATGGGCGTGCGCGGAGCCGTGGATTGGCTGCACATGCTGCATGTTGTCTTCGGCACCATGATGATTGCCGCAGGCACCGCGGCATTGAATCATTACATCGAGCGCGAATCCGACGGCAACATGCGCCGTACCGCCTCGCGCCCTCTTCCCACCGGCCAACTTACTCCTGCGGAAGCGCTCCGCTTCGGCCTGCTCCTCTGCGTTGCCGGCACTGTGGATCTAGCGATCGTTGCCGGGTTTCTTCCGTGCCTGCTCGGGGTGTTCACCTGCCTCAGCTATCTGCTCGCGTATACGCCGCTGAAAACGCGCACCGTCTGGGCCACCTTTGTTGGCGCGATTCCCGGCGCGATTCCGCCCATGATTGGCTGGACCGCCGCTACCGGCAAGTTGGATGCGCCCGCCTGGCTGCTCTTCGCCATTCTTTTTTTATGGCAATTCCCGCATTTTCACGCCATCGCCTGGATGTACCGCGAAGACTACGCCCGCGCTGGCATCCTCATGCTCCCCGTCGTGGACAAGGACGGCACGCGCACTTTCCGCCAGATCATTCTTTATGCCGCGTCGCTCGTTGCCGTCAGCCTGCTGCCCGCCATCATGGGTTTTGCCGGCGTGCTTTATTTCTTCGGCGCGCTGGTCAGTTGCACCGCCCTCGTGCAAGTGTGCCTCTGGGCCGCGAATTCCAAATCCAACACCCGCGCCAAGTGGCTAATGCACGCCACGGTCCTGCACATCCCCATCCTCCTGGGCCTAATGATGTACGACAAGCTCCCGCGTTAATGTCCCCCAGCATTTGTAGTGGCCGACCCCGCCTCGCGGGGTCGGCCTTTTGCGTTCCCAGGAACGCCGATCTCCCGATCGGCTCCTTCCTTCTCCTTTGTTAGCCTGACAATTACCGAACTTGAGGGTGCCCCACCCTTGGTTTGTAAGGGTGGGCTCTTACGATCGGACGCCGCAGATGCTCTTCTCTTCGTTCTCGGGTTGGGTTCTCGGCCGGTGCTCCGCCTGCTGGTTTTGCGTGTGGGTCCTGGGTTTGCCGTTTCTTAATCTGTCATCCCGACCGGAGTGGCCCGGCATTTTCTTCCGCGCGATTTGTGCGCGCCGGGCCACGCAGTGGAGGGATCGTGGCACAATCTCATCACCACCACGACGCGCTGCCACAACCAAGGGCTGAATCTCTGCTATCCTATTCCACTCACCCCATGTTCTCCCACGCCGCCCTAAACGCCACTCTCAACGCCACCAGCGCGATTCTCCTCGCCGCGGGGTATGCGGCGATTCGCTCCGGCAAACGCGACCTCCACAAAAAACTGATGCTCTCCGCCTTCGCGGTCTCCACGGTCTTTCTCGTTTCCTACCTCGTCTATCACTACCGCGTCGGCCACGTTGCCTTCCAGGGCCAAGGCTGGATCCGGCCAGTGTATTTCGCGCTCCTTACCTCGCACACCATTCTGGCCATCGTCATCGTTCCCCTGATTCTGATCACCCTCCGCCGCGCCTGGCTCGGACGCTTCGACAAACATCGCCTCATCGCCCGCTGGACCCTCCCCCTCTGGTTCTACGTTTGCGTCACCGGCGTCATCGTCTACCTCTTGGTCTACCAGATTTACGCACCGCACTGATTTTCCGATGCACCATCCCTCCCACTGTGATATTTAACTATGGCGAGAAGAGAGTCCCATGAGAGTCCTTCTTTTTGGCGCGACGGGTTCGGCGGGCGGGGGCGTGCTGGACGCTTGCTTCGCCGCATCCATCGTCGATGAAGTTCGCGCCATCACGCGACGCCCGCTCATGCACACGAGTTCCAAGCTGCGCACTTTCGTGCACAAGGATTTTCTGAATTACGCGACGGTGGAGGAGGCGTTCCGGGGCGTGGATGCGTGTCTGTTCTGCCTGGGTGTTTCGTCCACGCAAGTTTCCAAGGAGGAGTACAGCAAAATCACCTACTCCTACACGCTGGCAGCGGCGCAGATGTTCAAAGCCAAAAGTCCCGGCGCGGCATTTCACTACATCAGCGGGCAGGGAACTCGCGCGGACAGCCGGATGTTCTGGTCGCGCGTGAAAGCACAAACCGAGCACGACCTCATGGAACTGGTGGACGCCGATTGCTGGCGCCCCGCCTTCATCGACGCGCCACCTTCGCCCAGCCTGCCGAAAATCTACAGGGTCTTCTTCCCGCTCTTCCGCGTCCTGAAGCCCTTCCCCGGCCTTTATGTTTCGGGCAGCGACCTGGGCCGCGCCATGCTCCAAACCACCCGTGAAAATCTCCGCAAGCGCATCATCGAAAACAAGGAAATCCGCCAAATCGCCGGCCGTTTCACTGTTTCATAGTGGGCACGCCTGAAGTTTCCGCGATTTCTCTTTAGGAGGCCGGGGCTTCAGCCCCGGCGAAAAGCTCGGAGAACAAATTGGGCTTTAGCCCCTGAAGGATCCGCTGATTTTGTCTGCCACTATTTGCGAGAGAGTGTCCAAACCGGAAGAAATTCGCCCCTACAGCCAGCCGCGCTCTTTGTAGGCTTTCGTTCCCAATTCCAACGCTGCTTCAATATCCTCGCGCAGCCCATCGTCCAGCTTCTTCACGTGGAAGCAGGTCTTGCCCTGCAGCAATTTCATCAGATTCGGCGGTAGCTTCTTCTTCGCCGCATCGTTCATGTAAATGCACATCAAATAGAGCCCGACATAGCCCTTCTGCAAGATCACCGCGGCCAGTTGCACGGGAACGGGCTTTCCGCCGTAAGCCCCGGGAATCACCACCGGCTTCGGCACCGTCAATTGCGCGTTCTTCTTGTTTTGTACGCCCACTTCCTGAAACAGGAAGGGCGGAGCATGGCGCTTCAAGATCCCCTCGATCTCGAAGTACACGCTCTCCAACGAGCCGCCAGCCTGCGCCGGGGCCTTCGTTACGCCCTTCGACTTTGCTTGTGCTGCGGGCTTTACTTTTGCGGATGTAGGCATGGCGCGGAATCCTACTCCATCTCCGTACGATTCCTCAAGCGATTTTCGTCATGCAATCAGGGAAGAGAACTCTTCTCTACGCCTTCGTCACCGCCGCAATCACAGCGTCCGTGAATTCCTCCGTCCCCGCGGTTCCGCCCACATCCTTCGTAACGTGCCTGCCCTCTTTGTACACTTTCACCAAGGCCGCTTCGATGCGTTGCGCCGTCGGCCCGCTCCCCCAGATGCTCCAGCATCAAAATCGAGCTCATCAACAGCGCCGTAGGGATTCGCCAGTCCCTTGCCCGCAATATCCGGCGCCGTGCCGTGCACCGCCTCGAAAATCGCGCCCTCATCGCCGATGTTCCCGCTGGGCACCACGCCCAATCCACCCACCAGCCCCGCCGCCAGGTCGCTCATCACGTCGCCATACAAGTTCGGCAGCAGCAGCACGTCAAACTGGCCCGGATTCATCACAATCTGCATGCAAGCGTTGTCCACAATCAATTCTTTGTACTCGATATCCTTGTACTGCTCCGCCACCGCCCGCACTGAGCGCAGAAACAGCCCATCGCCCAGCTTCATGATGTTGGCTTTGTGAATGGCGTGAATCTTCTTCCGCCCGTGCTTCCGCGCATACTCGAATGCAAACCGCGCAATCCGCGTCGAAGCCTTCTCCGTGATGATCTTCAAGCTTTCCACCACGCCGGGGACCACCTCGTGCTCCAGTCCCGAGTACAAGTCCTCTGTGTTCTCCCGTACGATCACCACGTCCACGCCATCAAAGTGCGATTTCACGCCGGGGAGGTTCTTCACCGGGCGCAGATTGGCGTATAGGTCCAGGCTCTTCCGCAGCGCCACGTTCACGCTCCGCGCGCCCCCCGCAATCGCCGTAGCCATCGGGCCCTTCAGCCCCACGTGATTCCGCCGCACAGACTCGATCGCTGCGGTGTTCAACACTTCCGCGCCCGACGGTAGCCCTTGTCCGTATTTTCGCGCGCGCCGCCAGCTCTTCCCACTCGATTTGCACGCCCGAAGCGTCCAGAATGCGTCGCACCGCCGCTGAAACTTCCGGCCCAATGCCCTCTCCGGGCAACAACGTAACTTTGTGCCTCATAAGTGCATCTATCTTACTGTAGCTCAGGCCTTCAAGCCTGAGCCTTTTTCCCTGCTTACTCGAGTGCGGTCCGCCATTGCCGTAGCTGATTGCTCGTCAGGCGACACCCGCCTCCTGATATCTGATCGCTGATATCACTTCGCGGGCAGGGAATTGCACCGTAGGAACGCCCACTTTGCACCAATTCGGGCTGTGCTATACTGGGTAAGTAAAGTTCCTCGCGGAGGATTCCGCGAGCGGAGGCCAAGAGAACTATGATCAACCTGACGCCCGTTGCCGCCACCAAGGTCAAGGAAATCATGAGCATGCAGAACCCTGTGCCCACGGCGCTTCGCGTTGCCGTGGTGGGTGGAGGCTGCTCCGGTTTTCAATACCACATGGCATTTGAAAACCAGACCAATGAGACCGACGAGGTCGTGGATTTCGACGGACTCAAGGTCGCCGTGGACCAGATGAGCTCCATGTACCTCGACGGCGTCGAGATCGACTACATCGAGACTCTCGAGGGTGCGGGCTTCAAGTTCAACAATCCCAACGTCAAGAGCACCTGCGGCTGCGGCAGCTCCTTCAGCGTCTAATCATCTTCGTAGGGGTCCAGCACTGCTGGACCCCATGTCCGCAAGGCCCCAAATCTCGCACTTCGTCGCCAGCTCCTGCCTAACCCCAGTAGCCCTTTCCTTTATCTCCCCAGCCGCTCCGCAGGTACAATGTCAAGGTGCTCAAGGACCAGAGACTGGAAGCATCCGTCGGTCAGCAACCGCCTACCTTGCCTTGCCCAAACGACAAGCTCAAAATCATCGAACATTACGACCTCGTCAGTCCCTACTATCGCTCCCTCTGGGGGGAGCATCTGCATCACGGCTACTGGATTCGTGGCGATGAATCAAAGGAACAGGCTCAGCTTCAGCTCATCCAGTATCTCGCCCAACTCGCAAAGATAAAGCCCGGCTCCGATATTCTGGACATTGGCTGCGGCTTCGGTGCCAGCAGCCTCTACTTGGCCAAGACTTATAACGCTGCGGTCACCGGCATAAACACTTCCTCCGTGCAGGTCGAAATGGCCATTAAGGCCGCGGCAGGCGAGAATCTCGATGCGCGGTTCCTCGTGATGGACGCCCAAGCAATGGACTTCCACAAACAGTTCGACCTGCTCTGGTCCGTGGAATCCATCTCCCACTATGAGCACCGCGAGAAGTTCTTTGCTTCTGCCGCGAGGCTGCTGAAGCCCGGCGGCCTCTTTGCGATCACAGACTGGTTTAGGAAAGAAGGTCTCACCCCCGTAGAAACAGGGAAATTCATCGATCCCATCGAGAGGGGCATGATGGTGAAGCTGCAAATCATGGATGACTACGCGCATCTCCTGAATTCGGCCGGCTTGCAGATCCTGCACCGCGAAATCCTGAACAAGAATTGCTCCAAAACCTGGGACCTCTGCCTCGACATCATTAGCAACAAGGCATTTTGGGAGCTCGCCGCGAAACACGGCGCCGAGTTCATCGCCTTTCTGAAGGCGTTCCGGGCCATGCGCGCCGGCTTCGCCTCCGGCAACTTTGTCTACGGCCTCTTCGTCGCGCGCGCCGTGTCCAGCTAGTCTCCCATTTCAAACACTTGGTTCGCCCAATTGGGCAAACTGGCGGAGTCCACGCCGCCCGTCTCCCCAGCCAGAGAACTGCCCCGGAAGCCGGTCATTCTCCACTTGCCGGGAACCTTTTTGGGGCGAGCAGGGAATCCTCTTCTAGGAGGACAGCGGGTGAACTTGTGTCTGCTGATCCTCATCCAACGATAGAGGTCCGTCAGAAGGGAAGCGTCGGTCCGTGGCCATGATGAGGCGGAGGTCTAAAAGAGTGTCAAGAATCCAATCTACGGGCGCAGGGCAGAATCAACGACAGTGGCCCAAGCTGAGCCTTCTGCTCCTCAGCGTGCCGCTGCTCCTGATCGATTTGCCGGCGCATAGCCAACAGGGCCCGCCCATCACGCTGGACGTCAACGCCGTCAACCTGCTCGCCGCCGTGCGCGATAAGCATGGAGACATCGTCCGCAATTTGACCAAGGACGATTTCACGCTGGAACAGGACGGCAAGCCCCAAACGATCACTTATTTCGCGAAGGAATCGGATCTCCCCCTGACGCTTGGATTGCTGGTGGACACCAGCATGAGCCAACGGCGCCTCCTGGATCAGGAGCGCGCCGCCAGCCGCACATTTCTCGAGCAGGTTTTGCGCGTGGACAAGGACAAAGCCTTTGTCATTCAATTCGATCGTGAGGTTACGCTTCTTCAGGACCTCACCTCTTCCCGCCAAAAACTGCAGGCTGCCATCGACCAAATTGCTGCCCCACAATTCTCGCAGGGTGGCTCCTCCGGTAGCGGCGGTGGTTCCTCGGGCGGCAGTGGTGGAAGTGGCGGTGGGCGTGGCTCACACGGCCGCGGCGGTGGCGGCACATTGCTCTACGACGCGGTTTTCCTGGCCTCCGACGAATTGCTGAAGAAGCAGCCAGGCCGCAAGGCCGTCGTCATCCTCACCGATGGCGTCGACCACGGCAGCAAAGAGACTCTGGCGGAAGCCATCGCCACCGCGCAGCGCGCCGATACCCTCGTTTATTGCATCCTCTTCGCCGATAAAGAAGCCTATGGGAACAGTGGCGGATTCGGCGGTCCGCACATGGGGGGCGGCATGGGCGGGAGAGGTGGAAGAGGCGGCGGCTACCCGAGACCCACGGAAGAATCGCATCCCGACGGAAAAAAAGTTCTCAAGCAGATGTCCGAAGCGAGCGGCGGACGCTTCTTCGAAGTTTCCAAGAAAGAGCCCATCGACAAAATTTACGACGCCATCGATGAAGAACTGCGCTATCAATACAGCCTGGGCTACACCCCGGTGAAAGCGGACACTCCCATCGGCTATCACAAGCTGCATCTCACCGTAAAACAAAAGGACGCCGTGGTTCAAACCAGGGATGGCTTTTACCTGGACCGCTAAGCACGCTCCACTCTGGCCGGCAAGCGTGCCGATTCGCAGCTTGGTGGCGCAGACCGCACGTCTGGCGGCGACCTGGACAGTGATTTCGCTAATCTCGTTGGCGCGAGGACATTTCGAGATTCTCGCCCGACGTCCTCTCGGCAGCTCAACAGCTGCGAACTTCTGCCAACAATTTCTTGGGTGCGTTGGCTGAAAACAGACGTAATTCGCCGGGCGAACCGCGCTTGGAGTTCCTAGGACTCCTGGCCTCGGCGGTTTGCACTGTCTCAGAACGGCTTCAACCCATTCGCAAACTGATTCACTCGGCGCCAATCTTCTTCAGTATGTCTGAAGCCAGCGGCGGCTCACGGGGGCACCTCTTTGCTAACAGGTACTCGAAGCCAGCAACTTAGAGTGCGTGCCAAGATTCGATGTTCTTTCAGGAATCCTCTAAGTCTCCGCATACCGCTGCATTCGGCATTACCGGCTAATCAGAGATCGCCTGGTGACCCGCTTGAACATGCTGCCCTGAAGCAGTAGTCGGCATTGCATGAACACGGGAATCACGCGGCATCCAGCCCGCGAGTGTTTTGGTTAAGGTGAATTTTTTGTGGTCCCCGGGTGCTCGGCACAGACATGAGATGTGAACTCCCTGTCGCGCTGCTTCTCGTAGTGCTCCATCATTTCGACAATTGATTCGCCAACGAGCGGCCCTACGGGATTGAACGCCCATGCGCATTCGGAGCAAGCCCAGCCCTGAAAATTCTGCTTTTTCACCCACACCAATCTGCGACGCTTCGCCTCCATGGCATACCTCGGGATCTCCCGCCGTTATGCTTCGTTTGAAAGACGGTGTAGCCTTGCTCTTCGACGGCACTGCGACGCTATAAGCCGCTTTTTTCATTGACCGGAGCGAGGATCTGCCGAAGTTACGGCTTTCTAAACACACATCAAAACCGAACGGAATACACCCGGCCTAAACATTACCGGCAGGAAGAGGCTGCTGTCTGTGGGGTATCCAACACTGGAAGAATTGCTATCTCAATCCGAGTTCGTCCTCGAACTGTTGAATGACACCGTAACACTCACAAGCGGAGCTCTGGAGTTTTCTGCGGTTCACAACCTTCACTGCACCGCGCACGTATTCTATGATGCCTTTTTTTTGCAGCACCGCCGCTGCCAGGCTCACCGTGGACCGGTCGGTACCCATCATGGTCGCAATGAAATCGTGGGTGATCGGAAGTACTCCCAAATTCACTCTATCCTGAGTCATCAGAAGCCACCGCGCGAGACGTTGCTGTATATCGTGCAGCCGATTGCACGCCGCGGTCTGTGCGACTTGCATCCCTTGAAGCCCCGAATGCCTGCTCAAGATCATCTGCAATTGTGGCGCCGACTGCAGAACCCGTTCTAGCGCATTTCCTACGATTCGGAAACCATCTCCGGCGATCTGGACGATTTCACGTACTGAACTTCTGCTCAAGCCGACTGCCAATCCTGCCCCAACATAACCCTCGTTACCCACAACACCCACTTCCACGGTTCGGCCGTCTTTGGTCACGACCACCTGAGAAACCATTCCTCGGTTCGGAAAATAGACGAATTCAATGGCTTGCGTCGCCTCATGAAGGCTCAGACGATCCGGCAGATCGACGTACCTCAACTCAGGACGCATCAACTGGTATTCGTTGTCGGGCATTGCCAGCAAGACTTTATTGCTTACTGGCTTTCCATCGACATTGGTCCGTTCGCCCGCCCGCATCACTCGAAAGCTTTTTCGATTCATTGCCATCCTGAACTGCAGCAGAGTGCCTTGCATTCACTTCGTGAAACATCATAGGCCCTGAGATTCCATGCTCATTCAAACAGAAGAGGGGTCTGCCAATCTATGCAAAATGGAACACCTTTCAAGACCAAGGCGGAACGCAACCAGAGTGCGAGACAGTCTTCAAGCTACGGGATGAAGATCGCTCTGCGGCCCTGAAAGTCTCGTGGTCGTGCGTCCGCGACCTCTGCAAGCGGAATCCTCGCAGTGTGAATGCGTAGTTCGCCCCTGGCGACATGGCGGAGCGGCCGTTGCGCTTGCCCATGCCCGGCGAGGAGAGGCTGGCCCGGGTCGCGCACGCTTTGCTGAACAATGTTGCGCACGACCGCACAACGGACCAGTGGGCGTGTTTCGCTGGGATGGCTCGCCGGACCTCCATGCGCGCTTTTTCAGCCCAGGTGGGCATGTCGTTCGGACGCTGGCGGCAGCAGGCAAGCCTGTTTGCCGCGTTAGAGTCGCTCGCCCAAAACAAGTCCGTCACAGAGGTGGCTATAGCCGTCGTCTACGGCAGCGTGAGCGCCTTCATCCAAATGTTCCGCACCAGGCTCGGAACCACCCCGCAAGCCTACTTTCGCAGCAAGCAAGCGCCAGACCTCGGCTAAGATCGGGAACTGTCCATGTGGGTACGGGAACGAAGTTGTCCGGCTGGGCGGCCACTCGTCCGGGACTGCCCCGCTCGTCTCGCGGACCGTCTGATTCGACTGCTGCTCGGTGGCTCTTAGTGCGCCGAAGCCGCCGTCTTCGTCGCGGTATCCCCCCAGAAGTTTGTCCAGATCCGCGCGCTAACCCTTACTTCGCCACGGGCCGTTCGATCTTCACGTTGGAGAACACGGCTGTTTCAACGCCATCGGCCTTGTGTGCGCACATCCCGATGCCCACATAGACTGGATCATGCAGGATGATTGTCACCTGCGCTGAAGCGGTCAGCTTCCCACTAGACGGTCCGGTATACATCGTGAACTGATCGCCCTTGCGTTCAATCCGCAGACGCGTCGAGCCGTGTTCTGTCGAAGTTGTATCGGCCGTCTCGCCGCCCTGGGTTGCCCGGTACTGGAGCGTGATATGGCCATCGCCGTGGATGGCGACATCGGCATAGGGGGAAGCCGGATCGAGGCTCTGCCGCACGATCAGCACGGCTTTCTTCAGCGGAATCGCGCCGCCGTCGGCCGGGAAACGCAGGTCTGCCGTCAGGGTCACATCCCCAGACAGGCGAACCCAACTCAGATGGAAGGCATCGGCCGCGCCCCACATGTCCGCGCCTCCGCCGGTCACGCGATACTCGCCGCTGACAGGGTCGTAGACTGTCGAGCCTTTCTGCGTGCTCCCAACGTCGGTCGAGCCTTCAAAGAGACCGTGCGCGCCGTCCGGTTTCTGTTGACCCGAGGTGAGGACTGAGATGACCAGCGGTACCGAGAATAGAAGGGAGGAAGTGGCTATGAGCTTCAACATACCAAACACTATACCCTAATGCCGACGTAGCTAAGGTCGCTATTCCGCCGAATGTGCCGCCACAGAAAGAGTACGGTTGCGTGGCCAGAAGTACATCATAAGTGACCAGTACTTGTCAGTACTCTACATGTCTGATGAACGCCGGAGCCGAACAATGACCCGGCTCGAGAACTCCACCCATTTGCATTCTCCCCGGGCCCCACTTATCCTAATCCTCAAAGCGAATGAAGATAGCCCTCGCCCAATTCAACCCCACGGTCGGCGACTTCGAAGGCAATTCCTCACGCATTCTTACGCTTGCAGCGGAAGCCAAGCGGCGCGGCGCGGATCTCGCGGTCTTCTCGGAACTGTGTATCTGCGGCTATCTCCCGCTCGACTTGCTGGAACGCCCCGCGTTCATCCAGCGTAATCACGACACGCTGAAGGAACTGGCCGCGCACATGCCGCTCCCGGCCATCGTCGGCTACGCCGGCCGCGTGGACCACCCCAGGGCAGGGAAGTCCATTGCCAACAAAGCCGCTCTCATCAGCGAAGGCCGCGTCGTCTTCGAGCAAAGCAAAATGCTTCTGCCTACCTACGACGTCTTCGACGAGTCCCGCTACTTCCAGCCAGGCGAAAAGCAATACGTCTACGCCATGGGCCGCGAGCAGCTCGGCATCACCGTCTGCGAAGACGTCTGGAACGACAAAAACTTCTGGGACAAGCCGCTTTACGCCCGCGACCCCGTCACCGAACTCATCTCCCTGGGCACCAGCGTGCTCATCAACCTCTCCGCTTCGCCTTACACCCTGGAAAAGCGCTTCCTTCGCGTGGACATGCTCCGCTCCATCGCCATTCATCACCAGCGCCCGGTGATTTACGTCAACCAGGTGGGCGGCGATGATTCGCTGATCTTTGATGGTGCCAGCATGGCCCTGACCGCCAGCGGGGAAGTGGCCGCCCAGGCCAAGGGCTTCGAGGAAGACATCGTCCTGTTCGACACTGTCACTGGCAAGGGCGACCTCCACGAGCAGCCCGCCACGGAGATTGCTTACGCCCATCAGGCGCTGGTGACCGGCACACGCGACTACGTCCGCAAATGCCGCTTCTCTAAAACCATTGTCGGCTTGAGCGGCGGCGTGGATTCCGCCGTGGTCGCCTGCCTCGCCGTCGAGGCCCTCGGCGCCTCCAACGTCCTCGGCGTCTCCATGCCCGGGCCATTCTCCTCTGAGGGCAGCAAGACCGACGCGAAAGCCCTGGCCCAGAATCTAGGCATCGAGTTCCTCACCATTCCTATCGCCAGCGTCTTCGACGCCTACAATCAAGTCCTGGCCCCCGCCTTTGGCAACCGCCCGCCGGATGCCAGCGAAGAAAACATTCAGGCGCGCATCCGCGGCAATTACCTCATGGCTCTCTCCAACAAGTTTGGCTCCATGGTTCTCAGCACCGGAAACAAATCGGAGATCGCCGTTGGCTACTGCACACTTTATGGCGACATGGCCGGAGGCCTCGCCGTGATTTCCGATGTGCCCAAGATGATGGTCTACGCGCTGGCCAAGTACATCAATCGCGAAAGGGAACTGATCCCCCGCTCAACCCTGGAAAAGCCGCCCTCGGCCGAGTTGCGCCCCAATCAGAAGGACACGGATTCCCTGCCGCCCTACGATGTGCTGGACGCCATCCTGAAGGCCTATATTGAGGAAGTGAAAACGCCGGAGGAGATTGCCACTGAATTTGGCTATGATTTAAACCTGGTCCGCGACGTCGCGCTGCGCGTGGACCGCAACGAATACAAAAGGAAGCAGGCCGCTCCGGGCTTGAAGATCACCTCGCGCGCCTTCGGTTTTGGACGCCCGTTTCCCATCGCACAGCGCTTCATCCCATGAACACACCCGTAAATGGAACGAGGACTCGCGTGAAAAACACACTCAAGCTCGCCCTGCTCGCATTTTTTTTGCTCGCTGCGGCCGGCGCCATGGCGCAACAGCCCGCGGCATCCGACGCTGCGTCGCAAGCACAAAAGGTTGAGTCTTTCCTTCGCTATTATTTCGCCCTGGGCCCGGAGGTCCAGATTACCGTGGCGACCCCCGCGGAACTCGGCACTTCCGGCATCCTTGAGGTGCCGATCGAAGTGAAGTCCCCGGACGGTTCGGACAAGCTGAAGATGTATTTAACTAAGGATGGGCGCTACCTCCTGCGCGGCGAGCTCTCGGACCTCACCGTCGACCCCCTGGCCGAGAACATAGCCAAGATCCAGACCGCCAACGCCCCGGTCCTGGGCGACCCCAAAGCCCCGATTACCCTCGTCGAGTACTCCGACTTCGAATGCCCGGTTTGCCGCAACCTCCACGACGCCCTCCGCGGCCTCCTGCCCAAGTACCCCCAGCTGAAGGTCATCTTCAAAGACTTTCCCATTGATGCCATCCACCCTTGGGCGCGTACGGCGGCCTTGGCCGGACGTTGTGCCTACCAGCAAGATCCCAAGGCCTTCTGGAAGGTCTATGACCTGCTCTACGACAACCAGGACATAATCTCTGCCGCCACCGCCTGGCAAAAGATGCTGGACTTCGCCGCGCGCGCAGGCCTGAACGCAGACGCCTTCAAGTCCTGCATGACCAGCCCGCAAGCCGCAGGGGAAGTGGATGCCAGCCTTGCCAACGGGCAGTTGCTGGATGTTCGCGCCACACCAACGGTGTTCGTCAACGGCCGCAGAATCTCCGGCGCGGATCCCCACACAGTTCAGCAATACATCGATTTCGAAGTCGCGAAAATCAAAGCGGGGAAGACCACGCCGAAGAAGTAGCTGCAGGGAAGAACCAACGACTAGAAGGTAGTTTGTGGTGGATGGGAGGCAAGGCGAGGGAAAGCCTCGCTTCCAAGTTAACATAATATCTGTTATAGGACTCCGTGTCAAGCCTTTTCTTTCGCTTTTCCTGTCTTTTCTGTGGATATCCGGCCCTCTCCTCTACGTACTTCCCCGGCTGGCGCGGGGGGTGCGCCAGCCGAGCCTGCTCCTAGGGCGGTGGGCTTCACTGAGGCTATGGGGTGAGCTTGTTGGATGGGTTTTCAGCCTCGCGTTAGTGCGCCAACTTCGCCGCCACCGCGCCGGCCGCTGCGCCAATCACAAACCACTTCGCCGCCCGCACCACGCGCCGCAATACCGAACCGCCGCGCGCTGCCTGCAACGCTGTGTCGCGTTCCCTGCTGAGCGCCTGCGTCTTTGTCTGTTCGTCCTTCAGGTTTGCCTGGGCCGTGCCCAGCTGCGCCTGGCACTCCCGGCAGTCCACGGCAAAGTCATAGAGCGGCTTCAGGTCTTCGGTGGGCAACTGCACCTTGGGCGCAGGAGCCTCGACCGGCTCCTTAGGTGCTCCCTGGGTGCCTGGAAGGCCTGTGTTGGCTGTCTGGGCCGGTAGGGTTAGAGGGGTGGGCAATGGCAGGACGTCCGGCAAGGCCTTCACAATTTGCGCTGGGCTCTGGATGGCTGGACTTCTTCGCGTTGAGCTGCGCCAGCATCTGCCCGAGTTCCGCATTCCGCGATTGCTGTCGCGCGTCGGCATCCGCCAACGCTTTCTGCGTGGCCTGCAGCTCCGCTTTGAGCTGCGCCTGCTCGCGTTGCGCCCCCCGCCAGGCAAAATACACACTCACGCCCACCACCACCGCAATCACCAAAGCCGCGCCCTTGAGCCAACTCCCTAATGTCATGACATTCTCTTTCGCGCACCAGCGCCTTTATCGGTAGCGCGCCGTCCGCGCCAGCACTTCCTCCGCGTAATCCGGATTCCCTCCGCCGTTCCACGCGAGCAATGCCCGCGTCGTGTCGCCGCCCGCCGCGTCCAATTTCTGGCGCAGGATCCTGCAACCCACCGCCAATCCCACCGCCGGATCGCATAGTGTGGAAAGGAAAAGAGAAGCCACGCCCTTCTCGCGTGCCGTTTGCCCCATCACCTGCATCAAGCCCCACGAAATTCCGCGCGCATAGGCTTCCGTGGCGCCCACTTTATTGTTGGTGTAGAGCGGCGCAACGTATTTGGCGAAAAAGAGCGGCTCGTAGCGTATCGCCCAGGGGTTCCAGTTGGACTCCTGCTCGACCACCGCGCACACCAGTGCCGCATCCAGCCCTTCTCCCTCGGCAGCGCGCCGCGCCAGCTCCATGAGTTTTGCATCGAGTGGCATTAGCGTCCGCCGCCCGCCATTCTGCAGGTCCACGTAGTTCACGATCGGCAGCTCTTCCAGCTCAATGCCCTGCCGTTCGGCCATGGTATAAAGCGCGCGGTAGATGCGTGGGAGGTGGCATAACGCCAAGTCGCGCAGAAACACACGATTGATTTCGTCGTCGCGCATTCGGCTGTGAATCCAACGCAAGAAAACAATAAATTGCGCGCCGATTGACACCACTGCCAGAAGAATTGCGGAGGAAATGGAAAACATGGTGGGCCCCTTGGGTTTCACTGCAGCGTCAGGGCAAGCCATCCGTCATGACCTGCCCTGGTGTCAGGTCGCCGAGCGGAGCGACCTTAAGAAGTCTCAAAGCACCGCAAACGTGGCACTACATGAACAAACCGGGCAGTCCGCCAAGCGTCCCGCCCAGGCTCGATCCCAGCGATGAGAAAAACCCGCTGGGCCGCGAAGCGTTCGCGCGCGTATTCAGGAGCTGCCGCCGGAATGCCCAGTGTGCGCCCGAGCAGGTTCGTGTCCACGCCATACAATCCCGATAGCCCCTGCAAAGCCGCCATCTGCCGCTGATAGGCCGTGTTGCTGAAGTTCAACTGGTTCTGTTGCGCCGTGCTCGCTTCCTGCCGGCCCTTTTCCCGCGCCAATTCGTCCGTCAAGTCCGCGAATCCCGCGGAGTTCCCTGTCCGCGCCAGGCGGTTCATCGCCGACTGTTGCAGCGAGTCGAACGCGCTGGCCAGCGCGCCCTGCGATTGCCCCGTGATCGCCGCCTTATCCGCGGCGCTGTAGCCCGGATTGTTCGCCACGCTCTGATACTGCGCGCCCACCTGGTTTCCCAGCGACTGCTGCTGTCCCAGCAATTGCTGGTTCAGCGCGTTCGTCTGCGCCAGTTGCTGGTCCGTCATCTGCCGTGTTTGTGCCTGTGCCCCGCGTCCCATAAACCCTCCGAACCATCGTTCGCTAATCTTTACTTCAATCTTTTGCAGTACGGCGTCCACTCATCATCGCGTACCCAGCCGAGCCGCGCGAGCCGTCTGCCAAACTTCGCCGCAATCTTCGGCGGCAGCCACGCATGTACATCTTCCAGCCCGCGTTCCCACGCTTGGTGCCGCGTCGCTTCGTGCAGCCCCAGCAGCCATTGCCAGCGTTCTTTCGGCGTGCCGCGTTTCGGATCGAGCAGTAAATAGGCCTCTGCCGTCAGCCGCAGCAGGGCAGCGCCCGCAATTCCCTTCCCCCCGGCCGCATCCGATTCGTCGCCGGCCAGCACCAGCTTGGTCAGGAACAGCGGATTGCGCAGATCAGGAAATTCGTACGGGAAGCCCTGTGCCGCATGGATCGCCCGCAGCGCATCCAGGTCTCCCTCGTCATATTCCCGTATTTGAAGTCTATCGCAATTCAAAAATGGTTTCCGGGAGGGCACGGCTTCAGCCGTGCCGAAAAGTTTCCGAGACTCGAAGGCTTTAGCCACTGAGGTCAACAGCGCAGGCCATCGCGGGCTTACAGAACCGTCTGCTTCACAATCCGCGCGCCCGTGGGCGTCCCGAATCCATTTCCTCCGCGCAGCAGACCGTTCGGCAGTGTGCCGCTTCCGTTCGAGGGCAGCGGAGAAGGCCCGCTGGCGCCTCCGCCCGCCACGGCGATCGGCGGCGATCCAAAACTGACCGGCGTCGAGGGCTGCGAGCCGATGTACTGCGAGTACGCGCGCCAATACAGCGTCTGGTTCCCCAGTTGCAGATACAGGTTTCGCGCCGCTCCGAGGAAATGCACGCGTGGCGCAGAAAACGCCGGCGTCACATCCGACTCCGCGAAATAAAATAGCCCCGGCCGCGATGCTCCCGGATCGGTAATGGCCAGGTCAAACCACCCATTCGCTGCCTGCACCTTCAGCGAAGCGATCGGCGCGGGCGCGGGCGAAGGTGTCGCCGGGTCCACTCCCGCGTTCTGGCTTGTGGCGTTCACCGCCGACACAATCTTCGTCAGCGTCTCGTACAAATACGGGTCGCGGTCTTTCAGCGGTGCCAGTTGTGCAACCGTCAGCATGTATCTTCAACTCCCAATATCCGCCATTCGGAGACGACTAGCCTAATTCACGCCGCGCACCGGCGCCCATGGATCCACCCGCACGCTCGGAATAAATCGCTGCAGCTTAAACCACGCTCCGGCCTGGTTCGTGCTCACTTGAAACGCCACGCGTTCCCCCAGCACATTGATCGGCAACTCCAGATCCTTCTGCGCCGGCGAACTCAGCGGCAAGGGCTGTTGCGCCTGCGCCACGCTCGAGGAATCCACATAGCTTGTCAGCCCCAAGTTCCCCGCCCCTTCCACGTACATGCTCAGATAACTGAACAGTTTTCTGTGCGCGCCCAGTCCCAGCGAACTTTCCACCGCTCGCTCGGGAAAATAGTGCGTCGTGTAGTAGCTCGCAATCGCCGCGCCATCATCCGAATACTGCGTGTCACTCAGTTGATAGATTTTCCCTGTTGCTCCGCCGCCGCCCACGCCGGGGTTCCCGCTTCCAAACGCGGCGAGTGCCGTGCCGTCCGTGCGTTCAATCATGGCGCAGCAATTGGCCCCGATGGACCACGGCGACCATTTCCGCGCGCTATCCGTCGCCGCTTTTCTTCCCGTGTAGGTGATGTTCACCGGCGGCCGCGAGGCCAGGTCGCTGGCCGAATCCAAGTCATGATAGTCGAGCATCAGCACGCGATTGGGCGACGTCGCGCTGCCAAACGGCGCACCAACCAGGATGCGCCGCTGTTCCGTATCCACCGTCACCCACAGCGTCTGCGCGTACTGCCAGTTGATCTGGTTCCACGTGGGCTGAATTTCCTGCGAAATTTTCACCGGCTCGCCGCCGGAAAACAGGTACAGCCCCGTGCGGTGCGCGATCACCACCCAATCTTCGCCGAAGCCGACGCCACGCACGGAGGGCGTGCCCACGCCGCGCGACACTTCCGATATCGTCCACAGTGCCGGCTCATTCGTTCCATCGTCCTGCGTCACGTACAGCGAATGTTCCTTCACGAAATACAGCCGCTCGCGCAATTTGAACGCCGACCGGATGGCTTGCCCGTTGTTCTCCGCTACGCTCAGCATGCCATCCAGCCCGTCGTAGCTTTCCGGATCTTCCACGCGGCTCGCCCGCACCAGCGAAGCATTTACCGGCTGCGCCGTCGGGAAAATCTCAATGCGCATCAATGTAGAACTGCCCGTTCTGGTTGGGCGTGCCATCCGCATACACGCGCAGCACCAAATCGCCAGGAATCACGCTGAGCGGCGCGGTCAGTTGCGCGCTGTACTCCACGTAGCCCGTTGTGAATTGCGCCGCGGTCAGTTGCAGGCCCGGCGTGTTGATTCCCCCGCTGGCGCTGTAGAGATGCACGTGCAGCGTCCCCTGCGTCAGCGAAGCATTCCGCGCACACCGCGCCCGCACCGTGTAACTCGTATTTGCCTGAATCAGCGGCGCCCCCAGCGCATCCTGCACCGCGCCCTGGGTCATCAACCCTCGCGTGGCCGTCGAACCGTTCCCCACGATCGAATACGCCGCGCCCCACACCACAAAATTCTCTTCATCCGTGCCGCCCGGCGCAAATGTCCGTCGGGCGTCCAGCCCAGCGGGTAGTGCGGTAGCGACGGCCCCGTGAACCCGCCGTCGAATCCCAGGTTCACCCAGTTGTCCATCTTGTTGCGTTCGCCCCACCAGAACAGGCGTTCCGAATAGTCGATCACGCCGGCGCAATCGCCCAGCTCTATCAGCCGAAACAGGTTGTCCACATTCGTTCCCGCCAGAAGAATCGGGTCGGAAAAATCCACTACCGCGATCGTCGTGGTGTTGTCGCTGATCACCATGTTCCCAGCTGAACAGCGTTCCGCCTCCGCCCACATAGAAAAAGCTGGCGCCACCCGCCCCGTGAAGCACAAGATGCGCGCGACGACATTGCTCGGCCCCGTCGGGATATTCGTGACCACGGCGCGCTTCCCGCCGCTCGCCGTCCAGTTCGTCGCCGGCCCCGGCTTCGTTAAATAGCCTTGGCGCGTTTGGAACATCACGCACACTTGGTGCACGCCCATGGCAATATTCCCAGCCGCGGCCGCCGTGCCTCCGCCGGAAGCGGCAAGGCCGCCGGTGGCGGCGCTGTAGGTGAAGTGCGTCGAGTCGGGGACAGTTGCGATAGCAAATGTGCCGTTGTACCCGCTCACACCCACGCCGGCGATCGTTACAAGCTGTCCCGCGGACAAGCCATGCGCCGCGCTCGTTTGAATCGTGGCCGTTGCGGAAGCCGCGGTGCCGCCGCCGGAATTTGCCAGCCCCGCAGCGCCCGCAATGTACGTAAATTGCGTCGAGCTGGGCGCAGACACCACCGCAAACGTGCCGTTGTATCCCGCCACGCCGACGCCCGCCACCGTGACGCTTTGTCCCGCGGACAATCCGTGCGCCGCGCTCGTCGTAATCGTTACCAGGTAGCCGTTTTGCGTCGCCCCATTCGGGCTCGCCACGATCGTCACGGCTGCGGGCTGTGTCGCGCCATTGGGACTGGCCACGATGCCCACAATTACGTTTTCATCGACTACTGTTGGCCCAGCGCCTGGGCCGCCCTTGGCTTACGCGGTCGAAATTCGTGTCGTCGTACTGCCGCGGCAGGTCATTCCCGGTCATCCCATCGCTGATCGCCAGATATTCCCTGCCGAACAAGGTCGTCGAATTGCGCGTACGCGTTCGCCGCCAGGCCGCTGGCAAACTGTGTCAGCGTTCCCGCGCCGATTCTTTGTACAGATTCCCGTTGCCATCCATAGCCAGCGTGCGCAGTGATGCCGCTCGAGCGTCGCAAACGTCTTCAGGTAATTCACGGTGGGATTTCCCGCCAGCGGCCCAAACAGCGTCTGCAATCCCGGCCGCGTCGTCACGCCGCCGTTGCCGAAAAAAACGTCCTGGCAATCCGGCGACACTCCATGCGGCAGATCCGCGGGCGACATGTCGCTGACCAGCCCGCCAAAAATCTCAATCGGTGCATCCAATGACCCTATCGTCGACATATATTCTTCTTTTGGAGTGCGGCAGCTAGCTGCCGCTTTTACGACCGAGGCAGCCCCAGAAAATGTCCATTACACAGGGCGACTTTGCTTCCTGCTCTCTGGTTTCTAATTTCCGATCTCTAATTTCTGCCTTATTTCCCGCTTCCCTTTTCTCTCATCTTCCCCAAATCCAGCGTCGTCTCCACTTCTTTCGGCACCAAACCGAACTCCGCCGCCTTCGCCCGGTTCAGAATCGCCCGGCAGGAGCGGCACACGGCCACGCCGGCCTTGATCTTTTCCCCGCAAGCGGGGCATTCCGCCTGCGGTTTCGGGTCATACAGCCACGGCTTATCCAACTTCAATTCCCGCGCCGCCCGCCTCTCCAAGTCCGTGATGAACATCGGATTGTGCGAACGCTCCCACTCCAGGTCCGCCGCCTCCACCAGTCGCTTGTGAAACGCATCCAGCTTCCTGTGCGCCTCGGCCAGCTCCGCTTCCGTCGGCAGCGGCCCTGCCGCTACAAACACGCCGTGAAAGCTTCCTTCGCCGGAATCGCCATTGAGCTCCCGGACCAGATCATCGGCGATCTCCCGCGCGGTAATCGGAAATTCCATGGTGCGTTTGTCACCCAGGTCCATGATGCCTTTGCAGCCATGAATCGGCGTGACCGCGAACGCCTCGCCGGGCTCCGGCGTGCGGATCTCCAGCGAACCAAAGTAGGTGCGGTGGCGCGGCGGCCACTTTTGCGCGGAGATATTCACCAACGCAACGACATCGTTCTGCGTGTTCATGTTTTCCTCGAATTGTTTTCTTGAATTCTGAAGCCCAGGGGTAATCCGGCGTTTCGCGTTCCGCGAGGACCGCTGCTACTGCATGCGATACTGGATGGTCACATTCGCGTCGGCGGGTGACGTTGTGCAACCCGCCGCGGCCGTCTGCACGCTTAACGTCAACGGCGTCCCCGCCGCGTAGTTCTGTGCGATGACGCCGGAATCATTCGCCGCACCGGAGATCGTTAAATTGACGGGTGATGTGCCGTCCGTTAGACGCACCACCGCGTTGGTCGTGCACCCGGCGGGCGCCGTCTTCGCCTGCACCTGCACCCGGGTAACCGTGACGCCCTTGTCAGGCGTCCACGTCGCGCCCGTCCACGTCGCAGTCAACGCACCGGGAAGGAAAATATTTTGTTCGCCGCGCGGCGCTGCCGTCAACGCTTCACTGCCCAGATGGAGTTTGTACGTCGATAGCCCTCCCGACGATACAAGCGAAGACCCCGCCTGGGTCGTGGGCGGCGTATTTCCGCTGCACCTAAAAGCGTAATTGTCCACAATCGTGCTTCCCGGCACACTTACCTCGGGGACAGCACAGCCGCCTCCGCCTGGGTTGATTTCTCCGCTGTCACGGTAGACGTTCACGCCGACCGCGCCAGTCGGGAACGTGGCCGGTACGGTGATGGTCACGGTTTGGTTGCCTGAGGTTGTCGTTGCCGATATAGACGGGCCGGCGACGGTCTCGTTCCCGTCTGCATCCACCGCCGTGAGTTGGTAGATGTGCGCGCCCACGGGCACTGCTCCGCCCGAACTTACAACTGCGCTCACAGGTGCCCCGGGCGTGGCCATCTGGTAAGCCACGTGCGAACCGTTCTGGAGCCGCGTGTTCCAATTCAGTAAGTCCGTGAACGAAGAATTGTTGTACGCCACCGTTCCGTTGTTTGCGCCAAGATAGGAGCAGGGTGACCCATAAACTTGCAGGCCCGGATAGTTGGCGCTGGTGCCAACCTCGAAGAGAGCTTGGAAACCGGTCGCGCAGCCTGGATTAGTAACCACGAGATTCGCGTTGCCCGCAACGTTTGTCAGGTCAATCGCGGGAGTGGAATAACCGCCAAGGATGTCCGCGTAACTGAAATTGTAAATGTTGACGCTCTGAAGGCCGTAACTCGGATTGACGACCCGGATGGCAGGGATGAAGCCGCCCTCCACGAGCAGTTCCGTGAACGACCAGTGATTGAAGGTTTGGTTGACCACCCCGCAGCCGTCCACCAGCAATCCGCCGTAGATGGATGTGTAGTTGGTGTAGCCGATAGCGGGAAACTGTGGGACGGACTGTCCCGTGCCACAGTTGGTGGTGAACAGCGCCGCGGTCGGCGAGCTGAAGTCGTTCGCGCTCGTCTGCCAGATGCCGCGTGTCCAAAACCGCCCGAACCCGGACTTGGCCACATAGGCGTTGGAGTTTCCGTTCGTGTCGACCAGGTACACATCATCGTACCGGAAGTCGGTCGGGCCATCGCCGCTCGACGATTGATCCTCATACACGCAGGCTTGATAAAAACCATTGCAGGTAACTTTGAAATTGGCGAGGAAGTCGTTCGTCGAAGCCTGTCCGTTGATGTACAGCATCGGATAGGCGTAGCCGGTCACGGTCGTCAGGGGAGCCTCAAAGTAACCCGACCCGGAGGATAATTGACCTCCCGACCCGCCTCGCATCGTGATGTTATGCCCGAGTTGGATGGGCGCGTTCAGCCAGAGTTCGCTTTGAAAATCAATCTCTGTTCCTAGAGGGCAGTTGGCTGTGATTGGCGCTGGAAGGCCGTAGCTGAAGGTGAAGAAAGAGGAGAACGGCGCATAGTTGCCCGCTCCAGCTCCCGGCGTCGCGGGAGCAAATAAAACGGGTGCGCCCGTGTTAGCCGGAATCGCCGCGCACGCCGCCTTGATGATGGGCGCATTATCGTGTACGACCTTGACGCCAGATACCGCGTTTGTTGAAGGAGCAGCGAGCGTCAGGCTCGTGGTCCCCCCGCCTGCGGTGATGGTCGTGGCTAGCCAACCGTTCGAGGTTGTGGTCGGAGCAGTCTGCAAGGCGTCGCCGTTATCCAGATACGCCGTAAGAAACCCGTATCCACGGTCGAGGAAGTAGCTGTCCTGCCCCGTGGCCACGCCCACGAGGTTATAGTTGGCCGCGTTCGCCGGAAGCGCGCAAGAACCACCCGTGCAGCGGTAGACAAGGTGTTTCAGCACGGTGTACGCTGTCTCCGCTTGCCACTTCACCGCCACCATGCCCACCACGCGAGCGTTGCCGCTCGTCACCGTGCCGCTGGCATCCACCACGCCAATCTGGTTGAACGTAAACGCGCTGCCCGAGGCTGAGGTCAGCGTGAACGCGCCCTCGAAGCCACGGTCGCCCGTGCTGTAGCTTTGAATCTCAATCTGCGAGCCGTTGATGAAATTGTGCGCCGCGCTGGTCGTGCAAGTCACCACGCCCGAGGTCCGTGAGCAGCCCGTCAGCGTATTCGTCTGGATGCCGAGAGTTGCCACCGCGTTCGCCACGCTTCCCGCTCCACTGCAAGCAGTGCGCCCATTCTGATAGTCCTCATCCACCACGCAGTAGTAATACGTCGTCGAGCCCGTCGCCCCAACCGCCGCCGCCGTCACGCTCGTGGGCGTCGCAATCGTCGGTGTCGGGCCAGCGCCAAGCACCACAAGGCCCTGCCCGTTGGCAAAATCGAGGGCGCTCGAAAGCGTCAGTGTCGAGGACGATGCCGACATCGTCCCGGTCGTCCCGTTCCTGTAGTATGTCGGGCTCGTGTACCACCCGTACCGCGAAAGGTCGTACCAGGGATTCGGCCCCTTGGTATGAAAGTCCGCGTCAATATTCTGTGGCGCCGTGAACGTGTTCGGCGTATTCGTCTGTGCCCCGGTGCCGCTCGCAATCGGACCCACTTCCACGCCGGTATCATCTTTGTAGTACAGCCGCTTGTCCGCCGTCTTCGTGTACAAATTCACGGAGCCCGCGCCCGGCGTCCCTGGCGCTGTGCTCTGATTCGTGAGGCTCAACGTGCTGCTCGCCAGGTTTCCCACCACCGAGGTGCTGCCATTCACCGTCAGGTTGCCGGTTAAGGCTCAAGGTAAACGCGTTGATCGCGCCCGTCGAAGAAATGCTGCTGAATGTCGGCGAAGAAGGGTCGCTCGGCAGAATCACATTCGGCAATTGTTTGGTGGTGATTCCGGGGCCGGAGATTTCGATCTCATACTTCCCCGGTGCGGCGTAAAAGCTGTAGTTGCCCATGCCATCTGTGGTCGTGGGGTTCGCCAGCGCCTGGGTCAGCCCTGGATCGGAATAGATAAGCGCGAGTGGCGAGCACGGCTGCCCGCTCGCCGGCATCGCGCACACGCGCACCGCGGCCCCGGCCAGCGGTACGCCGCGCGTATTGAACACGATGTCGTCTTTGCGCGAGCCCTGCCCCTGCGCCGGCCCTACCACTCCCGGCCACACGTGCAGCGCCACCGCCAATATCGCCCACCAAATCCCCATACTGATTTTTGATCGTATCATGTGCTTCGCAATCCTGTAGCTCAGGCCTTCAGACCTGAGGTTTTTCTCTTGCCACGCCAGGTTCCGCTTCCTGATCGCTGATATCCCTGTTCCAAATTTCCAGTGCCCTACAACAACTTGCGCGCCGTTATACTGAGCTGCACGATGTCCGTCGTCACGCTGGCCGGATACGCTCCCGCCGTGATTTCTGTTCCGCCCCCCACGAACGCCTTCAGCTTCCAGTTATTCAGCGCCGTGCCCTGCACCGGAATGTAGTAGCCGCTGTTGCCGTTCTGGCTCTCGGCGAACACCTGCACGATCGTATCCGACGGCAGCTTGTCCGCCACTTGCGTGAAATCCAACGTGTCTCCGCCCGTGGGATAATTTCCCGTAAATGTCAGCGTCGCCACTGCATACACAAAATTGCTCGCGCTCGAGTCCACATTCAGCGAACTCAACGAAATCGTAATGGCCATTTTCCCTCTCTCCTTCTTACTTCATTGCTTCTTTTTCTCTGATTCCTGCTCGGGCATACTCGATCACGGATCTGGATTCCTGATATCTGATCGCTGATATCTGATATCGCCCTCAGAACGGCGTGTACCCGCTCCTCGCCGAAAACGGCCGCCTCCTGCGGCCGCTCTGCTGCTCTCGGCGCACTGCCGCGACGACCAAGTCCTCGATCGCGTCGCTCGCCGCATCGTCCCACTTCTCCGCCAGCGGGCTGCCCCTCGCCCATCCAGCCAGCGCCGCCGTGGCGTACGCCAGAGCTTCCTGGGCGTTGCGCACCAGCACCGGTGAAGTCGCATCAGTGAAATCCGGATAGGCCTTCAAGTAGCGCAAGCGGATCTGCGTATCCTGCGTCGCTCCCAGGAACCACAACCCGTCGGCGCGCCATTCCCACACGCTCAGCGTCACGTCCTGCACGCGCGAAGGCAGCCCGCCGTGCCTGGTCAGGTCCACCATCTCGTCAAACTCTTGTGTTGAGCCGTTCGGCCGTTCCCACAGTTTCAGCGGCACCAGCAAGTCTGTCGGCAGTTGATTCGGCGGCGCGCTGGCATCGCTCAGTGATACCTGCAGCGACGCATCCGCTCCCGCAACCGCGGCCACCACCAGCAGCACGTCATCCTGGATGAATCCCCCGCCGCCGGCGTTCCCAATCGCGCGCTGCACCTTGCGATAAGCCGAATTCAGATAGGGCAAGAGCAAGGTATCCGTGAACAGGTTTCCCTGCGCATCATTCAGCAGTGACCTCACCAGCGACGTTATCTGTCCCGCTGTGTTATACGCACTCGATCCCACGACTGGCATAGTTTTGTCCCTCTACTGGCGCCACAGCTCCCCTGAACTTGAGGGTGCCCCACCCTCGGTTTGTGAGGGTGGGCGCTCACGCTCTAATGCCGCGCATCTCTTACTCTTCGCTTCCTGATCTCTGATCTCTGATTGCTGATATCTGTCGGGTCCCTTGGCAACTCGTGGGACCCTACTCGTCCGGCAACGGCGACTTCTGCAAATACGCCGCCACTCCAATCACCGCGTTGATTAGCGCCGCAGCCGCACCAATCTTCACTGTCGCCCCCATCCCCGCCTGCAAATTAAAATGTGCCGGATCGATTCCCACCGCCGCCAGCCCCGTCATCACCCCGCCCGAGGCTCCGCTAACTCCCGCCGCCACAATTCCCCTGAGCCATATCTGAAACCGCGTCATAGGCACACCCTCAGCAATCCACCGAATCTCCCGTCTGTGTCTCGCCCGTGTGGAGCCCGTTCTTCTCTTTGCTTCCTGATCGCTGATATCTGATATCTGATCGCCAACAGCCTCAACCGCAAATTCCCCAGCTAGCAACCTACCCCACCGTCACAAACGGCTGCCCATGCAGCGCCGGCGCCGCATCATCCATCAAGGTGTACGCCCACTCCTCGTACTCCCGCTCTTCCCGCGCTTCCCTCTCGTACAACATGCCGCGCTGCTTCGCCTTGCGGGAAACGCCTCGCCCACTCGATCCTTCGCGCCACATGCTCCACGATCGTCGGCGTCAACTGCACAAACTCGCCTTTCGGCCCTTGCAGCGTAAAACAATGCTCGTACTCGCCTCGCTCCGGGTACGGTCCCAGTGCCGGCACGCTCACGCCATTCGCGGTCTCCACCGTATTCGCGTACCACTCGCGCGGCAGGCCGTACACCTCCGGCGGCACCCAGCGCTCCACATGCCAACGGTTCACTTGCGGATATTTCGGCTCCAGCCGCAACTCCACAACTTCCCGCACCAAATCCCCGTGCGCGTCGCGGTCCTCAAACTTCCCGCCAATCCACGCCAATCGGTTCCAGCCCCAAATCACGCGATAGTTGGGCTCGCCAAACCGATTCCGTCCGCCGGCAGTTTCCAGACGCCGCGCAACCTCTTCCGGCGTCTCGTGTCTTTCTCGAATAATTTGGATTTCCACTGATGAACGCATGGACCTGTCATTCCGAGCGGAGTCCCGGCGTCTCTCGCCGGGACGCAGTCGAGGAATCGCGGCAAGGCCTTTCGGTCCAGCCGCAACTCCTCGACTCGCTTCGCTCGCTCGGGACGACACGCCTCACTCCTAGTAGCCGCTTGGCCGCGCCAGCGTATCGATGTATGCGCCGCTGCGCGGGCAGTCTGACCAAAGTTGAAAAGCCGTGTCGAAGTAGAAGATGTAAGACGCCGCCAATCCGCCGCTCGCCCCGTAAATCGGGAACACCGTGTTGCCATTGACCTCGTAGAAATCAATGTCCTTCAACACGGCGCGGCCCCAGTGCGCCAGATCCAGGAAGTCCACGCGCGTCTGGTCCGCGTTTACGCTGGACTTGATCGGAATCCCGCTCATGGTCTTTCTGCCGCTGAACAGCAGATCCAGGTCGTTCGCGCTTCCGCCGCCGCCTTCCTTGATGATGGAGCTCACCGTGATGCCCAGATTTTCCCAGGCATGCTCCTGCTCCACCGCCATGTACGCGATCAGCTTGCTCAGGTGGTTGATGCCCAACGCCTTGCGCACTTTGTTGATCGCCAGGCGCACGTTGGCCGGCGTCAGCGCCGCGTTGCCCGCGTTCACGCGCGGCGTGGCCAGTTGCACCGGATAGGTCGCGCGGTTCAGGTTGAGCCACGTGCCCGTCGTCGCGTTGTTCTGGTGATACTTGATCCCGAACAACGACACCGGCGAAGCGCCGCTCAGTCCGTCATGCACGATCACGTCGCCGTTCGTCAATCCGCCCGGATTCGCGTCCACGGTAATCGTTTGTGTCGGGCTGATCGGATCCGCCGCCGTCACCGTGCATGTGCCGCGATTTGTCGTCAACGTCGAGTCGTAGACCTGGATCGTCTGTCCCACGTACACCAAAGCCGCGCCATACGGCACGGTCATCGTCCACGTGGTGCTGGCAAACGAAGTGATCGTTCCCAACACGCCGTTCCCCGCGGTCTGGATCAGCTTGTCCAGGAACGCGCGGAACTGTTTCATTCCGTTGGCCACTTCACGCTTGGCCGCGTTTTCAACCGCGCGTTCCCTTCCGGTCGTCGCGTATTCCACCAGCTTCGTGATTTCTATCGCGAAGCGGAAGAATATCGGCGACACCTGCGCGACGTCGTAAGCGGTTCCCGAGCCG
Source organism: Candidatus Acidiferrales bacterium (assembly GCA_963780785.1). Lineage (GTDB taxonomy): Bacteria > Acidobacteriota > Terriglobia > Acidiferrales > UBA7541 > Acidiferrum. Next base: position 41,870 of record CAWADS010000016.1, read on the forward strand.
CGGCCCAGGTCGCCTCCGTCGGCGTTGTACGAACCGGCCTTCCCACCGGGATTCACCTGCAACGGCAGGCGCATATTGCGTGAAGAAATTTTCTCCACGTCGCCTCGTTGCTGGATCATCGTCAAAAGAATGTCGTCGCGCTCATACAGCAAAGGTACCTTGTCGCGCACCTTCTCGAGCTGCAACGCGATGACATTCGCGTTTTGCTGTGCTGGCATTGTTGTTTCTCCTTAGATGTGCTGCCCCGCTTCAGAAGGGCAGGCAGGCGTCTTGCGAGAAGGCGCCAAAACCTCGTTAAGACGTGATTCTGAAAAATGGGCCGAGCATTCCTCGACCCCATCCCGACAACCCGTATCGTTCCCCGTCATTCCGAACGGAGTCCGCGAAGTGAGGAATCCCTCTTCTCTTCGTTCTCCCGGTCGAACACCATAATCTCTCTTCTTTTTTTGTATTTCTGTTGCTGTGGGAAGGCCCGGGCTTCTCCGCTCTCTCTGTGGCCCTCTGCTCCCTCTGTGGTGAACTCTTTCTCACAGTTCCAAAATCTGTTCGTCGCTCAACTTCCCGTAATCCACTCGCCCGCGATTTGCCCCTCGCCCGGGCGCACGCGGCTCCGCGCTTGCACTTCGTCCGGAACTCTGTCCGCTCTTCCCAGTTGGAGGCGCAGGCCTCGCAGCGGTTTCTCTCCCCGCTCGCGAATCGGCAATTCCCTCTTCAGCCGCCCGGCCTTTCCCTCTCGTTCCGAGCGTCGCCGTCGTCCAACTCCCCACCACCCGCTTCACCGCGCCGGGCACCAGTTGTTGTGCCCGCGCATCAATCACCCGCACCACCTGACCCCGCGTGGCATCGTCAAACCGCCGCGCCCCCAAAATCCTAGCCACCTGCTCGCTCAGTTGCGCGTCGCTCTTCAGTGCTGCTTCCACATCCTCGCGCACCGCCGCGCCCAATCTCTCCTGCAAAGGTGTTCCCTGCCCCGCCCCGCCTCGCACTGCGCGATCCAGGCTCCTCAAATTCGGCAGCGCCTGCTCCATCGCTCGCGCAATCGCCCCGCCCACGCTTTTCTCCAACTCCGCATTCGTCGCCTTTTCAAAATTCACATACGCCGCCGGAATCTCCTGGACAGAAGCCCGCCCTTCATTACTGCTCAGTCGGGGATTGTCATCCCGAGCGGAGGTCTGCGCATTTTGCAGACCGGAGTCGAGGGACCCTGGCTTGCTCCCTGCGTCTTGCCTCCCATCGTGATGCACCACCGATTGCCCGCGCCCCTCCAGCAACCTCACCCCCGCCGCCACCATCTCTCGAAACGCCGCTGGGTCCTGCTCCATCAACCGTTGCGCCAGTTGCGCCCGCGCCGCGCTCAACTCCTCCGCCGGCTTCCCCGCCGCGCCAAAATACGCTCCATCAAACTCATCCAACTGCCGCGCGCGTTCCGCCGCCGATTTCGCCTCATTCACTCCGCCGGGATAAATCTCCTTCAGCGCCCGAGCCTCGGCAGGCGTCGCAATCGCCTCGCGATAAGCCGCCGCCTCCTGCCTGGCCTGCACCGCGCCTTCCCACAACTCCTTCGCCTCATCCCCATGCCACGGATCCCTCATCCTCTCCGCCAGCCACTGTGGCGGCGCCTGTGCCCCAATCCCTTTTGCCTGACCCGCTACTTCCGGCCGCGCCGCATCCCCATTCGTCGCTTTTCCGCCCGCAACGTTTTCCCCCGCACCCCGCTCTACGCTCGTTCCGGCGGGCTCGAGCAATTGCTCTTCCGTCAGCGAAGAACCACTCGCCACTCCCGCCTCCGGCTCCATCTCCAAAATCTGCTCGTCAGTCAGCGCAAACACCTCCTGCGACGTTCCGCCACTTTCAAGTTCGGTTGCTACGCTTGCAGTCACGCTGTTTCTCCCAATAAAAAAAGCCGCGATCTCTCGCGGCTAAGAATGCATGAATCTCTCAAACTCATGAACCATTCTTCCTGATCCAGTCCCAGGCATCAGTGGGTAACCAACCTTGCCCGATTCCGTGAACGTCTATGACCAAAAGCCGGTCATTCGTCGTAATGTACTTCAAGAGGCCGCGGCCCACTGAATCAACGTCTCTCGTCGTCTTGATCAACCACGTATTCTCCAGAAAATGCCACCAAGCAATCGAATTCCCTTTAATTCCCTCAAAGAGAGCGTTGTAATCGTGATTTGGGGTCTTGAGGTCGTACGTGATAAGAAGGAGAGGCATAGTTATTCCGAACCTCCCTTCAACTGACGAGGGTTTTCACTTTTCTCGAGCAGTTCAAGCGCGTCCGCATTGATGGTTCTCTGTTCCGTCCCAAATTCAAGTTTATGTTCCGCGCGGTGGCCCGATTCACCATAAACCAAATTCTTCGGTCGAAACCAGGCCATGACTCCCACAAAGATACATAGACCGACCAGGATCGCTGCGGAGATCAAGTAAAGACTGTATTTCATGGAGTCCGAAACCGGAGCATATAAGATCGCAAACCACGCCGCGACGAGATATGGAACTACCTTAAAGAAAAAGGCGAGGGGCGTCTTGACCTCTTCTTTTGTAAACAGCCTAACGATTCTTTGGACGTCGAACTGATAATGCTCAGGCATTTGCTCGAAGGATAGTACCTGAGTCTCGCCCAATCAACACAATCTTGGCTTGCTGTGTACAGGCAAATCATCTAGGCGTCTGCATGGCACGCAAATGCGCTTCTGCATGTGCCCGCACATTCGCAAACCCCGCCGGATTCGTCATCTTTGCCGACTGCCCGGCCTCCGAATTCGCCCACCTCTTGCACTCCTCAAACTCCACGGCGTGCTCGTCCATCAGCAAATCCACCGCCACCGACGGCAACACGATGGGCGCCGGCTGTGGATTTGGCCCGGACCCTTCTTCCGAATTTCCATTTTCGATTTTCGAGTTTCGCTTTTCCCCCGCCACCACAATCGGCGCGCTCCCCAGCAACACCTGGATCTCTCGCAACTGCTTGTTCCGTGCGTCTTCCCCAGGAATCACCAACTCCGTCAATCCCAGCACATTCTTGATGTACCCAAGGTTCGCCGGCTCCGCCAACGCCTCTTGAATCAGCGGGTCCTTCAATCCGAACAATTGCTGCAGCACGCCGCGCTGCTGCGATTTCAGCCGCGGGAACGTCTCATCCGCCTCCGGGTGCACACAGACATTCCCCTTCAAATCACCCACGCGAATCATCCGCGCGTCCAGCGTCCCGTCGGGGCCCAGCAGCGGCACATCCACGTCCTCCGGCCGGTTTTTCCGGAAGCAGTCCACGCCCAGCAGCATCACTTCGCCATAAAACTGTTTTAGCCGCCGCCACACCAATCCCAATCGCCCCATTGCTTGGTCGCGCGCCAGCGCATACCCGCTCGCCGTCTTCACATCCTCCATGTTTCCGCCGAACACCGCGGGAAACAGCCCCGTCAAGAATTGCGACACCGGCCCAATCAAATCCTGTTGGTGGCGAATCATGTCCGGAGGCACCTGGGCCGCCGCCGGCTGGAAAAATCCCGCCGCCAATGGCTGCCCCGGCCGCGCTCGCGCCGGAAAGTGTGCCGCGGGCTCCGCCACCTGGTTCGCCAGCGCATCAAAATCCAAAACCTGCGGATCGGCGTAGATCGGCGGAATCCCGTACTCGTACGTCTCCGCCTGCATGTTGCTCAGCGTGTTGTAGCGTTCCTGCACCTGGACCAGCGAATCGCCCACGCTCGGCCGATTCTGCCCGTCCCCTGGCAGCGCGTGCAGCACCCGCCAGTGATCGTCCATACTCTCGTTCCGCGCCTCGCAGTACACGTCGCCCGCAAAACCCACGTAGCAGCCATCCGGGAAGAGCGCCAGCAGTTCCTTCCGCACCTCTTCATTCTCGATCCCGTAGAACGCCCAAGGCCGCAGCCACGTGCGGTCAAACGTAATCAGGTTCATCAGCGCGTCGCCGGGATGAATCGACGGCAGCCCCTGCTCCACGCTCAGCCGCGATACCCGCGCGTACACATCTTCCGGCCCCTGCGATGGTGCCGCCTCGATTTTTCCCGCCGCCAGCGGATACGCCGCCTTCAATTTCGCGCGGTGCACTTCCGCCTGCCATTGCAGATACGGATACTCGTGCATTTCGTTCGCCCACACCGGCGTATTGAGTTCCAGCCCGCCCGCAATTGAAATCACTTCCTGCCCGTTCGCCACGCGCCGTGTCTCCACCACTCGCGGCACCGTCACCCGCTCCGCTCTACGCAAATCCTTCTCGCCCAACTCCGCCCCGCACCCCGGGCACGTGTAGCTCACCCCTTCAGGCGTGATGCCTTTCCGCCCCTCACCACCCAACCCCCCGTCATCCCGAGCGTCAGCGAGGGATCCATCTTCTCTTGGTTCCTGATCGCTGATATCTGATCGCTGATATCCGTCCTGTGCTCCCTGGCTTCCCCCGGCCTGTGTCTCTCTTCCGCACGAAGGACAAACCCAAGTGTCCACTCCCAACGGTATCTCCACCGCCGCCAAAATCTCTTCCTCGCGAAACCCGAACCGTTGCCCATCCTTCACGTACCGCACGTACGCGCCCAGCTTCCCATCCGTCCACAAAAAATAACCAATCGACGTCAGCAGGTGCTCCACATGATTATTTCTCTCGACCAACTCCGCTACGTCACTCGCCGCCCGCGCCGCGGCAATATCCACCAGCGATTGCGCCGACTGCGGATAGAACCGCACGCTCGGCACATCCTGCGAGAGCACCGCCACAAACGACAGCCCAAAGCCCTGATAAAAATTCGTCACGAACTGGTAGCGCGGCATCTCTTCCAGCGCCCGGTCATCATTAAACTTCTGCTCAAACGGCAGGTGCCAGTTCATGTCATTCGGGTTCCACCAGGCGTACTGCAAGCCCTGCCAGAACAGTCGCGCCTGGCGAATACGCCGGATCTCGTGCCGCCGCGCCGTCACGCCCTCTTGCCGGTATTGCCGCACCAGCTCCCGCAGCGCATTCACCAGTTCCGGCCGCTCTTCCTCCAACCGCTCAAAGTTCGGCCCCAGGTCCACTCCCTGGTTCTCTAGCCTGAGCCGGCATCCTGCCGTGATTCCGTGCCATCTCGAGCCGTCATTCCGAGCGGAGTCTTCGGAGCGAGGAATCCCTCCGAAGTCTGCCCAACGTCTCCGCCCCCGCATTCCCATCCGCCGGCGCCGTCATCCCCGCTTCCCAATCTCTATCGCGTTGTCCATGCCGTCTCTCATAATCTTCTTCTCTTTGCCTGTGGCACAGACATTCTTGCTTCTGTGCTCTTGGGTTTCTCTTCTCTGCGAACTCTGCGTTCCGTCTCGCGTTAGTTATTTGCCTTTAATCCTCAGGCCTTCTGGCTCGATCATCCCCTTCATCGCGTCCAGTTCATTCTTCCTCTGCACCTGCTGCCACGACCTCTTCCTCAATCTCGGCAACTCCACCGGCTTCACCGGCTCCGCAAACTCCACTGGCGGAAATCCCGCCGTCCCCAGCAGCGAATTCAGCAGCGCCCGGTTCTCCCCCCGCAGCCGCGCCACTTCCTCCTCCAGCATCCCCACATACCGCGTCTTAAAGAATCTTTTCACGAACTCCAACATCGCCTCACCCTTCGCGTCTCGAGTTCGCTTCGCCTACCAATTCCATCGTCTCCGCGGCAATCGCTGCGGCCCGAACTGCTTCCGCGCCTCCGCCTCCAGCCTCTGAAACTGGATCGCTCGCGAAGTCGGATCCTCCGCGGTGACTTGCCGCGCGATCTGTTCGCCCAGCGGCATCCCGGGCATGAATCGCACCTGAGAATAAAGGGGCGGAGCCTGCCCCGCCCCGGGTCCGCCTCTGGCGGATGCCCCAACACCGGCGTATCTTGCGCCGGGAACTATTCCATACCGCGCCGCGTCCGCCGGATCGTCGCCTTCCACCTTGCGCACATCCTCGACCCGCCGGTTGTCCCGCACCAGTTGCGGCAAACACTCCATCAATTTCCCGCAATTCTCCGTGATCACCCAGGCGTCCTGCTCCAGCAATTGGTACATCAACTGCCATCCGCCAATCCGGTCGTCATCCGCCTGTGAAGGCCGCGGCAATCCATTCGCCGCCAGCACTTCTCCGAGTTGCTCTGCGATCGACGCCTCGCTCGTGCGGTGCGCAAACGCATCCGGCGAAAGGTAAATCTCCTGGATCTTTTCGTCCTTGCAGCGCTCCGCAATCGCCTGCCCCAGCATCCGCGGCGACAACCCGTTCTGCACAAACTCCCGGTACGTCACAATCCGCGCCGCATGACTCATCCCGTCCTCAGCTGCCCAACTCTGGATTCCTGGTCGCTGATCGCTGATAACTGGTCACTGCCCTCGGCATCGCGCAATGCCAATACACCGCGCTCGGGATGCTGGAATCCCCAGTCAATCGAAATCCACCGCGGCCACCACGCCTGCATCCCGATCTCTTCCGGCCGCGCCGTGTGCCGCCCAATCTCAAACAAGTCGAAATACTGCCCCGCGAAAACGTCCCAGTCCCCGTCCAGAAACGCTTTCCGCAGTTGTTCCGGCAGCGCCTCCAGCGTCTTCCGGTAATTCAGGTCGTTCGCGTAAATCGGATTGTCGGCAATCCGCGCGCGTATGAAGTCGTAATCCCCGGATCGTACTGCTCCGGCCGCTCAAATCCCGTCGGCGGCGCTTTGTCTACCCACAGCGCCTTGACCCAGGCGTGCCCGATGTTGCCCGGGTTCGTCGCCCCCGCCATGCACGGAAACGTTCCCGGAATCGGGCACCGGTTCCGCGAAGTCAGGAATTGCCATTGCTTCAGCGTGAAGTGCGTCAGCTCATCGATCCCGATGAACAAAAACTCCGCGCCCTGGTACTGGTAAACATCATTCTCATTGCGGCAGTAGCCAAAGCGCGTCGTCGATCCGTTTTTCCAGGTAACGATGTGCTTCGCTTCGTTGTAGCTGCGGTACTCGCGCCGGGCACATCCCGCCGGAACTGCGCAATCAGCGAAGCTCTCCAGTTCCGGATACGTCCTCCGCAAAAGCAACGTGAATCACTACCCGTCGATGCATTTGCGCCTTGACGGATCGCTTCCTCAAGCAGAGCCCTGGTCTTTCCTGGTCCCGCCGCTCCGCCAAACAGCCGGTATTTCGCCTTGGAGTTGTGGAACTCCTGCTGCCGCGGAAACGCTTCGTAGGATTTCCTCGGCTCGCGCTTATAGCTTTCTCTTGGCGCGCCTCTTTCAGGCGGTCCGATGCTTTTGCACCGCCTCGCGACTATCTTCCCGCGTTCGAGTCTTCATTCCGCCTTTGCGCCGGTTCCCCACTTATCCGCATTCGTGTGCGCCTTCCACGGTGGCAGCAGTCACTCCTAGCTGTGTCCTGTGCTGGCTGCGACGCGCTTGCTCACGCTCCGCGCAGTTTCTTCCCCACGAAAAACGCGGCGATTCCGCCGATCAACGCCGCCGCTGCCCCCCAATGATGCAGGCTCAGCACCACGCCGGCCACCACCGCGCCCACTCCCGCGATCTGTGTCACTTCTCCGATGAACATCACTTTTGCACTTGCCATTTCTTCCTCCTTAGTCCCGTATCGCTCGCGGCGCGCAATCGATCAACAGACCTGCTTCTGCCGCGGTCCCGCGCGCATTCTTCCCGTACCTCATCTCCAGCAGCCGCTCCAACAAACTCTTCGACGACTTCTCGTCCGTTCCCCGCAACAACAGTTCCGTTAGCCGGATCAGGTCGATGTTTACGTTCACCGCATCTACAAACCCCACTCCGTCTTCCGGGAGTGGCACTCCTCCGTCCAGTTGGGCCCTCTCATCCCACAAGCTCTCCACCGGACCGTCTCCGCCGCCGTTCCCCTTCTTCGTGCCTGCTTTTTTCCTTTTTGTCGGGAGTGCGCCTGCGCTTCTTCACCTTCGTCTTAGCCGAGTCAGCGTCTCGTCTTGTGGCCCGCAGCGTGTGCGGCGGAGGTGTGCGCACTCCCGCCAGCGGTTATTCCACGTCCGGCGTCAGACCCCGCCAGCTCTCTCAACGAGTTGCAACTCGCCCGGTGATTCTGCCGGCGCACTCCCCGGCGCGCCCGGGATCCCCCTATGACGCGCATTTCTCCGGAGAACATATCCATCCCCCGGAAAGCCCTCATCGTGATCGTTTGTGGCTGCCCCATCACTACCTCCGCCGCGCCCAGTACTTTTCTTCATCCGGTCCCGCACTTCTCCTCATCCGGTTCAGCACTTTCCTCCAGCGCCAGAGGCGCGTCAGAATTTAGCCCAGCCCGTAAGGGCTCAGAACCAAGTAACAAAAGGGGCGAGCGCCGTAGGCGCGGCACACATCTTCTCTGAGACGGTCACTCGGTAGAGTGCCCTGGCACGGAGTGTGTGCCTGGGTCTTGGGTTCTCCTGCCCGTGTCACAGTCACTCCTGAATGTGCTTCTTGGGTTTCTCCGCTCTTCTCTGTGAACTCTATGCCCTCTGCGGCCTCTGTGTAAGTTCTTCCCTTTCTCGACCTTCGGCTTTCAACTCTTCAACCTCTTCTTCTTGTCTCCTGATATCTGATATCTGGTCGCTGATAACCTTACTTATCCTCGCATTACCTCTTTCTCCCTCTCCATCCGCGGCCACTTCTCCGCCTCCACCTCCACCGCCTCGTCCACCGCCTCCTCGTACACAATCGCCCCCAGCATCACTCCAAAGATCGCGTCTCCATGCCGCCGGCAGAATCCCGATTCCCCCTCCGCCTTCCGCACACACGGAATCCAAGCCGTTCGCGACCCCGCGATCGGATAAAATGCCTTGCACTTTTTCATCGGTTTCCACTGCCGCCGCAGTCAGTCCGCCAGGCCCGCTCGTGAACAACACCCTCGCCCTCTCGGAATGTTTCCTTTCCTCCGGGTTTTCGCTCCTCATCGTGCCCTGTCGTCAGTGTTTACCCAGACCCGTCGCGGCGATATCTCTTTCTTGCTTCCTGATCGCTGATAACCTTCCTGCTTAGCAGGAGATCTTCGCCGTTACCGCGACGTTGTTCGTCAATGAGCTGAAATACAGCCGGACAAACTTCGCCACCACATTGTTCAACTCAATGCGCGCTACGTTTGTCCCCGTAAGTGCCGTCACCGCCGATCCCTCGGGCGAATAGCTGGCATCCACGTCGCTGTCCGCCGTCTGCAACTGGAAACTGAACGCCCCGGGCGCAGCCGCAAATGTCACTTCCGCCGAAATCCTCTGCGCCGTCACGCGCAACCCCGTCGCCAGCGCCACTTGCGCGCTCTTGTACGGCAGGGCCGGCTGGGGGTTCTCATTATTGATAACCGCATACGAATCGCCCGCGGCGATCGCCATTGGCGGTACTGTATTTGAATACGTTGGCATCTCTGAAATCTCCTTTTCGCTTCCCTCTGTTGGCCTTGTGACTTCCCCCGGCCGCAATGCGCTAAGAAGCTCTCCTCAAAAACAAAAAGCCCCGGAACTCGTCCGGGGCCAGTTACACTTCTCTACGCTGCATAGTTTACCATATTTCACTAACTTGTCAAGAGAAATCTTCATTACCTCTAAAAATATTTTTTACCTCGAGCCTGTTTTGGAGTGCGGCGGCTTACCGCCGCTTTTACGACTGCCTGCCCCGCCGACAAACCGAAATCCCTCAGCACTTTAGCCGCAGCACAATCTCCGGCGCCCGCTTTTTCTTCTCTGCGCACTCCGCCTCCGGCGTATACCCCGCCCCGCCCCAGCATCTCGGGGGCCTGGTCGGGGTGCACTCTGCGTAAGGTTCTCTTCGCCTCTGCGCCCCTGCTCATCCACTTTCTACTTGACTCCCCCACTCCCCAGGCGCATAGTCCCGGAACCCTCGGAAGGCCCCGTGCCCAACAAAGGAGACTGTCATGCCCTTTTTCTGTCATCAGGTTTGCTACACCAAGGAAGCCTGGGCCCGTCTGATGCAAAATCCGCAAGACCGCCTGGAAGCCGTCCGCGCCCCCATCGAAAAGCTTGGCGGCAAGGTCCATGCGTCGTTCTTCGCATTCGGTGACTTTGATGTTCTGGCTATCACCGAAATGCCAGACGCCATCTCCGCCGCGGCCATTTCCATGGCCTTCGCGGGTGGCGGCGCCGTCTCCAAAATCAATACCACGGCGCTGCTCACCGGTTCGCAAGCCCTCGAAGCCCTGCGCAAAGCCGGCACCAGCGGCTACAAATCCATCACCTCGGAATCTGCCGCTAGCACCTCCGCCGGCCGCTGATCCCAGCCAACCCGCGCCCCGCGCGGTCCGTGCGAGGCGTGTGACGGCCCTCTATCGGTTGTTAATCGGTTAACCACAATGCTTGTGCCTCTCGCTCTATATATCCCCAAGCGCATCTTGCAATATCGTTATTCTTCATTGCCCCCACCACTTTCAACTGCTGCTCTTCGCTTTTCCCGCGAATTTCTTCCCCAAACTCTACTATCTATATAAATTCTCTTTCATATCTGTTCTTCCCACTTGACATGAGCGTCGCAGCAGCGCAGGGTTACAGTCCCAGACCCCATGGCCCCCTCCAGAATCGAGACCCCAATGTCCCACTATTGCCTCCAGATCAGTTTCACCAATCAGGCTTGGAGCCATCTGGCTCACACCTCGCAAGACCGTTTCGCCGTGGTTCGCGCTCCCATCGACAAGCTCGGCGGCTGCATCCAAGCCACATTTTTCACCACCGGCCGCTTCGACCTCCTCGCCATCGCCGAATTTCCGGACCACGTTACTCCTGCGGAAATTTCCGTTGCTTTCGCCCATGGCGGTGCCGTCGCCTCCATCAACACCTCGCCGCTCCTCAATTTCGCGCAAGCCGTCGAAGCCCGCAACAAGGAACTCGCCGCCTCCTCTTGCACCATTCGCACTCAACGCCATCTGGCCGCCGTCGCCGGCAGCTAATTTGGAGTGCGGCGGCTCGCCGCCGCTTTTACGGTCGCAACCGTGCCACCAATCTACAACTCCCCGCCCGCCAGCCGTCCACGGATGCTGTAGCTCAGCCCTTCAAACTCGCTGTGCTTTCCTCGGTCTTTCCTGCCGTTGTAGGGGTCGAGCACTTCTCGACCCCATCTCGGCAAGGTGTAAACATTTATGTCATTCCGAGCCCGTTGAGGTGAGGTCCGCCGACAACCTCTGCTAAACTCTTTTCGTGTCCCTCTCAAACGTAAATCCCCGCCTCGCGAATATGCGCCTCCATCCCATCAAATCACTCGACCCCATCTCCGTCAGCGAAGCGCGCATCAGTCCTTCCGGAGGCCTCGCGCTCGACCGCGCCTGGGCGCTCTATTCCGTGGATGGCCGCTGGGTCAATGGCAAGCGCACCCCCGCCGTTCACTTGATCCGATCCGCCTTCTCTCCCGATCTGCGCAGTGTCACGCTCTCCGTTCCCGGCGACCGCCGCAGCATTCCCGTGCACACTTTCCCGTTCCCCGATGGCCACGAAGACGCCGCCGAATGGTTCAGCGTGTTCTTCGAGCAGCAGATCCTCGTCCGCTATTCCCCGGGCGGTTTTCCCGACGACACCATCGCCAACGGCCCCACCATCGTCTCCACCGCTTCGCTCCAAGCCGTTTGCGAATGGTTCCCCGGCCTCACCCTCGACGAAGTCCGCCTCCGCTTCCGCACCACCCTCGAAATCGACGGTGTCCCCGCCTTCTGGGAAGACCAACTCTTCGGCGAAGACGAGCGCAGCGCCGTCCGCTTCCAAATCGGCGAAGTCCATTTCGAGGGCAGCAATCCCTGCGCCCGCTGCCCCGTCCCCCCGCGCGATCCCTTCACCGGCATCTCGCTCGACGGCTTCCAGAAGCGTTTCACCCAACTCCGCGAAGCCACGCTCCCCCCGTGGTCCCCGCGCCCCCGCTTCGACCATTTCTATCGCTTCGCCACCAACACCCGCGTCCCCTCCTCCGAATCCAACAAACTCCTCCACCTCCACGATCCCTCTTCCTATAGTGGCCGGCCTTCAGGTCGGTTCTTAGGTTGCTCTGCGCAATATATGTCCGCCCTCGCGCAAGGGGTGGCTTCTTTGTCGCTCTAGGCGCAGGGCATCAGCCCGGCCCGCAACTCCTGTAATTTCGTCTCGTAAAAATGTCATCCCGAGCGAAGTGGCCCGATGCTTTTTCTTCGCGCCGTTCCTCGGCGCGTCGGGCCACGCAGTCGAGGGATCCCTCTTCGACCCCAACCTGCCTCTTGGCTCTCCAAATTTGGAGTGCGGCGGCTCGCCGCCGCTTTTACGATTGCATCCCCAGCAACAAACCCTGATTCCTCCACCGCCCGCAGCCCACACACAATCTCTGCGTCTTGCGTTTTTCCCTCCGCTTCCTTCTTCTCAATCGTTACGCTATCCACTATGTACTTGAGGGTGCCCCATCCTTCGCGCTTTATGCGAAGGGTGGGCTCCGACGATCCAACGCCACCGAATCTCTCCTCTTCCCTCTTGGGTTCCACGCTGCAACGGCTCCAGCGCCGGAGGCGCGCCACAAGTTAGCCCAGCCCGTAAGGGCTGGGTAGGCAATCAAGTCCATCTTGAGCGCCATAGGTGCGCCACAGTATCGCCGCACTCCTCCCTCACTACCTGTGGCACAATTCCCCTTGTATTGGTGTCCAACAACCAGCTATGAACATGCTCGCAACGCCGTGGGATCTTCGTTCCCTTTGGCTCATCCTTCCCTTGTTGTCAAAAATCTACCTCTGCTCCCTCTTCGCAGCGTCCATCTTCTCCGTCGCTACTCTGGTCCGCATAGCACTTAAGCCCACCACCCCGCGAGCGCTCCCCAGGCTGAAAAACTTGCGGCAATTTCATCTGTGGCTATTCCTTCTCTTTGGTGTCTGCCTCACTAACCAACTCTTCACCACCTTCCGGGAAGTAAAGTGGCTCGCGTGCACGCCCTCGGCAGACGTTGTCGATCCTATCGATGGTATTTCTGCCTTTTTTCTCGTTGCCCTTCTTACGCTGCTGCTACTTCATTCCTTGCAATGGCTCGTGACTTTTCGTCTCGAGCGAACGAGCCAGGCCCACTAATCGCTCCCCCCAAAATACTTCCTCGGCGGAAACAAATCCCTGCGCAACAACTCCTCCCCGCACCGCCGCCGTATCTCCTCCGACCAGTTCACCCAGCTCCGCTCGCTCAAGCCCAGAAAATGCCGCGCCCGCTCGTACGGCGTCAGCCCCAGGTAATACAACCGGAACAGCACCATCCGCGACGCCCGCTCCGGTCCCTCCAGCGCCGCTTGCCCCGCTAGCGCAAAATCCGCCACCCAATCTTTCAGCTTCGGACGGAGATCCGGCCGCCACGAATACTTCGCGTCCACCTCCCAGGTCAGCGCCGTGATCCCCCGCTTCGCTTCCAGCACTTCTCTGGCGCCGCGATACACTTCCCAGCAAACATCAAACGCCATCTCCGGCTTCACGCTCATTGGCTCCTCCGCTTGGCTCCGTTCTTCCTCCTCTACCTCCTTCACTTCCTTTCCTTCCTCTACCTCCTCATCGTTCGCGCCCGGCCCTCTGCCACTTCAGTGAACCGCTTCCATCTCCCGCCCCGCGTCCCACCGCCCGTACCGCATCTGGTACTCCCACACCTTTTCGTGCGCGCTCGGCCGCATCGTTTCCGCCCACAATCGCCGCCGCTTTTCCACCACGAATCCTCCGTGCTGCGCCTTGCGCAGGTGCCGCAACTGCGCGGAGATGCTGGCCTCCGGGTAGCGCGTCTTGTGCGCCAGCTCCTCCAGCGTCATCCACACGTCGTAGCGCGCCGCGCACAGCAGCACCTCCTGCAAAATCTCCCGCTGCGTTTTCAACACGGGCTGTAGCACCTGCCAATCCGCCGGCTTCCTCATGCCCCCGCCTCCCCCGCGTCCAATCCCCCTAATTCCCGCGCACCAATCCATCAACCGCGCCGAGAACTCACTCCGCCTCGGGCCGTTCCTCGTCCCCAGGCACAGCCGGCTCTTTCTCTTCAGGAATTCGCTCAGACGCGGTATCCTCCTCGTTTTCTTCGGGATCGGGCTCCCAAGCGCTGCGGTCGGGGTCTTCGTAATCGCCCGCGCAGCCGCTGCACGCGCGCAAAAAGTTTTCCACTGTTTGCACAGATTTCCACAGACCAGTAACCTTAGGATTACTAGTAACTATATATGGCCTAGTGGTACTCTCCCCTGGTCTTTTCCACAACACCTGGTCCGGGAGGTTTTCGTGAACCCCTATTACACCCAGCCGCCCTGGGAATTCCTGCTCACCGCTTCCCGCAATACCCTGCAGAGCTATGAACTCTCCCGCCTCGCTCATGCGGCGAATTTGCGCAAGGAATTGGGGGCGCTCCTGGATCAGTACCTCGAGGAAAACACCGCGGCCATGCTGGCGCGCTGGTTGATGGATCAACGCGAGCGCACCGTCCTCGGCGGAGAGACCTGCTCCCGCGCCCGCACCCCCGGAAAACAAGGGGCGTCGTGCGTCCGATAACTTTTTGGGGGATCGAATCGTTCCGCCGCGCGCTTCTCGTGTGCGAACCTGACGTTTCGTCCGCGCGCCGCAAGGTTTCGTGTCTTTTCGGTTTGTTTTTGGCTGCCGCGGGAATCCTCGGCGGCATCAGGGAAGGTGTATCTACATCATCGCGCTTCCACCACGCCGTAAGGCTCGCCCGCTTCGCATCTCGCGCGGCTTCGCTGCCGCCTGTCTGCGCTTCCCTCTTCGCCAAGACCGTATCAGCGCTCCGCACAACTCACCTCGCTGCATTACGTCCTGGCACCTGTATATATATTATAAGACTCAATAGAATACGTTATACTGACTGTACAGTACTCTTCTCCTCGCACCCGCTACGTCAAATTCCCGCTCACCGCATCGCTCGTCAACTCGAGCAGAGCGGCGCAACTGTTTTTTCACCCCGTACTTCGCCCGCACGACCAACTGTCATCCCGCCTGCCCGCCGCAGGAGGGACCGGAGCGGCCCGATTTCTTCTTTCACGCGGTAGTTTGGCGCGTCGGGCCGCGTAGCGGAGGGATCCCTCCTCAATATCTCCCACATCCCTGCTTCTCTTCTCTGTGACCTTTGTGCTCTTCCCTCCGTGATCTCTGTGTTAAAGTCCCCTCTTTCTCTGTCCCAAAAACAAAAACGCTCCGATTTCTCGGAGCGTTTTCCCTTTTCTCGGTCTTAACTCGAAATCTCTACGATCGAGCCCCTACCGGCATCTCTCCGCCAACTTTCTCCATCAATTGTTCCTTGCGGTACACCAGGGAATTGATGTCATACGTGGCCAATTCAAATCCATGTCCATGGGTAATCGCGTCGGTCGGGCACGCCTCGACGCAGTACCCGCAGAAAATGCAGCGTGAATAGTCGATGTTGTACACCTTGGCGTAGCGTTCCCCCGCCGAAATACGTTCCGCGTCGGTATTCTCCGCCGCTTCAATATAAATGCAGTTCGCCGGGCAAGCCGCGGCGCACAAAAAGCATCCCACGCACTTCTCCAGGCCGTCTTCATCGCGCTGCAGCACATGAATCCCGCGGTATCTGGGCTGAAAATTCACCGGCTGGTGCGGATAATTTTCCGTCACCGTTTTCTCAAACATGGTCTTAAACGTGACGCGGAATCCCTTCACCAGCGCCACCGCCGTTTCCACAACTTCTCGTATCAGCGATGCCATAGTTCTGCCAGTCTAACAAACCCCTCCCAACCCCCGCAAACATCCGCTTCCACAATCCACATCAACCACTGTCATCCCGAGCAGAGCGACCCGATCAGTTCCTTCGCGCCGAAGTTTGGCGCGTCGGGTCGCGCAGTCGAGGGATCCCTCTTCGATTTCCGCTGAACCTTTGCCTCTCTTCTCTGTGCCCGGCGTCTGCCCCGACCCGGTCGGGATGTTACAGTCCCCGTCTTTCTCATTGTCATCTTCCCTTAGTATCCGCCCACTCGCCCCTATTTTCTCCCCGCTTCCTGATCGCTGATAACTGATATCTGATAACTACCTTTTCAGCCCCTCCACAATCTGCTTCCCATGAAATCTTCCATTCTCTATAAAAATCTCATTCGTGTGCCGCCCCGCTACCACCACGCCGGCCAGGTAAATCCCCTTCACATTACTCTCCAGCGTGTTTGGATCGAGCGCCGGTCGCCGGCTCTCCGCATCCAGCTTCACTCCCAGCGCCTCGATAAACGCATAATCCGGGTGATACCCCGTCAGCGCGAACACCTGCTTTGCCGGCACCGGCCGCCGCGTCCTTCCGTCTTCGATCAGCACCGCATCGCGCACAATCTCCTTCACTCGTGCCTTGAAAACCGCACAAATTTGTCCCGCCTTGATGCGATTCTCGATGTCCGGCTTCACCCAATACTTGATCGAACTCCCCAGCTCCGGGCCTCTCACTAGCAGCGTCACCCGCGCGCCATTTCTCCACAAATCCAGCGCCGCTTCCACGGCCGAATTCTTCCCGCCAATCACCACCACATCCTCGTGCCAATACGCATGCGGCTCCGTGTAGTAGTGCGACACATGCGGCAGGTGCTCCCCCGGCACGCCCATCTCATTCGGCAAATCGTAGTAGCCCGTCGCCACCACAATCTTCTTCGCCGCGTACCGCTCTTCCCTGCCCGATTCCGTCTGCGCCACCACGGTGAACGCGCCGTCATGCCCGTCCACACGCGTCACGCGCTCAAACAGCCGCAATTCCAATTCGTAATGTTCTGTCGCCTTCCGGTAATACTTCAGCGCCTCCGTGCGTGTCGGCTTCTCCCCGCCACACACCATCGGCAAATCCCCGATCTCTAGCAACTCCGGCGTCGTGAAAAACACCATGTTCACCGGATAGTGGTAAATGGAATTGCACAAGCACCCCTTATCCACCACCAGCGCCCGCATCCCCGCGCGCTTGGCCTCCATCGCGCAAGCCAACCCCGTCGGCCCCGCCCCCACACACACAATGTCGTAAGTAGTCATAGCCCTTTGATTTTGACGTTAGAGAACCTCTAAGCGCGCTTAACCGCACGTGGCTGGGATTCGCGACCTCAGATTAGCTTCTGGCATTATTTGTTTTTCCTGCGAGCTAGTTCGGCCTCTGTCTCCGCCAGCAACTCCCTGATGCGTGCCACGTCACGCTCAGCTTGACTGGAGCGCTCTTTCACGTACTCTCCGTAAACTTCCAATTGCTCATCAGTCATTTGTGAATAAAGTCTCAAGATATTTTGTTCGATCGGAGATGTATCCGCACCCTCATTCTTTGCACTTGACCAGGCGGATTCTAGGTTGTTAAGCGCATTAACGATCTTCGAGAAATCTTCATCCCAGGTCTTAGCCACGTTCTACCCATTCCTTTCACGCCTGCTCTGTCTCCACGACTCAATTACCTCGGACGATAAGCTGCGGACAGTCCTGCGGGCGGTCCAAAGTACTACTGATTCGCTACTACCCTTGGCGCGAGCCTCTGCCAGCCAGCGCGCGAGGTATTCATCTACACGCTGCAATTGCATAATACCTCGCATAAATCGTCGCGTCTCAGGAGCAAGTGGGCCGCCGTACCGCTCGGACTGAAGCAGCCCACACATGGTTCGACGGACTTCATCCTGTGCGCTCGACTATTCCATCACTTCCGCGTCTCGGCTCGCATCAAGAGCCTCTCGCAACCAATGGTCGAGCCAATTTTCAACATGCCACAGCAGGATAAAGGGTCTCTCGGCACGGGCGCTGACACAGGAAGTCATCGGTCTACTCTCACTGCTTACATGGAAGATTATACGATGCAATGGTTGCTGCCAGCGATCGTCTGTCCAAACCAATCGAGTAAGCCGGGTGCCCCAGGTACCGGTTTTGTACCTGGGTCTTGGGTTTCTCTTCTCCGAAACTTAAAACTGAAAACTTATAACTGACAACCCGATCCATCTCCTTACTGCTTCCCACCCATCTCCAATATCCCCACCAACTCCGCCCGAAACGTCTCCAACTCCTTCAACCGCTCCGCCGTCGCCGCCACTTCCTTCTTCTTCCACGCAAACACATCCCCGGCGGCCCGCTTCAGCCGCACACTCAGATTCCCGTCCACCATCAACGTCGCCGGCGCCAGCAACCGCAATCCGCCATTTTCCACCGGCGCCAGCACCGCCGCGCATTCTCCCCGGTGCACGCACAACGCACTTTCATACGGTGGAATCGCAATCGGCCGGAACCCCGCCCCAACCAACTGCTCCATCGTCTGCATCTGTAATGGACTTAGCTCTAGCATTTCTTGGAGTGCGGCGGCTCGCCGCCGCTTTTACAGCTTATGTCCCGCCGACAAACCGCAATCCTTCACTTCCAAAATTATACACGCCCAAACCGCGCTGTCTTCCTATCTGCACAACGCCACACTGTCATCCCGACCGGAGCAACGGTGTATTTCGCCGTTGCGGAGCGGAGGGATCGCAGCACAAACCTCAACCGTCCATTTCCCTCTTGCCCCCTGATCGCCGATCGCTGGTCGCTGATCACTGGTCGCCCTCAAACAAAAACGGCGCAGCCGAAGCCGCGCCGCCTCCTTCACTTCCTCAATTTCCTTTGCTTCCTTTACTTCCCTCCGCTCACGCCGCCGTCGAATCCGCCTCCGACGTCCCCTCCAACTGCGCCAAGATCTCCCGCAGCGTCCGGATCAACTCATCCCGCGACACATGGCTCTTCTTGAACTGCAGCCGGAAGCGGAACGCCTCATTCTCGGGCTCATACTGAAAAATGAACGGCTGCGGCTTCTGCGGCCCGTCCTTCTCATCCGACCGCACTTTGCGCGCCTCATCCCGCGTCAATCCTGACTGCAAAATCCGCGCAAACAGCTCCAGCATCTTCCGCTCGGTGGGTTGCCGCGCAATCTGCAGCAACAACGACTTGGTGGTGACGCCGTTCTCGACGCACTTCTTCCGCAGCGATTCCGGAATAATCCGCAGCGAAAGCGTCTCCGACACCGACGACCGCGCCTTACCCAGTTTCTTCGCCAGCTCTTCGTGCGAATAATCGAACTGCTCCGCCAGCCGTTGCAATCCCTCCGCTTCTTCAAACGGCGTCAGGTCCTTGCGCTGAATATTCTCGATCAGCGATATCTCCAGCGTTTCCGCTTCATCGGCGCTCTTCTCGATGCATGGCACTTCGCGCAATCCCGCCGCCCGCGCCGCGTGGTAGCGCCGCTCCCCCGAGATGATGTAGTAGCAGTCTTCCCGCGGCACAAAACGCACCAGCAGCGGCTCCAGCACGCCCTTCTGCCGGATGGAATCCGCAAGTTCGCGCAGGTCGCCCAGCGCTTTCCGCGGCTGTTCCGGATTCGGCCGGATCTGCTCCACCGGCAGCATCCGGCCGATCGTTGCGCCGCTATAACTCGTCAGCGATTCAACATAGTGCGCGTCATGCCGCATCTTCAGCGTGACGGGCAAGCCTAGTCTCTTCGACACGTTGTACAACCTCCGCTGCCAGCTTTTTGTACTCCAGCGCCCCAGGGGACTTCGGCGCGAATGTGAATATCGTTTCCTTGTACGCCGGACTTTCTTCCAGCCGCACATTCTTCCCGATCTTCGTCTTGAACAGCATCCCGCCAAACACCGCGCGGATCTGCCCGTGCGTGTCCTTGGCAATATTCGTCCGCTTGTCGTAAAGCGTGATCACCACGCCCAGCATCTTCAACTGCGGATTGGGCCGCGCGCGAATCCGCTCGTAGGTCTCCAGCAAATCATCCGTGCCCTCGATCGCAAAATACGCCGCCTGGATCGGCACGAGCAGGTGCGTCGAAGCCACCAGGGCGTTCACCGTCAGAATCCCCAGCGATGGCGGCGTGTCCAGAATAATGTAGTCGTAATCCTTCACAATCGGCGCCAGCGCATCCTTCAGCCGGTATGGCGCGTCAAACTGCCCCGCCAGCGCCGTCTCCAATTTTGCCAGCGCCAGCCGCCCCGGCCCCACCGAAAGCATCGGGTCCTTCGACGGCTTCACCACCGACGCCAGCGCCGCCCGCGCGTCCCCCAACACGTCGAACATCGACGCCGTCACTTCCCCCAGATTGAAAAACGCAATCGTCGAATTCGCCTGCGGGTCCAGGTCAATCAGCAGCGTGCGCCTGCCCTTTGCCGCAATGGCCGCGGACAGATTGATCGCCGTGGTCGTCTTCCCGACGCCGCCCTTCTGGTTCGCAATGGTGATAATGGCAGTCATCGCCGCTCTGCCTCCGCACGCCCCGCACTGGCACAGCCCTTCCTGGCTGCCCTCTCCCCCTTGTTCTGGTCCCTCTTAGGGCCGTCTTCCCGCACACCCACGCACATTCCTCCGAGCACACCGGTCTCCACAGCAGGCACGGGCACATTAGTTTTTTTTGCTGTGGTTATGCCGGCAGACAGGCCCAATGGCATACGCAAAGAGTACGTTTCAGACCTGCACCAGTGCAAGGAGAAATTACCCGCTCCAGTGGAAAACTCCCCGCCGCTCTCTTCAGGATTGTACTTCTTCGGCACACCCTCTCGCTGCTCAGGCCCGCGCTGGACCACCCTGTAGCTCACCCCTTCAGGGGTGCGGCCTTCCACTTTCGATTTCGTCATTTCGAGCGAAGTCCGCGAAGCGCGGGTTTTGCGCCCCGCACGCTTCGTCGGGGCGAGAAATCCCTCTTCCTCCGAGGCCTCTGGGTTATCGTCTCTCTTCTTCTCTAAAACTCCACTCTCCAAAAATCCGCCGCCGGGCTCTCCAACTCCAATCCCAACTCCCAGCCTTGCCGCCCCTCGTGCCCCCGCCAGATCAGCGTGGCCTCCGCCGATTTCCCGTTCAATACGTTCGTCACCACCATCTTCTGCCCCAGCGGAAACCCTTGGGCCACAATCGCCAGGCAGCCTTTCGGGCTAATATCCACCGTGTACCCGTCCGCGCTCAGTGTCTGCCTGTGTTCCTTCCACTCCACCCTCAAGTTTATGCGCGAAATCAGGCGGACGCCCGCGCGCATATGCCGCATTCTCGTTGCATAGCTAACGTCGTTTGCCAATCCCACGATCAAGCCTCCGTGAAGCAGTCCCACCAAATCCACTAAACGCCGCGGACCTTCCCCGTGCATCCACTCCAATGCACACAACTCCTGCGTCTTTTCCCACGCTAATTCCCCCCATCTCGTTCGTCAATGGAACTTACCTCCTAGTCCCCCTCACCAGTAACCTCCCTTCCGCCTAAATAATCTCCTCGCCCGTCCAAAATTTGTCATCCCGACCGGAGCGGCCCGATCTTTTCTTCCCCGCCGCATTTTGGCGCGTCGGGCCGCGCAGTGGAGGGATCGCGGCAAGATCACCGCCTCCGGACACATTCACCTTCAAGCTCGGCGCCCCTACCCAACAATTGTCATCCCGACCGGAGCAACGGCGCCTTCCTTGGCCTGAGCCCCGAAGGCTGCCGTTGCGAAGTGGAGGGCTCGCGGCAACACCCAAGTCAATCCACAATTCCAAACTTCCTCGTCTTAAACTCTTAACTTTCAACTTTTAACTCTCCACCCTCTTCTCCGCCACCTCCGCGCAACGTCTTCTCTTTCCCCCCGGTTTTCATTGTCCGCAACCCGCGCCCAGCATAAACTTTCCTATTCACCGATGCTCTCGCTTCCTCCACTCCGCCGCGAACTCCCTCCCACGCTCCGCCTCGCCCTCCCGCTCGTCCTCGCCGAACTTGGCTGGATGAGCATGGTCATCGTGGACACCATGATGGTCGGCCGCCTCCCAAATAGCGCCGAGTCCATCGGCGCCGTCAGCATCAGCTCCAGCATCTTCATCGTCTTCGCCTTTTTCGGCGAAGGTCTTCTCATCGGCCTCGACACCCTGGTCTCCCAGGCCTTCGGCGCGGGCCACCGCGAGGACTGCCATCGCTCCCTCATCAACGGCATCTACCTCAGCTTTGCGTTCACACCCATCCTCACCATCCCCGTCTGGTACCTCCCGCTCTACTTTGGGCGCATGGGCGTTGACCCCAAAGTCGCTGTCCTCGCCCTTCCCTATATGCGCACTCTTGCTGTCGGCCTCCTCCCCCTGCTGCTCTATTTTGCTGTCCGCCGAACCATGCAGGGAATGAACATGGTTCGCCCCATCGCCTTCGCCCTCGTCACCGCCAACCTGATCAACCTCGCCGGCAATTACATTTTCATATTTGGCAAGTTCGGTTTCCCCGCCTTTGGCGTCACCGGCTCCGGCTGGGCCACGGCCGTCTCTCGCACCTACCTCGCCCTCGTTCTGGTCGGCTATCTTCTCTGGTACGACCATCGCCACCGCACCGACCTGCTGAAAACTCCCGTCGAGATCGATATCCAGCGCATCCGCCGCCTCATTGCCCTTGGCCTGCCTGCCGCGTTGCAGCTCACCGCTGAAGTCAGCGTCTTCGCCCTCGTTGCCTCGCTCATCGCGCGCCTGGGAGCCGTTCCTCTCGCCAGCCACCAGATCGCTCTCAACACCGTCTCCTTCACTTACATGGTGCCTCTCGGCATCTCCTCCGCTGCCGCTGTCCGCGTCGGACAAGCCATCGGCCGCCGTGATCCACTGGGCGCTCGCGACGCTGGCAATACCGCCATTCTCCTTGGCGCCTCCTTCATGTCCTGCATGAGCGTCGCGCTCCTCGTCTTCCCGCGTCTCGTCGCCCGCATCTACACGCACGACCCCACCGTCATCCGCAACGCCGTCATTCTTCTCGCCGCCGGCGCCGCCTTCCAGCTCTTCGACGGCATCCAAACCGTGGCCACCGGCGCCCTGCGCGGCTCCGGCGACACCCGTACGCCCATGCTCTGCCACTTCTCCGCTTACTGGCTGATGGGTTTGCCGCTCGGCGCCTGGCTCTGCTTCCGCCGCCACTGGGGAGCCCTGGGCCTTTGGGTCGGCCTAAGCCTCTCCCTAATCCTCATCGGCATCCTCCTGCTCATCTTCTGGCGCCGCCGCATCCGCCACCTCCTCGCCGCCTCCCCGTAGGGGCGCAGGACTCCTGCGCCCCAGCTTGGCACGATTTTCACTTTGGGATAATCGTGAGAATCCCCCCACCACTCACCTTGAACTCCCGTCATCCCGCGCGCAGCGAGGGATCCCTCTTCGATTTCAGCCAAACAGCGATTTGTCATCCTGAGGACTGGTGCTCTATGCCAGTCCGAAGGACCTCAACCACCGCGTCTTGTCTCTCCGCCGCTTACGACCGGAAACCTCTATCCCTCAACTCTCTTCTCTGCGAACTCTGCGCTCCCTTCGTTCGTCAACTAAGTGTTTCGTCTTTCTTTCTGCTTATCTCTGTGCTCTCTGCGTTCTTCCCTCTGTGACCTCTGTGTTACCGTCCTTCCGACTTTCCTTCTTCCCCAAAACAAAAGCGGCACAGCCGAAGCCATGCCGCCAACCAATTTCTGATATCTGATCTCTGATTCTTATCTCTCCCACTCACATCTTGTACCTTCCCAAATCCTCGTCGCTCAACCCCTCCAGCCAATTTCGCAACTGCTCATTCGTATTGCGTTCCGCCAGCGCCGTGGACACCTTGGAACTCTTCAGCACCTGCTCATCCACGAAGATCGGGCAATCCATCCGCAACGCCAGCGCCAACGCATCGCTCGGCCGCGAATCGATACTCATCAATTCGCCTTCCCGCTCCACCCAGATCAGCGCGAAAAAGGTGTCGTCCCGCAGGTCGTTCACCACGATTTTCTGCACCCGCACGTCCAGCCCCAAAAACACATTCTTCAGCAGGTCGTGCGTCATGGGCCGCGGCGTCTGCACTTTCTCAATCTCCAGCGCAATCGCGTTCGCTTCGTACGCCCCCACCCAGATCGGCAGGATCGCCTGCCCTTGCACATCCTTCAGCACCACAATCGGCATCTGCGTCACCGGATCCATCATCAGGCCGCGTATTTTCATTTCCACTTCCATCGCGCCCTCCCTTGCCCCGCCGATCCAACTCAATCTCTTCCACTCCTCAACTCTTCTACTCTTTCACTCTTATACTCTTTCACTGCTTTTCTCTTCTCTGTGCCCTCTGTGTTCCTATCTCTGTGCTCTCTGTGTTACCGTCCCTCTTTCTTCCTTCCTACTCCATCTCCCCCACCAAACTATTCGGCCCCGCTCCCGTCACCCGAACCTGCACGTAGTGTCCCAGAAGTTCCTTCTCCGGTGAAGTGAAATTCAGCACCCGATTACACGACGTATGCCCCATCCACTGATTCTCTCGCCGCGATTTACCCTCCACAAGCACCTCAAACGCTTCTCCCACCAGCCGCCTATTCCTCTCGATCTGAATATCCCGCTGCCGCCCCTGCAATATCCCCAGCCGCCGCGATTTCTCTTCTTCCGGAATCGTGTCCTCCATCTCCAGCGACGCCGTATTCGGCCGCGGCGAGTACTTGAACGAAAACGCCCCGTCATACTTCACCGCATCCATCAGGCTCAGCGTCTCCTCAAAATCCTTCTCCGTCTCCCCTGGAAATCCCACAATCAAATCCGTCGTAATACTGATCCGCCGCTTCGCCCCGCGCAACATCGCAATCTTTTCCAGGTACTCCTCCCGCGTGTACGTCCGCGCCATCGCCCGCAGCACCGCCGTGGACCCGCTCTGCACCGGCAAGTGCACATGATCGCAAATCGCCGGCACCGCCTCAATCGCCTCCACAATATCTTTCCCAAAATCCCGCGGGTGCGATGTCATAAACCGGACACGCCGTATCCCCGGCACTTCTGCCACCGCCACTAGCAACTCTGAAAACCGCATCCGCCGCGCGCTCGGGTCCGCGTACGAATTCACCGTCTGCCCCAGCAACTGCACTTCCGTGTACCCCAAATCCGCCAGTTGCCGCACCTCTTCCAGCACCGACGCGCTCGACCGGCTGCGTTCCGGCCCGCGCGTAAACGGCACCACGCAGTACGAACACGCCTTGTCGCAGCCCTCGATAATCGTCACGTACGCCCGCCACGGATTGTCCCGCCGCGTCATCTCTGTCTCAAACGTCTCGTCCGTGTCCGTGTCGAGCCCCGTGATGCGCTTGTTCCCCGCCTCCAGTTGCGCAATCATCTCCGGCAATTTCCGGTAGCTTGCCGACCCGCATACCAGGCTGACCCACGGCGCGCGCTCAAAAATCTCTTCGCCCTCCTGCTGCGCCAGGCATCCCAGCACGCCAATCACTTGCCCTTCTTTTTTCGTAAACCGGTACTCGCCCAGCCGCGAAAAAATCTTTTGCGCCGCCTTCTCCCGTATCGAACAAGTGTTATACAAAATCACCGCCGCCGTGTCCGGCGATTCCACCTGCCGGTACCCCCGCGCCAGCAGCACCCCCGCCACTTTCTCGGAGTCGTGGTCATTCATCTGGCACCCAAACGTCTCCAAAAAGAACGTCCCCGCCAGCGCCTTCTCGTCTTTGTAGGGCCCGCCTTCCGAGGCGAGCCGCTCTTGGGTTGTCCGTTGTAGCGCAGGGCGAGTCCCCGAACCCCGCGGTTTTTCTCTTGGGTTCTCTGTGGGTGCCCCACCCTCGTTTTGTGAGGGTGGGTCTTGGGTTTCTCCGAAGCCCTTGTAGCGGCCGCTTTCTGAAGCGCGTTGCATGCGCCCCGGATGGGGTTGCGGGGCGGGCGCACTTCCCCCTCCAGGGCCGAACCCCGCCAGCCTCTCCACGCTAATATCAAACGAATTCCCCATATCCTCGCAGTCTACCACACACCCATTTTGGAGTGCGGCGGCTTGCCGCCGCTTTACCGCTCGATCCCCTTAGCCCATATCAACCTTTCCATGCTACATTGCGGCCTGAGACATTTGCCCCTTCTCTTCCTGTCCCACAAATGGATATCGCCGCCAAATTCCAGGTCATCTACAAAGACAGTGACCTCTATCAACTTCAAATTACCGCCTGGAACGGAGATTTCGGAGGCTCCGTAGAAGTATGCGAAGCAATCGGTGATTTGGAAGAAGCAGCGAAGACCGTCCAAGGCTTTCCCTCCAACCCTTCCGATACCCGAGAAGTCACTTTTGGCAGCCTTGACCCAAACTTCGCAGGCGGCGGCGTCCGAATGCGCTTCCATTGTGTCGGGGGTCCCGGTCACGCCTTTGTTGAAATGAAGATGGTGTCTGGCTACGAATCAGCCGGGACCACTCAAAATACACTGTTCTCGATTCCCATCGAGGCAGCCGCCGTAGATTCCTTCGTGCAGTCTCTCAAAAGCCTGGAAACTCACGGTTCGGGCGTGGCAACTTTGATCGGTGTTGTCCAGCATTAAGTCCTGGTCCCCACCTGGCTATCCCTTCACGCTGCCCGGCTAAACCGGATCTTCGCCCGATACCCCAACGCATACAGCACCCGCAGCAATAAGTCCGTCGAAACATTACTTGTATTCCGGTTCAGAATCGCGGTAATCCTCGTCCGCGAAGTCTTCGCTAGCTGCGCCACTTCCGCGTGCGTCAGCGTCTTTCGCCGAACAATCTCCGCAATCTTTGAGTTCAGCTCGCTCCGCAACTCGATCTCTGGTCCATCCGCCGGAGACAGTCCAAGAGCCTCCGCCAACTCCTTGGCGTTGCGTGTCACGATCGCCTTAGTCTTCTTCATGAATCAACTCCTTCTGCCGTTTCTTCCCAATCGCCAGCTCATGGAATGTCTCATATCTGAGACATCCGATCAACCCTTCCTCGCGACTTCCCTCCTTGCTGCCGTTCCAGTTTCGTCCTATATTTCTCCTTCGCTCCGATTCTCCGTTGAGGAACCCATGAAAACTTCTCTACGACTATTCTGTTTGTTCGGCCTCATCCTTCTTCTCTTTCAACTCCCCTCCGCGCTCGCTCAACAACCCGCTCCTCCCCCCACCAAATCTCTCGCCGAGCGCCTCGGCTACCCCGCCAATTCCCGCCTCCTCATCATTCACGCCGACGATCTCGGTATGATGCACACCGTAAACACGGCCATTTTCGAGTCGTTCGAAAAACACTGGATCACTTCCGCCAGCATCCTCGTTCCTTGCCCCTGGTTCCCCGAAGTTGCGCAGTGGGCCAAGACTCATCCCGACGCCGACCTGGGCGTGCACCTGGCGCTCAACGCTGATTGGACCAGTTACCGTTGGCCTCCAGTTTCTCCTCAACCCCCAGGCTCCAGCCTCCTCGATGCCGATGGCTACCTCCCGCTGACCAGCGAATACGTTGCCGCCCACGCCAAAATGCCCGACGTGACCGTGGAAACTCACGCTCAAGTGGATAAAGCCATTGCCGCTGGCATCCACCTCTCTCATCTGGACACCCACATGGGCACGATCGTCAGCACCGGCGACCTTACCGCGGTCTATCTCGCCACCGGCCAGGCCTACAAACTCCCCGTGCTCCTTTCCCGCAAAGATAACGCCCACGACACGGATCTCTCTAAGCTCCGCCTCCCTCCGAATGCCATCATCCTCGATGGAGTACTCGAAATTATGCCCGGCGTCCCCCAATCGCAGTGGCTTGACGCTTACAAGAAAATGCTCCAGCCTCTTCCTCCCGGCACCTATCAGTTGATCGTTCACCTCGCCCACAACGACGCGGAGATTCAAGGCGCCACTTTCGATCACCCTGATTGGGGCGCCGCGTGGCGTCAGAACGATCTCGACCTTGTCCAAAGCCCCGAATTCCACAAATTCCTGAAGGACCAGGGTTTCATTCTCATCTCCTGGCGCGATCTCCTAAAACTCCAGCCAGAATAGAGAACCGCCTCTCCGTTCCGCCATCGCCCAATTCCCGCCTCGACACCAAACGATCACACGTCATTCCGAGTGGAGTCTGCGCAGTGAGGTACGGTTTTCCATCGCACGTCTTTCGTGCGATGAATCCCTCTTGGGTTCTTTCGCCTGACTCTACTCATCTCTCCCCCGCCACAACCTGTCATCCTGAGCGCGCCTTCCGCGCGAAGGACCTCAACCCTCCCTTCTTGTCTCCCAACGATCCGTGCCCCCGCCGCGCTTTTACTCTTACACTCTTAAACTCTTGCACGCTTACACTTCCCCTCTTTCCCGCTCACCACCGGCGAACTCTTCCGACACTCCCCGCATCTATATTCTTTTGACCATGTTCCACCCGTGTGTTACGTTGCTTTTGTCGGTAAAAATTTCGCTTTCCTGAGGGGCTGACGCCATTTCTCTGTTCTCCGCCATCTTCATCGGCAACATCTTCGACGTTCTTGCGCAAACCGGCTGGGTCGCTCGTTTCGTCCTCCTGCTGCTTCTCTTTTTCTCTCTGATCTCCTGGGCGCTCATTTTCCAGAAGCTCGGCATCTTCGGTCGCATCCGCCGCCAGAGCGACCAATTCCTCAGACTCTTCCGCGCCACCAAAGGCGTCGCCAATCCGCAAGGCCTCGTCTCTGCGGGCTCGCCTTTTTCCAACGTGTACGCCGCCGGCTACCGCGAACTCCAATCGCAGGTTTCCGGCTCCGGCAATCCCGCGCCGCAAAAACTGAAGAGCCTCCAGGCCGTGACTGTCGCCATGCAGCTCGCCGCGGCGGAAGAAGTTCGCCGCGTCGAAAAAGGAATGACCTGGCTCGCCACCACCGCCGGTGTCACTCCCTTCATCGGCCTCTTCGGCACCGTCTGGGGCATCATTGACGCCTTTTCCGGCCTCGGCACGGCCGGCGGAGCCAGCCTCCGCGCCGTCGCTCCCGGCATCGCCGAAGCCCTTGTCACCACGGCAGCCGGCCTCTTTGCCGCTATCCCTGCCCTCATCGCCTATAACTATTTCCTCCAACACATTCGCGATCTGGCGCAGCGTCTGGACACCTTCGCCCTCGAATTCGCCGCCCAAATCGAAAAGACGTTTACCTAGCATGAACGCCGTGACTACATTGCCGCATTTTTCTCGCATGCAGCGTCTCAGAACGACGTGGGCAGATATCAGTTATCAGATATCAGAGATCAGGAACCAGGGATCACTCGCGTCGCGCCATGGCTCTGGGATTCTCTCTTTGCCTCCTGATATCTGGTCACTGATATCTGATATCAGCATGAAGCGCCAAAATCACTGAGAGACCACTATGCCGCAACTTGCCAAGGCCACTCAGACCTCTCTCTCCGACATCAACATGGTGCCGTTCATCGACGTCGTCCTCGTCCTCTTGATCATCTTCATGATCACCGCGCCCATCCTGCAATCCGGCATCGAGGTGGACCTCCCGAAAACTCACACCGTCAAAGAAATCACCGAGCAGCGCCTCGTCGTCACCATTGACAAGGCCCAGCGCATCTACCTCGGCAATGATCCTGTCAACATCCACCAGCTCCCCGACAGAATTCGCAAGCAGCTCAAGCATCCCCAGGACGCTGTTTTCCTCCGTTGCGATGAAACCGTTCCCTTCGGCAGCTTCGCCACCGTCGTCGATACCCTGCGCGTCGCCGGCTTCTCCAACATCAGCATCGTCACCGAACCCATCTCCGAGCGGAGGCGCTGATTTATGGTCCTCCATCAAACATTTGTCATCCCGAGCCCGCGGCTTCTGCGGGAGAGGGATCTGCTTTTCGCTTTCGCGCCCAACTGTGCCGCGTCCGGCCGCGGAGTGGAGGGATCTGCTTTTCTCTTTGCTTCCTGATAACCGATATCTGATATCCCGCACTACAGGAGATAACCCAGCAAGATTCTCTGGAGCAATCGTTCTAACGTCATGCCGTACGCTGCCTACAATCTCGACGACCTCAGCTTCAACCGCTTCCTCGGTTACTCCGCGTGGTTTCACATTGCCCTGACCGCGCTCCTCCTTGTCGCTGTCTGGGTCCAGCGCAGTGGCAACGCCTGGGGTGGCATCGGCGGCGGCGACAACTCCGGCGTAAAGGTCAGCCTGGTCAGCAGCGTCGGCATTCCTATGCCACAGCCCAACCTCACCTCTCTCGAAAGCAAGGCCGTTGACCTCACCAAAGGTCTCAACATGGAAGAACCTCCGCCAAAGCTGCCCGAGCCCAAAACCGATGCCACCAAGCTCCCCAAGTTTGAGAAGGAAAAGCCGCTTCCTCCTTCCAGGCCCTCCAAAGTCTTCGAGAGCAAGACGCCTCCCGCCGAAAATGCCGTGCCCTATGGCAAAGGCGGCCAGACCACTCTCCCCAGCGGTTACTCCGATTTCCCCGGCCCCGCTAATGGCGGCGTCGCCGTCAAGGGCGAAGGCGGCGGCGATTTCCCCAGCCGCTATGGTTGGTACATCGAGACGCCGTGATGCGCGCCATCAACCAGAACTGGATGCAGAACACCATTGACCCCTCCGTGCGCGCTGCTCGCCAAGCACACGCCGTCCTCGATTTCACCATCAATCGCGATGGCACCATCAAAAACATTCGCCTCACGCAATCCAGTGGCAATCAATCCTTCGACAATTCTGCGCAGCGCGCCCTCCTCAGCATCGATCGCTTCCCCCCGCTCCCCACCGATTATTCCGGCCGCTATGTGGATGTCATCTTCGATTTCGACCTCGGCCTGACCAAATAACTTTGGAGTGCGGCGCCTTGGCGCCGCTTTTGCAGTTGCATGTGCTGCCCACAAACGGAAATTCTTTCACCACCCGCCTCCTGATCGCTGATATCTGATCGCTGATATCCTCTCGATTTCCCCCACGCATGCCCCAATTTGTTTTAAAGTATTTCTTTCAGCCCCATCACTCCGGGAGGCCCACTTGCCCGTAAAGAAGACCGTCCTGTTCTTTCTCTCTGCAATCGCTCTTTGCCTTTGCTTTTTCCTCTCCTCCCCTATCCTCGCGCAAGACTGGTTCCGCACCGGCACCGGCCTGGGCGTCGAAAAGCCCCGCGTCGCCGTCGCCGATTTCGCTGCGCGTTCCAGCGACCCCAGCGCCCACGCCGGTCTCTTTACCCAGGTCGTCCGCGACGACCTCTCTTTCTCCGGCATCCTGGAACTCGTTTCCCCCAGCTTCTATCCCGCGCAAGTTCCTTCGCAGCCCCAGGAACTCCAATTCCTCACCTGGACCGAGCCCCCGCTCAACGCCAACTTCGTCGCCTTCGGCAATCTCACCGAATCCACCGCCGAGGTCGTTATCTCCGCCTGGCTCTACGATGTTCGCAGCACTTCCACGGAAGCGGTCGTCGGCAAAATCTATCGTGGCGCTCCCACGGATGCGCAAGTCCGCAAATTCGCTCACCAGTTCGCCGACGAAATTATCAATAAACTTTCCGGCGGCCTGGCCAGCATCGCCTCCACGCAGATCGCCTTCATCAGCGCTCGCACCGGCCACAAGGAACTCTGGGTGATGGATTATGACGGCACCAATCAGCGTGCTCTCACCTCCCTAAAATCCATCTCCCTCACCCCGCGCTGGTCTCCCGATTCCTCCCGCATCGCGTTCACCTGCTTCGCTTCCGCCAATAGCGCCGTCAGCGCGCAAATCTGCATGTACTCGCTCGATACCGGCCGCGTCGTCTCTTTCGCCCGCTATCGCGGCACCAACAGTTCCCCCACCTGGTCCCCCGACGGCTCCCAGGTCATGTTCTCCTCCTCCATGCAAGGCAGCCCGGCTCTCTACGTCTCCGATGCCAGTGGCAATCGTCCCAAGCGCCTCACCTACGCCTCCAACGGCGCCGATACCTCGCCCGCATGGAATCCCAAGACCGCGCAAACCGTCGCCTTCATCAGCGATCGCGGCGGCTTGCCGCAGCTCTATCTTATGAATGCCGACGGCACCGACACGCAAAAACTCGATCTCCCCGACATGGGTTACGTTATCGATCCCTCATGGTCGCCCAATGGCCAGCTTCTGGCCTTCTCCTGGCGCCGCCCCAGCGGCAATTACGACATCTACGTCATGGATGTCGCCTCCCGCCGCATCATCGAACTCACCCGCGACGCCGCGCGCAATGAACGCCCCTGTTGGGCGCCCGACGGCCGCCACATCGTCTTCGAGTCCACCCGCAGCGGCTCCCGCCAGATCTGGACCATGCTTGCCGACGGCTCTCAGCCCCACGAACTCACCTTCACCGGCCACAACGAATCCCCCAACTGGTCCACCAAATGAACTCGCGCGCTCCATCCATGCCCTCGCCGCCAGGGTTCACGCAGGGTGCCCCAGGCACGGAGTGTGTGCCTGGGTCTTGGGTTCCCCTTCCCTCGTTGTCATCCCGACCGAAGGTCCGCGCCGTTTGCGGGCCGGAGCGGAGGGATCCCGGCACAATCAGCGTGTCTTGGCTCCATTTTCGCTTTTCGAATTTCGCTCTTCGAGTTTCGCTTTTCGCCCAGCGCTTCCTGATCGCCGGTCGCTGGTCGCTGATCGCCACTCTTCTACATTCCCCTTTTCCCCTCCCCCCAATCGCGCTACAATATATCGTATTACGACATATTCCCCGAACCCAGCCCGCCAGTGTTATCATTCTTCTCGGTGGGTCGAACACGGGATATCTCACAGTCCAGGAGGACTCGCATGACTCAGCAGCACCGCCCGCTCTATCGCGCTTTGCTCATTTCAGCATGTTCCGCCGCACTCTTCATTGCCGCCTGTAAGAAGCCGATTGCTCCGCCGCCTCCGCCACCGCCCCCAGCTCCGGTAGCCGTAAAGCCCACAGCCACCATCAGCGCCGATCGTACCTCCATCCAAAAAGGCGAATCCGTGCGCCTGACTTGGACCACCACCGACGCACAGAATGTCTCCATCGCCCCTGAAGTCGGTGCCGTCACCGCGCAGGGTTCCACCACGGTCACGCCTGCCGATACCGCTACCTACACCATCACCGCCACGGGCGCCGGCGGCAGTGCCGATGCCAGCGTGCGCATCTCTGTTACTCCTCCGCCCCCTCCGCCCGTCGTCGAAGCGCCCAAGCCCAGCATGGATGAGCTCTTCCTCAAGGAAGTCCGCGATGCCTACTTCGATTACGACAAGGCGGAAATTCGCGCTGACGCTCGCGAGGCCCTCGGCAAGACCGCCGACTTCTTCCGCAACTATCCGCAACTCCGCGTTACTATCGAGGGCCATTGCGATGAACGCGGCTCCACGGAATACAACCTTGCTCTCGGCGATCGCCGTGCCAGCGCCGTCAAGCAGTATCTCGTCAGCCTCGGCATTCCTGCCGACCGCCTCACCACGGTCAGCTACGGCAAGGAAAAGCCCTTCTGCATGACATCTGACGAGGCCTGCTGGCAGCAGAACCGCCGCGGCCACTTCATCCAGACCAAGTAACCCGCGGCCTCAACAACTCTGCTCGCAACCTCGCCCACCCTTCGCTCCCCACGCGAAGGGTGGGCCCTTCTTCCTTCCACACCCGCTCATGCCTCTCTGACTGTCATCCCCCTGGGTGCCCCAGGCACGGAGTGTGTGCCTGGGTCTTGGGCCTTCTAATCTTGGGTTATGGGTGCCCCAGGTGCCGGTTTTGCACCTGGGTCTTGGGTTGTCTTGGCACCTCGGCTTCTTCTTGGAGTGCGGCGGCTCGCCGCCGCTTTTGAGGCTGCACGCGCACCGACAAACTCCGACTCATCTCTCTCACGCCGGGTGCTTGGGTTCTCTTCTCCGAAACTGATAACTTACAACTGAAAACTGAAAGCGGAGGGATCGCCGCACAGTCCTCGCGTCTCGACTCCATCATCGCTTTTCGAGTTTCGCTTTTCCCACTCCGCTTCCTGATCGCTGATATCTGGTCGCTGATATCTCTTTTCCCTCACCCCCACTTGCCCCCATTCCAATCTCCCGCTACATTGGAAGGTTGTCACGCCATCATCGTTTTAATTTGCTTGGCCCGTAACCGTGGAGGAACACAACCATGCGGACGCGTAACATTCTTCTTTTCTCCGGCGCCATGTTTGCCAGCGCCGTCGCCGGCAGCCTCGTCGGGCCCCGCCCCGTCCTGGCCGTCGCTCGCGAGATCATCGAGCTGCAGCGCGATGTCACCTCAATCCTGCAAGGTCAAAAAGACCTGCAGACCCAGATGACCCAGGACCACACCGTCCAGCGCACTCTCATCGAACAATCTTCGGACAGCGTCAACAAGCTCAACACCACCATGAGCGGCCTGCAAAAATCCGTTCAGGACGTTCAGGCTAATTCCGGCACGCGCTTGGACACCATGTCCACCCAGGTCCAGGGCCTCTCTGACAATCTCGAGGAAATTAAATCGCGCATCGGCAAGCTCAATCAGCAGCTCGTCGATCTCCAGAACTCCGTCCAGAACATTGACGCGCGGCTCGCCGGCGGCACTCCCGTTGGCGCCACGGCGCCCACTGGCGCTGGCGCCTCCGCACCCAGCGGCGCTGCCGTCCCTCCGCGGTCCGACGCCGCCGCTCCAGGCGGTGCCTCACCCTCCGCCGATACGCTCTATTCCAACGGCCTCCGGGACATCACCAGCGGCAAATACGATCTCGCCCGCTCCGAATTTGCGGACTACCTCAGGTATTACGGCGAGACCGATCTCGCCTCTAACGCCCAGTTCTATCTCGGCGAAATCGCCTACTCCCAGAAGCGGTACGATCAGGCCGTAACCGAATACGACAAGGTTCTCGGCAACTATCCCAAGAGCTTCAAGCTCGCTCCCGCCCGGCTGAAAAAGGGCATGGCGCTGATTGAACTCGGCCAGAAAAATCCCGGCGTCAGGGAACTCCGTGAAGTCGTCAAGCGCTATCCCGGCACCGAAGAGGAGCGCCGCGCCCGCGCCAAACTCAAGGAGCTCAACATACCCGTCGCCGCCACCCGCTAATCCCCCGCAATCCTGGGTTCTTCTTTTATTTGTAGTGGCCGACCTTCAGGTCGGTTCTTGGGTTGTTAGGTCCCGGGTTTCAGCCCGCTCTGTCGCACAAACACTCCTGTTTACCCTGAGTCTCGAAGGCCTGTGTTCTTGTGAGTTCCACGTGATCCCGTAGGGGCGCAGCACTGCTGCGCCCCATGTCCGCACAATCTCTGTATCTTGAGGCTCTTTCTCTTCTTCTAGGGGATTGCGCGGCCCATCCATGTACTTGAGGGTGCCCCATCCTTCGCGTTTTTCAGCGAAGGGTGGGCTCTTACGATCGAACGCCAAGCATCTCCTTCTCTTCCTCTGTGCTCTCCGTGTCCGCTGTGTTCTTCTCTCTGCGATCTCTGTGTTACCGTTCCTCTCTTCGCCCCACTCCCACAGAATGTTTCTCCAAATTTCGCTTTTCTTCTCTTCCCGTGGTATCGTTCCCTTTTCAGGGGGAGTTACTCACCATGTCTGTTAATAAAGTCATTCTCGTCGGCCGTCTCGGCCGCGATCCCGAAACGCGCTTCACCTCCGGCGGCCAGGCTGTCGCCAATTTCTCCCTCGCCACCGACGAATCCTACAAGGACCGCAACGGCGAGCGCCAGAAGCGCACCGAATGGCACAAGATCGTCGTCTGGGGAAAACAAGCCGAAATTGCGCAGCAATACCTGAAGAAGGGCTCGCTCGTCTTCATCGAAGGCCGCATTCAATCACGCGACTGGCAGGATAAAGAAGGCCAGAAGCGCACCAGCTTTGAGATTGTTGCCACTAATTTCCGCATGCTAGGCGGCCGCTCCGAAGGCATGGCCGCAGGCGCCGGTGCAACTGCCCCCGCTGGCGCCGCACGCGCCGAAGACTTCGATCATGCCGGCCCCACAGAAGAGCCCATGGGCGGCGGCCCCGGCCCTGAAATCTCCGACGAAGACATCCCCTTCTAGCGCCGACCATCCACGTACTTGAGGGTGCCCCACCCTCGCCTTCTGAGGGTGGGCTCTTACGATCGAACGCCAAGGCTTCTCTTCTGTCCTCAGGTTTGCCTTTTCTTGCTTTGTCATCCCGACCAGAGTGCCGCGTTCTGTGCGGCACGCAGTGGAGGGATCGTGGCACCAGCACTACCGCTCAGCCGAAACCGCCATTCCGCGGATTCCGCCTTCTCCGTGCTCACCAATGTCTTTGCCCCGCACTCAATGTCACGCCCAACACATCTTTCGCCTAGGCAACCAATTCTCCCCTTCCAGTAACACCACCGTCCACTAATCGGCCCAAGTCCGCCAATATTCAGCGCCATCGGCGCGCCAGAAGTTAGCTGTGAGATTTCAATAGGTTGTCCATTCGACCGGATCCAGAGAAGCTGATTGTGCTGAGCAATCCACTTCTAGGAGGGATCGAATGGACATTCATAAGAATGCACGACTCACATTTGTACGTCGAGAGCAGTTGGCAGAATGGGTGATTCTTCAGGGGAGGTCCTTGAACTCGGCGGCCGCCGAGTTCAAGGTCTGTGCGCGCACCGCTGCCAAATGGACGCGCCGTTATCGGCAGCAAGGACCCGCTGGGCTGCCGGACCGTTCTTCTCGTCCGCGGCGCTCCCCACGCCGCACCCACCACGTTCAGGTCCAGCGCGTCGAACAGCTGCGTCGACAACGTTTCACCGGGTTGTACATCGCTCAGGCCACCGGCCTGAGCCGCGCCACCGTCAGCCGCATCCTTCGCCGCCTGGGCTTAAATCGTCAGCGCGACCTCGACCCCGTAGCTCCGGTGATTCGCTACGAACACCCCGCTCCCGGCGACCTGCTCCATCTCGACATCAAGCACCTGGGCCGTTTCACGGAAGTGGTGGTCCGATCCGATGGGCGCAGACGCGGCAAACATCATCGTGGTTGGGAGTATCTGCACGTCGCCATTGACGATCATTCCCGCATCGCGTTCTCGCAGGTCTTGTGCAACTTCACCGGCACTTCCGCAGCCGCTTTCCTACACGCGGCCGTGGCCTATTACGCCACTCTGGGCATTCCCATTCGCAGACTGCTCACCGACAACGGCCACTGCTACCGCTCCGCTGTTTTCCGCGAGGCCTGCCTACAACTCGGTCTTCGCCATCACTTCACGCGTCCCTACACACCGCGCACCAATGGGAAAGCAGAACGCTTCATCCAGACTGCCCTTCGAGAATGGGTCTACGCTTGTGCCTATGAAACCTCCGAGCAACGTACCGCACAGATGCCCTCCTGGCTCCATCACTACAACTGGCATCGTCCTCATGGTAGTCTCAAAAACGCTCCACCTATCAGCCGCTCTGGCTTAGAACGGAACAACCTGTTGAGACTCCACAGTTAGCCCAGCGCGTAAGCGCTGGGTCCGCGTGCTCCCAATTCCCAAGCGCCGTAGGTGCGACACACCTTCCCATGCATTTAGATTGTTCTTAGTAGGACAATCCTGAGCGGTATTGGCAGATCGCAAGCCAAAGAGTGTTTGCCCTTCTATCACTCCCCGGTCCATTTCTACAGTGCTATCCTGCCGATGTGAACCTCGAATTAACGCCAAAGGCTGTGCCACACGCCAGGCCGGGACCTCCTCAGCAGCCCATGAACCCGCTCCTGATGGATCGATTGTTGAGGGCCTTGGCAGGCGTGTGCCTGTGGACCGTGATTCTGTTTCTCGCTGCTGGCCGGTTGAATTGGAAACGTGCGTGGGTTTACATTGCGCTCTACGTGAGCGGCCTTGTGATTGGCGAAATCGTCGTCAGCGTAAAGAGTCCGGGGATTCTCAAGGAGCGCGCCCAACGCCACGCCGACACAAAGACATTCGACAATGTCATCATTCCGTTGGTCGTCGTGACCTTCTTCCTCTTTCCCTTGGTGGCCGGTCTCGATGCGGGCCGCTTTGGCTGGTCGCATGTCGGTTGGATCGCCTTCTTTGCCGCCTTGCCTTTGTACTTCCTCGGATACCTGCTCATTCCGTGGACCATGATCGTCAATCCGCATCTCGAAAAGACTGTCCGCATTCAAGCTGATCGAGGACACCAGGTCGTCAAGTCCGGACCGTATGCTGTGGTTCGCCACCCTATGTACGCAGGTGTGATACTGCAAAGCCTGGCCGTGCCTCTTCTCTTGGGATCGCTCTGGTCGTACCTGCCTGTGGCGGCGACGATTTGCCTCTTTGTCGTGCGTACCGCTCTGGAAGACCGCATGCTGCGGAACGAGCTTCCAGGATATGCGGAGTACGCAACGAGCACGCGGTACCGGCTCCTGCCCGGAATCTGGTAAACACCGCCGCGCGCACGTGTGGCCCGAAACTCACTTCCTAAGGATTCGATGTGGGCACGCACCTTTGCGCCGCGGGGAAAGAAGCCCTACACGACTGGCGTCGCGATTCCACAAAATAGCTGAATGATTAGCGCAGCAGTGAGTTGAAGTGCGCGCCAAGAAAGTACGGCCACAACAGAATCGCGAGGACACCCTTTCAAAAGGTCAAGTGTAGAAATCCGATGGTGAAGAGCCATGCTCCGAACCACAGGCACCCCACAATACTGTGCTGCTCGATTCTTATTTTTTCCATGCCGGGAAGTATACACCGCTTTTGCGGGTGCCCCAGGCCCGCCGTAGGCGGGTGCCTGGGTCTGGGTTTGCTCCATACTTCGCCGATCGAAGTACTTGAGGGTGCCCCACCCTTGCTTTGTAAGGGTGGGCTCTTACGATCGAATGGCTCAAACTTTCCGCTCTTCTTCTTCGCTTTTCTCGGTTCTCTTTGTGTAAGCCTTTTTCTTAGTCGTTCCTATCTCATCGCCCGGGACCTCAGGCAAGGAATGTGTGCCTGGGTCTTGGAGCTCTGTCTCTCGAAAAGGCTCTTCCGTTGACCCACGCGCCTGCTATCCAAGCAACAGTTTTCGCGCCAGGGCTATCGCTGCGGCCGACGCGCTCGCCTCGCTGAGTTTGGCGCGGACGAAATCGCGCGTACCGCCGCCCTTGCCGGGGAATGTGGCGAACACCTGCTTGAGCAGCGTGGCGAAGTCCTTCCCTGCCGAGGGATGTTGCGCGAAGGCGAGTTGCCCGGACACCTCCATCGCCAGCAGCGCGACGGTGTGCTCTTTCTTGGCGAGTTCCGTGGCCAGCGGCAGCAGGAGCTCCGGATGTATGTCCCGCAGCACTTCAGCCACAACGCGCACGCCGCCCTCTCCCACTGCCGCGGCAGCTAGCAATTCCGCGCGCGCCTCCGCTAATTGCTGCAGCGCCCCGCGCAGCGCTTTGTAGTTGGCATCGCGTTCAGCGAAAGCCTTCTCGATTGCCGCCAGCGATTCCTCCGGCGCGCAGCTTAGCCTGTCACTCAGTGCGCGCAGCAGCGCGAACTCCGCACTGGCCAATCGCTCCGCCCGGCTGCCGCAAGCAAACTCCACGCGAAAATCCTGGCGCACTTTGGTGCAACGCCGCACCAGTAACGTGCCGATCTGTCCAGTGGACTTCACGTGAGTGCCGCCGCAGGGCTGCAAGTCCGCGCCCTCAATCTCGATGGCGCGCAAAATTCCTTCCCGCTCCACTTCCCTGCGCACACCGAGCCGGGCAAGCTGGTCCGCGGTGCCATAACGCACGATGACGCGCCGGTCCTCGAAAATGATTTGGTTCGCCGCCCGTTGCGCGCCCAGCAGCACGTCCGCGGACGGCTCCGGCCCGCGCAAATCAATCGTGCAGAGATCGCCGCCCAGGTGAAACGACACCGTCGGCAAGCCAAAGCGCTCTTGAAACATCGCGGAGAGCAGGTGCTGCCCGGTGTGCTGTTGCATGTGATCAAAACGCCGCGGCCACGCCACGCAGCCCTGCACCGCACCCGGCTCCAATTCGCGGTCCACAATATGAAGCACTTCCTCGCCATCGTCCCGCACATCCAGAATGTTCGCCTCACCGAGCTTTCCCAAATCGTTTGGCTGGCCTCCCGACGATGGATAGAACGCTGTCTGGTCCAACAGCACTTCCCAAGCCGGTCGCGTGCCGGAATCGGTGGCCACGGGCTCCGCGGGCACGCAGGCGCGCACCTGCGCCTCGAAATTCTGAATGTAGGAATCGTCATAATAGAGCCGGTGGGTCGCCATGCACGGCAGTCTAGCATGGGCCGTGCTACCGGTGATGCGCACTGTGTGATCCGCCCATTTCGCACCATCGCGAAACAAGGCCGCGTTTGTTTGCTCCCTGCTGCTCGGCCCCTTATCTCACGAGCTGCAGTATTTTCCTTCCCCAAGTTCAGCAAAACATTGTCATCCTGAGGCGACCCGATGAGGGTCGCCGAAGGATCTCAGACTTGGAATCAGGCGCAGAACAGTGGTTGTGGTCCTTCGGGGCGCAAACGACGCGCCCCTCAGGATGACACCTATTGCAGTGCCTGAGCAGCGAGCAAACTCTCTCTTGTGAGAAATTCGAGCGGGGAGCTCATAATGGTGTTCGCAGTGGATCGAAGGGAGTCTCGCATGCATTGGGCGCGCATCAGGATTTTTTGTATCGCCGTGATCGTCTGGCTCTTGCTTGGTACGAGCCTTCTTGCGCAAAGCGCGAACTCCGATGCGTTTTACGACGAGACCTACCGTCCGCAATACCACTTCACCCCCGCCAAGAACTGGATGAACGATCCCAATGGCCCCATCTACTACAAGCGCGAATACCACCTGTTCTACCAATACAACCCTTTCGGGAACGTGTGGGGACACATGAGCTGGGGCCACGCCGTCAGCCGGGACCTGATCCACTGGGAGCATCTTGCGGTGGCGATCCCAGAGGAAAACGGAATCATGATTTTTTCGGGCAGCACGGTCGTGGACTGGCACAACTCCAGCGGTTTCTGCCACGAGCCGAGTGCAACCCAGCCCTCCTGCCTTGTCGCCATCTACACCGGCCATACCCAAAAGCTGCAGACCCAAAACCTCGCGTACAGCAACGATGCGGGCCGCACTTGGACGAAATATCCGGGCAATCCTGTCCTCGACCTGCACATGCAGGATTTCCGCGATCCCAAAGTGTTCTGGCACGAGCCCAGCCACAAGTGGGTGATGGTTGCCGCGCTGCCCACGGAGCACAAGGTGCGTTTCTTTGGGTCGACGGACTTGAGGCACTGGGCTGCGTTGAGCGACTTTGGTCCCGCGGGCGCGACCAGTGGTGTTTGGGAGTGCCCGGACTTGTTTCCACTTCCGGTGGAAGGAGAAGCCGGGAAAACGCGCTGGGTGCTGAGCATCAATGTGAATCCCGGCGGACTGATGGGGGGATCGGCCGATCAATATTTCGTTGGGCAGTTCGACGGTACGACGTTCGTCAATGCGAACCCTGCCGACGAAGTGCTCTGGGCGGATTATGGGAAGGATTTTTACGCTTCAACATCCTTCTCCGACATCCCCGCATCGGATGGCCGGCGGATCTGGCTCGGGTGGCTCTTGAACTGGGAGTACGCTGGCAAGGTCCCCACGAATCCCTGGCGCGGGGTGCAATCCATCCCGCGCGCGCTCAGCCTGAAACACTTCCCCGAAGGAATCCGGCTCGTGCAGAGTCCCGTGAAAGAGTTGGCAATTCTGCGCCAAAATCACGTGAGTTTGAGCGCGCAGGGCATCGCGTCAGCGAACCGCGCTTTGCTCGCCGAGCGAGTCCGTGGCGACGCGCTGGAGATCATCGCCGAATTCGACGCCAGTAATTCCACGGAAGCCGGGATTCGCGTGCGCAAAGGCAAGGACGAAGCCACCACAATCGGCGTGGATTGGGCCAAGCAGGAGGTGTTCGTAGACCGGACGCATTCCGGGGAGATCGCGTTCGATGAGAGATTTCCGGGCCGCCATGCGGGGCCGCTGCTTCCAGCGGGTGGCAAGCGGGTCAAACTGCATATTTTTGTGGATCGCTCCTCTTTGGAAGTTTTCGCCAACGACGGCGCAACCGTGATTTCCGACGCCATCTTCCCTTCCCGCGACAGCCAGGACATCGAGCTTTACTCCAAAAACGGAGAAGCGCACATGTTCAAGCTGGAGGTCTGGACCTTGCGCTCTGCCTGGCGATGATTGCGAAGATCTGAACCGCGGAAGCCAAAGTGGCTCTTCCCTCGTGACTTCTTCGCACTCTCGTCACTTCTTCCTCCCGCCGCATCCGGTACACTGGAGTCATGGCAGTTCGACTGATCGCTCTCGATATCGATGGCACGCTGCTCAACAGCCGCTGGGAAGTTTCCCCCGCGAACCGCGAAGCCATCGCCGAAGCCACGCGCCGCGGCATCGAAGTCGTTCTTGTTACCGGCCGCCGCTACGATTTTGCATTGCCCGTTGTGCAGCAGATTCCGTCGCCGCTAACGATGCTCGTCAACAACGGCGCGATGGTCCGCTCCAAGGAGGGCCACACGCACGTGTGCCATCTGCTGCCGCTCGCCACGGCGCGCCGCGTGCTGCAGTCCACCGAATTCTGGCGCGAGGGCGCCGCCGTGGTGTTCGACCGCCCGGAAGCCAACCAGATGATGCTGGAGAAAATCGATTGGGAGGACCCCATCCGCGGTGGCTATTACGCGCGCAACCGCAAGTTTCTGGGAGAATCGCAGCCACTGGAGGCCTGCCTCAACGAGGACCCCATCCAGGTGATGTTTACCGGGCCCGGTTGCCCCCATGCGCCAGGTTGAGCAGACGCTTCGCAGCGTGGACTTCGCGAAAGACTTTTCCCTGGCCGTGACCCTCTATGAAGATAAGGATTTCGCCATGATTGACGTCATCCACCCCGCCGTTTCCAAGGGCGCCGCCCTGGCCGAATGGGCAGGCCTCCGGGGCTATTCCGCGGCCGAAATCCTGGCCATTGGGGATAACCATAACGACCTGGAAATGCTATCCTTTGCGGGTATCCCTGTGGTCATGGAGAATGGGGTGCCGGAATTGAAAGCGCGCGGCTGGCATGTGACGCGTTCCAACGACGAGGACGGGGTGGCGGCGGCCATCGCCCATTTCGCTTTCCGGGAGGCTCCGGAGTGCGCCTAAGGCTCATCCTATACGCCATGGTGGCGGTTTGCGCTCTTACCGCCGGGGCTGTGGCCGTGCGCGCGGACTACGTGGTGCTGCGCAGCGGCGCCCGGCTGAATGTCACCGGCTACGAGTTGCTGGGCGACAAGTACCGCCTGCAGATGAACGGCGGTGTCGCCGAAGTCCCCGCCAGCGAGGTGGTGGGCATCGAGCCGGAAGAGGTCTTCGAGCCCCTGCCCGAGCCGCTCAGCCCCAACACGCCCTTCCACGACCTCATTCTCGCGGCCTCCGAGCGTTATGGCGTGGACGCCGACCTGATCCATTGCGTCATCGCCATCGAATCGAATTTCAATCCCAAAGCGGTCTCCCCCAAAAACGCGCGCGGCCTTATGCAATTATTGCCGCAAACCGCCGCGCAATTGGGTGTGCGCAATATTTTCGATCCGCGCGAAAACATCGAGGGCGGTACGCGCTACTTGAAGGACATGCTGGCCCGGTATAACAACAACTTGACGCTGGCGCTCGCCGCCTATAACGCCGGGCCGGAAAGAGTCGAGCAGTACGGCCGGCGCGTCCCGCCCTATCCCGAGACAGTAAAGTATGTGCAAAAGATCTCGCGAAGCTACGCGCATTTCAAGTCTGCCGCCGCCCAGAACAACAAGCCGCAAACTGCCGCCAAACTGGAAGGCCTCCCCGCCGGAAAGTAATCCCTCTGCCCCTTTCATCCATCAATAGACAGCGCGCTTGGGTTCGCTTTTGTAGTGGCCGATCTTTAGATCGGCTCTTGGGTTCCTCTCCTCCGCAACTGAAAACTTACCACTGAAAACTGATTACCGTATCTCTTACCGGGTGCCCCAGGCACGGAGTGTGTGCCTGGGTCTTGGGTTCCTCCTGTGGCACAGTCACTCCTGTTTACCCTGCTGGCCCTGAGCCTCGAAGGGAGCTTCGAAGGGACTATGCTCTTGGGTTCCTCTTCCCCGGCGGATCTCGCTTCCTCAACGTCTCCCTGTCCCGAGCGGCTTGTGCCAGGGGTGCCTTATCTTTAATCTCTTCTCCGC
This sequence comes from Candidatus Acidiferrales bacterium, assembly GCA_963780785.1. GTDB lineage: Bacteria > Acidobacteriota > Terriglobia > Acidiferrales > UBA7541 > Acidiferrum. Next base: position 85,456 of record CAWADS010000016.1, read on the forward strand.
AACTGAAAACTGACAACTGAAAACTGATAACTCAGCCGTGTGCCTGGGTCTTGGGGTTCCTCTTCCCTCTGCGAGCTTCTGCGCACTCTTCGTTATCTTTCCCTTCTCCGCAACTGAAAACTTACAACTGATAACTGATAACTCAGAAGATTCTCCATCGCACAAAAAACGTGCGATGAAATCCCTCTTCAACTTCGGCTTTCAGGATTAGTTCTGATTCGGCGGCGGTGCCTGCAGTGGCGGGCCACCCTCTGGAGGACCCGTTGGCGGATTCGACGAAGGATTCTGGCTTGGATTCTGACCAAAGCCCGAGGAAAACGGCGACGTTGCGTTGGGCGCACCGGCCGGCGTTCCCAGGCCGGGGCCGGTTTGCATCGACCCACCCGCGCCGCCAGCCATATCCTTCGAGGGATCCCAGATGAACTCAAATTCGCGGTAGTTCTTCGCCTTGTCGTACCACAGGAAGGATTTCTTGTTGACCTTGCTGCCCACGCCGATGATGTTGCCCCCGATGATGACGGGTGTCTCGGCCGGGGCGATGGACTGCGGCGTGGACATGGAGTCCGTCCCTGCGGGATTTTCGCCGTTGGCGTTGGCGTCCGGCTGGCCAGTTGCATTCGGCGTAGTATTCCCGAATCCCGTGGAGCCCATGGTCGAATTGGACGTGTTTCCTCTCCCGAACGACGACCCTCCAAAGTGGATCCCCGCCGATACCTCCGCCGAAAGACGAACTGACCAAACGAGGATTGTCCCAGGAGGGCCTCCGGAGGACACTCAAACTCGACAGGGGTACCCGAATCCCGATGCGGACATCCCTGGCGCGCCGGGAACCTGGGCCTTCAAACTCCCGATGAGCTGGCCATTGGGGCCCACATAAATCAGCCGCCACGACCCGTCCACGTCATTCATCGGATCCTTATAGGCCTGGCGCATGAAGCGTATGCCCGTCTTCGGCTTGACCAGGTCATCGATTTCCGTCGGGAAGCGGTGCGTCTTCGCGTAGTAACGCCTGATTCCGCGGACATACTGGTTGCCGCGCCACACCATCTCCTTCTCTTTTTCCCGCCGCCCGTCGGTCAGCAAATTGGGCGCAACCGTAATCGTCGTGAGCACCAGCAGCGCCATGAAAAACATCACCAGGAGCAGGGCGTAACCCCGCTGCCCGGGATTTCGCGCGCGGCCTGTGCTCGGCTTCCTCATGCGGAAGGCCCCGGAACCGCCTCGAGTTGGTTGGAATTGCGCGCGCCGGTGTTGGTGTCTTCGTACTCGATCCTCTCATTCCCGATGTGCACAATGCGGATATGATTCAGGACCACTTCGCCCTCGCCCACAATGTGTACGTCCTCGCCTTCCAGCAGGAAGGCCTGGCGCGCCCCGCTGGAGGGCAGACTGCCGTAACCGAAAAACTTCCAGGGCAATTGCGGCGGCACGATCACCTCTTGCGGGACTGTGTAATCAGGCCAGCGTGGTTTTTCCGCGGCTTTTGACGTTATCACCGGTGTCACCACGGGCGCCGCCGAGGCGACGAAAGGATTGCGCCCGGAAGGCTTGTACACCGTCTTCTGCGCGTCGCCGCGCTGCTTGAAGATGATGCTGAAATCCTGCGCGTTGATCGGCGTATAGCTGTCGGCGTGGAACGTCACTCCCCCCGGCGTGCCTTTCGCGCGGCCGAAATAGGCGTACCAGACCGTCGCCGCGATCACCACTAGGGCCGCCAGCGCCAAGACCTGTTTCCGTTGTTTCGTCAATGCCATCAAACCTTCCTGAAATACGTGCGCAGGTGCAAGCTGATCTTCAAAAGGTTCGCAGGTCCCTGCCCCGTTGTGTCCGATTCCAATTGCAGCGAATCGACGATATAGACGTTCTTGGAACGCTGCAGTTTGTTCACGAAGCTCACGATCCCGTTGTAGTCGCCGGCTACCGTCGCTTCGATTTCAACCTCGTCGAGCTTGTGCTCCGTCAGCTCCTTTTGGTGAAACCTCAGATCCCCGATCAGCAGGTGCGTATCGCGCGCGTAACCGTTCAGTTCCTGTGAAATCGCGGAGTAACCCTTGCTCGACGCGGGCAAGTCCGCTTCGAACGCGTCAAACTTCTTCAAGACCTCGGGAATATTCTTCTGAATCGCGCCGGCGCGTTCCACGTCCGCTTTTAGCAGCTTCAGTTGCTGCGTTTCGGCCGCCAGTACATGCTGGGGCGTTTCCCGCGCGGTATTCATCTTCAGGTTGAAATAGGCCAGCCCGGCATCCGCCACCAGCAGCACGCCGAGCGCTGTCAGGACGATCCGCTTCTTGAGGTAGAAGTTGGGCATGTTCAGATCGCTGAGTACGACGCCGTAAACTCCACGGTCAGCGGGTCGGCCCCCGGCTGCCCCTGCGTGCCGGTGTGCTCGTCCAGCAGTTCCAGCCGTGAAAAACGCTTGGAGTCTTCAAACGCCTTCAGCAACTTCAGCTTGGCGTCCTCATTCGCCGCGCCAATCGCGAATTTGACTTCCGCGCCGCCCTTATCCAGCTTCGGTTCGATGCGCAAAACGTGTACGCCCGCCGGCAAAGTGTGTTCCAGGTCCATGAACAGCCGCGTCCAGTTAAAGCTGCTGCCTTCCATCACCGCGGCGGTGAATTTGGCGCGGTCCTGCAGCCCCATTGTCTCTTCTTGCGAGAAAAAACGGTCCAGTTGCTCGCGCTGGGTGTACATCCGCGACATCTCGTTTTGCACCTTCTCCGTGCGGGCGCGCAGATCCGCGTCCGCCTGGCGCAGCGTGTAGAAGCGCCAGCCCAGAAACGCAAACAGAATGGCGCCGATAAGCCCGGCAATTGCCGCCCCCGCCAGGAACGGGCGGTGGCTGACCAGCGGCTTCGTCGCCAGATTCAGTCGTATGTACATGATCCCTTGCGCCTATTCTTCCTCAGCTCCGGTACAACATCCAGCCAACCAGCCCCTCGAGTTCCTTGTCGGCCAGCGACCGGGCTTCGCCTTCCAGCCGGCCCTCCGAAATCGCCGCGCTCAGCAGCGATCGCACCTCGCATTTGAATTCTTCTTCCAGCGGATGCACGAACTCCGGCAAGCGGTACCCCAGCCCTGCCACGCGCACCGCCTGGATGCCTTCCTGCCAGGTGTCCTGATAATAGGCGGCCAGCGGGAATATTTCTTCCAGCAGCATCT
>CAWADS010000017.1:0-35168 GCA_963780785.1 Candidatus Acidiferrales bacterium
CGATCCTGGCCAATGACGTAGCTATCGAGGAACTGCTTGATTTCCGGGGGCCGGGGCAGGCGGCGCGCGGGAGCGGCGGCCTGTTCGCGCTTCTCGTCTTCCAGGATGGTCTGGCAAACGCCCACACACTCATTGCAGATGTACGCGCGCGGATAGTCCGAAGGGGAACTAATCAGCTTCTCTACCTGCTCCTGCGTCTTGTGGCAAAAGGAGCAGCGCAGGGGTTCGTCTGGGCTGTATTTTTTCACGTGTGTGAAGGCCTCGTCCTCCGGCGGAAGCACCGGAGCATTGATTCCATTCTAGGCCGAATTCTCCCTCGGGCGAAAGAGAAAGTCTCTAGTACTGATAGCAATCAGCAACGCTGCGCCGGGCTACCTGTGCTTGTAAATGATCTCATCAATCATGCCGTATTCCTTGGCCTGCTCCGGGTTCATGATGTAATCGCGCTCGACGTCCTTCTCGATGCGCTCGATGGGCTGGCCGGAATGCTTGGCGAGGAGCTGATTGATGGTGGTACGCATGCGCAGAATCTCTTTGGCGTGCAAGTCGATGTCGGTGGCCTGTCCGCCGAGGCCGCTCATCCAGGGCTGATGGATGAGGATGCGGGCGTTGGGCAGGGCAAAGCGCTTCTTGGGCGTGCCACCGGCAAGGAGCACGGCGGCGATGGAAGCGGCCTGGCCGACGCAGGTGGTGACCACGTCCGGCTTGACGAATTGCATGGTGTCGTAAATGGCGAAGCCGGCGGTGATGGAGCCGCCCGGGGAATTGATGTAGAGCTGAATGTCTTTTTCCGGGTCTTCGGCCTGGAGGAACAGCATCTGGGCGGTGGCCAGGTTGGCGACGTGGTCGTCAATGGGCGTGCCGATAAAGATGATGTGTTCCTTGAGCAGGCGGGAATAGATATCGTAGGCGCGCTCGCCGCGGCTGGTCTGTTCGACCACCATGGGAACCAGAGTTGTGGCGAAATAGTCGGGCTCTTCGTGTTTTCTCATGTGAACGAGTGTGCTCGCAGAAGCGGGGATGAAATCACTTGACGCTGGTGGCACTGGCCGCGGCGACGGTCTTGACCTTGGCAGTTTGGGCCAGCCAGTCGACGGTTTTGTCACTCCGCAGCTTCGCTTTCATCCTATCGAGGGCTCCCTGCTTTGTCAAACGAGCCTCAAGAACTTCGGCGGATTCGCCACTATGACTGGCCAGGTGCTCGAGCTCCTTGTGAAGATCGTCATCGCCGACTTCGATCTTTTCCTCGGTGGCGATGCGGTCAACGACGAGTTCGGCCTTGACGTCATCCTTGGCACGGTCTTCCTGACGGCGGCGGAGGGTGACCCAGTCCACGTTCACGGCGCGGGGATCCACGCCCTGCTGGGCCAGGGAGCGCACGACACGTTCCAGGCGCACATCCATTTGATGCTCGACGAGGGATTCGGGTACGGGGAAATCGTGGAGCTTGACGAGTTCGGCGAGGATCTTTTCGCGGGTGAGATCTTTCTGGCGGTGGTCGCGCTCGTGCTCGAGACCTTCGTGGATTTTCTTTTTCAGCTCGTCGAGGGAGGCGGCGTCGCTGACGTCCTTGGCGAATTCATCGTTCAGTTCCGGGAGCTGCTTGGTCTTGATGCCGAGGACATCCACGGAATAGTGAAAAGTTTTGCCGGCGAGCTTGGCGTCGGGATAGTCGGCGGGGTAGGCGACGTCGAAATTCTTGTGATCGCCGGCGCTGGCGCCGCGGAGGTTTTCGTTGAAGGGCTCCATGGTTTCTTCGGCGCCGACGTGGCAGAGGACGCTCTCGGCTTTCAGCGGCTCGCCGCCGCCTTCGGGCGTGCCGAGAAGCTTAATCTGGACGAAATCGCCATTCTGGACGGTGCGGCCTTCGACGGGAACGAAAGTGGCGGCGCGCTGCTGCATTTCGGCGAGGGTGTTGGCGACGCTTTCGTCGGTGATGGTCATTTCCGGGAGTTCGATTTCGAGATTTTTGTAATCGCCGAGGGAGAATTCGGGCAGGACTTCAAACGAGGCGCGGAATTTTACGGGCTGGCCTTCGTTGTATTCGAGCTTGTCCACCTGAGGCTGGGAGACAGGCGTGAGCTTTTCTTCGGCGACGGCCTTTTCGACGCGCTCGGGCACGAGGGTTTGCAGGACTTCCCCCTTGATGTCTTCGGCGAAGCGCTTTTTGATGAGCGCGAGAGGGGCCTTGCCGGGACGGAAGCCGGGGATACGAGCGACGCGCGCCAGATCCTTGGCGACCTTTTCGGTTTGCTTGGTTACTTCTTCGGCCGGAATTTCCAGCTCGAGTTCTCTCCGGCAAGTTGCTTCCGCCATTGCGATTCTCCCTGTTGAGTGCGCGCAGAGTCTTGGTGAATTGCGCGTCGAAGCGATTTGCGCCAGCCCGGCCGTGCAGCGGGAAAGACAAATCCCGAGTGTCCCGTCACTTACTGGCTGTGTCTGGGGAACCTTCGGGAAACCACCTGCGGTGAAGGGCGGGCCGCAAAAAAATCCCAAGTAAAAGTATAGGGGAGGGTGGGGCAGGGGTCAACGCGAGGAGCGGGCATGGTGGTAGGAGAGGGCGAAACTGCCCCACTTGCACAATTGTGGTGCAATGCGGAATGGCATGTGGATACGAATGGTACCGGGACCAACATCTCCGGTAAGCGCGTTTACCAGGACCTAGCCTGTCGCCGTTTTCAATTTGTCGAGCTTTACCGCTGCCCCGCTGCTGGGGCGGGCGTGCTGGTTCTCGCGAGGAGATTGTGCCCAGTTGCCCGTAGCCGTCCACCAAGGCCGGAACAGCGGTCCTTGAGTGTTCACGCCAAGAACGCCAGCAACAGAAGCACTTCTCAACCGCTAAAGCTTCTCTTATCCCAAGAATGGCGCTACTGCAGAATGACGAGCACTTGGACGATGCCTCTTCCTTGCTCAAGTGGCTCTAGCGCCTTGCCAACAACTGCGCCAAACATCCGGCGTCGGTTCGTACCCTTCATGGCATAACCGGGCGTAGAAGACGTTACCAGAAGATCTCCGGTATGGATCGGACCATTCTCCACGCTGACTTTACATGGCACGATGCCCACGATTGCCATAGGAACCTCTGCCTCGATGCCTCGTGAGTCGTCCATGGAATGAGGCGTGGCCAGAACCCCAGGCTTGCTTGAGTAGATCCCGGCTACACGAGTTGAATAAGGCTTCCCGGACTTCGTAAAACGGCGTTTCCCAGTTGTATCCACCACCAGCACATCGCCAGGCTCCAAGTGGGCTCGCTCTCCTAAGACGTCGACAGACTCTGCAAAATCCGCCCCTCCAGTCTGCGTTCCCCCATTGAAGTAACCCTTTCCCGTCCCATCCACCCGAAAGGCACTGCCAGAGCTTCCTTGGCCGACCAGGATGTTTCCGCCAGCAGTGTTCCAAAAGAAACCCGCAATGCCGTTTGCACTGTCCACCCTCGACCAAACCCCTGTCGTGTAACCCGTGGTCGCCTGTTCTGAAGCCATGACTGCGACACCACCAGTGCTGTTGTTGAGACTAAAGACGCCTGCACTCAGACCGGTCGTCGAGAGGGCAAAGGCGTTGACGCCTATGCCGTCCGGGCTGTTGGTGATACCTAGGACCCCGGTCGTGTTGCCAGTCGTCGCAGTAGCCTCGCCAAGGACCGCGATTGCACCATTTCCGGGCGCGCTGCCGTTCTGGATTGAGGAGATAACTGCTGATGTACTCGTTGATGTATTTCCGACCACGGCAAGAGGTGCACTTGGCGCTGCCGTGCCGATGCCCACGTTGCCGGCGCTGGTGATGCGCATCCATTCGTTTAGTGTTCCGTTATTGGTCAAGAAGCGGACCGACTTGCCGTTGGTGTCCGAGGCAAAGAAAAATCCGTTGGCATCCTGGCCGAGCCGACCGCTGGTTGCTCCGGTCACCGTCACCTGATGCGTGCCTGTGCCGCTGAGCCGTAGGCCAGCATTGTTGCCGCCCATGACGTCTAACGCTACCGCCGGCGCCGTGGTCCCAATGCCTACATTCGTCCCGTTGTCGAAGATCCGGGAGTTGCCCAGCGTGCCCGCGGTGTCCATCCACTTGGGGACAACGTTGGTGCTGCCCGTACCACTGATCTCCGGCTTGGCGCCCGACCCCGTCTTCGGCGTTGTCACGGCTTCCGTCGTAGTCTGGCTCGCTGCCGAAGTGCCCGAACCGCTCGTGGCTTGTGTCTCATTCAGCATGAACGAGGACAGCGGTTTGCCTCCCAGGGTTTCCGCATCGCCGGCCTTCAGGGCATAAGGCACACTGACCAGCAGAGTCCTTTCATGCTCCGGCTGTTGTCCCACCTGAATCCCCAGCCAGCGCGCTTCCCCGGAAACAAACAGCTCGGCAGGCACACCCTCGGTACTGTTGGTGCCCAGCAGAATGGTGTAGTTCCCATTTTCATCCGGCTTGACGTTGTGCGTCTCCATCCACAGCGCCGCACCGCCGTTCTGCTGCGCGTAAAGCGCAAAGGTCACCCCCACCGGCCCGGCCAGCGGCCGGCTCTGGTCATCCAGCAACGTCCCGCTGAACTTGATCAGGCGAGGCACCTCTGCGGCAGCCGCCGCTGGCACGGGAGATAGCTCCCTTTGGCTCGCGGAAGCAGGCGCTTGCGCTCTCACGGCCGGGGCCAAAAAGGCAAACAGCAACAAGAACGAAAGAGCAATACACCTCATGATGACCCTCCTGAAGATAAACACAGATTGAGTTGCTGGCCTGAATGAAATGGGAGCCCGAGACTCGCCTCAGGGGGTGCTGCATCCGAGACAGTGGAGATGCTCTTCGGGGAGGCGACGATGGCCTGAGAGGAAGTAACCGGCCGACCCATCGGGAAGTGTTACTTCCGGGGAGGTCAATGGCACGTTCTTACTCCGAATAGACAGTCAAGTCAATATCCAAGGGCATGGCTGACTGTTGGTATAGCTAGTTATGATAATTACATAGTATTTACGCGACTAGGGATGGGCCGTCAAGTCCTGATAAGTCGGCTTACCGGACATCTTGCTCCCAATACCCCGATTACCGCAATTGGCATGCTATTGGGTTAGGATTTTTGGGTAGTCTTTGGCAATTCACTGCGATTTTAGGAGGATATCCCCAATGAAATTTGCGATGAAAGCGGTGCTGGCGGTTGTGGCGATGGCAGGATTGATGGTGTTGCCGGTGCGGGCGACGGACGATGTGGTGTCGGCGATCCACGGCACGATTACGAAACTGGACGCCGGGGCCAAGACGGCGGTGGTCAAAACGGCGGATGGAACGGAGCATACGATTCATTTCGTGGATGACACGGCCGTGCATGGCGCGGAGGCCACCGAGACAGCCTCCAAGGACGCGTTTCACGGGTTGAAGGAAGGATCGGAAGTGGCGGTGCACTACACGGAGAAGGGCGGGGACAAGACAGCGGTCGAGGTGGACCGCCTGGGCAAGGACGGGCTCAAGTCCGTGGACGGGACGGTGACCAAGGTTGGCGAGGACGGGAAGACGGTCACGGTGAAGGCGGCCGATGGCACGGAGCATACGTTTGACGTGGTGGGCAAGGATACGAAGGAATCGGCACAGGCCATTGGGAAGGGTGCGGACAAGACCGCCAAGGTGACGGTGCATTACACGGAAGAAGGCGGCAAGAAAGTGGCGCACTTTTTCAAGAAGTTGTAGGGGAGCGACAAGCCTCTCGCGGGTAGGCAGGGATGGTGTGGGCAGAGTGCCGGTTGAGATCCTTCACGAAACAAACGGCGCGCCCCTCTGATGACAGTCTGCTGCGTTGTTTGAATGGCGAGCGGAATTGTGGATCGCTAGAGAATCTGGCCAAAGTTCTGACCCCTTAAATCGAGAAGTTTTCGCTTAGGATGCAAAGCTGCGCGAGGGAAACCACTTACAAGTAGTGCGGATATATGATGGGGGTACGACGGAGGGGATTCTCGTGAAGAACAGTGGCATCCTTCTGGTCCAGTGCCCTGACCGGAAGGGGCTGGACGCGACGATCGCGGAGTTTATCTACCGCTACGACGGCAACATTTTGCATTTTGAGCAACACCAGGCGGGCGAGGAACGCTACTACCTGGCGCGCGTGGAATGGGACCTGGATGGGTTTCGACTGGAGTTGAAGGATTTTCCCGGGGCGTTTGGGCCGATTGCCGCGAAGTTTGGGATGAACTGGCGGATTGCACTGGGCAGCTACCGTCCACGAGTGGCGCTCTTCGTTTCCAAATTCGATCATTGCCTGGTGGACCTGCTCTACCGGCAACGCAACGGCGAACTAGCTTGCGAATTCCCCCTGATGATCAGCAATCACCCCGACGCACAGCGCCAGGCGGAATTCTACGGGATCCCTTACTACATATTTCCCGTGACCCGGGAGACGAAAGGACTGGTGGAGGAGCAAGAACGGGAGTTGCTGGAGTCGCACCAGATCGATCTGCTGGTGCTGGCGCGCTACATGCAGGTGCTCTCGCCGGAATTCATCGCGCACTACCCGCAGCGGATCATCAACATTCACCATTCGTTTCTGCCGGCGTTCGTGGGGAGCAAGCCGCACCACCAGGCGTACGAACGCGGGGTGAAGCTCATTGGGGCGACGGCGCATTACGTTACGGAAGTGCTGGACGACGGGCCGATCATCGAGCAGGGCGTGACGCGCATTTCCCACCGTGATGGGCTGGAAGATTTAGTGGAGAAGGGGCGGGACTTGGAGAAGGTGGTGCTGTCGCGCGCGGTGCGCTGGCACATCGAAAACAGGATTCTGTTGTACAACAACAAGACTGTGATTTTTGAATGAAAGAGGAAGAGTGAAGAAGTGTAAAAGTATAAGAGTATAAGTGTATAAAAGTGAAAAAGTGCAAGCCCTCAGGAGGGTTCGAGTGAACTTGGGGTTGGTTTCTTGGGGGATTGTTTTAGGTATTGCGCCAGGTTGGAGAGGCCTGCGCTGATGCGTTTCGCGACTGAGCAGAAGGCCTCGCATTCTTGCTTTGAAATGTAGTTTTGGTCCATGGCGACCTGCATTTGAGCACGTACCTCCCCGCAGGAACCTTTTGCGATTTTCAGGAAGCGGCCGAATTCCGCGCGTGACCCTCGCTCAAACCCTTCCGCGATGTTGGAAACGATGGACAGCGCCGCCCTGCGAATCTGATTGACCAGCACTCTATCGGCTGAGAAAGGGCGAGTCCGAGTGATTTTCCAGATGTCGGCCGTCAAGCGCCGCGCCTCCAGGAAAATGTGAAGATCTTCGAAGGACTTTGCTGCGTTCAAAGTGTGATTCAAAGTCGTATGTTACCACTCTTTTACTCTTATACTCTTTCACTCTTACACTCTTTTACCCCTGAACCCGCCACTCAGCCCGCGGTGGCTTGGCTGTGAATTGCCCGCATCAGGTCCGCGTGGAGGAGACGATGGAAAAGATGCTCGCCGGCTTCGCGGCGGACGGAGAGAGCGGCCGGCCACATAGGCGCGGGAGGCGAGGCCGCGCTGGACGGAATCGCAGATGGCCATGTCTTCATCTTGAACTTTTTCGCTGACGGCAATGCTTTCGCGATGGTGTTGCGGGCGGCGGGGCTGATGTCCGCAAAATAATAATCAAAAATGACGGCGCACTTGTCGACTCCGAGAGGGAGAACGAGATTGGTGTCCATCACGCCGGAATAGGCGTTGATCATGAAGTTCGGGTAGACCCAAAGATAGAAAGCATGACCCTGACGCGTGGAGCCGATGGAAGAATCGAGAGCGCCGGAGGAATCGAGGGGGGTGGACTGGAGGCACGCACGCTCGAAATTCTGGATGGTGTACTTGGTGTATTGGACGACGCTGCTGAGGCCCTTGTGGGCGTGGGGCACGTGATAGCCACCATCGAGGTAGTTGTCCACGTAAACTTTCCAGTTGCAGTTGAGGGTGTAGATGCGGCGATCGAAGTAGTGCAGCTTTTCGGTGAGCTTCAGCGGAGCGGCGAGCGCGGGGACTTTGCCGAGGAATTCCTGGAGGGGCGCGGCCTTGCCGTCGAGATTGACGAAGAGGAAGTTTTCCCAGACGTCGAGGCGCACGGGAACGAGGCCGTTATCGGCGCGGTTGAAATTGCAGACGCCTTCGAATTCCACCATGCCCTTGAGGGCGCCGTCGTTGCCGTAGGTCCAGCCGTGATAGGGGCAGCGAAACTGTTTCGCGCAACCTTTTTCCTCAGGGACGACGGCGGCGGCGTGATGGCGGCAAACGTTGTAGAAGGCGCGGAGTTTGGCGTCATCGCCGCGGACGACGAGGAGAGGTTCGTTGTTGATGTCGATGGTGAAGAATTGGCCAGGATCTTTCACCTGATCGAGGCGGCCAACGACTTGCCAGTTGGAGGCGAAGACGGAATCGCGTTCGAGCTGGGCGATTCGCGGGTCGAAATACCAGGGCGCGGGGATGGTGGAGGCCTTCTCGAGGGGATCGGTCGGATTGTAGAGATTGAGGACGTCGCGGACGCTGCGTTCGTGCATGATGAAGGACTCCGTGTGTGAAGGTAAAAAGTGCGGGCTTCATTTTCGTGCAGACAGAGGAGAGGAAGCAAGAGGGGAAGAGACAGAAAGCAGAAAGCAGAAAGCAGAAAGCAGACTGAAGATGGAAGTGCTTTCAACAGGGATCGCGGGATTCTTGAGAAGAAAGCTGGTGCGGGAGAGAGGAGTTGAACCTCCACGACCTTTCGGCCACAAGATCCTAAGTCTTGCGCGTCTGCCAGTTCCGCCACTCCCGCACCGGTACTACTGATGATACTTGGATTGCGTGGGTCTTGGCCAGACGCGAGGGGGATGCGGGTTGTGGTGGAATCCGCTGATGCAGAGGCGGATAATGTGGGCACCCGAGCCGAGTGGAGTGGGTGAAGGACAGGGCGATGATTCTGCAGCAAGACGACCCGATGGTGGTGATCCGGCAAACGGATCACGCGTTCCTGAGCGGCTTTTTCGCGCGGGAATGGGGCAACGAGACATTCACGCGGCCGGAGCCGTTCGCATCGTTTTGCCTGGCCGCGGCGGAACACGATAACGGCTGGCAGGAATGGGAACTGGCGCCGGGGGTCGATCCGAAGACGTTTACGCCGTACAGCTTCATGACGGTACCGACGGAAGAGCACGTTACGCTGTACCAGCGGGGCATTGAGCGCGCGGTGAAAGCGGATTTATACGCGGGGCTGCTGGTGGCGGCGCATTGCACGGGATTGTACGACCGGGCGAAGGCGACCATGCCGGGGTATTCGGCGAAGTACGTGAAAAGCCAGGAGCAACACCACGCCAATGATTTTGTGCAACGTTTGCGGCTGCAGGTATTGCGGCTGAAGGTGGACCTGCGGAATAATCCGGCGACAAAGCCGTTCACGGAAGAAAGACTGATCAAAGCGAACTCGCAGCGGCTGGACGCGTTGGACCGGCTGTCTCTGTTTTTCTGCCTGGGCGGCGCGGACGAGACGATCATTGAAGGTGTGCCCGTGAATGACGAGGGCGCGGAAGTGGATTGGGAAATACGCAAGGCAGGGAAGAATGAGTTCACGCTGGCGCCGTACCCCTTCCGGCGGGAGCCCCTGGAGTTTGCAATACTGGCGCGGCGAATCCCGAAGCAGCGGTACACGGAAGACGTGGAACTGCAGAAGGTCGTGACTGCTGCATCGTATTTCAACATCCGGTTCACCTTGCGGGCGGGAGTGGCCAAGAACCGTTCGTACGCGGTGAACGCCTCATCCGGCAGTTGAGCCCGAATTCCCAAATCAGAGGTGTCGAGGACGAGGAGGGCCGGAAATACAAGCGGCCGGCACTGGGTCAGTTTGATGAGCCGCAAGGTTATAATAGACCAGCCGTATGCGTAGACTTGCAGAATTCGTCCGAGACTCGGGAGGGTGGGGTTTGACTTCCGAGATTACAGCCCTCGTTCTATTCGTCATCGCATTTTGGGAGCATAGTCACGACAAGTCTGTCACAGCTTTTACGCTACTTGTTGTTTCCGTGCCTCTTTTCTGGGTGGGTGCCTTCATCGCATGGGCCAAGAAAAATAAGCGACTCGAAGAAATAGAAAAGGCAAAACCAAGGATTACATTGAGCGGCCCCGATGCAATTCATATTCTCCCTAATGTTTTTCAGACTTATAACAACGTGCAACAAGGTCCAGTGCCTTTTTTGTTGGTCCGATTCGTGAATGAACCGCAGGGACCATACCCATCCGCAAAAGCCAACGATGTGCGGGCGACAATCACCTATCACCGTGACTCAGACAATAACTATTTGTTCTCCATGGACGGAAGATGGTCAGATAGTGACCAGCCCTCTGCGGTAAATCCATTGAAATCCAAGAGCCACTTGTTGGCTACCACGTTCGGTATTGGCCAGAAGCACGATCTGGATATTGCTTACCGTGATGCGCAGACTAGAAAATATTTTGCCTGGAACAATGATAATTACGATCATCCATTCTTTCGGTGTGACGAACACTTATTGATTGGAGACAGGTTTAGGGTTGATATTCGTCTCCTCGGAGAGTGGGTGGATGAACGTTTTTCATTCAAATTTAGAACTACAGATACTGGATTTGTTCTTGAAGAGAAAGGGCGTCAACGTGAAAGAAATTCAAACTGACCCAGTACCAAGCGGCCTTTGCACTTGACTTTCCGCGATGACGCGTACATGTTAAAGGGCTTTGTTTCTTCTTGCGGCGGCGACCGTGGAGAGGGGAGATAAGTTCGTTCGCTATGACCAAAGTCCGACTGTGCTTTCACGATCGCTGCTTTGACGGGACCGCTTCGGCGGCGGTGTTTTACCGTTTTTACCGGGAACGTATTGACGGGAAGGCGGATTTCCAGTTCACGGGAATGACGCATAGGGCCAAGCATCCCTGGGAAGAGGGGTTGTTCGACGGAGATCAGAACGTCATCGTAGATTTCAAGTACTCGAATTCGCCGAGGGTGACGTGGTGGTTTGACCATCACCAGAGCGCGTTTCTGACCGTGGCGGATGCCGAGTATTTCCGGAGCCACCCCGGCAAGAACATGTACTACGACCCGGAGTACAAGTCATGCACCAAGCTGATCGCAACGGTCACGAAAGAGAAATTCGGGTTTGACACCAAGCCGCTGACGGATTTGATTCACTGGGGAGACATTATTGACGGGGCGCAATTTCCATCGGCGCAATCGGCGACGGGGATGGCGGAGCCGGCGACGCAACTGGCGCTGGTGATCGAGGCGGCTCCGGAAGACGGCATTCCCGCGCGGATCATCAAGGAGTTGGCGTACCGGCCGCTGGCGGAGATGGTGAAGCTGCCGATGGTGGCGAAGTTCCTGGGACCGCTGCTGGAGCGGCACCGGAAGTCCATCGAAGTGTTGCGGGAACGCTGCGAATCGCAGGACGGCGTGATCTATTTCGATGTGAGCGACCTGGACCTGGAAGGGTACAACAAATTTATTCCGTATCTGCTGCATCCGGAGGGCGTGTATTCGGTGAGCGTGAGCGCGTCGCCGGTGCGGGCGAAGGTGTCGCTGGGAACGAATCCGTGGAACCAGGCGACAGCGGACCAAAATCTGGCGTCGCTGGCGGAACAGTACGGTGGAGGCGGGCACCCGCGGGTGTCCGCAATTTCGTTTGAACCGCAGGATTTGGAGCGGGCGCGGCAAGTGGCGCGAGATTTGGCGGCGGTGTTGCGGGCGAAGTGAAGGGAATGGCGAGGGTGCGGCGAAGCGGTTGCGGTGGGACGCGCTGGGCGGGGCGTTCGACAAGAAATTAGCGAGCGTGTAAAATAAAGAGTTGCCCGTGGACCGGTAGCTCAAGTGGTAGAGCAGCTGACTCTTAATCAGCGGGTTGCAGGTTCGAGTCCTGCCCGGTTCACCATCTTTTTCAATGAGTTAGCCTCTTCTGACTTATCACTCACCACAAACTGTGCCCAATTTTGTGCCACACCCGGCTCAAAATCCCTCCCACTGAGGGTGTCCACGGCCTTGCGTTTTGCTTCCATGCGGATGTGCGAGTAGCGTTCCATCATGGCGCGAGAGACGTGCCCGGCGAGGGCCATAACAGTTGAGTGCGAAGCCTGAGACTCGGCCAGCCGCGAAATGAACGTGTGGCGCAGATCGTGGAAGCGGCAGGATACCTTTGCGGCCTTGCGTGCGCTCTCCCAGGCCACCTTCCAGCGGTGCATCGGCTCCGTGGGGATAATCTCGTGGGCGCACAGTTTCCGGTCGTTTCCAGCAAGCCCGTACTTCTCGTGCGGGAAAACGTAGTGCTCGGCCTCGGCTCCCAGGAAAAGGCCGCGCCAATGCGTTAGGACGGCCACAGCGTGGGGATTTAGCGGGATAATGCGCCCGGTGTGCCTGCCGCCGTCTTGGATTTGCCCACGGTGAGCGTGCTTGCGAAGAAGTCCACCTGTCCCCAGGTGAGGCCGCGAATCTCGCTCGCACGCATCCCGGTGTTGATTGCCAGCATGATGACGGGGTAGAGGCTCCGGCAACGGCTCTTCGAGGCCGCGTCGAGCAAGCGGGTTTCTTCCTCTGCGGTGAGTGCCCGGCCCGGCGACGGGCTTTCTTTCAGAAAGTCCACGTCTGCCGCGATTGCTTCCCACATCCGATAGCGCCGGAGAACGCTTCGGAGCACGTCGTTCTTAGGGGCAAGTTACACTCGTTGCCACAATCGCGCCGTTATTGTTGATGCCGATCCGTGCGCACTTCGTGCCGTCAGGACTTTTCACAATCAGACCCCGCCCCGCCGTCGTCGTCGAAACGTCTCCGCCGCTGGAGTTAATGCCCCCCGCCACGTCCAGCTTTGCTGCCGGGGTCATCGTGCCGATGCCGACGTTACCTGCGCTGGTGACGCGCATCCATTCGTTCAGCGTTCCGTTATTGGTCAGGAAGCGCACGTGCTTGCCCTTGGTGTCTGAGGCGAAGAAAAATCCGCCGGCATCCTGGCCGAGCCGACCGCTGGTCGCTCCCGTTACCGTCACCTGATGCGTGCCTGTGCCGCTCAGCCGCAGCCCGGCGTTGTGGCCGACGACATCTAACGCAAAGGCCGGCGTGGTTGTTCCGATCCCCATGTTGCCGGCTATACTCTGGTTGCCAGTGAAGCTATTGCTGATGTCCAGGCGCGCATATTTGGCCGCCGCGACCCCTCCCAACTCAGCCGCATTCGTGGCGTTGGTTGCCGTCGCCGCGTTGACCCCAGTAAGGCCGGAGCCGTCGCCCACGAAGGACGTCGCCGTGACCGCGCCGTTCACGGTCTGATTGCCGGTGAAGGTGTTACCCCCAACCAGTTGCGCAGCACCACCGGTGGGAGCCGATTGCAGCAAACTGGAAACGCTGTCGAACCGCGTTGGCGACTGCCAAATCCATTCTCCCGTCGCCATCAAAGTCCCCCGCCGCAATCGAGTAGGGAGATGCTGCCTGCCGTGTAGTCCACCGGCCGGCTGGAAGGTGCCGTCGCCATTGCCCAGCAGCACGC
Organism: Candidatus Acidiferrales bacterium; assembly: GCA_963780785.1. Taxonomy (GTDB): domain Bacteria; phylum Acidobacteriota; class Terriglobia; order Acidiferrales; family UBA7541; genus Acidiferrum. Next base: position 13,440 of record CAWADS010000017.1, read on the forward strand.
CCACGTTGTTTGAGGTGGGGCCATGCCGAGTGGACTGCCACTGCCAAGTCCAGCTTGCCGTCGCCATTGAAGTCCCCCACCGCAACCGAGATGGGATCGGCTGCTGCCGCGTAGTTCACTGCCGCCTGGAAGGTGCCGTCGCCATTGCCCAGCAGGACGGCTCACGTTGTTGCTGCCATAGTTCGCCACCGCCAAGTCCAGCTTGCCGTCGCCATTGAAGTCTCCCACCGCAACTGAGCTAGGGCCAGGTGCCTGCCGCGTAAGTTCGCCGCCGATTGAAAGGTGCCGTCGCCGTTGCCCAGCAGAACGCTCACGTTGTTGCTGTCCATAGTTCGCCACCGCCAAGTCCAGCTTGCCGTCGCCATTGAAGTCCCCGACCGCAACTGAGCCAGGGCCAGTGCCCACCGCGTAGTTCACCGCCGCGTTGAAAAGTACCGTCACCGTTGCCCAGCAGCACGCTCACGTTGTTGCTGCCATAGTTCGCCACCACCAAGTCCAGCTTGCCGTCGCCATTGAAGTCTCCCACCGCGACCGACGTAGGGATTGGTGCCTAGCCGCGTAGGTCAGCGGCGATTGAAAGGTGCCGTCGCCGTTGCCCAGAGATGCTCACGTTGTTGCTGCCATAGTTCGCCACCACCAAAGTCCAGCTTGCCGTCCCCATTGAAGTCACCACCGCGACCGATCGGGGTAGCGTGCCTACCGCGTAGCTCGTCGCCGGCTGGAAGGTGCCGTCGCCGTTGCCCAAGCAGCACGCTCACGTTAGTGCTGTTAAAGATTCGCCACCACCAAGTCCAGCGTGCCGTCGCCATTGAAGTCTCCCACCGCGACCGAGTACGATTGGGCGGACTTGCCCACAGGGAGTTCGGTGCCTCTGAAGGACACCGACGTGGTGGGGTTGGTGATCTCAAAATAGGCCACGTTCGAGATGTACGCGACCGCTGGAATACGGTGACCCAGGCCGTGCCCGGCGTGGCGATGTCTGCACTGGGCAACTGTTGCCGTCAGTTGGTCGCGTTAACAAAGGTCGTAGTCAAAGCGGTCCCGTTCCAGTACACCACCACCCGGATAACGAAAGCCGTGCCCCGTTCACTGTCAGGGTGAACCCCGGCCCGCCGGCCACAGCGGCCGCCGGAACCAGCGGCTGATTTATCAATGGCACCTGGGCCTGCCCCCGCACGGCGCCCAACAGCCACAACAAAGACAGCGCGACCCAGTGCAACTTCCTGACTGCTTCTCGTTTCGTGTTCATCGCATCCTCCTCAAGGAGCGGCAGGATATAAACTCGTTGAATGAAAACTCTCTCCGATCACTTCCCTTGAACGTCCATGTCGGATTATTTCTTTCCGCAACCCGTTGCTTGATTCAGCTGGCTTGTAATGAAACCTATGCGCCTCAGAGGGTGCCGCATTCCGGACAGAGGAGTTGCTCCTCGGAGAGGCGATGTTGGCCTGAAAGGAAGTAACCGCCGACCCCGTCGGGAAGTGTTACTTCCGGGGAGGTCAATGGCACCCTATTACTCCAAAGGGGAACGCCAGTCAATAAGTAATCCTGCCGTCAGCCCCATCAACAACCAGGTATGATAATCAAATGGTACTTTTCTGGTACGAAATACGCGCTCAAGTCCTGGTTAGCATCGACTGCGTCTTTGACGCGTCGCTAGTGCCAGGAACTTGTCTGGGACGATTTCTTGATTTGAAAGGACTTATCAACAAGTTCCTGGAGAGTCGCCTTACCGGACAAGTTCGTCATGGTACCAGCTTCTCGCCCAGAATCGACGCGACCCGGGAGTGGCCACCCCCCGCCCGCTTCAAAGAGAATAAAGAAATAGAGATTACCGAGAGCACAAAGGACAGTGGTTGAGAAAAGCGAAAGACAGCGACTGTATGGAACTAGGCCCAGTTCTGACGGATTATCCAGCGAAACAAGACTTCTGCCGTTCCAGTACCCACTTTACCGATAAGCGTTTACCAGGCATGTGAAAAATGAAGTCCAATAATGACGCGCGAATTCCTCCGAAAATGGCCTTTCTCAGGAGCTCTCGTCATTGTCTCCGTCGCCGGCTTTCCGAACGTTCTTCCTTCTTGTTAGCCTCCATGTGTCCGCATTATCGTTGGAGGGCTTAACGCCGACAAGCTGGCCGCAGTCATGCCGCCGGCTATGAGTCCGAAGAGGATGAGAAGGGACCAATGAGTTTTCGGCACTCGCAACTGACAAGGAATGAGGTGCGCAAAAAAACATCCACAACCGACTGACCTCCGGCGTGGCCACTGGGCCGCGGTGCTCGTACAAACATTGAGAGCGTTGCTTTTACTTCAGAGGCACAGGTTGTTGTTCTACGAGCTTGAATCGCTTCCTGTCGGTATCCTTCTGCCGTGAGGCCTGCTGTGATTCGGAGAGGCGCTTTACCAGCGCCTGAATTTTTTCGCGATCTCCACTCTGCCCGGAATGGCGCAGAGCCATAATGAGGTGGTACATCGCGCTCTGATCAGCGGGGGCGTAGTGCAGGGCAAGCTCGGATTGTTCGATGGCCAGGCGATACTGGCCGGAGGCGAAATACATGCTTGCAAGAAGATCCCTCGCTTCCACAAAATCCGGCTTTAGCTTTACGGCAGTCAGTGCAGAGCTGATTGCCTCACTCGATGCTTTGCCTGGCATACCGGAGGCACTCTTTTCAAGCAGTTTGGCGAGCAGGTAGTGATGTAACGCGCTGTCTGGGTGAGCCTTCAACTGCGAACGCACCTCGGATAGTGCCTTGTCGGGATTATTTTTCTCGAGTTCCGCAAGATCCATGGCATAGGAGCTCAGACTCTGCGCCGAATCCAGGCGCTCGGCTGTCTCGAAGTCTGCTTCCGCCTCGTCGTATTGCGCGAGTTGCGCATAAAGCAACCCGCGGGAGATATACAAGGACGGATCGCCTGGAATGCGCTGCATTCCAGCGTTGATCATATCGATCCCTACTTGAAAGGACTCGTGATCCAGAGACAGCAGAGCAAAAGCACTGTAATAACTCGGAGTATCAGGACTCAGAACAACCGCCTGGCGTAGAAGAGATACCGCCTTGGGAGTATCCGCTGCAGCCTCATACGCCTCCGATGCGAGGCTCAAGAGATCCGGGTCTGACATGTCCGCGGCGAGTAAAGGCTCCAGCACTTTCAGGGCGGCGTCATGCTGCTTGGTTTCGAGCAGCAAAACCGCGAGATCGTATTTTGGATAAGTCTGCTGCGGAAGCAAGGCAGCAAGCTGCTCAAATACGGGGATCGCTTTCTGAGGCTGTTTTGTCTGCTGGAGGCAATAACCGTATACTTCCAGTGAAGAAGGATGGTTTCCGATCACTTCCGCACTCAGAACAAAATGGGCGACCGCCGCCTGGCAGTTTCCCTGTTTTCCTTGAAGGATCGCAAGCATCTCGTGCGCCGTCTCATCTTTTGGGTCCGCTTTCAATATCTTTTCGAGCAGCGGGATGGCGCGCTTGTCCTGTGTCTGATTGAGGAGCTGCACTTTGCCCTTGAGAGCCGCGAGGTAATTTGGAGACAGGCTCAGTGCCTTGTCAAAGGCGATTAGCGCATCCTGGTTGCTGCCCTTGATCGAAAGCACAATCCCTTCCAAGGTCCAGAGTCGGAAGTCGTTGGGCGTCTCATGCAAGGCGGATTTGGCAAGCTGCAACGCCTGGTCATACTCATGAGAACGAATCAACGATTCTATCGACGCAATAGACACCTTGGTGGTTTGCCCTTGAGCAACCAGTGCTGCTCCCAAGATAAGAAGCGCCACGCGTCTGGCAAGAAACATAGAACCGTCAATCTCCATGCGTGAACGATATGAAGAGCATAGGCGTTCGGTAACAGGCGCCTTGCTCCCGATCTTGCGACGAGCCCTGGGAGAATTCTGGACGCCTGCCAGTTGAACACACTACATCCGTGGAAAAGGGCGCCTCAGAGACAGAGTTTCTACGAGCGCGCCCAACCCATACTGGGAATGATACCGTGGGCTTCCCGAATTGTAATGAGCTGATCACATTTGACAGCCGGGTATTTTTCCGTCAGCCCACTCGGCCAGTAGATCACCAGATCTGCAGTCGTTGCCTGGCCAAGGCCAAAGTGAAGACGAGAGTCGTTACAGGAATAAAAACTCGACTGGCTCAGGATCGCCTGAGCCTGGGTCCGGCCCGAGTACCGGGCCAACACCCGGGCGCCAATTGCGCTGCGGTTTGATTTTGTGCCGAGAAGCTTCAGTTTCAGCCAGTGATGTACTCCTTTCAAGTCGTTTCGCAGCAGGGAAGGAGGCTCGTTCATGTTCAGGATCAGAATATCCAGATCGCCGTCGTTGTCGAAATCGCCGAATACGCAACCGCGGCTGGAGTGCGGCGTGGTAACACCCGGACCGGCGTCGGCAATCTCTTCAAAGGTTCCGTTACCCAGGTTTCGGAAGAGGATGCGCGGAGATTTATTGGGATTTTGCGGAAGTTGTTTCTCGACCTCGGGGTACACGCTTCCCGTTACAAAAAAAATGTCCGGCCAGCCATCGTTGTCCAGATCGAAAATCCCCGCTCCCCAACTGGCGTAGCGGGTCTCCACACCGAGTTTTGTCCTCAAAGTCCAGTCGTCAAAAGTGCCCGTGCCATCGTTGTGGTACAGCACGTCGGTGTCATCGATAAAGTGCGTTTTGAAAATATCCAGATGGCCGTCCAGATCGTAGTCGCCGATAGCTATTCCCATTCCGGCTTCTTCTCCCCCGTCATTGCTTAGGGCCACACCACGCTCAATCCCCTCCTCTTTGAATGTGCCGTCGTGTTGATTGATGAATAGGAGGCTCGGGGTGGAGTCACAAGCAACATAGATGTCGGGCCAGCCGTCCTCATTGAAGTCGGCCGAGACGACGGTCATTCCATAACTGGGCCACGGCTTCGCAAGACCAGACTCCATGCTGACATCGGTAAAGGTCCCATCTCCGTTGTTTCTGTAAAGGGAATGCTGGCCGAAAGGAAGACCCTTCGGGCCGCAGTTGACCGGAATACCCTTCCAATTGCAGTTGACATTAGCTCCCGGCCTTGGAACGTGCTCAAAATCGAATTGCAGGTAATTGGAGACGAACAGATCCAGGTGACCATCCCGGTTGTAGTCGAGGAAGGAGCATCCCGCACCCCATCGTACGTCGGAATCCACCAGGCCGGCTTCTTTGGTGACATCTTTGAACGTGCCGTTTCCCAGGTTGCGGTAAAGCTTGTTCTGGCCGAAGTAGGTACAAAACAGATCCTCGTAGCCATCGTTGTTGTAGTCACCGACGCATACGGCGTTAGCCCAGCCAACCGCCTCAAGCCCCGCTTGCTTGGTCACATCAGTGAATGTCCCATCCCGATTGTTCTTATATAGCCGATTGGATGCTCCGGCAGGAGCGCCGTCTAGCCGGGTTCCGCTGAGGAGGAAGATATCGATCCAGCCGTCGTTGTCGTAGTCAAGGAACGCACATCCGCATCCATTCGCTTCGATGATGTACTCCTTGTGGTCTGCACCTCCATAAATCACCGGCGCAATCAATCCCGCCGAGGCCGCAACGTCAGTAAAATAAGCGTCAAACGGGCGGCCGGATCCCGTGGGCTTCTTCTGAGCGGCTGTGGTCCGGCCTCCCATGCCTTGGGCAGCACATCTTCGCGAGAGGGTTCCAGCAAACGCTGCCAAAGAAAGGTGAATGAATTTGCGGCGTCCTGTTTGCATTGTTCCAGTCAAAACCTCATGAAAATTACTCGCATCATGATACTCCCGATGGCAACTCGGCGCGGATGATGGCGGCAAGACTGCCCCACGCAGCCGGAACGAAGTGGGGTACGTGGAACCATAGGCTATGAACCGCATGGCTGAAGAAAGCGCAGCGGCATAAACGTGGCCGTAAATTCTTACGGCTCCCCCTTGTGGGAGCCTTGCACCACGAGTCCCTAGCACTCATCAAAAGTGCGGGAAACTCAAGACACTACCGTGCTTGAACGCAGTGCATGCGCCTCACTTCGGCAAGCATTGGGTCGAGAATTGTCAGTACCGCCGCGGCGTGCTGTTGCTGCGCAATCAGGAACCCGTGCACAGGTTCCTATGGCGGGTCCTCTACCAGGAGTAAGCTGCCACGACGCGGGGCGGGCCTGGAATTGTATCCGTCACGGTAGTCTGTAGGACGATTTCTAGATTCTTGGTCTGCCATCCCGCGGGAAGGCTTCGAAGACCCTGTTCCAGAAATTCCGGATTTGAGACAAACTCACCCGCCGCTTGCGTGCCTCGTTCTCCAATGCCCGCCACAATGACAGTGAACTGCCCGGTCTTTGAGTCCAGCAAGCGGGCGACAATTGCAGTGTCGTCGAGCACTTCCCCCGCGCTACCCCGATGCTCTATCCAGACTCGGCTGCCATCGGCCTGCTCTCGGATCAGGTATCGCCCATCCTGCAGAATAAACGCGAAGCGCAAACTCGAGGTGATCTGCATCGTCCACTTGTTATTGAAGGCGCCCACCATGACCGCCGGGGAGTTCCTGAGATCCTCGAATGAGTAATTCGCGCCCATGCGCACCTGGCTGGGCTTGCCTATCTTGCCGAGGAGAGCAGAGAGCGCTACGGCAGCGTGTGCGTCTCCACGCCCAACTCCATAGTCCACAGCTGCGGGTAGGCAGATCAGCACCGCTTGTGGCGTCGCAAAGACGGGTTTCCAGAACTGGTCCAAGGCTGACTTTTGGCTTGCTGGGTGGCGAAAAGCTAGAAACGCAATTCCTGAAACTATCGCCAGAGCTAAACACACTGCTGTAATTGCCAAATACATTCTGCGGTGCTTCTTGAGGTGACCTCCCGGTTCCGGCGAAGCGGGAAGAAAGGGGGCGGTGTGCGCGGGTGCTACCGCCCGAGGATCCCGGAACACTGGAGAGTATGAGCCGATGGGAAGCTCGATGTGTACTAACGGCTCAGTCGGCGGGGCTTGATAGTACTGTTCGAGTCTTCGGCGCACCTCTCCAGCCTGGACTCGAACCACCGGATCGTCTCCGGTGGCGTAGTCGTGGCGGCGCTCGAAGACTTCAACTCCTATCGTGCGCTCTTTCAGCGGCTCAGAAGGCCCGTTTAGCTTGTGCTGGACGACATACGTGAGGAATTGCTTGGAACGCCCGGCGCTTCGGAAGAAGCGGCTCTCCAAAATGTTGTCAAGCTCGTGGAGAATCTGTTGCTTCTTCTCGTCTTCCAAGGGAAGGGGGTGGGAAGATGCAGCCTGATTGTCCGTTGATTCGCCAGATGCCTTCATCGATCTCCCACCGCCCCTATTGCGCGTAGTATAGGCGCAATCACCCGGGGCATCCACTGGCAAGATTCGAACAACTGCACGCATCGAACGTGGCAATACTGACACGCTCCGCCGGATCGTTTGGAAAACCTAGAACCGCGCCTCAAGCCCCTTCCCTAATACAGAAAAATATAGTGGGAAGATTCCTTGATCGCCGCGACCGGCTGGCGTTCAAAAGCGTTTACTGAATCGCGCCTCCCCGAGAGAGCCGCATTATAAGCTCGGGCGAACGCTTGTCAAGAGGCGCGTCTCCGGGAAGCTGCCCGCCAACGAAGCCATGTGCTCAGTCCAAGTTGTTTGTAGTGAACAGCTTGCTTCCTTTTCATACGGCGAGAATTAGGCCCTCTATTTGATTCTTTAGGATCGCTGGCACAGGCGCCAAGACACGAGGAATTGAGCATCCCGTTACTGTAAGACACTGTACATTACTTGTCCTTTCTCACTGCCTAGCCTAACTTCATCCTAATCGGGGGCGGTTCATCCTTGCGCGCCAGAGTTTTGACGTGTCACCAACTTGATTCGCGGAAGCCTATGACTTTTCCAGGAGAGTGGGGGAAGGTTTATCGTGGTGCCGGAAATAACGCTCGCGAGATCCTCAAAGGAGTCTCCATGACTGGCATGAAATATGTGGCAAGAATCTCAGTTCTGATAGTCCTCCTGTTGACTTTGGGAGGATCATCGGCATTTGCGCAATTTTTGAGCGGAATTGATGGCACGGTAAAGGATCAATCCGGCGCTCTCATCGCGGGAGCCAAGGTCACCATTACGGACACGCGACTCGGAGTCGAAAGAACTGTCACAACCAGCGACGCAGGCTATTTCCGTATCGACAGCATCGCCTCATCCATCTACAAGGTGCAGATTCAGGTCAGCGGTTTCAAAACTTGGGAGCAGAAGGACCTGAACGTTGAGGTCGGGGTGATTCAAACGATTGCCCCGGTGTTGGAGGTTGCAACAACATCCACCGAGGTCACTGTCTCCGCTTCAGAGGTATCAGTCGATCTGGTTTCGGCGGTGACTGGATCAATCGTTCCGGAAACCATCCTGCAGGAAACGCCCCTCACGGGCCAGAACGTCTACGGCCTGACGGCTCTTACGCCCGGAATCACCGGAACTGGAGTCACATCAGGGGACAACTACACCAATGAGTATGCCATTAACATCAATGCCGCCGGGCTGCGCCAGGAGCAGAATGGATACCAGATCGATGGCGCGCAGACCAATACGCCGTCCCGCGGCGGCGGCACTTCCATCTCTCCGAATCCCGCGATCGTGCAAACCATGGAGGTCAAAACGAACGATTTCGATGCCCAAAAAGGAAGAAATGGCGGCGCGACAGTCGACGTTTTTACCATTTCAGGCTCCAATCAGTACCATGGAAGCATCGACTACTATTTCACGAATAATACGCTGACTGCGCGCACGAAATTCAATCCACTGACGCTTCCGGCGTCCAAGCGCAACGAGATCAGCGGCGCGATGGGCGGGCCGGTTATCAAGAACAAGCTGTTCTGGTTTGCCGCCATTGACGTGCTTCGCTCCAATCAAACCACCTCCGGCTCGGCCCCGGTTGAGACGCAGGATTTCTATAATTGGGTTAAGGCCAATGAGCCTAACACGGTGGCATATCAGGCCATTACGCTGGCTCCTCCCGTGGCCTACGCAACCGCTAGCACTCCCGGCGTGAAGACAGTAGCCGATCTAGCCGGTACCAGTTTCTTCCCGTTGCCGGTGGGCATCCCGCTCAGTTTGGATGCTATCGGCGTTGTGGACTACACGAACGTCGCCCAAAAGAACGGATACCAGTGGAGTTTCCGGGTTGACTACTATCTGGGCAAGAAGGACCGCATCTACGTGGATGCGATTCGAACCTACGACACTTCGGTAAGCGTAAATGCGCGGCCTGCGTTCAACGCGCCAGGCACAAACCATTCGCAATTTGTCAACGTAGATTGGACCCACACATTCTCCTCGCGCCTCCTGAATGAAGCAGGCGCGAATATCATTCGCCCCTATGGCCAGAACGGGGCCAGCCCTGCGTTCCAAATACCGAATGTCAACGTAACTGGATTACAGGGATTCGGAAACTGGGGACCTGGGAATTTCACCCAGACGACCGTGGGCTGGCGCGATGTCATGACCGCAACCGTGAAAACGCACACGCTCAAGTTTGGGTTTGAGCAGTTGAATATCCGCGAGAACGATGCACAAGGTGGTGCGTTCGACCGCCCCACGTACAACTTCAACAGTTTGACCGACTTTGTCCAGGACGAAGCACTCACGGCATCGGGTACTCCGGTCAGCCTTATAACGCACCAGGAAGCGCCCTATGAGCGGCAATACCGTGAACTCTTCACGGGACTCTTTGTCCAGGACGACTGGAAGGTCATGCCGAGACTCACCTTGAATCTGGGTCTCCGGTACGACATGATGACGAATCTGTTCTCCATACTTAGTCCGCCATTGACTAATTTTACCTTGGGAGCGGGTTCAACCCTGAATGATCAGATCGCGGGCGGCATCGTCGGGCTAAGGCCAAATGATAATGTGCTGGACCACAATGTGTGGGGCATAACCCCACGCATAGGGTTTGCCTACGATGTTTTCGGAACGGGCAAGACCGCAGTGCGAGGCGGCTTTGGCATGTTCTCTGATCAACCTCCGTACCTGCACATTACGGACAACCAGGCAGGCAACCTGCCGAACTTCTACTTCCCGGGCCAGGACGTGCGGTCAGGGGATGTGATAGATTTCCAGGTTTGTCAGCCTCCACAGGGTTTTACTATCAGCTGCCCTGTGCTGCCCACGAACAATGCCACCATTGATCCGACGACTGGCGCTCTCTACATCAATGGTGCTCTTTCCAGAGCGGCTCTCGGTGGATACTTTCCCCAGTACAAAATGACTCAGGTTCTGGCTTGGACCTTGAGCGTGCAGCATCAATTGCAAAGAGACCTCCTTTTTGAGTTGAACTATTCTGCGACAGCAGCCCATCACCTGCCGATATTCAACCAGGACCTGAACCGCTATTCCGGGGACTTGATCGCAAACAACGGGAGCTTGGACCGCCTCAATCCATACTTTAGCGGAATTAAGTACGCTACCTCCGAAGGCAATTCCATAGGCAACTACGGCAATGCAACGCTAACGCAGCGTCTCTCCCACGGGGTGACCTTCCGCGCCATCTACACCTATGGGAAGGCGCTGGATACTCTGAGCACGTCGGCTTCATTGAGTGGTGGAGCAATCACATACCAAGCGTCTCAGGATGGTCCAATCATCCAGAACGGCGATTTGTCGTTCCAGCGTGGCCGATCCGACTTTGACATCCGGCAGCAATTCTCGTTCGCTGGCACTTGGCTGACTCCGAGCCACTACGACTCTGCCTGGAAGAGAAATCTTCTGGGCGGCTGGCAGTTCAGCGGCATATGGATACTCCAATCGGGCTTGCCCTTCTCCGTCTACACCAGCGCGGGTTTTGCGCCGATTTGCTCAGGTGCAGTAACGCCTGTAAATGGTGGATGCCCAGCCGGCAGCACAATCGTCGGCAATGCCGGAGGCGACTACAACGCGGATGGAGCCAACTGGGATCTGCCGAACGTACCCAGTTTCGGCGCGCACCCGAGCGGTCAGAAAAAGAGTAACTACCTGAACGGGCTGTTTCCTGCATCCGCATTTCCGGTGCCAGCTCTGGGAGTGGAAGGGGACCTCGGCCGAAATACTTACGACAATGAGGGGTATAACAACGTTGACTTCACCTTTGCGAAAAGCTTCTCGGCTCCCTGGTTCTGGGGAGAGAAGTTGAAACTGGAGGCGAGAGGCGAGGTCTTTAACCTGTTCAACCGCACCAACCTCACCGGAGTGAATGGGGATCTATCCTCTGGTTCGTTTGGACAAGCGACGAATCAGTTGCCTGCGCGCAGTTTCCAACTGCACCTGCGCGCTACCTTCTAAGCGAGTTTCACCCCGGGGAGAAGTGATGGATCGCGGCTGTCGTTCGCTTAACCTTACCCGATCCATCACTTCTCTTCATCCTCTCGCAACTTGACAGGAATGTGTGCCGGGAGGATCGTTTGCGTGATGTCTCTTGCAGCCTCTTCCGCAGCTCGGTGTGTGGGCTGACTACTGTCACAAAAAGGTCCCAAAATGAGCTCATCCGTTCGCCGGAGCAGCATACTTATCTCTTTGGCTGCAAGCCTCCTGTTTGGTGTGGTGCTACGTGCTCAAGAGGCACAAGCTACCCTCGCGCGCGAAGGCCAGACCATTGTTCTTGAGCCTTATGCTCCCAACATTCTGCGTATAACGCTGAGTCTGAAGCGCGAGTCGGCGCTGGCCCCGCCGGGGTACGGCTTGGTGGCCGCGCCCGCAGCCGCAGGCTGGAGCGCCAGCCAGACGGCGCTGGCGGATATTTATCGGTCGGCCCGCATGGTGGCCACCGTGGACCGGGATCTTCCTCCCAGCAAGCCGCCAGTCCAAACGCAGATCGATATCAGCAAGTATTTCAACGGTTCCGCTCCCGGCACGCACATCACGTTTCGTACAGCCGACGGAAAGATGCTGCTGGAACTGACCGGCTGGTCCCAGTCCGTGCCCAACCACAAGGATGGCACGGCCGACCTGGCCCGCGACCGGCGTCCCAGCGATCCGGAGTTCTACGAGGTGGGCGCGACGTTTGCCTCGCCGGACGACGAGCACTATTACGGCCTGGGCCAGAACCACGAGGGCTTCCTCGATCATCGCGGCCATCCGGTTCGTTGCTGGGCAGATTACACGGCTCCGGCCGCCCCCAGCTTCTGCGTCCCGTTCCTGGTGACCAACAAGGGCTACGGGCTGTTGTGGGACAACCCCTCGAAGACGACCATCGAGCCGGGCTTCAACGAGCAGACCCGCTGGACCTCCCAGGCGGGTGATCGCGTCTCGTTCTTCGTGATTGCCGGATCCACAGCTGACGAGATCTACGCGGGCTACCGGCTGCTCACCGGACCCACGCCTATGCTGCCCAAGGCCGCTTACGGCTACATCCAATGCAAACAGCGCTACGCGAGCCAGAAGGAAGTACTGGACGTTGCCCAGGGCTATCGCAATCGCCATCTTCCGGCCGACGTAATGGTAGTGGACTGGTTTTACTACACCAAGATGGGGCAGATGGACCTGGACCCCAAATTCTGGCCTGACCCATCAGCGATGAACAAGCAACTCCACGACATGGGCTTTGAAACCATGATCAGCGTTTGGCCGCGGTTTGTGCTTGGGGACCGCTACTATGACGAACTGCGTCAGAAGGGCTGGCTGATTCATCTTGCGGACGGTACGCCCATCGACGGGCTGCCTTATGACCGCGCGGGGTCCGACATTGACACTACCAACCCCGATGCCGCCGCATGGTATTGGAAGACTATCCGCGACAACATCCTCAGCAAAGGCTTCGACTCACTCTGGGCCGACGAAACCGAACCCGACCTGCCTCCCAACGGCGCCTACCTTCACATTGGCCCCGGTACCCAGTTCTTCAACGTCTATCCACTCTTTCACACGGCAGCTCTTTACAATGGATTCCGCAAGGACGAGCCGGAGCGGCGGGCGCTGATCCTGTCGCGCGACGCCTACCTCGGTGCGCAGCGCAACGGCACCATCTTCTGGTCTTCGGACATTTATCCCACTTGGGACACGTTCAAGCGCCAGATTCCTACTGGTCTGGATTTTGCCGCGTCGGGGCTGACCTATTGGTCGAATGACACCGGCGGATGGCAGTATCTTCCCGAGGAGCACCACCCGGCCCACGCGCCGCTGCTGGACCCATCGGACGCCCGCGCCAACGTGGGTGGCTACGATGATTATCCGGAGCTTTACACTCGGTGGTTCGAGTACGCGGCTTTTCTGCCCATCTTCCGCGCTCACGGCAGCCGGCCCGCCAACGAAGTCTGGTCCTACGGCAGCCAGGCCGAACCGATTCTGGAGAACTACCTTCGCTTGCGCTACCGGCTGATGCCGTACATTTACTCGCTCGGGTACCAGACCTGGCTCACTGGCGCACCGTTCCTGCGTGCGCTTCCACTGGATTTCCCCAACGATCCCAAGGTCGCCGACCTGCGCGATGAGTACATGTTCGGCCCGGCTTTCCTTGTGGCTCCCGTCACCGAACAGGGCGCGACCCGCCGCCAAGTTTATCTGCCAGCCGGTGCGGACTGGTACAACTACTGGACCAGCGAGCGGGTAAAGGGCGGCCAAACCATCACCGTGGCCGCGCCGATCGACACCCTCCCACTCTTTGTACGGGCGGGTTCCATCATTCCACTGGGCGCGCCCGTCGAGAGCACTCACCAAGCGCAGGCCATCGAACGGGTCCGTGTCTATCCCGGCGCGGATGCGAGCTTCACGCTCTTCTCCGACGACGGCACAACCTATGCGTACGAAAAGGGTGCGGGCTCCATCACTCACTTACGCTGGGATGACAGCCGCGGGCAAGTTTACACATGATGGCGCGGAAGCTTGGACGGGGCCGGACAGCGCCGTGGTCGAAGTGGTCAAGCGCTAGAGCATGACGGCGCCCGACACAGAGAGGGCGTGATTAAGGATGAAACTGACTTCTGTCGTTCTAGCGGCTCTTGCGGTCACCCTCGTCGCCGCTTCGCTCCACGCCCAGGTCGAGGAGCGTCCGCTTCCCCGTGTGGTGAAAAAGGACGGGCGCTTCGCCCTGTTTGTGGACGATGCGCCCTATCTGATGCTCGGCGCGCAAGTGCATAACTCCAGCTCGTGGCCGTCCGCGCTTCCAAAGGTATGGCCCGCCATGGAATACCTGAACGTCAATACGGTTGAAATGCCAATTTATTGGGAGCAGTTCGAACCCCAACCCAAACAGTACGACTACACGATGATCGACACGCTCCTGACCGAGGCTCGCCAGCATCAGGTTCACCTCGTACTGCTCTGGTTCGGCACATGGAAGAACGGCAGCCAGCACTACACGCCCGAATGGATGAAGCTGGACCCCGCCCGGTATCCGCACATGGTCGACAGGAATGGGGAGACGGTAGACTCGCCTTCACCCCACTCCGCCGCGTCTCTCGATGCGGACAAAAGTGCCTTCACCGCTTTCATGCGGCACCTCAAGGAAACCGATCCGCAGCGTACCGTAATCATGGTTCAGGTGGAGAATGAAGCCGGCTCCTGGGGCAGCGTCCGCGATTTCTCCCCGGCCGCGCAGAAGCTCTTTGAGGCGCCTGTTCCCACAGAACTCCTCAGCGCAATGCACGTGAAGACCGCTTCTCCGCCTCCTAACTGGCAGCAAGCCTTTGGTCCCGACGCGGACGAATACTTCCACGCCTGGTCGGTTGCGAAATATATCGGACAAGTCGCCGCCGCGGGAAAGGCCGTTTATCCCCTGCCCATGTACGCCAACGCGGCCTTGCGCGACCCGTTCAATCCCGGCCCTCCCGGCCTGCCGGGCGCTCCCGGCAACTATGAGAGCGGTGGCCCCACGGACAATGTGCTCAATATCTGGAAAGTCGCGGCGCCAGCCCTGGATATTCTGGCGCCAGACGATTACCAGGACGATGACGCCGCGTATCTGAAAGTTTTGGAGCTGTATCACCGCGACGACAATGCCCTGTTTGTGCCAGAGACCGGTGGCGCGGACAAGGCCCGCTTCTTCTTCTCCGCGCTTGGACTTCAGACCATTGGCTTCGCCCCATTCGGATTGGATTACACCCACAGAGCGGCCGATCGCTCCTTGAATCACGCGGATGCTTCCAGGCCGCCAGAGGAGTTCCTGACACCCTGGGCAATGAATTACCGGTTGGTCGGCCCAATGCAGCGGGAGATTGCCCGGCTCAATTTTGAAGGCAAGCTCCAGGCCGTGGCCGAAGAGCAGGGCAAGGTTACCCGGACCCTGCCGTTCGGATCCTGGAACGCGATCGTTTCTTTTGGAGCGGCCCGCAACAATCGTGGCGCGGGAAATCCGAAGCCCGCGGGGCGCGCTCTGGTCGCCCAGCTCAAAGACAACCAGTTTCTTGGTGGCCGGATTCTTTTGCCGTGTCGACTTCCGCCCGGCCGGCACCGAGCAGCAACGCAAGTCCCAGCATATCGTGGAGGGAACCCAGCAGAATCCCTCGGCCCTGATCGACGGTAAATGGCAGCACCGGCAGTTCCTGCGTGTCGAGGAGGGGCTCTACGAGAATGGCGTCTTCAAGCCCATCCGCATCTGGAATGGCGACGAGACGGACTGGGGACTCGACTTCTCTTCGGAACCCGTGGTGCTGCGCGTAACGCTTGGCATCTATTAGATCGATGGAAAGAGTCTCTGTTCTCTTGCCGACCGCCGAGTCAGCAGCCGAGACAACATCGGCAGGATGAAGGCGAACAGGAGGCGGCACGCATGACGTCTTTCTGTGTCGAAGTATCAAACTGGAGCGAAATATGCGAATGAAAATGAATGCAATTTCCGCGTTAGCTTTGTTGGTGTGTGCCGCTGGGCTGGCGATCTCGGCCAAGGCACAAACCGCTGCCGGCGCGCCGCATTTGCAGAAACAGGGTACTGCCACCCAATTGATCGTGGATGGCAAGCCCTTTCTGGCTCTCGCGGGAGAACTCACCAACAACGCAGCGACCAGTCTCCCCATGATGGAACCCATCTGGCCAAAGGTTGTCGCCGACAACCTGAACACCGTGCTCGTGGGTATTTCCTGGGCGCAGTTCGAGCCCGAAGAGGGGAAGTTCAATTACACCCAGGTGGATGGAGTCATCGCCAAGGCCAGAGAGAACAATCTGCACATCGTTTTTCTCTGGTTCGCTAGCTGGAAGAATGGCACATCCAGTTTTGCGCCGTACTGGGTGAAGAAGGACTACACTCGCTTTCCGCGCATTCAGATCGACAATGGCAGCACCGTTTCGATCTCGGGTCCCATCGAACTTCTCAGCCCATTTGGCGACGCCACGCGGGATGCGGACGCTTACGCGTTTGGGGCATTGATGCGGCATATCAAGGATGTCGATGGCACGCAACACACCGTGGTGATGATGCAGGTAGAGAACGAAGTGGGCGTCCTGCGGGATTCGCGAGATCGATCTCCGGCGGCGAACCGCGCGTTTGCCGGGCCGGTGCCTGCGGCGCTGATGAATTACCTGCAATCGCACAAGGACACGCTCATTTCCGAGTTCCGGGCGGTCTGGGCGGCGAATGGCTATAGAAAATCCGGAAGCTGGGAACAGGTTTTCGGTCCCGGCAAGCCGATTGATGTGAAGATCCCGATTCAGACGACGAGCCCGCCGATGAGCGCGTATGAACATGAAATCAGCTGGAAGGAACTGCACTGGCCTTCGGATGAGATATTCATGGCATGGAACTATGCGCGTTACGTCGAGAAGGTGGTCCAGGCGGGAAAGGCAAGCTATGACATTCCTATGTTCGTGAACGGCTGGCTCCAGCAGCCGAATCATGCCTGGCCGGGGACGTATCCGAGCGGTGGTCCTCTGCCTCAGGTGCATGACGTCTGGCGGGCCGGAGCTCCGGACGTGGATATCCTCGCGCCGGATCTCTATCTGCCGTACTTCGACGAAGTTTGCGAAAGATTCAGCAGGAACGGGAACGCGCTTTTCATTCCAGAGACGGGCACCGCTGCGTCCAACGTAATCATGTCAGTCGGCAAGTACAATGCGATCGGTTTTTCTCCGTTTGGCATTGACGGAGGAAGACCGATTCCCCCGGAACTCGCGGCAACCTATCAAATGCTCTCCCAGTTGGCGCCGATGATTCTTGTGCACCAGGGGAGTGACACCATGACCGCGGTGCGGATGATCCCGGGAGACCCACCAAGGCAGGTCAAACTGGGCAATTACACCCTGGCGTTTACATATACAGGCCGGATCAGGGGCCTTCCCCCGCAAGCCAAAGGAGAAGTGGTGTCGTTTGCTCCGAGGCAAGCGACTGGAACAGAGCCGGCGGAGCCGCCGCTAGAAGCAGCTACAGTCGTCATTGCCACCGGTCCCGATGAGTTTTATTTCGGCGGAGGCGGCATGCGCGTCGACTTTACGGCGAATACTCCCGGGCCTTCCAACGTGGGACTCGGCGTTGTGCAGGAAGGCAGGTTCGTCGACGGAAAGTGGGAAGTTACGCGTTGGATCGAAGGCGATGACGATGCGCAGGGAGAGATCCTGGTGCTTCATCCGGCCACGATCTTGCGGGTTGTGCTTTACCGCTTTCCATAAGTTGCGCCCGCCCGAGAGCTGCTGCGGCAGGCGCCAACAAGACTCATCGGGGAGTGTGCGCTCTTTCAGGTGCCTGAAGCCGCTTTACTGGCGACTCAACTTCTCTTCGGACCCCGAGGCGCTGCTAATATCGCTCGCAACCTATTGATGCGAGGAGATCGGAATGAAACCATCGGGCCAAAACGAGACAGCTCTGAATCGTGACGTAGGCGAGTTTCCCACCACCGGGTTAGTCGCGAGGGAACAGTAAGGAAACATTAAGCGACGATCATGAGAGAAAATCGGGTACTACGACGCGAGAACAAGCCAAACGAATCAATCACTTAGCATTTGGACTGGTGACAGCGGGTTGCAGGTTCGAGTCCTGCCCGGTTCACCACTCCTTTTCAAGGCGTCAGCCTTATCTGACGTTTCACTCACAAGAGACTGCGGGCCGTTCTGTGCGCTACCCGGCTCAAAACCCGACTTTGGGGGCTGTCCACGGCGCGGTGCGGCGGTGCACTTCCATTGGGAAAGACGAGTGACTTCGATGGAGCGACGGACCGATGAGGATCGGTTGCGGCCATGCGAGCCACCCGGTGGTTCCCGCAAAGGCCAGCCAAAGACAATTCAGAAGATCGTTGCGATACTGAACCGTACTGGACTGCGGTGAGGGGTCCAGCAGGGCTTTGGAAAGATGGCGGGTTGTTGCGAAGTGGGCGGGCGGCACACTCCGGGACCTGAGGGCCGCAGTGGCAGGATAGCAAGCAGGATGGGTAAAGGGATGGAGCGAGTGACATACATCACGCGAGAGCATGTTGCGCGTCACTGCGGAGAAGAGGGTGGTGGATTCAGATAGATGGATAATTGGACTCAGGAAGTCCAGAACTCTATGCAGGTAACTCGCGCAACGGATTATGCAGTTCGAATCATGCTAGAACTCGCCAGTCTGGCCCCAGGCGACAAGGTGCAATTGAACGAACTGATTGAGAGCACGGGGGTCCGGGGGAGTTTTCTATCCAAGGTGGTGCAGCGGCTCGTGCATGCCGGTATGGTGTCCTCGCATCGCGGAACGCGTGGAGGATTCTCCCTGAGAGTGCCCGGCCAGGAAGTCACGCTTCTGGACGTGGTGGAAGCGATCGAAGGACCGACGCAAATGAATGTCTGCCTGGGAAGTGGGCCAGGGTGCGAGCGAAAGTCGTGGTGCGGTGTCCATCCCGTTTGGCAGAAGGCGCAGTCTGCTTTCGTCCAGGAGCTTGCCGGTGTAACCATTGCGCACCTCGCCATGGAATCCAAGGTCAACCTAGCCAAGCAGCAAGCGGCCGCAAATCAGCCATAGCCGTACCGGCGACAGCACTCCTCCAGCGTAGATTTGCCGACGGGATCCGTGTCGCGATTGATGCGGTGTGCCGATCAGGATTCGGGGGCGGCGGCCGACAGATTAGTGAGCGAGCGATCGGAGAGCGTTGCCGGAGAACCGGTAGAGGCTGGCCAAATGATTGCTGTGAAGGAGTTCCTCGGCGAGGAGATCGGCGACGGAATCGATCACGCGGAAAAGGACGGGCTGGTCCAGGCGCGCTTGGGGCAAGATGACGACCGCGGCGTGAGTGGTGGAGCCGGTAGCAGCGAGACAGTACCAGAAGCAGACCGAGACGCCACCGGGAGCATCGGGATTGGCGTTCCTGGGGGTAGGCCAGGGGGCGGTCGGCAAGCAGAACATGAAAGGTCTTGCCATCGGAGCGGGAGATCATGGGCATGGATTCGCACATGCGGCAGAGGAGACCTTGTTCACCATGACGAATGCAGTGTGGGCAGAGGTTGAAGTTTCGATGGGCAACGTTCTCTTCGGCCAGGGGATCGTACCTCATGGGCCAGCCCTCCAGGTAAACATAGAATCGTGGTGATGCGCTGGGGCTGGGGGGCACGCAGCATTAAAACGATACACTCCTCATATAATACATTAATCAGAAATGCAATACAAAACCATTGGTGCTGGCCCTCTTGCTATTAGCCGTCTGATTACTTGAGGCTGGGGCGGCCCGCAGAAGGCAGGGCGCCCACACCGGGGGCGCTCAAGGTTGCGGACATCGGGGCCGAAATCGCCAAAGAGCGTGGCGGGGTAAGGTTTGACCAGGCTGCGGTTGATTCGACAACGCGACGTCCCGTGAGGACCGAGGACATGGCGGAAGAATATGACGGACGAATACGGAGAGGAAGGCCAGAAACTTAACGGGAACACAAATGCGAGAGGTTCCCTTGCCTGTTGGACGCTGTTCCCGGAGAATAGAGGGTCCTATCATCAAGAGGCGACACCTATAATGGCGGCTTGAGCGCCGCAGCGGACGGAGACCGGGAAAGATGGCCAATTGATTTACCCACCTAAGCGATTTGTAGCCTATTTTTCCATGGAGATTGCGCTGGAAAACGCCATGCCCAGCTACAGCGGCGGCCTGGGCGTGCTGGCGGGAGACACCATCCGCGCGGCAGCGGATATACGTTTGCCGATGGTGGCGGTTTCGCTGCTCTACCGCAAGGGCTATTTCCGGCAAGGTTGGGAGAAGACGGCGCCCAGACGGAAGAACCGGTGGAATGGGAAGTGGAGAAGTTCCTGAAGGAGGAGGAGCCGCGCATCGGCGTTACGCTGGAGAACCGGCGAGTGGAACTGCGGGCCTGGCGGTACATGGTGAAAGGGGTGCGCGGATATGAGGTGCCGGTCTACTTTCTGGATGCGGATCTTCAGGAGAACGACACGCGGGACCGCGAGCTGACGGGGGCGCTCTACGGCGGCGATCCGTACTACCGGCTGTCGCAGGAGGTGCTGCTGGGGATCGGCGGCGTGCGCATGCTGCGCGCACTGGGGCACACCGAATTGATGCGCTACCACATGAACGAGGGCCACGCGGCGCTGCTCACCATGGAATTGCTGGAGGAGGAGACAAAGCGGGCCGGACGCACGGCCATCAAGGGCGAAGACATCGAGCGGGTGCGCAGCAAGTGCGTGTTCACGACGCACACGCCGGTCCCGGCCGGGGCACGACAAATTTCCGGCGGAGTATCTCTCCCGGCTGCTGCCGGACCAGGTGCGTTTCATTGACGTGAAAGACGCGTCCTCCGTGGATTTGATCAAGAGCATCCTGCAGGCAGAGCAGACTTATCCGGACTGGAAGGAAGCGGCGCAGCGGGGCGCTTCGGTGAGCATGACGTACCTGGCGCTGAGCCTGAGCAATTACGTGAACGGCGTGGCGAAGCTGCACGGAGAAGTTTCCCGGAAGATGTTTCCGAACGTGCCCATCGAAGCGATCACGAATGGGGTACACGCGGCGACGTGGACTTCGCCGGCTTTCCAGGATCTGTTCGACCGGTATATCGCTTCCTGGCGCGAAGACAATTACAGCCTGCGCGGAGCCTTGGGCTTGCCGCCGGAAGAGGTTTGGGCGGCGCATTTGCTGGCCAAACACAGTTTATTGGAAGCCGTGCGCAAAAAAACGGGACTGAAGCTCGATCCCGAAGCGTTCACGATTGGATTTGCGCGCCGGGCCACGGGCTACAAGCGCGCGGACCTGATCCTGAAAGATCTGGACCGGTTGCGGCAAATCGCGAAAAATGTCGGGCCATTCCAGATCGTTTATGCGGGCAAAGCGCACCCGCGGGACGCCGGCGGAAAAGAGATCATCAAGCAGATCTTCAAGGCGAAGAAGGCCCTGAAGAAGGCGGTTAGGTATCGTTTTCCTCGACGACTACAACCTCGAGCTGGGCGGGTATCTCACCTCGGGCGGCGATCTGTGGCTGAACACGCCGCAGTATCCGATGGAAGCTTCCGGCACGAGCGGGATGAAAGCGGCGGTGAATGGCGTGCCGAGTTTGAGCATTTTGGATGGCTGGTGGGTGGAGGGCTGCATCGAAGGCGTGACCGGATGGTCGATCGGGGAACCGCATCGCGGCGATCCCGGGCCGGAGAGTCCGGTGGACAACGTGGTGGACGCCGAAAGCCTGTACACAAAATTCGAGAGCGTGATCTTGCCGATGTTTTACGAGGAACGCAGCCGTTACCTTGAGGTGATGCGGCACGCCATTGCGATCAATGGATCGTTCTTCAACACTCAGCGCATGGTGCAGCAGTATATTACCGACGCTTACCTGCGGTAGCGCGGTGGGCGCGGGCAACGGCCTCGGGGCGAACTTCCATCAGCAGAACTTTTCGCGGCAAAATGTGAAAGCCGGCCTTGCGGTAGAAGGTTGCGGC